>JBILLJ010000057.1:0-51817 GCA_044376125.1 Sandaracinaceae bacterium
AGGACACCGGGCCGCTCGGCGAAGGGGGCTGTGTGAGCGGGCTCGGCGCCCTCGCGACGATGGCAGTCGTCGCCGTCGCCTCGCGGGGTCACGCCGGCAGCGACTCGGCCGCGGAGGTCTCGATCGATCCGGGGCAGTGCTTCTCACGCATCGTCGTACTCGTCGTCCTCACGGCCGGGGTGTGGCGCGCCGTCTCGCTGGTCGCCGACACGTTCGACGGGCGCAGCGTGAGCTTCGGCACCGTGACCCCCTATCTCCTCCAGGAGACGGTGGGCGGCGGAAGCAGCGACTCCGACTGGGGCTCGGACGAGCTGTTCTGAGCTGGCCTGAGGGAGTCAGCGTCGCTTGCGACGGGGCGCGTGCTCGGCGGCGATCTCGCCGAGGATGCGCGCGACGTCGCGGCTCGGCGCGCGCTTGGCGAGCGCCTCGAGCGTCGGCACGTGCGTGGAGTCGAAGAAGGGATCGCCCTCGATGAGCACGTCGAGCCATGCGTCGGGATCACGCGTGCGAGAGAGCGCCTCGAGGGCGAGCGCGCAGCCGCGCGAGCTGCCGTGGAGCGCGGTGAGCCGCACGAGCTCCATCGGGTACGCCTTGGCCTCGCGCGCGAGCTCCCGCTCGAGCACGTCGGCCAGGACGAGATCGGGCTCGTCGAGCTCGCGGAGCGCACCGGCCACGTCGAACGTGCTCGGCCACTCGAGGAGGGTGAGGGTCGCGAGCGCGGCCGCGCAGCGTGGCTCACGCCGCGCGAGCTCCGGCGTGATCGCCACCGCGATCGCGAGCTCCTGCTGCGGCAGGGAGCGCGACGCGTCGAGACGCGATGCGTACGCGGCGAGCTTCTCCCACGAGACCAGAGTCGCCGGCTCGGCCTCGCGCGAGGGCGGGATCTCGACGTAGCCCTCGCGGACGAGGTGACGCGCGCGGTTGGCCACCGCCACGAACGCGCGCACCGGATCGGCGAACGTGTGCGCGGTGATCGCCCGGCCGCGCCGCTCGAGCGAGCGCGCGCCGTCGAGCGCGAGCACGACCCGCTTGCCGGCGAGATCGACGAGCTCGCGCAGCGGGACGTCGGGCATCGCGTCGGGTCGCTCGACCTCGCGACCCGCCGCCGGACGGGGCGCACGGGGCGAGCGCTTCGTGGAACGGGGAACGGTCACGGCCGGCCCTCTATCACGGCCCCTCGGCTTCTCCACGCGGATCGGGGTTCCCAACCCGCGGGCAGACGAGGACAATGCACGACCCGCCGCGCTCGCTCGTTCGACGCGACGACACGAGGACCCCGATGACCAGCATCACGAGCGTCTCGCGCGAGGCGCGCCTCTTCGATCCCCCCGAAGCGTTCGCCAAGGCGGCGCGCATCCCGAACCGCGAGGCCTACGAGGCCATGTACCAGCGCTCGATCGCGGAGCCCGACGCCTTCTGGCTCGAGCTCGCGAACGAGCTCCACTGGTTCCAGACGCCCAAGCAAGGGTTGGACTACTCGAACGCGCCGCACGCGAAGTGGTTCGCCGACGGCACGACCAACCTCGCCTACAACTGCCTCGACCGTCACCTCGACGGCCCGCGCAAGAACAAGGCGGCGCTGATCTTCGAAGGCGAGCCCGGCGACGTCCGCGTGCTCACGTACCTCCAGCTGCACCGCGAGGTGTGTCTCTTCGCGAACGTGCTCAAGCGCCTCGGCGTCGAGGCGGGCGATCGCGTCGCGATCTACATGGGCATGGTCCCCGAGGCCGCGATCGGCATGCTCGCGTGCGCGCGCATCGGCGCCATCCACACGGTCATCTTCGGGGGCTTCGCCGCCGAGGCCGTGCGCGACCGCGTCAACGACGCGCAGGCCAAGGTCATCCTCACGCAGGACGGCGCGTGGCGCCGCGGCAGCGTGGTGCCCCTCAAGGCGAACGTGGACAAGGCGCTCGCCGAGACGCCCGGCGTCAAGCACACGGTGGTGCTCCGCCGCACGCACAACGAGATCGCGATGGAGCCCGGTCGCGACCACGACTGGCACGACATCGTGAAGTCGGTCGACGCGAAGTGCCCCGCGCCCGCGCTGCCGGCCGAACAGCCGCTCTTCATCCTCTACACGTCGGGCACCACGGGGAAGCCCAAGGGCGTTCTCCACACCACCGGCGGCTACATGGTGGGTGCCTATTCGACCTGCAAGTACGTCTTCGATCTGAAGGACGAAGACGTCTATTGGTGCACGGCCGACGTGGGCTGGGTCACGGGACACAGCTACATCGTCTATGGCCCCCTCTGCAACGGCGCGACGTGCCTCATGTACGAGGGCGCCCCGAACCAGCCGGATCCGGGGCGGTTCTGGGACATCATCGAGCGACACCGCGTCTCCATCCTCTACACCGCGCCGACCGCGATTCGGGCCTTCGTGAAGTGGGGAGATCACTACCCCATGAAGCACGACCTCAGCTCCCTGCGTCTGCTCGGCACCGTCGGTGAGCCCATCAACCCCGAAGCGTGGATGTGGTATCGGCGCATGATCGGCGCCGAGCGCTGCCCCATCGTCGACACGTGGTGGCAGACCGAGACGGGCGCGATGATGATGACGCCGATGCCCGGCGCCATCCCGACCAAGCCCGGCAGCTGCACGGTCCCCTTCTTCGGCGTGCGCCCGAAGGTCCTTCGCGAGGACGGCACCGAGGCCGGCCCGAACGAGGGCGGTCTGCTCGTCGTCGAGCGCCCGTGGCCGTCGATCATGCGGACCGTCTGGGGCGACGATCAGCGCTTCCGCGACACGTACTACACGCGCTTTCCGGCGCAGGAGGAGGGCGGCAAGTCCTGGCCGCTCTACTTCACGGGTGACGGCGCGCGCCGCGACGAGCACGGCTATTTCTGGGTCATGGGCCGGGTCGACGACGTCGTGAACGTCGCGGGGCATCGCCTCGGCACCGCCGAGGTGGAGAGCGCGCTCGTCGCGCACCGCTCGGTGGCCGAGGCCGCCGTCGTCGGGCGCCCCGATGACCTCAAGGGTCAGGCGCTCGTGGCCTTCGTCACGCTCAAGCAGGGCGAGATCGCGGGCAAGACGCTCAAGGACGCGCTGCTCGAGCACGTCGCGACCGAGATCGGCAAGTTCGCGCGCCCCGACGACATCCGCTTCACCGATGGTCTGCCCAAGACGCGCAGCGGCAAGATCATGCGGCGCCTGCTCAAGGAGGTCGCCGCGGGCCGCGAGGTGAAGGGCGACATGACGACGCTCGAGGACTTCAGCGTCCTCGCGAAGCTCTCCAAGGACGACGAATAGCGGAGCTCACTGCGCGATCGGCGGCAGCTCACGGGCCTCGGTGCAGTGCACCGAGCTGCCCGTGTAGCCGCCGCAGACGACGCGCTGGCCCTGGCAGCTCGCGACCCACGAGGCATTGCCGCTCGTGTCCTCGGCGTACTCCTCGATCGTGATCTCGCGTGCGCGACAGCCGAGGTAGCCGGCGGCGAAGTGCTGATAGCGGTTGCCCGCGCCTTCGGTGCCCCCGTGCACGACCGTCGAGACGCAGCCGAGCGTGAGTGAAGACGCCGCGAGGGCCGCGACAGCCAGACTGCGGGTGACGAGACTCCGGGTGACGAACGTCGAGAGCGACATGCGGGCACTGTATCCGAAACGAGCGGGCTGGCCGATCGCGACCTTCGCGCTCCTCGCGTGTCTCGCCGGATGCACGCAAGGGGCGTCGATCGTCGCGGACCCCGCGCCCACGGCGACACCGACGAGAGAGCGCGCCTCGCTCGGTGAGCGCGGCGCCCTCGGTGTGCTGCGCGTGCCGCGACGCGTGCGCGTGCGCGTGGATGCCGCGGTCGACGTCACCGTGCTCGTGCCGCTCGAGGCCTCCGGTGCCCGGGCGCGTCGGCGTCCCGTCGCGGTGCTCGTGCACGGTGGGCTCGTCTCGCCCGATCGCTACGAGTGGCTCGCGGTGCACCTCGCGACGCGCGGCTTTCTGGTGCTCGTGCCCGCGCACGCGCTCGATCTCGCGTTCTTCGAGCAGGAGAACGCGGTCGCGGCGCTGCGGGTCCTGCGGGATCGGTCGCGCGAGCCGGGCGATCCGCTCGAAGGGACGATGGACGACGCGCCCGCCGCGATCCTCGGTCACAGCCTCGGCGGTGTGGTCGCGGCCTCGCTCTGGGACGAGCACCCCGAGGACTTCGACGAGCTCGTGCTCTTCGCGAGCTTCCCGGCCGGGAGCTCGATGCGCACGCGCAGCACGGGACGTTCGCTCTCGATCCACGGCAGCGCCGACGCGCGCGTGACGCTCGCGCAGGCGAGCGACGGAGTGCGCGCGCTCGCGACGAGCGGCCGGCCCGCGACGCTCGCGGTGATCGATGGCATGAACCACATGCAGATCGCCGACCGCGTGAGCGAGGGCGAGGCCTCGGCCGCCGGCATCGCGACCATCGACGAGGCCACGGCGCGCGCGCACCTTCGGTGGCTCGTGGACGCGATGCTCTGGCCGCGTGTCGGTGGCGCGGCCGATGCGCTCGACGACGACGCGGAGTGGCTCGCCGGCGTCACGCGCGAGGGGCCATGACGATGCGCCGCCAGAGCCTCGTCTCGATCGCAGCGCTCGCGCTCACGCTCTGGGTCGCGGCTCCTCTGCGCGCGCAGTCGATGCCGATCGAGCTGCGCGAAGGAGAGCTCGCGCTCGCCGCCGCGTTGCCGCTCGAGATCGAGCTCGGCTACGCGTTCCGCGCGCTGCCGATCCCGCTCACGCTCGGCGCGAGTGTCCTGCCCCTCGCGGAAGGTGGCTCACTCTCGATCGGTGTGCGGCCCGTGCTCGTGCGCTTCGCGGATCACAGGCTCGTGCTCGCGACGTCGATCGGCGCGCTGGCGCTCGGCCTCGACGGCCTCTCCATCGGAGGCCGTGGCGATCTCTCACTCCAGCTGATCTTCACGGCCGCGCGCATGTCCGAGGTGGCCTGGCTCGTGGCGCTGGTTCCCGGAGTCGATGTGGCGGTGGTGGGCGGCGACCAGGAGGGCTGGCGGCTCCGCACCGGCGCGGCGGCCGCGCTCGGTCTCTCGTGGAGCTCGGGCGCCGTGTGGATCGAAGGCGACGCGAGCGCCGTCTTCGACGGCCTCGGCGCCCCCGCGCTCCGCGGTGGCGGCCGCCTCATGGCCAGTCTCAGGCATTGATCGCTGGCCCGTGACTCGACCTCTGGGAGTGATCGCGACTCGGCCTCTTCACACCCGTCGGGCTCGTCAGAGGCGCGGTCGGATGATCCGGTAGGTGCGAGAGATGTCGTAGTGGCTCTCGCGGCCGGGGCTCGCGCCGGCGGCCCAGCCTGCGTGGGAGATGGTGTGCGCGTAGCCGTTCGCGCGGTCTTCCCAGCCCACGAAGAGCACGCTGTGCGTGCCGACGGGCGTCGAGTCTGGGTTGTTGACGATGTAGAGCCAGTCGCCGGGGCGGATGAGATCGAGATCGGCATACGGCCCATTGGGCCCTGCCTGGTAGACGATGGTGCGCGTGCGCCAGCCATCGTGCCCCGCGCGATCGAAGACCTCCGAGAGGTACGCGTAGCAGGAGCCACGCACCGTCTCGCCGCGCGCCATCATCCCGCGCGCGGTGAGGATCACGTGGCGGCCCGGATCGGGATCGAGGCGCGGTCCCGGCGCAGGGCGGGGCGTGGCGCGTCGGGTGCGCGGTGCGGCCGCGCTCTGCTCGGCGCTCGCGAGCGATGCGTCCTCGATGGCGGCGTCGTGCTCGAGGAGCTCGGACTCGCCGCGCAGGCTGAGCTTGAACGGACCGATCGTGACGCCGGTCGCGGCATCGACGATGACGTCCGAGTCCTCTTCGACCTCGAGGACGTCCGCGGGAACGTCGGCGCCGCTCGGCAGCGCAGGCGCGGGCTCGTTCGTCGCCGCCGCCGCGGTGCCGAGGTCCTCGCTCGGCGGCGCCTCGAGCGCCGCACGCAGGGCGTCGAGCTCCGGCGTCGAGGTCTCTGCGGACGAGAGCGGTCCCTCCGCCTGCGTGGTCGCGTACAGCCCCCCGAGCATCGCCGAGAGGAAGAACGCCGCGAGCGCGAAGAGCCGGACCAAGTCCACGGCCGGCCGCTCCGCAAAGCACGTGCCGCGCGTACGCACGCGCAACAGCCGCGAACCCCTGGAATTCTGGGGGAGGGGCAGAGGGCCTGTGACGCGACGTTCACGCCGTGCCAACGGCCGGCCGTACCGGCGTGGGGGACGTGTGTGTGCCCACGTGCCGAGGCGCGCGTCGTCGTCGGACTGCTAACGTCCGCCCATGCTTCCTTCGACCCGCGAGGCGCTCGGCACGGCGCGCTCCATGCGCAGCGTCCAGGTCGTGCTGGCGTGGCTGTCGATCGCTCTCCTCTTCGCGTCCGGCTGCGTGGTCGTGCCCCGATACGCGCGAGGAACGGTCGCGGACCCGGCGATGCAGCCGAGCGATGGACTGCTCGGTCGTTCGCTCCGCAAGCTGCGCGGCAGCCGCGAAGGCGCGGCCGGAGGCGACGGCGTCGCGGCCGGTGGCGGCTGCGGGTGCGGTCAGTGAGCACGAGCACCCGCGCTCGCGTGAGAGACCACGCGACGCTCCTCGCCGTGCTCGGCGCCGGCGCGGGCTTGGTGTCGGCGTACGCGGCTGGTCAGAGCTACGAGTCCGCGCCACCACCGAACGGCGTGCTCTCCATCGGCACGAGCGTGGTGCCCGACGGGGACCGCCTCCCCGACCCCGACCTGCGCATCGACCGCTTCGGCGCGCGCCTCTCCGTGTTCCACCAGGAGGGCCGCGGCTACCAGTCCCAGGCCGACGTCGACGCGAGTGGACGTGGCTCGGAGTTCACCTTCATCGCGAACCCCGTGCTCTACATGCACGTGAGCCACCGCGAGGGCATCACCCACGACGTCTATCTCCCGATCGACATCCTCACGAGCGCCTCGACGGACGCGCTCTCGGCCATCTCGACGGCCTCGCGCGACAACGAGTCCTTCACGCTCGACGTCACGACGACCATCCCCGACACCGACGACTCGCGCTTCCTCGTGCGCTGGGGCGCGCACGTCGAAGAAGAGCTGAAGTCGGGTCACGGCGGTCTGGGTGTCTCGCTGGACTTCGCCGACGACAATGCCCAGCTCGTGCTCGCGGCCGACGCGATCGTCGACGTCTTCGACCCCGTTCAATACAACGGTGTGGATCTGGGCCTCACCGAGCGACTGACACTCTCGATGAACGCGAGCTTCAGTCAGCTCCTCTCGGAGTCCACGACGCTCACGATCGGATATGGCCTCACCGGCCAGATCGGACACATCCACACACCGTGGAACTCCGTGCCCCGCGAGGGCGGCGGCCGCATCGGCGATCTCTTCCCGCCCTCGCGTCTGCGCAACGCCGCCACGGTGCGGCTCGCGCAGGCAATCCCCGACTCGCGCACCTTCTTCAACGCGGCCTATCGCTTCTACATCGACGACTACGGCGCCATCGCGCACTCCGCCGAGGGCCAGATCACGCAGTACGTGACCGACGACACCTGGCTCCGCGTCGGGTACCGCTATCACACACAAGGTGCGCCGTACTTCTTCGCCACCTCGCTCCCGCAGGGCACCTGGGCGCGCTCCTACCGCACCGCGGACTCCGATCTCGCGCCGCTCGATCTGCACGAGGTCTCGGGCGGCCTTCGCTACTTCTACGACCGGCACGGACAGCCCAGTGACCGCGACGGCTACCTCGAGCTGGGCTACGTGTACTACGGCCGCTCGAACGACCTCGAGATCCACATGGGCACGATCGGCTTCCAGACCGCGTTCTGGTGAACGCGCGAGTCACTGGAGCTGACTGGCCTCCCACGCGAGCATCGTGATGAGCGCGCCACGCACGCTCGCCCACGCCGCGGGGAGCTCGTCGAGGACGTGCTCGCAGCGATCGGCGCCCACGTGGGTGCACGTCCACGCGATGAGCTCACGCTCGCTCTCGACGCGTTGGCCGCTGGGCAGGTGGAAGAGCCGGGAGTCCGGATCGACGGTGCGGCCGTTCGGGTACTGCCAGGTTCCGTCGCCGCGGCGCGCCGTGTCGCCGGTCGGGTAGAGCAGCACGTGCCCCACACCCGAGAAGCGCTGACCGCTCGGATAGACCCACGCGGTGGCCGAGCGGATGCGGCGGCCATTGGGCCACTCGTCGAGCTCGCCGAGGTTGCCTGCGCGGCAGACGGCGACGCGCGTGCCGTCGATCATCGCGAGGTCCTCGGAGCCGACGGTCGCGGCGAGCGCGTACATCGTCGTCATGCGCAGGCAGTCCTCGCTCGGCCGCGCAAACGCGAAGAGCCCACGCAGGTCGGCGATGCCACCGCACACACCGCGCTCGAGGACGGCCAGGTTCGGCGCATCGAGACCTGCGGCGCGTGCCAGGATGCGCGTGCGTCGGACGGATTGGCAGTCGAGGGACTGAGCTCGCGCCGTGCTGGCACCGAGCGACGAGATGGCGAGCGCGAGAGCGATCGTGGTGAGGGCGAGGCGCATGCGCCTCGGACGACGCCGGCGGCGAGAGATTCACGAGCAGCACGCAGACGCCCTCGGCGGCCTTGACGGAAGGTGCACGGGCCCCGCATGAAGAGGCGCATGTCCATCCTCGATCGCGTCGGCGAGACGCCCATGGTCGCGCTCGCGACCGGCCTCCCGCCCGACGATCCTCGCAGCGCGCGCATCCGTCTCTTCGGCAAGCTCGAGGGCAACAACCCCGCGGGCAGCGTCAAGGATCGGCCCGCGAAGTTCATGATCCTCGGCGCCGAGGCCCGCGGGACCATCGGGCCGGGCGCGCGGCTGGTCGAGCCGACGAGCGGCAACACGGGCATCGCGCTGGCGATGATCGCCACCGCCCGCGGCTACCCGATCTCGCTCGTCATGCCGGAGAGCGCGACCGCCGAGCGCGTGAAGCTCATGCGCGCCTACGGCGCGGACGTGGTGCTCACGCCGAGCGCGGGCTCGATGGAGGCCGCGATCGACAAGGCCCGCGACATGGTCGAGCGCGAGGGCTTCGTGATGCTCGATCAGTTCAGCAACCCCGACAACTGGCGCGCCCACGAGGAGACCACGGGCCCCGAGATCTGGCGC
Source organism: Sandaracinaceae bacterium (assembly GCA_044376125.1). Classification (GTDB taxonomy): domain Bacteria; phylum Myxococcota_A; class Polyangia; order Polyangiales; family Sandaracinaceae; genus JAFLCL01. The sequence continues at coordinate 9,047 of JBILLJ010000057.1, forward strand.
GACACGGGCGGGACCGTGACGCACTTCGTGTCCGCGATGGGCACGACGGGCACGATCATGGGCGTGAGCCGGGCGCTCCGCGCGCGCGCGGCCGCGGCGGGCACGAAGGTCACGATCGTCGGCTGTCGCCCCACCGAGGGCTCGTGCATTCCCGGCATCCGCCGCTGGCCCGAGGCGTATCTGCCGAAGATCTACGACGCGAGCTGGGTCGACCGCTTCGTCGACGTCGCACAGCTCGACGCGGAGGAGGAGGCGCGGCGCCTCGGACGCAGAGAAGGCGTGCTCGTCGGGGTGAGCGCCGCGGGTGCCGTGTGGGCTGCGCGACAGGCGTGCAGGCAGCTCTTCGAGGAGGGCGAGAGTGGCACCCTCGTCTGCATCCTGTGCGATCGCGGTGATCGCTATCTGTCGTCCACGCTGTTCTCCTGAGGGCCCCATGTCCAAGCCGATTCTCACGATGGAGATGCACCGCATCGGGCCCGCCGCGTTCCGCGCGCGCTCGGGGACCGGAGGAGAGCTGATCGTCGACGGCTCGCCCGACATCGGTGGTGAGGGCCGCGGGATGCGGCCGATGGAGCTCTTGCTCACCGCCATCGCGTCGTGCGCATCGATGGACATCGTGCACATCCTGCGAAAGCAGAACGAACCGCTCGACGATCTCGAGGTGCACGCCGAGGGCGAGCGCAAGGACGCGACGCCCGCGCCCTACACCGCCGTGCGCCTGCGCTTCGTCGCCCACGGCAAGGCCGGTGAGCGCCCGCTCGACGCCCACAAGGTCGAGCGCGCAGTCTCGCTGGGTGTCGAGAAGTACTGCTCGGTGTCCGCGTCGCTCGACCCGAGCATCCGCGTGACCTGGACCGCAGAGACACGCTGAGAGCGCGGCTGCGGTCAGAGGTTCTCGTCGGCGGCGGCCGTCGCGGTGGCGTCGGCCTGCGCGCGGCGCGGGAGCGGGCGCATGCCGTCGGGCGCTTCCTGGGTGGTGCCGAGCACGTTGCCGCGGAGGACGTTCACGTCGATCGGAGGCGTGAGCTCGTAGCGATAGCCGCGTGAGCGGATCCGGAAGGTCACCGGGCCGCTCGGCGAGTGGGCGCGACGCGCATAGAGCACCTCCATCGAGCCGTGTCGCACGTGCTCGCGGTGCGCGAGGAGGAAGCCCGTCATGCGCACGGCGAGGTGGTTGTAGAGGCGGTGGCAGCCGTGGCTCGTGCCGCGGAGGATCGAGCCGTAGCTCACCGAGCCGTGTGCGCGCACGCCCTCGTCGTAGAGCGTGGGCGGCTCGCCCTCTTCGCGCGCGGGGAGGACGCGGTGGTTCATCACCATTGCGAGGCCGTAGGCGGAGCGATAGCTCGGGCCGAAGAGGGAGGAGTTCGGGACGTAGCGACCGCGCGGACCGCGCCGCACGAGCTCGTCGTCGGGCGTGCTGGGCGGCGGCAGCCACGCGGGCGCGGCGACGACGTCGCGCCAGATCCGCGGACCGGCCGGCGATTCCTTGTAGCGGAGGCCGATGCCGCCGGAGCGCGAGCGCTCGGGCTTCCAGCCACCGATGGTCGTCGGCCAGCGCACGATCGCGACCTCACCGGCGCCGTCGCGCGCGAAGAGCGTCAGTGTCGGACGCACGTTCACGGGCTGGCTGCGGCGGCGACCCTCGGACGTGTACGGGTAGTCGTACCAGACGTCGCCGCGGTCGATCTCGACGCGGATCTCCATGTGACGGCTGTGGTAGCGCGGCCGGGGCGGCAGCTGGACGGCGACCCGGGTCGGAATGGCACCCTGGTCACTGCCAGTCTGCACACTGCCAGTCTGCACACTGCCACCCTGCGCACTCCCACCTTGCGCACTGCCACCCTGCGCACTGCCACCCTGCGCACTGCCACCCTGCGGGCTGCCGCCCTCGCCTCGCGCGAAGCGCAGGAAGCCTGCCGGGCTCGTCCAGCCGAGCGCGCGCGCCGCCTGCTCGGTCGCGGGAGAGATCCAGTCCGGTGCGCCGTTCGGGAGCGGATCGTGGCCGACGGGATTGCGCATCTCGGCCGGATCGAGCGTCCGCCCGAGGACCGTGCCCCACTCGTTGCGCGCGGAGCCGTCCTCGAGCACGGCGGTCGCGTCCACGACACGCTCGCGCAGCGTGCGGAGCACCGCGCGGAAGTCCCCTTCACGGCTGTCTTCTGCGAGCGCCGCGCGGCTCGGCGCATCGAGCGTGCCCGCCGCGACCACCACGTGCATGCGCTGGCTCACCGCGAGCGCCATGGCCGTTCGCGTGTCGAAGATGCCGCGGCTGTAGCGGCGCGCGTCGAGGAAGCCGTCGCAGATCAGGTGATCCTGCACGGCCTCGATGCCGAGCAGGCGTGTGCGCTCGCGGAGGAACGTGCGGAGCGCGGCCTCGCGCTCGGTGCGCCCCTCGAGCGCCTCGAGCGTCGGCAAGCCGAGGCGCTCGCGCTCGCGCTCGAAGTAGAGCTGGTGATAGCGGACCTGGCGCTGACGCGCGCGCTGCTCGGGCACGGGCGTCGACCACGTGCGCATCGTGCCCACCATCGCGAAGAGCGACGTGTCGTCGATGGCGGCATGGCACGCGTGACGCTCCTCGTCGCCCATGCGCGCGGCGAGCACGCGGAACGTCGGCGAGATGCCGAAGAGCTCGAGGTAGTGCTCGGGCTCGACGTCCTCGGGGAGCGCCTCCCAGTCTTCGTCGGCGAGCGCGAGGTAGGTCGCGCGGTAGGGCGGGATGCCCGCCTCGCCGAGCTCGGGGGCTTCGTCGAAGACGTGCGGCGCGTACGCGCTCGACAGATCGAGCACGGTGAGGCCGCGCGCCTCCGCGTCGCTCGCGCAGAGGCGCTCGGTGACCCGGCCGTCGGCGTACACGGGAATGCGCTCGCATCCACCCGGAGGATCGGTCGCAGGCCCTGCCACGGAGCCGAGCGTCGCGGGCGTGCCCGACGTCAGCGTCGTCTCGGTGCGTGCGCGCGGTGTGAGCGCATCACTCGAGCCGCACGAAGGTGCGAGGGGCGCGAGGAGCGCCAGGGCCAGCGCCAGAGGCCACGAGATCGACGTCTTGGGAGAGGAACGGTCGTGCCGAGATGGTGGGTCGTCGGCCTTGCGCGACGAGCGACGTGACTGGCCCATGCGCGTGATCGTGAGTGCCGGCGCAGAGGCGCGCAAGAATGCAGCGCGTCATGCCATGACGCTCGTGCGCCTGCCGACTCTCGAACACCGTCATTCGTGTCGCGGTGTGCTCGCGCGTGTGCTCTCTGCATCACAGTGCAGGCGCCACTCGTCGAGCGTCGGGTCGGCCGATCCGATCGACTCGCTGGCGCACGCGCCGAAGGCCTGGATCGCACGCTCGCGCATGGGCCGAGAGGCGTTGTCGAGGGCGTCGCGGATGCCGGACGAGAGCGCAGCGTCCGCACGAATCGCGGCGGGAAGAGGCATGGCCTCGAGGCGCTCGGCGAGCGCGACGAGCGTGGCGCCCGTGATGGCGCGGGCCACGACGTGCGCGCCGAGCACGCGTGTCTCGAGCTGCTGCATGGCTTGCCAGAGCGAGCGGATGCCCTGCGCCGTCGCGTTCATCCAGCCGGCGAGCCGCCCCTCCACGAACGCGCTGAGCTCGGACGCCGATGTCGCATCCTCGGGTGTGGGCAGCGGACGCGCGAGCAGCTCACGTGCGTGTCGGAGCACGGGCTCGAGCGCAGGCTCGTCGACGTCGACCGACGCCGGCGGCTCGGGGAACGTGAGCCCTTCGACGACGAAGCGAGGGCGCTCGTCGTCCTCGAGCGCAGCCTCCCCCGTCAGGCGGCGAGAGGGCAGCTCGCTGCGAGGCGCGCTCGAGCCGCAGCCTGGCGCGAGCGCGAGCGCCGCGAGGACCGCGAGCGTCGGTGCGGAGCGCCTCGCAGGGGCTCGCTCGCGGGCTCGTGTCATTGGGCGCCCAGGAGGCCTGTGATTTCGTGGGGTTGCAAGGGCGGGAGTGACCCCGTCAATTCGGGGTCGAGCCGCGCTCCATCTCGGCGCGCAGCTCGCGGAAGGACTTCTTGGTGTCCGGGTCGAGGCCGGGGAGCTGGAGGAGGCAGTGCGCGAGCGGCTGCGCGACACAGGCGAGCTCGATGGCGGAGGGCGCCGGACGGATGAGGCCGTAGAGCAGCGCCTCGGCGTGCGGGCGCGCGACGGGATCGATGTTCGCGAGCGCCGTGAGCGCGACCATGCCGGCCGTCGTGATCCAGTCGGGCGGGCCGTAGATCATCGACTCGAGCGCGCGCTTGCGCACCGACTCTTCCCAGCCCTCGTCGACGAAGGCGATCGTGAGCGCGCTCGCGACCTGCACGCGGAACCACCAGTCCGCGAGCTTGAACGGCGAAGGCGCGGGCTTTCCGTCCGGGAGCACCGCGCGCGGGAGCGGCGGGAAGATCACCATGAGCGAGAGCAGCTCGGGGACCTTCTCGAACGTGAGCTCCTTCGCGGTGCGGCGCGCGAGCTCGGCCCACGTCGGGCCGTGGAAGCGCGTCGCGGCGAGGCGCGCGATGGCGATCGCCGACTTCTCGCTCGCGGGCGGAAGGACCGGCTTGGTCGAGGCGCCCTCGTACTTGAAGATCTCGTAGACGGTCTTCTGCGTGGGCTGCCGCGGATCGGGCTGCGGGATGCCGCCGATCTCGACGTCGACCGCGAGGCCCATCTCCATGAACTGCGCGGCCGCGGCGCGGATCGCGCTCGGCGCCTCGAGCGTGGAGATCTGCAGCTTGATCGGCTGCTTCTTCACCTCGTCGATGCCCTTCTGCCGCACCTGCTCGCGGATCGCGTCCACTGCGCCGAGCACGGACTCGGGGCGGCGCGGGAGGAAGCCGAGGTAGGGCGTGATCGCGAGCGCGAGCGCACGCGCGCGGCCCTTGGTGTCGTTCTCCGCGAGGAGCTCGAGCTCGTCGCGCAGGGCCTTGTCGTTCGTCTTCGCGAACTTCGCGTAGAGCGCCGAGGGCTTGGCCCACGGGTTCTCGGGCTCCTTGCCGAGCACCCACTCGTACTGCGCGATCGCGTCGTCGGGGCGACCGAGGTCGAGCGAGAGATCGCCCATGTCGAGCCGGACGGCGACGTCGTCGGGCTGCTTGGCGAGCGCCTCTTCGAAGCGCGCGTGCGCCTCCTTGAGCTCGCCCCGATCGCGGTGCACGCCCGCGAGGAAGACGGACGAGAGATACGACGGACGCTTCTCGTGCTCTTCCTTGGCGACCGCGAGCGCGTCGTCGAGCTTGCGCGACATGCGGAGCGCGCGAGAGAGCGCGAACGAGAGCGGGGAGCTGTCGGGGTACTTCGCGCGGGCGCGGCGCGCGGCCGCGGCGATGCGCTCGGCCACGCCGCGGCCGTTCGCGACGCCGAGCTCGGTCGAGACGAGACGCTGGAGGCCCAGATCGAAGAGGCGCGCGAGCACCTGCGGCTCGACCTTCGCGATCGTCTCGTCATCCAGCCAGCCGTCGAGCCACTCGCCGAAGGGCAGATCCGGGCGCACCGCGACGACCTGCACGAGCAGCTCGAGGGCCTCGACGATGCGACCGACCTTCTTGAGGAAGATGGCGCGCATCGCGACGACCCCGAAGTACGTCGTGCCCTCGAGCGGCACGAGCGAGAGCGGGTCCGTGCTCGCGGCGTAGATCTCGTCGACGAGCGCGAGCTGCTCGGGCTTGGTCGGCTCGAGCGCGAGCGCGAACGAGCAGTGCAGGGCCGCGTGCTTCGCGTCGCCGGCCGCGAGGACCTTCTTCGCGATGGCGCGATCCTCCGCAGGGGTCGGCGTGCCCGGGCCCATCTCGGCGCAGCGATGCTGCTCGGCCGGCTTGGGCGCGCCGGCGGGCGCGGCGGCGGGCGTCGAGGGGCGGGAGCGCGAATCGTCGGAGCTGGGCATGGCGGCGGAGAATGCAGAATGCGCCTCCCGATGTCACGCCGACGCCGCGTCGATCGACTGGTATCCTCACGGCATGCGCTTCCGCTTCGTCGCCGCGCTCGTCGCGATCACCTGCATGCCCGTGGCCCTCGCGGCGTGTGACTCGCCCAACACGGTCGTTCGCCCCGATGCCGGGCCGCGAGATGCGTACTCGGGCCCTGCGGATCTCGACGGCGACACGATCAGCGACGAGCACGAAGGGGGAAGCGCCGGGCGAGACACCGATGGCGACGGCACCCTCGACTCGCTCGACGAGGACAGCGACGGCGATGGCATCCCCGACGCGATGGAGGCGGGAGACACCGATGTGCGCACCGTGCCTCGCGACTCGGATGGTGACGGCACACCGGACGCGTACGACAGCGACTCCGACAACAACGGCATCCCGGACGCGAGCGAAGGCGCGGTCGACACCGACACCGATGGACGTCTCGACGCGTACGACCCCGACGACGACGACGACGGTCTGCCCGACGCCCGCGAGCTGCGAGGCACGACGAGCCCGCCAGCCGACTCGGACGGTGATGGCATCCCCGACTTCCACGACGTCGACAGCGACGGCGACACCATCTCGGACGGCGAGGACCTCGACGTCGACACCGACATGGACATGACGCCGGACTTCCTCGACGAGGACAGCGACGCGGACGGGATCCCCGACGCGATGGAGGCGGGAGACGCGGATCTCGCGACGCCGCCGGTCGACACCGACATGGACATGATCGCGGACTTCCGTGATCCCGACAGCGATGGGGACGGCCTCTCCGATCAGGACGAGGTCGCGACGCACATGACCTCGCCGACCTCCGCCGACACCGACATGGACGGCGTGAGCGACCTGATCGAGACGGCGGCAGGCACGAGCCCCACCGACATGACGGACAGCCCGCGCACGCGCGGCGACTTCGTGTTCGTGGTGCCGTACATGGAGGCGCCCGATCCCACGCGCGACACGCTCGCGTTCCGCACGAGCATCCAGTTCGCCGACGTGTACTTCCTCTTCGATCGATCGGGATCGATGGCCGGCGAGATCTCGGCGCTGCGCACGGCGGTCGGCACGATCATGGGTGATCTGACCTGCACGGACTTCGGTGTGCCGTGCACGCGAGACTCGGAGTGCGCCGCGGGCCAGGTCTGCGGCCTCACCGGCAGCTGCATCGAAGATCCCGGCGTCGACACCTGCATCACGAGCCCGTGGACGGGCGGCGGCTGGTACCTCGGCGAGTACACCAACACCCAGTCGCTCCAGGGCGATCCCGCAGTGACGTCGGCCGCGCTCGGCTTCGGGACCAGCGGCAGCACCGAGTCGCTCTACCGCGCGGTGTGGGGCGTCGCGGACCCGGCTGGCGGCCCCGGCACCGAGACGGGATGCACCGGACCGGCCGGCGGGAGCCTCGGCTGTCCTGCGTTCCGCGACGAGGCGGTGCGCATCCTCGTCGCCTTCACCGACGAGGACAGCGATGGCAGCGAGACCGCCGCGCAAGCGGCCGCGGCGCTCATGGCGAACGACATCACGTTCATTGGCGTGTGGAGCGGGACGCCCGGCGCCGCGGCGCGCAACGACCTCGTCGATCTCGCGAACGCCTCGGGCTCGGTGGATCGCCTCGGTGATCCGCTCGTGTTCGATGGCGCGGACTCCTCGGTCGTGCCCGTCGTCACGGCGGCGATCAACGAGATCGTCGAGGGCGTGCCGCTGCGCGCGACGATCGAAGCGACCGACGAGCCGGGCGACGCCGGCGACGCGCTCCAGTTCATCGACTACCTCGAGACGAACACGAGCGCGGCCGACTGCGCGGTGATCGCCACCGAGGACACGGACGCCGACACGCACCCCGACGCCTTCCCTGCCGTCACGCCGGGCACGCGCATCTGCTGGGACGTGGTGCCCGTGATGAACACGACGGTGATGCCGGACGTGATGCCGCTGATCTTCGAGGCGCGTCTCACCGTGCGCGGCGATGGCTCGCCGCTCGACGCGCGGCGCGTGTACTTCCTCGTGCCACCGCGTCCGCCGGAGATCGAAGGCCCGGGCTGAGCCTCGACCTCGCGCCACCCTCGCCTCTCGCGGAGGGGTGAGGCCACACGACGGGGTTGTCGGCGACCCATCGGCGGCGCAGCATCGAGGAGTGATGTCGATCCGCGCTGCACGACGATCACGCCTCTTCGGCCTCGCGCCCGACGCGGTGAGCGCGGCGCTCTTCCTCGTCGGTCTGGCGACGAGCCTCGGCACCGCGTCGCTCGGCGTGAGGCCACGCGGCACGGCCGACGACGCGACGATGAGCGCGTACGAGCGCGCGAGCTGGCAGATCAGCGCCGAAGGCGGCGGCCTCTCGAGCGTCCTCTACCTCGGGCACCTCCTCGGGCCGATGCTGATGCTCGCGTCGCTCGTGCACGCACGGACTCGCTTCCGCGAGCAGCTCGAGACGAGCGACGCGTCGGGCGAGGACGACGCGCTGCCCATGGCACCCAGGCTCGATGGCTCGCGCACGCTGCGACGGATCTCGATCGTGGTGCCGCGCGACGAGGCGCTCGCGCTGCTCGAGGCGATCCACACCGCGCCTCGGAACGCGCACGACGCCGTGGGCCCACTGGCGCGCGCGATCGAGCGAGCGAGGGAGCTCGAGCACGTCGATCACGTGCTCGAGGGCGTCTCGGACGAGCTCGCGATCGAGCACGAGCGCCTCGCCGTGGAGCGCCGCCTCGTGACGACGGGCCTCGGCGCGCTCGCCAGCTATCGGGATGCCGAGGCGGTGCCGCCCGCGCTCGCCGGCGATCACGCGATCGTGAGCTGGATCCTGGTCACGCGGAGCGAGCTCGATCCCCTGCTCGACGTGCCGACCCGCGGGGAGACGAGCCGCTGGCTCGCGAGCCTCGTGCCGCTGCGCCCGGAAGAGACGCTGACCGTGGACGCGTTCGTCACTCCCCGGAATTGCGGCGCCGATCCGAAGGCGCTCGCGCGCGCGTTGAGCCTCGAGCCGCTGCGCGGCGCGCGCCTCGCGAAGGCGAGCTGAGCTCCGATCAGGCGAGGCGCGCTGCGATCGCGGCGAGGTCGGTGCCTGCGGGCATGCGGCCCTCGGCTCGCTCGGCCCGCCCGCCGCCGCGACCGCCACACGACGCCGCGAGGGCCTTGAGGAGCGCGCCGCAGTCTGCGCTCGAGCCGGGGCCACGCGCGACGATCGTGTGCACGCCCTCGTCGATCTGCGCCCCGACGATCACCGTGAGCGAGCCCTCGCGCGTGAGGTGACCGACCACCGCCTTCGCGAGCTCGACGCCGCCCTCTGCGAGCGAGAGCACCACGCGATCCCCGGCGGCGACGCGACGCGCCTCGGCCGCGATCGACTGCGCGAGCAGCGCGCGCACACGTCCGGTCTCTTCGCGTGCGGCGAGCGCCTCGGCGCGAACGCGCGACACCGACGCGCCCACCTCGTGCGGCGGACAGACGAGCTCGCGCGCGAGCTCGCGGAGCAGCCGGTCCTCGTCGAAGAGCATCGCGCGCGCACGCGGCCCCGCCGTGAACGTGATGCGGGTACCGCCCTTGTAGCGCTCGGTGCCCGTGATGCGGACGAGGCCGATCTGCGCGGTGCGCACGACGTGCGTGCCGCCACAGGGCGTGATGTCGAAGCCGCTCACGTCCACGACGCGCACGTTCTCGGTCTGCTTGGGCGCACGGCGGAGCGCGAGGCTCGCGAGCTCCTCGGCGCTCGGAAACCACGCACGCACGGGGCGATCCTCGTCGATCGCGCGAAGGACGAGGGCCTCGCACTCCGCGATGCGCGCCGTGGGGATGCCATCGCGATCGACGTCGATCGTCGCGGCCTGCTCGCCGAGGCGCGAGCTCACCGTCTCGGCGCCGCACACGTCCACGAGCGCGCGAGACAGCATGTGCTGGCCGGTGTGGAGGGCCATGTGCACGCGGCGCCTCGCGCGATCGATCACGCCGCGCACGTGCGCTCCGACCTGAGGCAGCGCTCCGTCGAGCACGTGGTGCACGACGCCGTCGTCGTCGAGCTGCACGTCGATCACGGGCACGCCGTCGATCGTCCCGCGATCGGCCATCTGGCCGCCGGCCTCGGGATAGAAGATCGTGCGATCGAGCACCACGCTCGGGCGAGAGGCGTGGCTCGCGTGCGCGATCACCGAGGACTCGAGCTCGTCGGCCAGGACGTCGTCGAAGTAGGCGCGGGCGGTGCCGGACATGCGGCGTGAGGTACCACGCTCGCGCGATGGGGCATCATCGTCGGATGTGGACGATCCGTCTCGAGGCCGAGCCGATGCTGCTTCTCCTGGCGCCGTGCGTGCTGCTCGCTGGTTGTCCCTCGTCCCCGGAGCCGACGCTCGACGCGGGAATCGACGCGCCGCTCGATGTGCCGAGCGAGGACGCGTTCATCGTCCCCGACGCGCAGATGCCCGAGACCCTCGCGTGCCGGCCGTGCCGCCGCAACGACGACTGCGGTGAGGGCAACGTCTGCTTGCCGCTCGGCACGCGCGAGCTCGCCTGTGGGCTCGCGTGCGAGAACGACGACGACTGCGCATCGCTGCCCGTGCCTTCGAGCTGCGTCGAGATCTTCGCGGGCATGCCGCGCCAGTGTCAGCCGACCGGCGGCACGTGTCGCACGGTGGAGCCCGGCGCGTCGTGCACCGGCGACGCGACGTGCGGAGGCACCTACGATCGCTGCGTCGACACCGACGGCCTCGGCGCGCACTGCACGACCTCGTGCCGCTCGGACGCGGACTGCCCGCTCGGCCTGCGGCGCTGCGCGGACATCGAGGGCGAAGGCGCCGTGTGCGTGCGCGACCGGAGCGATGCGACGGTGCGCTGCGAGGCTCTGCTCGCGGCCGGCGGCGCGACGGCCTGTGGCGCGGACCGCAGCTGTCCGGCGGGCATGCGCTGTCACGGCGAGGCGCCGCTCGCGCTCTGTCTCGGGGCGCCGCCCTGCGACGCGGGCGCCGTGGAGCGCGAGGTCGGCGGTGAGCGCGTCTGCGTGCCGCACCTCGACACGGCCGACCCGTGGAACGACGTGTGGGCCGACTGCGAGTGCGTGCTCGCCGAGACGGGCTCGCTCCTCGACGAGGCGGCGACGCTCGCGGGCCGCTCGCGCTGCGATCTGCGCTTCCGCACCGAGCACCTCGATCTGTACCCGGCCGAGCTCTCGCACGATCGCTTCCGTCTCTCGTTCACGGATCGCATCCACCACGAGTGGCTCGCGGTGCCGCGCTTCGCGACGCTCGTCGAGGGCGCGCTCGATGCGCCGCCGCACGATCCCGCGGGCGTCGCGGATCGCCTCGCGTTCATGGCGCGCGTCGCCGATCTCGAGCCCGTCGCCGAGTCGGTCGCGGCCTCGGCCGATCTCGAGGCGGCCCTCGTGGCGCTCGCGACGGCGGCGGGCGGGAGCTTCGATCCGGCCTCGTCGCGCGCGGCGATCGCGGCGATCGATCCGCGCGTGCGCGCGGCGCTCGTGCCCATCGTCGATGCGGTGCGCGGCGCGCTCGCGTCGCGCGCAGGCGCGGTCGCGGGCCTCACCGAGACACAGCTCGCCACCGCGTTCGCGGAGCCCTCGGGCCTCTTCCTCGCGAGCATCGACGACGTGCGCGCGCCCACCGCGCCGAGCGTGCAGGGCGTGTTGCTCGGCGACGTCGACGTCGATCGGCTCGCGGGCGCGGCGATCGAGATCCTCCGCAGCATCGACGCGACCGCGCTCGCCGCGCCGGCGGGTGGAGCCGATCCGATCGTGATCGAGACGCCGCTCGGCCGCATCGCGATCGGTGGGCCAGGCGTCGATCGCTACGAAGGCGCGGCGTGGCAGCGCGTGCTCCTCGTCGTCGAGCTCGGTGGAGACGACGTGTACCGGGTGCCCGTGGGCGCGACGACGTCGCGGGATCACGGCGTGTCGGTCGCGATCGATCTCGGCGGCGACGACGACTACGGCTACGACGCCGTGCCCGTGCCGCTCGACACCGCGACCGATGGAACGGCGCGACCGCCCTCGGACGGCGCCGGACGCCTCACGCCCGCCGACGGACAGGGCCCCTCGTCGCGCTCGCAGATCGCGCGACAGGGCGCGGGACGCGTCGGCGTCGGCCTGCTCGTCGATCTCGGCGCGGGCGCGGACCGCTACGCGAGCCTCCGCATGTCGCAGGGCTACGGCGCGCTCGGCGTCGGCGTGCTGCTCGATGCCGGCGGTGCGGACACGTACGTCGCCGAGGCCGCAGCACAGGGCGCCGCCTCGTTCGGTCTGGGCCTGCTCGCGGACCTCGGCGACGACGTCGACTCCTTCTCCGCGTATGCGTCGAGCCAGGGCTTCGCGTACTCGCGCGGTGTGGGCGTGCTCTACGGCGAGGGTGGCGACGACACCTACGTCGCGGTGCCGCACGACGTCCTCTACTGGTCGCCGCAGATCCCCGGCGGCTCGAACTCCTCGTTCTCACAAGGCGCGGGCTTCGGTCGCCGCGCGGACTTCGGAGACGGTCTCTTCATGAGCGGAGGGCTCGGCGTGCTCCGTGATCGCGCCGGTCACGACCGCTACACGGCCGCCGTGTTCGCGCAGGGCACGGGCTACTGGTTCGGGACCGGCCTCTTGCTCGATGGCGACGGCGACGATCACTACGACGCCGAGTGGTACGCGCAGGCGTCCGACGCGCACTACGCGATCACGGCGCTCGTCGATCGCCGCGGAGACGACGTCTACGACGAGACCGCGTCTCGTTACTCGGGCGTGCTCGGCAGCGGGCACGACTTCTCGAGCGCGTGGTTCTTCGATCTCGAGGGCGACGACACCTATCGCCTCGTGCCGCGCTCCGGAGGCACCGGAAACGCTGCGGGCTTCGGCGCCTTCGTCGATGCGAGCGGCACCGACCGCTACGCGGCCGACGGCGCCTTCACGCTGGGCAACTGCTCGATCGAGACGCCCGGAGACGAGCTGCGTCGGGCGACGGGGACGATCGCGTTCTTTCTCGACCACGGCGGCGTGGACATCTACACGCGCGATCCGCTCGCGCCGATCGGCAACGACGCGGCGTGGTCGCAGGAGCTGCACACGGGAGAGAACGAGCACGGCGCCGGCGTGGACCGCGCGACGGGAGCCATCGGCATCCTCGGCCTCTGACCGCATGTGACCGATTGTTGCGGACCTCTTCTCGTGGGGCCCCCGATCCCGGACACTTCGCGTTCGGTCTGGTTGGAGGTGTACACGATGACTTCTCGACGACAGTTCTCTTCTTCGCGGTGGGCCCTCGGCGTCGTGGGCGCGACGCTGACGGTGCTGGGTGCCGCGTGCGGCAGCGCGACCAACACGCTCGAGGACGATGCCGGCCCCTCGGGCGTCGACACGGGCGTCGTCCTGCCCGGCGTCGACGCAGGCCCGATGGGTCGCACCGACTCGGGTCCAGCGGTGGGCAGCTGCGGCGATGGCGCGTGCGTCGCGCCCGAGAACGCGATGACCTGCGCGGCGGACTGCACGACCGGCGACGTGTGCGGCGACGGCCGCTGCGGCGGCACGGAGAACCCCACGAACTGCAGCGCGGACTGCGCGACCATGGGCGGCTGTGGCGATGGCGTCTGCGACGCGGCGAGCGAGAGCGCCTCGAGCTGCCCCGCGGACTGCACGAGCCCGATGACGTGCGGCGACGGAACGTGTGACCCGCGCACGGAGAACTCGGCGAACTGCCCGGCCGACTGCACGGAGCTCGGCTCGTGCGGCGACGGGATCTGCGATCCGCGTGGCGAGGACGCGATGAGCTGCGCGGCCGACTGCCCCGCGACCTGTCCGAACGGCACGTGCGAGCCGGACGAGACCTTCCTCAGCTGCCCGCGCGACTGCTTCGACATGATGGGCTGCGGCGACGGCGTCTGCGATCCGCGCAGCGAGGACGCGATGAGCTGCGCGGCCGACTGCCCGGCCACGTGTGGCGACGGCGTGTGCAACGCGGCGATCGGAGAGACGCTCGTCACCTGCGCGGCCGACTGCGTGCCGATGGGCACGTGCGGAGACGGCTTCTGCGATCCGCGCAGCGAGGACGTGATGAGCTGCGCCGTCGACTGCGGCATGACCACGGGCTGTGGCGACGGCATGTGCGACTTCCGCGCGGGCGAGAGCCCGATGACCTGCCCCGCCGACTGCATGATCATGAGCACGTGTGGGGACGGCTTCTGCGATCCGCGCAGCGAGGACGCGATGAGCTGTCCTATGGACTGCACGGCGACGTGCGGCGACGGCACGTGCGACTGGCGCATGGGCGAGACACCGATGAGCTGCCCGATGGACTGCTCCATGGTCGGCAGCTGCGGCGACGGCTTCTGCAACACGCGCGGTGGAGAAGACGCCATGACGTGCCCGGCCGACTGCGGCACGACGACGATGGGCTGCGGCGACGGCACCTGCGCCGACACCGAGAGCCTCATGACCTGCCCGCTGGACTGCGCGGTGTGCGGCGATGGCGTCTGCACGCGTCCGCCCGAGGGTCGACGCAGCTGCCCCATGGACTGCGGCTGATCGGGGACTGCGGCTGATCGGGGACTGCGGCTGATCGGGGACTGCGGCTGATCGGGGACTGCGGCTGATCGGCCGGCGGCTGATCGGCCGGCGGCGAGCGCGCTCGCTGCCCTCCCACGACGACGAGCCGGGATCGCCAAGCGCGGTCCCGGCTCGCCCCGGCGAGTCGACTGGTCGATTCTCTCTCGGTCTCTCAGTCGAGCGCGGGCGGCAGGAGCGCCACGAACTCGCCGTCTTCGTCGCACTCGGCGGCGCCGATCTCGATCGGCCGCTGCGTGTCCGGGTGGAGCGCGAAGAGGCGCACGCGTGCACCGCCGAGCGCGGTGCCTTCCGTGAAACGAGCGGTCCCGACGACGCGATGGGGCGCGCGCACGGACATCACGCGGCGCAGCGGCGCCGAGGAGCCGCCGACGCCGAAGTCGTGCTCGACGTGCCACGCGTAGCCGCTCTCGGCGGGCATCTCGACGACGAGGTCGTAGACGCCGACGTCGAGCGGCAGGCGGAACTCGCCCATCGCGCCGCTCAGCCCCGTCGTCGAGCGGTTGAGGAGCGCGGCCGCCATCGGGTCACCCGCGAGCTCGATCCCGAGCGCCGTCGCGCGGATGCGACTGCCGGTCACGGGCTCGCCGTCGGCGAGCTGCACCGTGCCGCCGAGGATCGAGCGCTGCGGCAGCGTGTAGAGCTGACCGAGCAGCATGCCCGACGGATTCGTGAGCACCTCGAGCGAGCTCACGAGCACGCCCACGTCCTCGTCGCCCGAGACGATCTCGACGACGTAGTCGCCCGGCAGGACGTAGCCCACGAAGCGACCATCCATGTCGGTCGTGAGGTCGAGCTCGAGGCTGCCCACCAGGCCCGTCTCCGGGTCGCTCACGTACGGCGAGCGGAGGTGCACCTGCGCGCCCGGCGCGGGGGCGCTCATGCCCAGCGTCGCGGGCAGCTCGACGCGCCCCTCGAGGCGCATCGCGTTGTCGCTCGAGGGAACGAGCAGCGTGAAGGTACCGTCCGCGTCGGGCAGGAGGGTGCTCGCGTCGATCGTGATCGCAGGAAGGAGCGCGCTCGAGTCCTGGCGCGTCGTGTCGCCGCGCACGCGGAAGGAGAACGCGCCGAACCCGCGCGGCGCGACGAGCGTGAACAGGCCCTCGGCGTCGGTGCTCGCGCGCGACGAGATCGCGCGGCCCGCCGCGTCGACCATGCGCACGAAGAGGCCCTCCTGCGGCTGGCTGTCGGCGTCGCGCACCACGCCGTGCACCTCGACGAGCTCGTCTTCGCGGTAGTCGATCGCGAAGCTCACGCCGGTGTCGACCGGCACCTCGAGGGTCGCAGACAGCGGCGGAAGCAGCGCACGGAACTCGCTCTGCGGCTCCACGTAGACGTCGTAGGTCGCCCCGCCCGGCAGCTGCGTGAGGAAGTCCACCGCGGCCGACGTGCTCGACGACGCGCGGACCGCGATGGTGCCCGCGAGCGCGCCCTCGAGACGACGCTCGCCTTCGACCGGCCGACGCGTGAAGGTGATCTGCGCGGAGATGGGCGCGCCATCGAAGCGCGCCGTGCCCTGCACGGGCACCTGCACGGGCGCGACGATCGTCAGCGGCGCACCGGCCGTGAGCACGCCGAGGTCGAACAGCATCGGCACGGGCTCACCACCGAGCGGATCGCTCGTCGGCGTGATCTCGGCGCGGACTTCGTACGCGGGCGCCTCCGTCGTGACGCAGGCGTGCGCGCTCGGCTCGCACACGCTGCTCGCGGCGCAGTCCTCGTCGACGTCACATCGATTCACGATCTGCGCGGTCGGCGGCGAGAAGAGGAGCGAGCAGCCGGCGAGCGACGAGGCCGCCAGCGTGCCGAGGCCACCGCGCACGGCGCGCACGAGCCACGTCGGATCCTGGCGGCCATGCGCGGTCATGGGCACCCCGTCATGTCCACCGCGTCACCTTCCGTGGCCTGCGTCGCGACCCACCACGTGGCGCTCCCGAGGTCGCCAGCGGCGATCGGGTCGCGGGTCGGCACGCCGTCCTCGATGCGAAAGCGCTGCGAGACGAGCAGCTCGATGCGGTGACACCCCGCGCGGCTCAGCGCCTCGCCGCGCACGGGCACCTGCACCGGCAGCGAGCGGAGGCGTCGGTCGCTCGCGCTGCTCGGCGCGGGCTGCACGAAGCCGGTGCTGCTCGGGAACAGCGTGACGCCGCGCTGGTAGTCGACGAACACGAGGTACTGCAGCTCCTGCTCGACGTCGGGGTCCCGCACGAGCACGTCGAAGCGCAGCGTGTTGATCGGGCCCGCGTCTCCGCCGCCGCCGATCTCGTCGGCGCGAAGACGGATCACCTCGTCGAGCGGGTACGCGTTGGCCGCGGGGACCTCGATGGACGGGGGGAAGTTCGACGGCGGCACGAACTGGAGGTCCTGCGTGATGCAGCCGGCCAGCGCGAAGGGGCTCGAGGCCATCACGGGGAACGCAGCAGCAGGGAGCCACACGGCGGACACGGCTCGCAGGAGGACAGCAACGACGATGCCACCGCGCCCGGCGCGCGGGATCGCCGACGAAACCCGGCCTGCGCCGGGTCCTCGCTGGGGCGATCGCGACATCGCTGTCATGGGCTCGGCAAGGTACCAGGGCGGGGCGTCGCGATCGAAGGTTTGGCTCGCCGGGCGAGGGGTCTGTCCGAGCGCGGGCCCGGCGCCGCTCGAAGAGGCGGGACTCTCTTTTCGCGGAGCGTGGGCCGTGCGATAGAGGCGATCCCGCTCGGGCCCCGAGGCGACGAGCGACCAAGGAGCCACCGCGCGATGACCGACTACATCTTCACGATGAAGGGCGTGACCAAGGTCCACCCGCCCGACAAGAAGATCGTCCAGAACCTCTACTTGTCCTTCATCCCGGGCGCGAAGATCGGCGTCATCGGCCCCAACGGCATGGGCAAGAGCTCGCTCCTGCGCATCATGGCGGGCGAGGACAAGAACTTCACCGGCGAGGCCTGGATCCGCCCGAGCGCGACCGTCGGCTTCGTCCCGCAGGAGCCCGACATCGGCAAGGACCGCACGGTCATCGACGTCGTGAACGAGGCGGTGAAGCCGATGCGCGACGCGCTCGCGCGCTTCGAGGCGATCGGCATGGCGATGGGCGAGCCCGACGCCGACATGGACAAGCTGCTCGAGGAGCAGAGCAAGCTCCAGGACTTCATCGACGCGGGTGATGGCTGGAACCTCGACACGACGCTCGAGATCGCGATGGACGCGCTGCGTCTGCCGCCTCCGGATCAGAGCGTGAACGTGCTCTCCGGCGGTGAGAAGCGCCGCGTCGCGCTGTGCCGCACGCTGCTGATGCGGCCCGATCTCCTGCTCCTCGACGAGCCCACGAACCACCTCGACGCCGAGTCGGTCGCGTGGCTCGAGCAGCACCTCAAGGACTACCCGGGCACGATCGTGTCCATCACCCACGACCGCTACTTCCTCGACAACGTCGCGGAGTGGATCCTCGAGCTCGATCGCGGCAACGCGTACCCGTTCAAGGGGAACTACACGGGCTGGCTCGAGCAGAAGGAGAAGCGCCTCCAGCAGGAGGAGAAGAGCGAAGGCGCGCGTCAGAAGAAGATCGCGCAGGAGCTCGAGTGGGTGCGTCAGTCCCCCAAGGCCCGACAGGCCAAGAGCAAGGCGCGCCTCCAGGCGTACGAGAACCTCGTCAACGAGGCGCAGAAGGCCAAGCGCGTCGACAACGAGATCTCGATCCCGCCCGGCGAGCGCCTCGGCGATCAGGTGGTCGAGCTCAAGGGCGTGACGAAGGCGTTCGGCGACAAGCTGCTCTACGAGAACCTGAACGTCCTCATCCCCAAGGGCGCGATCGTCGGCATCATCGGCCCCAACGGCGCCGGCAAGACGACGCTGTTCCGCATGATCACCGGCGTGATGAAGCCGGACGCGGGCGAGGTCACGGTCGGCCAGACCGTGAAGCTCATGTACGTCGATCAGTCGCGCGACGCGCTCGAGCCCGAGAACACGGTGTTCAAGGAGATCTCGAAGGGCCAGGACAAGATCGTCGTCGGCCGCACCGAGATCCCGGCGCGTGCGTACGTGGGCCTGTTCAACTTCCGCGGCACCGATCAGCAGAAGCAGGTGAAGGTGCTCTCGGGCGGTGAGCGCAACCGCGTGCACCTCGCGAAGGTGCTCACGCAGGGCGGCAACGTGCTCCTGCTCGACGAGCCCACGAACGACCTCGACGTCGAGACGCTGCGCTCGCTCGAAGAGGCCCTGCTCGAGTGGCCCGGCGTCGCGCTCATCACGAGCCACGATCGCTGGTTCCTCGACCGCGTCGCGACGCACATCCTCGCCTTCGAGAGCGACTCGCAGGTGGTGTGGTTCACGGGCACGTACCAGGACTACGAGGCGGATCGGAAGAAGCGCCTCGGTCCCGCGGCGGAGCGCCCGCACCGCATCAAGTACCGCAAGCTCACGAAGAACTGATGCGGGGGAAGGCGATGCGTCCGCTGCGCGCCGCGATGCTGCTCGTCGCGCTCTGGCACCTCCTCGGGTGTGGGGGCACGACGTACGTGCAGCCGCCGGTGCCGACGGCGGAGACGAGCGGCCCCGTGCTGCCGCTGCGCGCGCTCTCGCTCGCGTTCGATCGCGGCACGGCGAGCGTCGATGCGGCGGGCGTGATGAGCTTCGACGGCAACGTCGTCGGCACCTTCGCCGAGTCGGGCTCGTTCACGGTGACGGGCGGCACGGTGTGGGCGCAGATGAACGAGGCCGGCGAGATCACGGTGTCGGTCGACGATCCCGCCGCGCCCGCGCCGAGCACCGCGACGTTCACCACCGACGGTGCTCGTCTCGTGCGGCCCGACGGTCAGGTCCTCGCCACCCTCGATGCGAGCGGACAGCTCGTGACGGCGAGCGGCGCCTTCGCGGTCACCGGCATCAGCACGCGCAGCACCCGCCTCGCGCTCTTCCTCTTCCTCGTCGCGGCCACCTACGCCGACGAGGCCGCCGTCCCGCCCGGCTGAGCTCGCCCGGCGTGAGCCACGCGAAGCCGTGAGCCACGCGAAGCCGTGAGCCACGCGAAGCCGTGAGCCACGCGAAGCCGTGAGCCACGCGAAGCCGTGAGCCACGCGAAGCCGTGAGCCACGCGAAGCGGCTCACGCGCGGACGGTGAGGCCGACCTTCGTCGCGCCGCACGCGGGGCACTGCGTCGTGTAGGCGAAGCCCACCTCGCGGACCTCGCCGCAGCGGGCGCAGGGCGCGAGCTCGGCGACGACGTGCACGCCCTCACCGTTGTCGCCCCAGTACGACGGGCGCGGCGCCGCCCAACCCGTGAACGCGATGATCGCGCGCACGAGACACAGCGGCTCGTCGTCGACACCGAAGAGCTCGATCGCGCCTGCACGGATCTCGACCAGCGCGCCTTCGTCCAGGCCTTCGTCGAGCTCTAGAGCGCCGATCCGTTTGATTCCTTCAGGAATCAAGCGGGTTCGGGGCTCCTGGGGGAGTGGGGCCCCGACGAATTCACTTCGGCGGGGCGAGGGGACACGCGTCCCCTCGGAAAACACAGGCTAGAGCAGCGATTCGAATGAATCGGTGCTCTAGGCGCACGACGTCCCCGGTCTCGTCGATCTCCAAGCGCGCCATCGGCTCGTACGGATCGATCGGTCGTGTGCTCTGCCGCTCCGCATGCGAGTCGGCGCGGGTCCACTCGAAGAGCACACCGCTCTCGGGGTGGCGCGCGCGACCCCACTCGTAGGTCGGCGCCGGCTCGAAGTCCGGAAGGTGCTCGATCACCCATGCGCCCGCAGGATCGTCGCGGAACGAAACCGAGGGGTGCTCCATCTCCCAGACCTCCGCGAGCAACGCCCCGAGGCTCAGGCGCTGCGTGCGGGAGAGCACTTGCGCGGGCGCGGACTCCGAGCCCGCCGCCCAGCGCGCGACGCGCCGCGCGTCGAACGGGTCGAGATCGGATGGCCTCGGGACGAACCGCACGCGCGCAGCGTTGCGCAGCACACCTTCGGTGCAACGCGGGACGCCAGCCGCGCGGCTTGGTACCTTCGCGCGCATGTCGAGAACGTCGCTCCTGACCGTCGGTGTGCTCGTGGGGCTCGGTCTCGTCGGCTGCAGCGAGAGCGCGCCGGCGACCGCGACGAGCGCACCGCCCGAGCCCACGCAGCCCGCGCAGCCCGAGCCGACGAGCCAGGCGCAGGCAGCGGGCCCCGCGATCCCTCCCGCCCCGAGCGACGAGGTGTGCGCCGAGGCGATCGTGGTGCAGTGGCAGGGGGCGACGGGCGCTGGCGAGGCGATCACGCGCACGCAGGAGGAGGCGCGCGTTCGCGCCGAAGAGCTGCTCGCGAGCATCGAGTCGGGCGCGCGCGACTTCGCGACGGTCGCGCGTGAGGACTCCGATGCGCGCTCGAGCGGTGCGCGCGGCGGCCTGGTCGGGACCTACTCGCGCGAGGACTGGCCGCAGCAGCACGAGGCGATCCGCGATCGCGCGTTCGCGCTCCAGATCGATCAGCTCTCCGAGGTGACGGAGGCGCCGTACGGCTGGGTGATCCTCCATCGCTGCCCCACCGAGCACCGCTACACGCGGCACATCCTCGTCCGCTTCGTCGGCGCGCGGAACGCGGGCCCCGAGATCACGCGAACACACGACGAGGCGCAGGCCCTCGCCGCACAGATCCGCGAGCGGCTCGTCGCGCCGGGCGCCGACTTCCTCGCGATCGCACGCGAGACGAGCGAGGACGGAAGCCGCGAGCGTGGCGGTGACATGGGCTGGCTCGGGCGCGGGCGCCTCGCAGCCGCGTACGAGCAGACCGCGTTCGGCATGGACGTGGGCGCGATCAGCGAGCCAGTGGAGACCGAGTTCGGCTTCCATCTGATCCAGCGCGTGCAGTGATGGGCTCGCGGCGCGACGTGCTCGGTGCTCTGTGCCTCGGAACGCTGGGCGCACCCGTCTTGCTGTCGCTCGGTCGCGCGCTCGGTCGCGCGCAAGACGCGCCGCTCGGGTGGACCGAGACGACGCCTGCCGTGGTCGAGGGGCACGTCGTCGCGGTCGCGATCGGCGCGGCGCACGACGACGACGGCCCGCTCGCTGCCGCGCGGCTCGCCGCACGTCGACGCGGACACGCACGCGGCGTCGCGCGGATCTCGCGCTGGGCCGACGATGCGCTCTCGCACACGGGCGTGGGTCCTCGCGACGCACAGACCGTGCACGACGCGATCGTCGCGAGCGCGCAGAGCGTGCGTGTTCGCGCGCGTGCCGATGGCTCCGCGATCGTCGAGGTGCGATGCCCCTTGTCGGCGCTCCGCACCGCGTTCGATCATCCCGCCCTTCCCTGGCACCGCGCATGAGCCCGCCCCTTCCGCGTCGATCGTTCCTGCTCGCGAGCGCCGCGCTCGCATCCGGCTGCGCCGCCGCGCCCGCGCCGGTCGGCAACGCCCAAGTGCGCTTCGTGCTCGAGCCGGACACGGCGCGCGTCTACACGGACGAGCGCTTCCTCGGTGCAGCGCGCGTCGTCGCCGTGCGCCCCGTGCAGCTCCGCGCGGGCCCGCGCCGCTTCACGATCACGGCCGAGGGCTACTTCCCTCACGACCTCGAGGTGGAGCTGCCGCCGGGCCTCACGACGATCCGCGTGAGCCTGCGTCCAGTCCCCCCGTGATCGTCGGACGTGCCCCACTCGGGGCGCGCGTGTAGCCTCGCGCGCGATGGCACGACGAGTCTTTCGCGCGGAGATCGAGATCGAGGCCCCCGCCTCGAAGGTGTGGGCGACGCTCGTGGACCTCGCGCGCTACGGCGAGTGGAACCCGTTCACCGTGTCGATGCGCTCGACGCTCGCGGTGGGCGAGCCGATCGACATGCGCGTGCACATGAGCCGCTGGCGTCTGACGATCTCGCAGCGCGAGACGGTCCGCGCCGTCGAGGCGCCCGAAGGCTCGCGCGCCGGCCGCCTGGTGTGGGGCGCCACGATGCCGGGCATCGTCGCCGAGCGCGTCCAGACCGTGACGCCGATCGGCGAGACACGCGCGCGCTACGTGACCGAGGACACGATCGAAGGACCGCTCGCGGGCGTGAGCTTCGCGATGTTCGGCGGCTCGCTCGAGGACGGCTTCGACGGCGTCGCGCGCGGCCTCAAGCGGCGCGCCGAGTCGCAGTGACGCCGGCGTTCAGAACCGCAGGCCGAGGCCGCTCGCGTCGGCGCGCAGCGGTGACTCGGCGCTCTCACGCTGGACGACACCGACGATCGCGAGCGTGAGGCTCACGGCCAAGGTCGCGATCGAGCCGAAGCCGAGCCCCGCCGCCACGTCGTAGCGCGTGGCATCACAGCGCGACTGGCAGCCCTCGGGCCAGAGCAGCGTGACGAGGCTCGCCGTGCCGCCGATCGCCGCGCTCCAGCCGAGCACCTGCGCCGCGACGAGCTCCGCGTCGGCGATGGCGAGCGCGGCCGCCACGTCGTGACGCGTCGTCGACGAGAGCGTCAACGCGCGCGCTGGCTCGAGCCCACGGCGCATCGCGTGTGCGAGCAGCGGGGCCTCGGGCTCCGGCGAGATCGCGAGGACCTCGAGCGCGGCACCGTCCTCACCCGCTCGCCAGCTCGCGAGCGCCACCTCGAGGTCGACGCCTCCTGCGCCCGCGGTGCGCGCCATCGCGAGCTCTCGTGCGGCGGTCTCGTAGTCGCCATCGCTCGCGGCGGCTCGTCCTCGCTGGAGGTGGGCAGTCGCCGCAGGCGGTGCCGACTGCGCTCGCGCGAGCTCGACGACCGAGAGCAACGAGACAGCCTGCACGAGCACGAACAGGATCGTGGTGCGCATCGCCCACGAGCGTACCCGAGCGGCGCGCGCGGACGCGCCCCCTTGACTGGGGGGCTTCGACGCGGGACACGGCGGGATGACTTTCGAGCGTCTTCCCCGACTCGGCGTGACCCTCGCCGTCCTCGTCGTCCCCGCATGCACGACCCGTGGCCCCACCGAGGTCCCCGACGTCGGCAGCTTCGACGCCGGCCCCGACGCCGCAGCCGTCCGCTACGACACCGGCCCGCTGCCGGATTCCGGCACGCCGCTCGAGGACACGCTCATCTACGCACACTCGCCGAACACGCTCTATTCGTTCTCGGCGATGACGAACACAGTGACCGAGATCGCGCGCTTCACCGAGCCGGATGGCTCCAACGCGCCCGACATGGTCGACCTCGCCGTCAACGCCGAGGGCGCCGTGTTCACGGCGAGCTCGATGGGCCTCTTCTCGGTCGACCCGACGACGGCGGTCGCGACGGAGATCGCGCCGTTCGACGTCGCGATGGGCGAGCAGTTCTACGCGCTCACGTTCCTCGCGGCCGGCGAGCTGCGCCCGACCGAGACGCTCATCGGCGCCACGAACATGGGCGTCTACTACGAGATCGATCCGAGCGACGCGAGCGTCACGCGCCTCGGGAGCTACCCCGACGGCTGGCTCTCCAGTGGCGACCTCGTCTCGGTGGAAGGCGCGACGTACGCGACGATCCGCCGTGCGGACGACATGGTCGACACGCTGGCGCAGATCACCTTCGACGCGAGCGGCACGAGCTCCATCCGCGTCATCGGCCCCATCCGCGGCGGCGGCACGGACTTCCGCCAGATCTTCGGCCTGGGCTACTGGGGCCGCTCGGTCTACGGCTTCTCGAACGCGGGCCAGCTCATCGAGATCGATCGCACGACCGGCGCAGGCCGCCTCGCGACGACGATGACCGGCACGGACCGCTTCTGGGGCGCGGGCGTCACCACGCAAGCGCCCGTCCTGCTCTGAGCTCGAGAGTCAGCGGTCGCTCGGGGCGCAGGCGTAGGCGATCAGGTACGCGTCGCGGGCCGCTGCGCCATCGGGTCGCTGCGGCATCGGGTCGCTGCGGCATCGGGTCGCTCGATCAGGCCGCCATCCGGAGCCGCCGCTGCGCACGGCGCGAGACCGCGCCGCGAGGGCTCACTGACCGGCGCGCACGTCGGTGCGGACGAACTCGACGCGGCGGTTCATCGCGCGGCCCTCGGTCGTCGCGTTGCTCTCGATCGGCATGGTCTCGCCGTAGCCGCGGGCCGTGAGGCGCGAGCTCGCGATGCCCTGGTTGATCAGGTACTGGCGCACCGCGTCCGCGCGCTGCTGCGAGAGGCGCAGGTTGAACGCGTCGTTGCCGCGGCTGTCGGTGTGTCCCTGGACCTCGATCGCGATGTCGGGGAAGTCGCGGAGGACCTGCGCGACGGTGTCGAGGATCGGGAACGACTGCGGGCGAATCACCGCGCGGTTGAACTCGAAGAAGATCTGCTGGTGGATGACGATGCCCGTCGAGGTGACCTCGACGTCCTGGTACACGCGCGGGCAGCCCTGCTCGGCCTCGATGCCCGGCTCGTTGGGGCAGCGGTCGGTGAGATCGGGGAACGTGTCGTGGTCGTTGTCCGGATCCGGGCAGCCGTCCGAGTCGCTCGTGCCGTCGCGATCCTCGGGCTCGTTGTCGCACTGGTCCGCGTCGTCGTGGACCTGATCGAAGTCGTTGTCGATCTCGGGGCAGCCGTCGGTGTCGAGGTAGTCGTCGCGGTCCTCGGGCTCGATCGGGCACGTGTCGTCGACGTCCTGGATGCCGTCGCCGTCGGTGTCCTCCTGCTCGGGACAGCCGTCCTCGTCGGCGTGACCGTCGCGATCCTCGGGATCGTCGGGGCAGCGATCCACGTCGTCGGTGATCCCGTCGCCGTCGCGATCGCCGGGGCGCGGCGGCGGAGGCGGCGGCTCTTCGTCGCGCGGAAGGCAGCGCTCGGCTTGCGTGAGGCGAAGCGCGGCGCGCGCGTTCGGCTCGGCGATGTCGAAGTGCTCCTGGGCCCGGGTCGGGTTGCCCTGGATCGACTCGATCTCGGCGAACTCGAGGTGCGTGTGCGCCATCGCGAGCTCGCGCGGCGCGCAGTGGCGGGCGCCGTTGCGCTCGGCCTCGGCGACGATCTCGCGCGTGCCCGAGATCCGGCCTCGGAGCAGGGCCGCCTGCGAGCAGGAGGCGAGCAGGACGAGACCGACCACGGCGGTCGCTCGGGCGAGCGAGGCACGAACACGCGATCCCCGGAGCGCGACGGGCAACGTCACCGATCCCCCGGCTGCTCGCGATCGATGTCGCGATCGGCGGCGCGATCCTCGCGGTGCTCCTGCGCGATCCGCCGCGCCTCACGGCCGAGGCGCCCCGCGATCTGGGCGTACCGGAGCGCGTCCTCGTAGGCGGCCTCCGACGCTTCGTGGTGGGCCTCGGCGAGGTACTCGCGTGCGGCGTAGTACTCGTACGGGGCGAGATCCGCCGCCCCCGCGTGCTCGGCCTCCGCCACCACGGTCTCGGCCGAGATGACGTCGATCTGATAGAGGGCCGCACCGCAGCCCGAGGTGCCGAGCGAGATCGCGCCCACGCAGAGGACCCGCAGCGCGCCGGCGGCGAGCTGGGACGAGAGCGCACGAGGGGCCCGGACGACGGTCATGGAGCGAGCGGCACCGTAACAATTCGGGGGGTTGCGCGTCAACGACGCTCGCCGATCCAGAGGCGCCCGAGGAGAAAGCCCGCAGCTCCGAGCAGCGCGACGGTCATCAGGATCGTCCCGAAGAAGAGCGGGCCGGCGGTGAAGTCCACCACGCCGAAGCCGCCATGGAACTGTGCGTAGCTCCCCACGCGAGAGAGACGATCGCGGAACAGCACCGGCACGAGCACCGCGACCGCGAGGGCCGTGGCCGCGGCGGCCCCGACGAGGCCCTCACGCTGGCTCCGCAGCAGCGACGAGCCGAGCGAGAACCCCAGCACACCCACGAGGGCCTCGACCACGAACCCCACGAGCGCGATCGCCGACGGGATCTCCCGGACGTCGATCGCATAGAGGAGAAACCAGTCTCCGTGGAAGACGTAGAAGTAGACGGAGATGGGGACGAGGACGCAGAGCGCGAACGCCACGAACGCCGCGAACGACCGCGTGAGGAGGGGGTGTCGCGGGCTGAGCTTGATCTCGGCGCGGCCAGCGAGCGCTGCGAGCGCGCCCACCATGAAGCCGAGGGCGACGACCGTCGGAAGCGTCACGGGCGCGACGGTAGCACGTCACCGGGGTCGGGCGCGCGGCGAGCGTGAGCGGCGCCGCAGGCCGAGCCCGAGCGCGCAGAGACCCGTGATCCATGCGGGACTCCGCGGATCTCCGGGGCTCCGAGCGCTCGCCGCGCAATGAGCACCGACGCCCACGGGCGGGCCCACCGGCTCGGAGATCTCGACCGTGCACGCAGGCACGAGCTCGCCGTCGATCTCGGCCTCGATCGCGAGGAGCGCACCGAGGGGCGCGGGCGGGAGCGACACGGGCACGGCGACGAAGCCGTCGCGCATCGTGCGCGTCCCCGAGAAGGCAGCGCCAGTGACGCGCGTGCGCACACGCGCCTCCGCGGTGCGTCGCGCGCGGACGACGACCTGCACGTCGTCGGCCGCAGGCGCCGTGCGCGTCCGGGTGCACCCGACCTCGTACGCAGCCGTCGGCTCGTCGCGCGCGCGGAGCGAGACATAGCCCGCTGCGTCGATCCGCCCCGCGCCCACGCGGGCATCGAACGCCGCCGTCACCGAGCCCGTCGGCGAGACCGCGCTCGCCGAGAGGAGCGCCCGATCGTTGCGACGAGACCCATCCGCGCGGCCGAGCGCGAGGACGCCTGCGACGACCGCCGCGGCCATCGAGGTCCCCGCGAAGGCCATGCGGTCCTCGCCGCGTCGAAGCTGATCGAAGCGTGCCCGCGAGATCGGCGCGTCCGGCGCATCGGGATCGAGCGCACGCGAGAGCGCCGCGACCATCCATCCGCCCGGCGCGATCACGGTCGGCAGCGGCGCACCATCGACGCGAGGCCCACGCGCCGAATAGCTCGCGCGGCCCGACTCGTCGGCGCTGGCCGTGAGACCCGGTGCGCCGCCCTCGCCTTCGAGGAACTCACGCGACACCGACGCGCCGACCGAGACGACGCGCTCTGCGGTCGCGGGGATCGTGACCTCGTGCCCCGTCGTGGCCGTCTCGCCGACGAAGCGGGGCGAGAAGAGCACCTCACCCAGCGCGTCCTCGACGAGCCAGGCATCGACGACACCGCTGCCTGCGGAGGCTCCGCGCGCCTCGATGCGCAGATCGCCCGAAGCCATGGGGCCGCGCGCGATCACGTAGGTGGCGTCGGGATCGGTCGCGTCCACGAGGAGCGTGCCGTCGTCGTGCTGGATGCCGGGCCCCACCCACGCGCTCGGCGCTTGCGAGGGCAGGCTCGCGCGCACCTCACGAGCACCGCGCACGACCACCGCGAGGACGGCATCGCCGCGCTCGGTGCCCGGCGATCGCAACGCGAAGAGGACCTGCTGATCGCGCACCGCGCGACCGCGGGCATGCACGCTGCGATCGCCGTCGTTGCCCGCCGCCGCGACGATCACCACCCCCTGGGCGGCCACCGCCTCGAGCGCGCGCTCGTAGGCGCTCGTGCCGTCGTGAGCGCCGTCGTGCCCACCGAGCGCGAGGAGGATCACGGTGCGCGCGGGATCGCTCACGCGGCGATCCGCGCAGAACCGCGCCCCGCGGACGACCGCGTCGCGGTGAAAGCCTCGCGCGTCTTCGCTGAAGGCCGAGACGATCACGAGCTCGGCCTCCGGGGCGAGGCCGGCGTAGGTCCCGGGCAGGGTGGCGCCGCGGCCGGCGCCGTCACCGGCCGCGATCGAAGCGACCGCGGTGCCGTGCCCTTCGCGATCCTCGGGGAGCGCGCCGCGGTGTGCGAGGGCCTCGTCGATCTCGTCGCGTGACCAGACCGCGCCGACACCGCCCTCGAGCGCGCCGTGGATCCCGCGCGAGGGCGCGTCGAGGTCGTAGAGCCAGCGCACCCGCGTTCGCCCCTCGCCGTCGCGAAAGTCCTCGTGCGCGAGGTCGAGCCCGGTGTCGACGACGCAGACGGTCGCACCAGCGCCGCGCGTGCCGTCGGCCCCCTCCCACACGAGCTCGGCCCCGACGGCAGCGCGCGCCTCGTCGAGCAGCGGGCGTGCGGGCCACGATCGCAAGAGCGCACCGTCGAGCACGCGGGGCGTGAGCGCGTCGCGCAGGCGGCGCTCCGCACGCTCGTCGGCGCGGACGACGCCGGCCCACGCGAGCAGCCAAGCGCCCGCGACCAGGGCGCCGCTCACGATCCATCGCGCGCTCGACGATCGAAGCACGCTCGCACTCTCGCACCCCACGCGCGCCGTCGCATCCCGCGGCGCGCGACGTGGCCTCCCTCAGCGTCGCTTGCGACGACGCCGACGACGCTCCGGCTCGCCGGCATCGACCGGCGCGGCCGCGACGTGCGACGACGACGAGCCGCCGTGACTCGATGCCGCGTGTCCGTGCGTGGCCACCGGGTCGATGGAGAGCAGGGTCGGCTCGACGCCTCGCGCGCGACACTCGATCTCGTAGAGGTCGAGCGCGTCGCGCCAGAACTCGCGCTGCGGCAGCGTGCCCACCTTGCCGCTGCGCAGGCGGCGCTGACAGCCGAGCACCACGCGCATGCGCTCCTTGATCCGGCGCGGCAGCGCGAGGAGGGCGGTCACACCGGCCATCAGCTCCTCGTACGCGTCGAGCGCGTCGCGCGCGCCATCGAGCGCTTCCTCGATGGCACCGGAGAGGAACGCGCAGAGCAGCACCGTGTCGCTGGGGACCCGGCCTTCGGCCACGATCGCGTCGATCGCGTCGAGGCGCCGCCAGAGGAACGGCACCCACAGCTCGCGTGTCCGCGCCGCGTCGTCGTCGAGCATGGTGCTCACCTGCGGCACGAGCACGGCGAGCACACCGGTCTCCCACATGAGCCACATGGAGCGGTGCGACGCGCCGCCGCGGAGCAGGCGCAGCACCTCCTCGAAGAGGCGCGCCTTCGCGGCCTTCTTGAGCTCCTCGCGCTGCGCGATCATCGCGTCGAGGCACTCGGGGTCGATGCCGATGTCGAGGCGCGCGCTGAACTTGATCGCGCGCAGGATGCGGACGGGATCCTCGCGGAAGCGCACGTCGGGCAAGCCGATCGTGCTGAGCACGCGGGCCTCGACGTCCTTCATGCCGCCCACGAAGTCGATCACCTCCTGGCGCTCGACGTCGTAGAAGAGGCCATTCAGGCGGAAGTCGCGACGCAGCGCGTCTTCGTGCGGCTCGCCGAAGACGTTGTCGTGCCGGATGAGCAGGTCGGCGTCGTCCTCGCGCGACTTCACGCGCGGCACGAGCGGCTCCTCGGCCGTGTCGATCTCGCTCTCGAGCTCACCGGCGGACGGGTCGCGGCGGAACGTCGCCGTCTCGATGACCTTGCCGGCACCGAAGAGGATGTGCGCCAGACGGAAGCGGCGACCGATCACGCGACAGTTGCGGAAGATCGCCTTGATGTCGTGCGGCCGCGCGTTCGTCGCGACGTCGAAGTCCTTCGGCTTCTTGCCGAGGAGCAGGTCGCGCACGCAGCCACCGACGAGGTACGCGTGGAAACCGTTGCGCACGAGGCGCTTCACGACCTTCACCGCGTCGTCGTCGAAGTGCTCGGCCGGAAACGCGCGCCTGTAGATCGCGGGTCGCGGCCCGCGCGGGAAGCGGGCGTCGATCTCTCGCGCGTCGGGGCGATCGCTCGGCCTCTCTGCGCTCGGCCTCTCGGCGTCGCTCGACGGCTCGCTGGCCTCGAGGCCTGCGCCCACCGACGCCTCGGGCGCAGGGACGGCGCCCGGGCTCGACCGCTTGCGCGAGGGGCGTGGACGCGACGAGCGCCGGGTCGGCGGGCCGTCGCGCTCGGGCGCGTCGCGTGATTCGTCCCGGCCCGACCCCTCGATCGGATCAGTCCTCTTGGGCTCGTCACCGAGGCCCTTGGCCTCGGCGTTGAGCGACTCGTGGTCGCGGTCGTTCATGTCGGCTCGTTCCCCGGGGCGTCGATCGTCCCGACCGGGGGTGGCTCCCTTCTTCCCGGAGGTCGGCAGCCGCATCGGCTCCGAGGGGGCTCCTCCGTGTGCTCGAACGCGGCAGGGATACCAGGCCGCCGATCCCAGGCGCAAGCCCAGAGGCCCCGACCCCCCGAAATTTCCAACGAATTCGACGCCTCCAGGTCACGGAGGGGCCGACCGACGCGAATTGGCGGCGTGATCCACCCAGCCATCCTCGGCGGCGCGCGTCAGCCCTCGTCGCCCTCGCCGCCCTTGTCCTTGCTGCCCTCGCGAATGCCCAGCGCCTTCATCTTCTTGTAGAGGTGACTCCGCTCGAGCCCGAGGCCTTCGGCCGTGCGCGTGACGTGACCCTGGTAGTGCTCGAGCGCGCGGAGCACGAGCTCCTTCTCCACCTCGCGGACCATGTCCTCGAGCGCGACGCCGGGCCGGAAGTGCCCACCACCGCTGCCGGCACCACCACCGCCGATGGGCAGCTGGGCGCGGACGTCGCTCTCGTCGATCTCGTCCTCGGGCGAGAGGATCACGAGGCGCTCGACGAGGTTGCGGAGCTCGCGCACGTTGCCGGGATACTCGTACTTGCCGAGCGCCGCGAGCGCGCCCTCGGTGAAGCTCTTTCCGCGGCGATCGTTCTGGGCGCATGCGAGCCGCAGGAAGTGCCCCGCGAGCAGCGGCACGTCCTCGATGCGCTCGCGCAGCGCGGGCACCCGGAGCGGCACGACGTTCAGGCGATCGTAGAGATCCGCTCGGAAGCGCCCCTCCTCGATCTCCTTCTTCAGCGGCTTGTTCGTCGCCGCGACGACGCGCACGTCGACCTTCTGGAGATCACCACCGCCGACGCGCTCGATCTCGCCCTCCTGGAGGACACGCAGGAGCTTCGCCTGCATCGGCGAGGGCATGTCGCCGACCTCGTCGAGGAAGAGCGTGCCGCGGTGCGCGCGCTCGAACTTGCCGCGGCGCTGCTTGGTCGCGCCCGTGAACGCGCCCGCCTCGTGACCGAAGAGCTCGCTCTCGACGAGCTCGGCCGGCACGGCCGCGCAGTTCATCTTCTCGAACGGTCCCTTCTGTCGCTTGCTCCCGCGGTGGATCGCCGCCGCCACGAGCTCCTTGCCCGTGCCGCGCTCGCCCATGACGAGCACCGTGGCGCTCGCGCTGGCCGCACGCTCGATCTGCTCGCGGAGCTTGCGCATGGGCGCGCTGTCGCCGAGCAGGCCCGAGCTCTCGCCGGTCTTCTCCTTGAGGCTCCGGTTCTCCTCGGAGAGCTGCGCGTGCTCGAGGGCGCGCGCGAGCGAGAGGAGCAGCCGATCGGTCCCGATCGGCTTCTCGAGGAAGTCGTGCGCGCCCAGACGCGTGGCCTCGATCGCGATCTCGATCGTTCCCTGTCCGCTCATCACGAGCACGGGCGCCTCGA
This sequence comes from Sandaracinaceae bacterium, assembly GCA_044376125.1. GTDB lineage: Bacteria > Myxococcota_A > Polyangia > Polyangiales > Sandaracinaceae > JAFLCL01. The sequence goes on from JBILLJ010000057.1 coordinate 40,742, forward strand.
CCTTCATGTCGCGGAGCGACTTCATGAGCTCGAGGCCCGTCGTGCCCGGCATGTTCACGTCGAGGAGGAACGCGTCGTACGCCTTGCTCCGAGCCTTCTCGAGCGCGATGTCGGCCGAGCCCGCGACGTCGACGTCGTAGTCCTCGACGCGCAGCGCGCGAGAGAGCGTGGACAGGATGTTCTTCTCGTCGTCGACGATGAGGATCGAGCCCAAGGACATGCGGCAGCGTACCTCGCGAGCCCGCGCCGGTGGAGGTCGCTCGGCCGAGGCCGTCACGTCGTGGATCCGCCCCTCCGAGGGTGGACCGCGCTCAGCCCACGTCTTCCTTGGGCTCGCGCAGACCGAGCTCCTTCATCTTCGTCTGCAGGCTCTTGCGGGAGATCTTGAGCAACTTCGCCGCGTGCGTGACGTTGCCCATCGTCTGCGAGAGCGCGCCGAGGATGAGGTCTCGCTCGACCTTCGCAGTGGCCTCGCGCACGAGCTCCTTGAGGCCGACCTCCCCCGAGGCGACCGGCTCGTCGTCGATCTCGTCCTCTCCATGGGCCTCGAGGTCGACCGGCGTGCTCGACGCGATCGCGCCGGGGCTCGAGGCAGGCACCTCCTCCACCACGACCATCGGCGCCAGCGAAGGAGTGGGTGTCGGTGCCTCGCGCTTGACGAAGACGTCCTTGGGCAGGTCGGCGATCTCGACGCGCGCACCGTCTTCGCAGAAGAGCACGCTGCGCTCGATCACGTTCTCGAGCTCGCGGATGTTGCCCGGCCAGTGGTAGCTGACGAGGGCCTCCATCGCCTTGTCGGACACACCCGCGACGTTCTTCTTGAGGCGCTCGTTCTGCCGTGCGACGAGGCGGGCCACGAGGATCGGGATGTCCTCCATGCGCTCGCGCAGCGGAGGAAGGCTGATCTGCACGATGTTGAGGCGGTAGTAGAGGTCCTCGCGGAATTTCCCCTGCTTGATCGCCTCCTGGAGGTCGCGGTTGGTCGCCGCGATCAGGCGCACATCGACGTGGATCGGCTTGATGCCACCGACGCGCTCGAACGACATGTACTGGAGGGCGCGCAGGAGCTTCACCTGCATGGCCAGAGGGATGTCGCCGATCTCGTCGAGGAAGAGTGTGCCCTGATCGGCCAGCTCGAAGCGGCCGGGCTTGCTGCCGACCGCACCGGTGAACGCGCCCTTCTCGTACCCGAAGAGCTCGCTCTCCACGAGAGACTCGGGGATCGCGGCGCAGTTCACGCGGATGAACGGCTTGTCGGCGCGATCGCTGTTCTTGTGGATCGCGTTCGCGATGAGCTCCTTGCCGGTGCCGCTCTCGCCGGTGATCAGCACGGTGCTCGGCGTCTTCGCGACGCGATCGATCATCGAGTAGACCTCGCGGATCGCCCGGCTCTTGCCGCTGATCTCGTGCTTCTCCCCCTCGGGCCCGACGTCGGCGAGGCGCAGCTCGCTCGTGCGGGCGGCCTTGGCGACGATCGCGCGGAACTCGTCGCGATCGAAGGGCTTGGTGACGTAGTCGAACGCGCCGAGCTTGAGCGCCTCGACGGCCGTGTCGACGGTGCCGTGCGCCGTGATCAGGATCACCGGGATCTCGGGGCGGTGTGCGACGACGTGCTTGAGCAGCGTCAGGCCATCGACGCGCGGCATCCTGAGGTCGCTGATCACGATGTCGATGTGACCGCTCGCGAGCAGCTCGATCCCCTCTTGCCCGTCAACCGCGGTCTTGACGTCGTAGCCGTCGCGCGCGAGCTGCGCGCCCAGGACGCGACGGAGGTTGACCTCGTCTTCAGCGAGCAGGATCTGCTTGCGCATACGGCCGGGGGATCGAGAGCAGAGGACGCGGGAGACATCCGCGCCTCCCGCGGCGTGAGGGCCGCGGGAGCGCGAACGGTCCCACGCTCACATGCCGGCGTCCACGTCGCTCGGGCCGGCATCCGCGCCGCCGCCCGCGTCGGGCACACCGGCGTCGGCTGAGCCGCCGGCGCCCGCAGGCACGGTGAGCGGATCGAGCATGGTGCTCGTCGTGCGGCCCGGCCTCAGACCACAGCCGCGCGCGATGGTCGCCATGCCCGTCGCCATGACGGTCGAGGGCGTGTCGCCCGAGAGATCCGAGCAGTAGAACACGTGGGTCGAAGCCGGCGCGGCCTGCGAGGCCGCGATCTCCGAGCGTCCGAGCGGCGCAGGAATCGCCGCCACCGCCGTGCCGAACGCAGCCGCCTCCCCGGAGCTCTGGAGGAAGAGCGTGCCGCGACGCGCATCGCCCATCATCGAGAGCGTCGCGTTGCCCGCGATCGTCTGCACGACGCCCGTGCCCGCGCGGCCGGTGCCTGCGCCCGGAGCGCCGACCGCGAGATCGGCGCGACCGTCTCCATCGAAGTCGCCGGCCGCGAGCGCATGACCGAAGCGGCTGCTGGTGCAGTCGATGGTCGCGCCCGCGCCCATGCCACTGCAGCCGAAGCTCGCGGCGGGCATCGCGCTCGAGCGCGAAGTGATGCTGCAGGTGCTCGCGCCACCGAAGGCGTCGCCGTCGAACACGTAGACCGGGCGGTTGATCGGCAGCGAGGCCACGTCGGTCGGCTGCGAGCCGATCGCGAGGTCGGGGTGGCCGTCGCCGTCGAAGTCGCCGAACGCCAGCGCGTTGCCGAAGCCCACGTCGTCCGTGTCGCCGCCGAGGCAGCCGATCACCTGCGCGCTCACGCTCGCGCCATCGGCCGCCGTGACCTCCGCGACCACCACGCGTCGCGTCTCGACGCCGAACGTCGCGGCGATGCGGATCACGGGCGTGGCCGACGAGCGGTCCACCGCGAGCGCGACGTTGCTGCCGAAGCGCGCGCCATCCTCGAGCTCGAGGCCCGTGATGGGCACCAGACCGCGGCGAGAGCCGCCCTCGGACTGACCCATGCCGAGCCCGCTCGACTGATCCTGCAGGTGTCGCAGGCGGAAGATCGCGCCGGTGCCGTCGGCCTCGGGCGCACCGAAGATCGCGACGCCGAACGGATGGAAGATCGGGACGCCCGCTGCGGAGGCGCCCCACCCGAGACCGTTCTCGACCGGCAGCATCAGCGACATCTGCGCGCCGATCGACTCGCAGCGGACCTGGACGCGTTCCTGCGTCATGAACTCGCCCGCCGTCACGGCGACGCAGCCCCACCAGTCGGTCGTGGGCGAGGTGCGCATGTACGGGAAGCCTGCGCCCGCACGACGGCCCGAGCCGCAGTTGACGATGGTGCTGCCGGCCTCGCGGTCCTCGCCGTGGCAGCCGCGGAAACCCGGCGGCACCTCGGCGCGATCGCCGCGGTCGAGCTCGATCACCGTCTCGATGCCCGACGTGTCCGCAGGGCGGATCTCGTCCCAGATGCGGAAGACCGCATAGCTACCCTGCGTCTCGGAGCGCACGGAGGCGCCACCGACGAAGAGGCGCGTGCCCCGCACGAACGTGTCGCGCCGCACGGGCACCTCGTAGCCGAACAGAATCTGACCGAAGCGCGGACCACCTTCACCCTCCACGCGGACGCGGCTGACGGAGGCCTCGCGCTCGAGGTTCGTGAAGTCGTCCCACGTGCGGCAGCCGCCGACGAGCAGGGACGTCGCACCCAGCGCCAGGAGCGCCGTGCGCGGAGCACGAGACGAACGGATCGGACGACGCGGGCTCATCACAGCACCCCCGAGAGCGAGAGACCGAAGACCTCACCACCGGCCGCTCCACCTGGAGAGATCATCGGCAGGAGCGTCCAGTCGCGTGGATCGAGGACCGTGCCCTCCGAGGGCGGCAGGTCGTCGTAGAACGCGTAGAAGAGCGAGAGCGCGCCCGCGATGCCGGCGACGCCGTACGCGATGTACTGGCCGATCGACATCCAGAAGCCGACCTCGAGGCGTGAGTCGTCGCCCTGCAACGTGCCCGCGGCGCGCGCACGATCGAGATCGTTGTAGAGGTCGTTCACGTAGACCGACATGCCGATCGCGCCACCGAGCGCGAGGCCACCGATCACCCCCGCGGCGATCGCGCCGCCTCGTCCCACCGCCGGTCGCAGCCGCACGCGGATGGGGCGCAGCTGGCCGCGCGCGACCTCCACCGGGCTCTCCCACGCCTTCATGTTGTCGTGCTCGACGCGCACGATGTGGGTGCCGCCCTCGACCTGTCCTTCCCAGGGCACCGCGCCGACCTGCACACCATCGACGAGGATGCGCGCCCCGCGGAGGTTCCCGACCACGCGCAGTCGGCCGTAGCTCACGCGCTCGAGCTCGACGTCGATGCGCACCTCGTCACCGACGGCGATGTCGAACTCACGCTCGATGGGCTGGTAGCCCTCGCGCTCGATCCACACGTGGTGGTGACCCGTCTGCAGCGGGCCCTCGAACGGCGTCTGGCCGCGCGCGCCGGCCTCGCGATCGTCGACGATCACGCCGGCGCCGGGCGGGTCGGACACCACGCGCACGTAACCGAGGAACTCGCCCTGCGAGAGGTTGAGGAAGAGGCGGTTGAGCACGCCGGGCTGCACGTCGAAGTCGCGCTCGAACCGGTTGTAGTCCGGGTGCTCGATCACGATGTGGTAGGCGCCGTGCTCGAGCGTCTGGGTCAGCGGCGCGGGGCCGGTGGCGACCGGGCCGGACGCGTTCGAGATCGTCACGGTCGCGCCCTCCGGCTCGGTCTCCACGGCGACGAGCGAGAGGAGCTGATCGACCACCTGGGCGGTCGGGGCCGCTGGCGTGGGCTCGGGCTCGGGGGTCGGTGTCGGCGGCGGCGTCTGGCCCGCGGCGATCGCGGCCTCGCGCTCGGCCCGCTCGCGCGCGAGTCGCTCGTCGCGCTCGCGCATGCGCGCCTCGAGGCCCGCGATGCGCGTCTCCACCTCGGTTCGCTCCGAGGCGTTCGTCTCGACGCCGACGTAGCGTCGGAAGTACTCGATCGCATGCGGCAGGTCGCCGCCGGTCTCGTACGCGACGCCGGCGTTGAAGAGAAACGCGGAGAAGGGGTGGATGCCGTAGGCCGCCTCGAACTCCGAGGCCGCTTCGGCGAAGCGACCCTGGAGGAAGTAGGCCTGCCCTTGCTCCATGCGCGTACGCGCCTGGTCGATCGCTTGGCGCGATGGGCGAGCACGCTGGGCGTCGACGGGCGACGCGAGCATGAGGACCGAGAGGAGTGCCAGGCACCCGAAGGAAGCAAGGGATCGCATCGAACCTCCCCAGCGCTGGCCGTCGCGAGCGCGTGATCCGCCCCGTCGAGGCCGGACGCCGAGGTGTAGCGCAAACGGCAGCATCCACGAAAGCAACGACGAGTCAGGGTGGGCTGCCAAACTGTGCCCATCGGAGCCGGCACGCGCCGTGCTGAGCCGAGGACCATGAAGACCGTCCTGCTCGCGTGCACCACCGTCCTTGCTCTGACCCTGGCCGCCGTGGCGGTGGCGACACCGTGCGCTGCCCAGAGGCGCGGTCGGACGCTTCGCGAGGACGCGATCTCGTACTCGCTCGACGGACCCGGGACGACGCTCAGCTACGACCAAGCCGACCTCCCGACACGCTCACCCGGCGCGAATCTCCGGCACACGGGCACGGCGCTCATGGCCATCGGGGTCACCTCGCAGGTCAGCGGCGCCCTCGGCGGCTTCTTCGGGCTCCTGCTTCCCTGGGGTTGCAACAGCGACTTCTGCGGCGTGGGCGGAGTGGGGATCGCCGCGTTCACGACGGGCATGGTGACCGCCGGCCTGGGCCTCGTCGCCTTCTTCGTGGGCATGGGCCTCGACATCCGCGGCCGCATCCTCGACGGAACGAGCAGGCGCGTCTCGCTCGGCCTCGACGCCGGAGGCGCGACCCTCCGGTTCTGAGAGACCGAGAGAGAATCCTTCTTTCTCGGGATCGAATCGCAGTACGGGGTTTGGGGGCAGTGCCCCAACGCGCCGCGCAGAGACTGAGCATCGAGCGCCCGACGTTCGGGCTATGGCTCGCGCCAGGGTCACCCGATAGAACCCAGTGTGACTTCCATCCTGGTGCAGGAGCACGGTGGTGGCCTCGGGGTTCGCGGCGCGCTCGTCATCGCGACCACCGAAGGCCCTCGCTCGTTTCGGCCCGCCATCACGCGCCGCGTCGTGGACGAGATCGCGCGGCTGCGGCGGACGAGCCATCAAGACCGGCTCGTCTACGTCTACGTCGCGGGCGAGGAAGCGAACGTGCCGGACGCGGAGTCGCGTCGCATCGCGGCCGAGCTCGCCCAGCACCTCGACACGGTCGTCGGCGTGCACGAGGGGGACGGCTTCCGCGCGAGCGCGATCCGCGCGATCGTGACGGGCATCAGCCTCCTCCAGCCCAGACGCGTCAGCCCGAAGATCGTCGAGACGGTGCAGGCCGCCAGCGCGTACCTCCACGCCCGACACCCGGACCTCGGCTCCGAGCAGGACATCGCCGACGCGATCGAAGACGTCCGCACCGCGGCGCGCGCCACGTTGTGAGCGCAGCGCCGAGAGGGGTTCGTGCGCGGCGCGTGCGGCTCTATCATCGCGCCATGCGCCGGTCTGTCGTCCTCGCGGTCTCGCTCGCTCTGCCCGCTGCGGCCTGCAGCGCCATCGTCGCGCCCGACTCGACGCGGCTCGGTTCCGTCGACGCCGGCCTCGCGCCCGACGCACATCGCGACGGCGTCGATGCCTTCGTGCCGCTCGGGGTCGACGCGGATCTCCGGACGCCCGACGCGTGGAGCCCTGCGCCGATCGATGCGTGGATGCCGCCGACGTGCACCGAGGGCGCGGCCCGCTGCGAAGGGTCGGTTCGCATCGTGTGCGCGAGCGGACGCGAGGTGCCCACCGACTGCGCGGCCATGGGCCTCGCGTGCGAAGGCGGCGTGTGCCGCGGGCGCGTGTGCACGCCGGGCACCGTGACGTGCTCCGGAGACGGCTCCGGCATCGTCACCTGCACGCCGGACGGCAGCAGTGTCCGCTACTCGCCCTGCCCTGCGGGCTGCGACCCGGCGACCAACGCGTGCGCCACCTCGGATGCGTGTGCGGGCCTTCCGTCGATCGCGCTCGGAGACACGACGCGCATCGACCTCTGCGCCGCGGACGGAATGACGAGCTACGTGCGCGCCGAGGGCTGCGGTGCGATGTCGGACGCGGACGCGAACGACGCGACGTTCGTGCTGACGATCCGGGAGCCGACGGCGGTGGAGCTCGACCTGCGGGACGTCGATCCCACGGTCGGCATCGACACCATCCTCTACGTGCGGCGGGCCTGCGATGCGGCCGACAGCCAGCTCGCGTGCAGCGACGACATCCCGTGCACGGAGAGCGACATCACCTCGGGATGCAGCGGCGGCGTCCAGGTGCGTCAGTCACGCATCACGACCAGGCTCGAGCCGGGCACCTACTACGTCGTCGCCGACGCGCTGCGCTACTCCGAGTTCGACTGCGGCGAGGTCGAGCTCCGCGTCGACACCCCCTGATCCACGACGTCCGAGAATCGTCGCGCGGCGCGACGATTCGGAAGCTGGGGCGCGATCGCGCCCTCGCCAAAACGATCCGCAACGGCGCTTGACAGCTATTGAATAGAGTTCAACACTCGGCGCATGACCACGACGTTGATGCTGCAGGCGCTGGCCTTCGTGCTCGGCCTCGTCCTCTGGACCTTCCTCGAGTACGTCCTTCATCGCTGGGCGTTCCACGAGCGCGTGCTCGGGATGGCCGTCGCGCGCGAGCACATCGAGCACCACGCCAAGGTCGACTACTTCGCTCCGCTCTCGGTGAAGCTCGCGCTCGCGGTGCCGATCGTCGGGGCCATCTTCGCCGCGGGGCTGCTCTTCACCGCCGCGACCTTCGCGTCGGGCCTCGTCATCGGCGTGCTGACCGGCTGGATCGTCTACGAGGTCATCCACCGCCGCATCCACGTCGCGGCGCCGCTCAACGCCTACGGCCGCTGGGCGCGCAAGCACCACCTCTCGCACCACTTCGGCAACGCGAAGCTGAACCACGGCGTGAGCACGCCGATCTGGGACCACGTCTTCGGCACCTACGCGCCCGACGCGACGGTGCTCGTGCCGCGTCGCCACGCCGCGAAGTTCCCGTGGCTCCTCGAGGACGCGAGCCGCGCACCGCGCGAGCTGTCGCTGCGCGACGACTGGACCCAGCAGTACCGCCTCGTCTGAGCCGCGCGCGCTCCTCTCGCAGCTCGACCAGGCAGCAGTGGTCACCCTCGAGGTGACCGAGGAGGCCTCGCACGAGCGCTCCGCGAGCTGGAGGCGCGGCACGCCCGAGATCCCGCGGACCGGTCCGCGACGCGGCGTCAGACGATCTCGGCACCGGCCGCGCGCATCGCGTCGATCGCGCGCGCGCCATCGCCCTCGCTCAGATCGACCGCGCGGATTCCGTCGAGGTGCACGCGCACCGGGAAGCCGAGCTCGAGGGCGTCGAGCACGGTCGCCTTCACGCAGTAGTCGGTGGCGAGGCCGACGACGTCGAGGGACGTCACGCCCAGGCCGCGCAGCGTCTCCTCGAGCGGCGTCTTCTTGCGGCGCGCGTTGTCGAAGAAGCCGCTGTAGCTGTCGATCGTGCGATCGGTGCCCTTGGGCACGATGGCCGCGAGGCGCGCGCGATCGATCCCGTCGGCCAGCTCGGCGCCGCGCGTGCCCTCGACGCAGTGGTCGGGCCACAGCGTCTGAGGAAGGCCTGCGAGCTCACCCTGCGAGTACGGCGCCTTGCCTGCGTGCTGCGACGCGAAGCTACCGTGGTCGGCGGGGTGAAAGTCCTGCGTCGCGACGATCGCGCCGTATGTCGCGCTCGAGGCCAGGCGGCTGGCCACCGCGATCACCTCGTCACCGCGCGGCACCGCCAGCGCACCGCCGGGCAGGAAGTCGTTCTGGATGTCGATCAAGAGCAGGCCACGCATGGGTCCTCCTTCTCTCGCGCCCGTCGTCACATCTCGAACACGAAGCCCGAGCGCTCGAGCTTGCGGTAGCGCTTCTCGTCGAAGCGGTAGAGCGTCGCGGCGCGATGGGGCACGCCCTCTTCGAGCTCGCCGGTGTCCTCGAGCACGCCGAGCGAGAGCACGCGCTTTCTGAAGTTGCGCTTGTCGAGCGGCTCGCCGAGCACCGCCTCGTAGAGCTCCTGCAGCGCACGCAGCGGAAAGCGCGCCGGCAGGAGCTCGAAGCCGATCGGTCGCGTGCGCAGGCGCGTGCGCAGCCGCTCGCGCGCGACCTCGAGGATCTCGCCGTGGTCGAACGCCAGGGGCGGCAGCGACTCGATCGCGAACCAGCGCGCCTCCGCCGCGTCCGAGCCCTCCTTCACCCGCGCGGAGCGACCTCGCACGAGCGCCACGAACGCGACCGAGATCACGCGCTCGCGGGGATCGCGATCGACGCGCGAGAAGGTCTTGAGCTCCTCGAGGTAGACATTGCCGAGGCCGGTCTCCTCGGCGAGCTCGCGGCGCGCGGCCTCCTCGAGCGTCTCCTCGACGTGCACGAAGCCGCCGGGCAGTGCCCAGCTCCCCGCGAAGGGATCGAGGGCGCGTCGCACGAGCAGGACCGACAGCTTCCCCTCCTCGAACGCGAGCACGACGCAGTCGACCGTGAGCGCGGGACGCGCGTGTCGGTAGACGTACTGTCGCGGGCCCTCGACGCTCGCGACCGCCCGCGGGGACCGAGCCTTCATCGGAGGCCCCTCATCGCGGGGACTCTCCCTCTCGCGCCAGCGCGGCGCGCATCGCACCGAGCTCACGCGCGAAGCCGCCCGAGAGGATCGGCAGACGGCAGAACGTCTTGGGATCGAGGCTCTCGTCGTCGAGGTGGAAGCTCGGTGCGTAGCGCTCTCGCTTCCACTGGTTGCGCGCGAAGAGCGTGAAGAAGCGCTCGACCCAGAGCGCCAGGCGATGCGCGGGAACGTCCGGGCGCTCGAGCCTGAGGATCTCGAAGATCTCGAGCGGTGCGTGGCGGTCGCGCACCATGAGGCGCTCGATCCGATCGAGGATGTCGTACGGCATGAGGTCGTCCTCATCCGTCTGCTTCTTGTCGGCGGGGCGCAGCTCCGCGGTGGGCGCCTGCACGTTCACGGCCGAGAGCGCGGGGACGCACAGCGAAGTCGCGGCGTCCTTCTCGAGCCAGCGGAGCCAGCTCCGGAGGTAGTTCTTGTCGATGCCAGCGATGGGGCTCAGGCCGCCCGAGGTGTCGCCGTCCATCGTCGCGTAGCCGACCGCGGCTTCACTGCGGTTGCTCGTCGCGAGCAGGAGCTTGCCCTCGACGTTCGCGAGCATCCACGCCGAGGGGCTGCGCACGCGGGCCTGCACGTTCTGGAGCGCGATGTCGTCGGTCTGCCAGACGAGGGGGCGACCGAGCGCGCCTTCGGCGAGCGCGACGTAGCCCTTCACGAGCGCGTCGACGTCGACCTCGTGGTGGCGGGCGCCGATGCCCTCGGCGACCGCGCGCGCCGCGTTCCGCGTGACCGAGCCGCTGTTGACGGTGGACTGGTAGACCGTGGTGAGCAGACGGCCGACGACGTCGCGCTCGCTCTCGCAGCTCGCGAGATCACGCACGTGCGAGAGACGATCGCGCAGCGCGGGCATGCCGATCTCCTCGCTCGACGCGCGCACCATCCACGCGACGAGGCAGCTGATCGCCGCGCTGTCCGCGCCACCCGAGAGCGAGACCACGAAGCCCTGCGCGCGCGACTTGCGGAGGTAATCGAAGAGGCCGAGCGAGACCGCGCGGCCGAACTCCTCGTGCTTCACGTGCGGGCCCGACTCCCACGCGGCCACGCGGCTCGTGGCGGCCTCGCGCGGCGCCTCGGGGATGCGGACGGGCGCGTGCACGAAGAGCTCGCGGTCGCGCGGCAGGCGCGGCGTGAACGACGCCGTCGCGGCGCGGCGTGCGCGGATCTCCTCGAGATCGATCGCGGCGTGAACGAGCACGTGCTCGCGGAACGAGAAGCGCGGACCTTCGATGATGTCCGCGCCTCCGGCGCTCGAGGGCGGGGGGCCGAGCCGCGGGGGGGCGCCCCGGGGGGGGGGGGGGGGGGGGGGGGGGTCGGGGGGGGGGGGGGGGGGGGGGGGGGGGGGGGGGGGGGGGGGGGGGGGGGGGGGGGGGGGGGGGGGTGGGGGGGGGGGGGGGGGC
>JBILLJ010000091.1:0-36063 GCA_044376125.1 Sandaracinaceae bacterium
AGACTCCTCCTCCTCGCTGCTCCAGGGGGAGCTCCGCTCCCCCGCCGCATGGCGCCCCGCGGAGCCCGCGGCGTGGGCTCGCACCAGCGACGGTGCCGAGATGAGCGTGTGACCGTCGTAGATCGCGCGGCCGGCCTCGTTGCCGAGGAGGTTCGCGTACACGTACGCGACCCCGAACGCGCGCGAGCCCTCCGCGACGAGCCGGCGACGCACCTCGCGCTTGCCGAACGAGAAGTGGCTCGCGCTCGGGTTGAAGATCACGTCGACGGAATCGAGCGCGAGCGCCGCGCCCGGTCGCTTGGCGACCCACGCGTCCTCGCAGATCTCGAAGCCCATCGTCACGCCGCCGAAGTCGAGGCGCAGATCGCCGATGGGGACCTCGCGCCCGCACAGGCGCGCCACGTCGCGCACGCGCGCGGGCCACGCGCGGAACCAGCGCGGCTCGTAGTGGATGCCGTCGCCCGCGAGCGACTGCTTGGCGACGACGGCCGCGAGCGCACCGTCGGCGAGCACGGCCACGCCGTTGAAGAGCACGCCTGCGTGCGCGACCGGCAGCCCGACCGCGACGACCATGCCCTCCGTGTGCGGCAAGAGCGCCGCGAGCGACTCGGCCGACGTCTGCGCGAGGAAGGGCGAGAGGAAGAGATCCTCGCAGCCGTAGCCCGAGAGCGCGAGCTCGGGCAGGCACAGCATCGAGACCTTCGCGGCGCGCGCCTCGTCGATCGCAGCGCGTGCGCGGCGGAGGTTGCCGTCCCAGTCGAGCGGCGTCTGGTTGAGCGCGGCGGCGCCGAGGCGGACGGAGCGGACACGATCGAGCGAGTGCGTGGTCATCGGAGCTCCTGGAACGTGCGACGCGGAAGTGTGAGGGCAGTGGGACGCGGGCGCCGATCAGCCGACGGCGCGAACGAGACGATCACGTCGTTCCCACAATGCGCGCGGCACGGCCACTCGCGCGCGGTGCCCGCGCTTCTGAGCATCGAGCGCGAGCAGCGCGGGGTCGAGCGCGGCGAGCGCGCTTCGGACCGCATCGCGCGCCTCGGGCAGGGGGCGCTCCTCGCGGATCCGGCGACCCAGCGCGAGCGCGGGCACGAGCAGGCGCCGGCCGCGCCCCGCGGCGATCGTCGCGTCGGCCTCGAGCGCGGCGCCGGTCGCAGCATCGACGAGGGGACCCGACCACCCCGCGTCTTCGTCGAGGTCGGAGAGGACGTCGCACGTGGTGCCGTCGGCGCGGACGAAGCGCTCGACCTCGAGGCGACCGGGCCAGCTGACCTTCGCGGGCTCCTCGCTCTTCTTGATGCGCGGATCGAAGCGCTCGCCCTGCCGCACCGCCGTGAGCTTGTAGACGCCGCCGAGGGCGGACTGATCGCCACCCGTCACGAGGCGGGTGCCCACGCCGAACACGTCGATGGGCGCGCCACCTTCGACGAGCGCGGCGATCGCGTGCTCGTCGAGATCGTTCGAGGCGTAGATCTTGGTCGAGGTCAGGCCCGCCTCGTCGAGGAGCGCGCGCGCCTTGCGGGAGAGCGTCGCGAGATCGCCCGAGTCGAGGCGGATGCCGAGGAGCGGCTTGGCCTCGCGGCTCGCGGTGGCCTTCGCGAGCTCGCGCGCCGCCTCGATGGCGTGACGGACGCCCTCGATCGTGTCGTAGGTGTCGACGAGGTAGACGACGTTGCCGGCGAGCGCGTCGGCATAGCGCGCGAAGGCCTCGCGCTCGTCACCGAAGAACTGCACCCAGGCGTGCGCGTGCGTGCCGCGCACCGGGACGCCGAAGAGCTTGCCGGCCAGGACGTTGCTCGTGGCGGCGCAGCCCCCGAGGTAGCTCGCGCGCGCGGCCGAGAGCGCACCGTCCGGGCCCTGGCCTCGGCGGAGGCCGAACTCGACGATCGGACGCCCCGCGGCCGCATGCACCACGCGCGCGGCCTTCGTCGCGACGAGCGTCTGGAAGTTCACGACGTTGAGGAGGAGCGTCTCGGCGAGCTGCGCGTCGAGCACCGGACCGGTCACGCGCAGGAGCGGCTCGTGCGGGAACACGATCTCGCCCTCCGCCACGGCCTCGACGTCGCAGCGGAAGCGGAAGGCGCGGAGGCGCTCGAGGAAGTCCGCGTCGAAGAGCGGCAGGCCATCGGCGCCGGTGAGGGTGCCGAGGTACGCCACGTCGCTCGCGTCGAACGAGAGGTCCTCGAGCATCGACAGCGCTTCGTCGACGCCCGCCGCCACCGCGTAGCTGCCCCCGAACGGCGGCTTCCGGTAGAAGAGCGCGAAGGAGGCCTCGCGGTCGGCGGTGCCGGCGCGGTGGTGCGCGTAGGCCATCGTCAGCTGGTAGAGATCCGTGAGGAGGCCGAGCGCGGGGCGCATGCGCGCCGACAGCTCGTGGGGCGCGTTGGGCGCGAAGGAGGCTCGCGAAGAGGTCGGTGCGGTCCCTGGCATGACTTCGTGTATGAATCACACCAAGCATAGTGTCAAGTCAACACTAAGCGACGCGCAGCCACGACCGCTCGCGCTGCGCCCAGGACGTGCGACGTTCCGGCGGTGCGCCGAGCGCCCGAGCAGCCGAGCCCCCTCGTCGTCGTCTGGCAGGACGAGGACCTCGTCGCGATCGACAAGCCGTCCGGACTGCTCTCGCAGGGGGGCCCCGGCGCGCGCGACGCCAACGTCGTCGACCTCGCGCGCCGACACTTCGAGCGCGAGTCGGTCGGGGTCCTGCACCGGCTCGATCGGAACGTCTCCGGCCTCGTGCTCGTGGCCCTCGCGCACGACGTGGCGGAGGGGATGTCGCGCGCCTTCGCCGAGGGCAGCGTGGAGCGGCGCTACGAAGCCGTCGCGAAGGTGCCGCGCGCGCTCGATGGCAGCGAGCGTGTGATCGACGTGCCGCTCGTGAAGGACGAGCGCACGAACCTCGTGCGCGTGGCCGCCCGCGGCGAGCACGACGCGAAGGAGGCGCGAACCCGCGTCGTCCTCCGCGAGCGGGTGCCCTCGCCGCTCGGCTGGCTCGCGGTGCTCGACTGCTGGCCGCTCACGGGGCGCTCGCACCAGATCCGCGCGCACCTGGCGCACGTCGGGATGCCCATCGTGGGCGACCCGAAGTACGGCGTGGCCGCGCGCGGCGTGGATCGCCCGCTCCTTCACGCGATCGAGCTCGTCTTCGTGCACCCGCGGACGAAGAAGGAGGTGTGCATCACCTCGCGTCCGCCGTGGACGCTCGAGGCGCTGCGCGCGCTGCGCAAGGTCTGAGGCGGTCACGGCGCGGGCGGGGCCGAGGGCACCCTCGAGCACGCCAGCTCGTCCTCCGCACAGATGCACGCACAGGGCTGCGGCGGGAGCGCCTCGTCATCGGGGAGCTCGGTCCCCATGCAGACCAGGGACTGGCCCCAGCGGCAGCCGCTCGACACACAGACGGCCTCGCGGCTGGCGTCGTGCCCCGTGCAGCCCTCGGGCCCGAGCGCGGGCGGCGCGCCCTCGCCGCCCGAGCCGCCTCCGGAGCCAGTGGTCGCCGTGCTCGCACCTCCGCCACAGCCTCCGACCGCGAGCAAGACCCACAGGACCGCCGACATCCACCGTTGCATGGCGCCCACTCTCGCACGTTCCGGGGCGGGCTCGGAGCCGCCGCGCGCGCAGCGACGGGCGCGGCAGATCCGGCGCCGGTCCCCTGGCGGAGAGTCGCACCGCGCCGCGTCGTGACGTATGACGCGTGCGCCGATGTCCGACGAGAAGCCAGCGCCGGTGCCTGCGTCGCAGCGCGGAGAGTCCGAGACGCTGCGCGAAGGGGACTCGGCTCCCGAGCAGGGCAGCGACGCGAGCGGCTCGGGCAGTGGCGGGAGCCGCGACCGCGTGCTCGGCGCGATGCTCCGGGTCGCCTCGCACGAGGAGCAGCAGATCAACCGACGCCGCATGTCGATCGCGTACGCCATCGCCGCGGTGCTCGTGCCGGGCTTCTCGGCGATGGACTTCCTCTTCCACGCCATCGACCCGAGCTTTCCCCTCGAGGCGATCCTCGCGATCCGCCTCATCGTCTCACCCATCCTCTTCGTCGCGGCGCTCCGCACGCGGCGCGCCGAGCTCTCCGCGCGAGAGCTCGGCCACTGGGTGATGCTCGCGCCCGTGCTGCTCACGACGGGCATGGCCCTCTCGGTCATGGCGACTGGCATGCTCCAGAGCCCGTATGTGTCGGGCCTCTTGCTCGTGTCGTGTGGATACCCCTTCGTGCCCCAGCACTACCGGCGTGCGATCGGGACCGGCGTCTATTCCACGCTCGTCTTCCCGGTCTTCTACCTGGCGTGGGCGCTGAGCTACGGCGATCGGGAGGCGATGCTCGCGCCGCCCGCCCTCGTGCACCTGCTCACGATCGCGGCGATCCACGGCAGCGGAATCGCCGTGCTCGTGCTGGCCGCCCACTGGCTCTGGGCGATGCGTCGCGAGGTGTTCGAGTCTCGCACCGTCGGGCGCTATCGCGTGCGGACGCGCATCGGCCGTGGCGGCATGGGCGAGGTCTGGTCCGCGTGGGACGCGACCCTCAAGCGCGACGTGGCGCTCAAGGTGCTGCGCACCGACCAGCAAGACCCCGTCGCGGTCGCGCGCTTCGAGCGCGAGGTGCGCGCGACCACCGAGCTCACGCACCCGAACACGGTTCGCATCTATGACTTCGGCGCGACCGAGGACGGCATCTCCTACTACGCGATGGAGCTCTTGCGCGGCGAGCCCCTGTCGGCGCTCCTTCCCCGAGAGGCGCCGCTGCCGCCCGCGCGCGTCGTGTGGATCGCGACGCAGGTCGCGCGCGCGCTGGCCGAGGCCCACGGCCGCGGGATCGTGCACCGCGACATCAAGCCCGAGAACGTCTTCATGACGCGGGCCGGAGACGAGCCCGACCACGCGAAGGTCCTCGACTTCGGCATTGCGCGCGTCGCGAGCGCGGTCGAGACCGGGCTGACCCAGACTGGCGTGCTCGGCACGCCGCAGTACCTCGCGCCCGAGCTCCTCCTCGGAGACAAGGCGACTCCCCGCGCGGACGTCTACGCGCTCGGCGTCGTGCTCTTCCAGCTGCTCACCGGCGCACTGCCCTTTGCCGCCGAGGACGCGCGCGCGCTCCTGCTGGCCCGGATCAGCCTCGATCCCCGCGACGTGCGCGAGCTCGTCCCGGAGATCCCCGCGGCGCTCGCCGAGGTCGTGCGACTCTCCCTCTCGCGCGAGCCCACCGAGCGCTACGCCGACGGCCGTGCGGTGGCCGAGGCCCTCGTCGCCACGGGCCTTCTCGATGGCTATCGCCCGGGCGAGCGCGACGGCGCGCGGTGATCAGGTGGCAGCGGGCGGCGAGCCCGGCCTCGTTTCGGCCGGCACGCGACGGACCAGACGGTCGATGCGCTCGGCCAGCTCGGCCGGATAGAACGGCTTGGACACGAAGCCATCCATGCCGGCCTCGAGCGCGAGCGCCGTCTCGCTCTCGAGTGTCCCGGCGCTCAGCGCGAGGATGGGCAGTGTGAGCCCGAGCTCGCCACGGATGCGCCGCGTCGCGTCGGGGCCGTCCATCACCGGCATCTGGACGTCCATGAGGACGATGTCGAACGCATCCGGGGAGCGCGCGAGGATCTCGACGGCCTCTCGTCCATGGCAGGCCACGGATGCGACCGCCCCCTGGAGCGCGAGGGTCCGCGAGGCGACCTCGCGATTGACGTCGCTGTCGTCGACGACGAGGACACGAACCCCGGTGAGGATCTTCGCGAGCGTCTGCCGGACCGGAGTCTCGATCTCCGAGTCCTGCCCGGTCGCGAGCTCGAGCTCCACCCAGAACGCACTGCCCACCCCGGGCGCGCTCGAGAGCCCCACGTCTCCTCCCATGAGCGAGACCAGGCGCTTCACGATGGAGAGGCCGAGACCCGTGCCACCGAACCGCCGGGTGGTGCTCGAGTCGGCCTGTGCGAACGGCTGGAACAAGCGCGCTTGTTGTTCGAGAGGGATGCCGATGCCGCTGTCGCGCACGGTGAAGCGGAGTCGCTCGGATCCCGGGCCGTGCGACGGCGGCCCGACGCGCTCGAGGCGGAGCTGGACTCCGCCGTGCTCGGTGAACTTGATCGCATTGGAGAGCAGGTTCACGAGGATCTGTCGGAGTCGGTGGGCGTCGCCGCGGACCACGCGAGGGGGCGCCTCGCACCACACCGTCGTGAGCTGGATCCCCTTGGCGTCCGCGGGAACCTGCATCACGTCGTCGACCTCGCGCACGAGCTCCTGGAGATCGAAGGCTGCCTCTTCGATGCGGAGCTCGCCCGCCTCGATCTTGCTGAGATCCAGGATGTCGTCGATCAGCGCGCGGAGCGCGTTGCCGGCCGTCGTCAGCTTCGAGAGACAGGATGCCTGATTGGCGTCGAGGGGAGTCTCACCGAGGATGTGCGAGAGACCGATCACGGCGTTCATCGGCGTTCGGATCTCGTGGCTCATGTTCGCGAGGAACTGACTCTTCGCGAGATTGGCGCTCTCCGCGGCGCGCGCCGCCTCGCGGAGCGAGCTCTCGATCTCTTTCTGCCGCGTCACGTCGTGCGCGACCCCGACGTATCCGGCGATGTGACCGTCGTCCGTCTTCATCGGTGTGACCACCAGGGAGACCACGACGCGAGAGCCAGTCCTTGCGGACGTAGGTCCACTCGCGGGGCTCGTGCATCGTCGAGCCCTCCGTGAAGACCTCTCCACCGACCACGGGTCGGCCGAGAGAGAGGGTGAGCTCGGCGGCGCGAGTCGCCACCTCCTCCTCGTCGTGGATGAGGAGGGGAGTCGCCTGGCGGTACGCCGTTCGCGTCACGGTGCACCTCTGCCGTCGCCTTGATGTGCCGCACGTCCCCATCCGGCCGGACGATCCGGAACGAGGTGTCGAACCGTTGCTCGCTGGCGATGGCCGCGTGGAGCTCTCGCTCGGACCGCTCCCGGTCCTCGGGGTGCAGCCTGCGCGCCCAAGTGGAATACGGCTCCTTCGGGCCCGAGCGCGGGCACGCGTAGAGCGCGTACATCTGGTCGTCCCAGGTCAGGCTCTCTGCCTCGAGATCGTAGTCCCAGACACCGATTCCCGCGGCGCTGCTGGCGAGGGTGAAGCGTTCGTGCGTCGTGACGAGCGCGATCTCCGCCTGCTTGCGATCGGTGATGTCCTGGACCGCGCCCACGAGGCGGACCGCCCGGCCGCCGGCCGTCTGGACCTCACCCACCGTGCGCACCCAGACCGTTCGCCCTTTGGCCGTGACGAGCGTGAGCTCGAGGCTCGACCCGTCTCCTTCGCTTGCGCGATGGCCGCCGAGACGACGGGACGTGACTCCTTCGAATAGAAGGCGAGGCCGCTCGACAGGTTCGGGCGAAACCCGGGCTCGACCTCGTGAATGCGGTGCAGCTCCTCCGACCACCAGACTTCCTCGGTCTCGAGGTCGAGCTGCCACGCACCGACCCCCGCCGCGCGACTGGCCCGGTCCAGGAACGCCTCGCTCTCGCGCAGTCGCGCCTCGGTGCGCTTGGCCGCCGTGATGTCGGTGCGCACGGAGATGTAGCGCTCGACGCTGCCCGACTCGTCGAGGAGCGGAGTGATCGTGCTGTCCACCCAGTAGAGCGAGCCGTCCTTGGCGCGATTGCACACCTCACCGCGCCACGTCTGTCCGGCCGAGATCGTCGTCCACATCTTCGACCAGAAGTCGGGGGGATGAATCCCCGAGTTGACGACTCGGTGCGTGCGGTGGACGAGCTCCTCGCGCGCGTACCCCGAGGTCGCGCAGAACTTCTCGTTGGCTTCGAGAATGCGCCCTGCGCGGTCGGTGATCGAGACGAGACTGTGATGGTGCAGCGTGCGGAGAAGGGCCTCGTTCTCGCGCACGGCCGCTGCGTGCTCCGTCCGCGCGAGCGTCAGGTCCGTCACGTCGTGCTCGATGTCGTAGAAGCCCTGCACTCGACCGTCCTGGAGGTCGGGCACCAGGTAGACGAGGGAGTGACGCTCGGAGCCGTCGGGGCGCCGGAGGCTTCGGCGGAAATGGGTCGGCTCGCCGCGCAGGGCGGTCTCGAAGTGGCCTCGGTCTCGCTCGAAGGCCTCGGCGCCGAGGAGATCCCGCATGTGACGTCCGGTCACGCGCGAGGGATCGAGGCCGTGCATCGCGGCGTAGGGTCGATTCGCGACCCGGTTGACGAGGCCCACGTCCCAGTATCCGACGACCGACGGCACGGCATCGAGCAGGGTCTCGAGGTCGTGGCGCGCCTCGGCGTGCATGCGGGTGTGCTCGTGCACCTGACGCTCGAGCTCGCGGGCGGTGCGACGTGCAGGCGCGATGTCGCGCATGAAGAAGCCGGCGCCCACGCACGTGCCGTGTTGGTCGCGGACCGGCGAGAGCGAGAGCGAGATCTCGCGCGGCGCGCCGCCCTTGGCACGGCGGAGCGTCTCGACGTCGATGACACTCCCCTCGCCGCGCAGGCCCTCGAGCTGCGCCCGGTGCTCCTCCCACGCCGACTCCGGCACGACGAGAGACGTCATCGACTGGCCGATCGCCTCGGAGGCGTCGTAGCCGAAGAGGCGAGTCGCGCCTTCGTTCCAGTCGGTGACGACGCCGTCGAGGCTCGTGACGACGATGGCTTCGTGCGAGTTGCGCACGATCTGAGCGCGACGCGCCTGCTCCGCCGCGAGCAGCAGACCTCGTTCGCGATGCTGGAAGAAGAGGAACGTGAGCGCCGAGAGAAGGAGTGCGATGCAGAGACCGAGGCCGGCCGCTGCGGCGGGTGGGAACTGATGAAGGGGCGGGAGGAATGCCGGTGTCGCCCAGATCTCCACGTCCCACACGCGTCCACAGAGTGGCAGTCGTGTCCGCCTCACGAGCCGGGGATCGACCACTGGGCCCGTGTTCGGCGACTCGAAGAAGGGGGCTGCGCCCGCGCCCGCGTCGCGCAGCCGGAGACCGACCCTGCCGTCGTCCAGATCGAGGTCCGCCAGGACCTCGTCCATGACCAGCGGCGAGTAGACCCATCCTGGGGATCGCGCGATGCGCTCGGCTTCCGTCTCCGGAGTGGCGCCACCTTCGTACACGGGGAGCAGGAGCAGGAAGGCCTGTCGTGGATGTTCCGTCGCCTGGACGAGGGTGATCGGTGCGGTGAGCGAGACCTCGCCGGTGTGGAGGGCGCGCAGTGCGGCCTCGCGGCGGTGGCGCTCGGAGGCGATGTCGAGTCCGACCGCCTGTTCGTTTCGAGAGGCGGGCTCGACGAACAGGATCACGAACCGCGTGTCGCCGTGAGGCGCGAGCATGCGAATGCCGAACGACGGCCCGTGGTCCCGCTGCGCGGCAGCGACGAATGCTGCTTCTCGCTCGAGCGGTACCCGCCGCACGAAGCCGATGCCTCGTGCTCCCGGGAACTCCGTGTCCATGTCGCGAGAGCGCTCGTAGACGCGGAACTGCTCTCGCGTCAGCGCGTCCGCACCAGCCGTGAGCACGGTGCCGCGCGCCCCACGCAGGCCGTACTCGTAGCGGCGCATGCGCTCGCGGAGGTGCGTCGTGGTTCGCCCGGCCAGCTCGCGGAGCGAGGCGTCGGCCTCGGCCTGGTTGCTGCTCTCCAAGGTCGACGTGGCGAGCCAGGAGACGGCGAGCCCGACCGCGAGAACGAGGGTGGCGCCTCTCACCGACGCTGGCGATGCCTTGGCGCGCGTCACGTCCCGGCGCCCATGGGCGGCGACGGCTCCCGTGCATGGGTGGGAGCCGACTCGTCGGCGGTGGGAGCCGGCTCCTCAGCGCGGAGAGCCGACTGCTCGACGACGAGCACGCTGGGCAGAGGTGCAGGGCCCACGGGGAACTCTTCGGGCGGTCCCTCGCGATCCTTGAGGTCCGGCCGCTGCTTCCGCCCACGCCCAACCCGACGACGCGCGCGTGCCCGCTCGGTCGCGTATCCTCCCGGCGTTGGCCGAGCACACGAACATCGACGCGGGGAGCTCGCACCCGCTGACGAGCCTGCCTCCGGAGGTCTCGCTCGTCGGGCAGACCCTCGAGGGCCGCTACCGCGTGACGCGCCGCCTCGCCGAGGGCGGCATGGGCGTGGTGTACGAGGCGGAGGACACCGTGCGGCAGCGCCGCGTGGCGGTGAAGTCGCTCCACGCGTACCTCGCGAACGACGAGGAGATCGAGGCGCGCTTCCGCCGCGAGGCGCACGCGATCAGCGCCATCGCGCACCCGAACGTGATCGAGGTCTACGACTCGGGCTCGCTGCCCGACGGTCGCCACTACCTCGTGCTCGAGCTGCTCACCGGGCGCGACCTGTCGCGCGCGCTGCGCGAGCAGGGACCGATGTCGGTCGGCCGCGTCGCGCGCATCCTCGCGGAGGTCGCCGATGGCCTCGCGGTCGCGCACGACAAGGGGATCATCCACCGCGACCTCAAGCCCGAGAACGTGTTCCTGCTCGACGAGACCGTGGGCAAGGAGCGCATCAAGGTCATGGACTTCGGCGTCGCGCGCTACGCGGGCGCGCCCGTCGATGCGCGCACACGCACCGGCACCACCGTCGGCACGCCGTACTACATGGCCCCCGAGCAGGCGCAGGGGCGCAAGGAGATCGATCTCCGCGCCGACGTCTACGCCCTCGGCGTGATGGGCTTTCGCATGCTGACGGGGCATCACCCGTTCGACGACGACAGCTACCCGATGCTCGTCGTGAAGATCTGCACCGAGCCGCCGCCCTCGATCTCGACGTGGCGCCGCGACGTGCCCGCGGAGCTCGAGATCCTGCTCGATCGCATGATGAGCAAGGCCGCGCACGATCGACCGGGCACGATGCGCGACGTGCGCGAGGCCCTCGCGCCGTTCACCACGCGCGACGAGCCGCCGGCGCTCATCGATGCGCCGCCGCCCTCGCGCGAGCTGCCCGCGGTGCTCGACAGCGGCCCGCGCACGGGCGCGAGCTCCGGGCACGACAAGACGCAGCCTGCGACGGCCATCGAGTCCGCGCGCATGCGGAACGCGGGGCCGCACGCGCCTCGACCGATCGAAGACGACGAACCGGATCCGGAGACGAGCGCCGTGGTGGGGAACCAGAACAAGAACGTCATGCCCTTCGTGCTCGGCGGCATGGGCATCCTCGCCGCGGGCCTCTTCGCGTGGATGGTGCTCGGACCCGACGACGAGCCGCTCCCCGAGCCAGAGCCCGATGCGCTCGCGCTGCCCGAGCCACGCCCGCCGACGACGCACGCGCTCCGGCCTGGTGGTGCGAGCGACGGCTGGGGCTTCCTCAACCCTCGCCCGCGCGTGATGCCGCAGTGGAACGGCGTCTCGACCGCAGGCCCGGGCATCGTCGGCATGGTCGGCAACAACGGCCAGGCCGCGCACCTCGTGAACGGACTGCTCCTGACGTGGCGTACGGGGACCGATCGCAGCCTCTACGGCATCGCGTGGACGGGCGCGGAGGACGCCCTCGTCGTCGGCGAGGACGGCACGCTCGTGCGGCTCGCGTCGGACGGCGCGCGCGCGATCGACGCAGGCACCACCGCGAACCTGCGCGCGGTCGCGACCGTGTCGGCGACGGAAGAGATCGCGGTCGGCGACGACGGCGCGATCGTGCGCTTGCTCGGAGATCGCGTGCTCTCGGTGCCCGTGGAGGGCACGCCCGATCTGCTCGGCATCGTCGCGCGCAACGGCGTCGCGACGGTGGTGGGTGAGGCCGGCACCGTGATCCGCATCACCGACGGACACCCCACCCTGCTCCAGGCTCCGACGAGCCAGACGCTGCGCGCCGTGGGCGGATGCGACGAGGATCTGTACGTCGGCGGCGACGAGGGCGTGCTCTTGAGGCAGATGCGCGAGGGCTGGCGGCCCGTGCGCCTCGAGCCCGAGAGCCGCGCGATGTTCACGTCGATCAGCTGCGATCACGGCCGCACGGTCGTCGTCGGCGCCGACGGCGAGGTGCGCCTCGTGTCGGGCCTGCGCAGCGTGAAGCTCGAGACGGGCTTCGACGGTGTGCTCACGGGCGTCTCGGGCGCGGCCGACGAGGCGACGTGGATCGTCGGCACGAGCGGCCGGCTCTCGGTCGTGGTGAGCGATCACGTCGAGACGCGGGTCGCAGGCCCGATCGCCTCCTTGCGCGACATCGCGGACGTGGGCGGCGCGCTCGTCGCCGTGGGTGACTGGGGCAAGCTCATCCGCGAGCACGAGGACGGGCTCGTCCTCGATCAGGCGCCCGTCGAAGCGGGCCTGGGCTCGGTGGCGCGCCTCGGTGACGGCTCGCTCGTCGCGGTCGGCGACGGCGGCACCATCGTGCGCCTGCGCTTCGACAGCGCCGAGGTCGTGCCCTCGCCCACCGAGAACGCGCTCCGCGGCGTGGTCGCGCGCGAAGGCGCGCTGCTGGCGGTCGGAGCCGAGGGCACGGTGGTGCGTGGCACGCCGAGCTCGCTCGTGCCGACGCGCATCGCCGACCTCGGTGATCTCGCGGCCGTCACGGGCGATCCGACCAACGCCATCGCCGTCGGAGACAACGGCGCGATCGTGAGCCTCGGCGCGAACGGCTCGCGGGTCGTCTCTTGTGGCGTGAGCTTCGGCCTGCGCGGCGTGATCCGCGAGGACCCGAGCGGCCCCGCGTTCGCGGTGGGCGAGGCCGGCGCGATCGTGCGCATCGAGCCGGACGGCTCCTGCATCACGGAGCACCACACGCCGGGCTCGCCGATGCTCAACGGCATCGGTCGTGGGCCCGACGGACATCTCCTCGCGGTGGGCGACATGGGCACCGCGTTCAGCCGAGGCGACGATGGAACCTGGGCGCCCGTCGATCTCGACGTGGGCGGTGTGAGCCTCCGCGCGGTGCGGAGCATCGAGCGCTACGTCTTCGTCGTGGGCGCCGGCGGCGTGATCTTGCGGCACATCCGCGTGGACGGAGGCTGAGGACGATGCGTGGCTCTCTGATCGCGATCGCGATGGCCCTCGCTGCGGGCTGCGGCGGCGCGAGCACGGAAGCCGCCCCGAGCAGCACCGAGGCGGGCGTCGATCGCTGCGTGCTCGCGCTCCGCTTCGTGTCGGACGACGCCGAGGAGCGCGTCGCGGCCGATGCGGCCGCGGGCAGCACGGATGGACCGCCCGTGGCCCCGACGACGGAGCTCTCGCTCGTGCGGATCTGCGACCAGAACGGGCGGATCGTGAGCTCGCTCGGCACGCAACCGGGCGTGTGTCAGCACGCGCCCGACACGCCAGCCGCGCTCATCAGCGCGCGCTGCTGGTGGCCGGGGCAGCCGGGCGTGTCGCTGCGCGTCATGCGCGAAGGGCAGCGCGTGTTCGTCGTGGCGCTCGAGGAGAGCGGGAGCGCGGACCCGATCACGCTCGGCGCGGTCGAGGTGCCTGCACGGGCGCGCCTCGACGTGCTCGCACCGGGTCACTCGCGCCCGTAGCGTCCCGAGGGACCGAGCGGCCCTTCCGGCAGCCGTGGCCTGACGAGAGCTCGTGACGAATCCCGATCGTGCGAGGACGGAATGCGCTCCCCCGCTCTCGCGTTGTGGCCCCAACCCCCCCTCACGATCGAGTAACCTCCCCGCATGCGTACCCGCGAAGACGTCGAGGCCTACCTCGCCAAGAGTCCCTACCCCTTCCGAGAGCTCGAGGAGAGCACCTGGCTCGTGCAGGATCGGAGCGGCGCGAGGGAGAACATCGTGGTGCGCCTCTCGGGCGACATCGTGCTCTTCCGCGTGAACGTGATCGACCTCGCGTCGATCGACGCCTCGCGCCGCGAGGAGCTCTTCGCGATGCTGCTCGAGCTCAACGCGAGCGACATGCTCCACGGCGCGTACGGCGTCGCGAAGTCGGACGCGGGCGGCAAGGTGCTGCTCACCTCGGCGATGCGCCTCGAGGACCTCGACTACTCCGAGCTCGTCGGCACGCTCGACGACTTCTCGATGGCGCTCGCGAAGCACTACGACCGCATCGCCAAGTTCAGCAGCCGCGCGTCCACGCCGCCCGCGTCTGCGTGAGCCGAGCGCGGCTCCTCGCCACCTCGCCACGCCACCGGCACCGCGCACACGAGTTTCGGGCATCACTTCGGAGGGAACGACGATCATGGGCTTCTTCGGCCGCCTCGCGACGCTCATCAAGAGCAACCTGAACGACCTCATCTCGAAGTCGGAAGACCCCGAGAAGATGCTCAACCAGATCATCCTCGACATGAACGCGCAGCTGGTCGAGGTGAAGAAGCAGGTCGCCGTCGCGATCGCCGATCAGAAGCGCCTCGAGCGCCAGTGGCAGGCCGAGAAGGCCGTCACGGACGAGTGGCACAAGAAGGCCATGCTTGCGGTGCGCGCGGGCGACGACGAGCTCGCCAAAGAAGCGCTCATGCGCAAGAAGGAGCACGAGCAGCTCGCGGCCGGCTACGAGGATCAGTTCAAGAAGCAGAGCCAGGCCGTCAACCAGGTGAAGCTCGCGCTCCAGGCGCTGAACAACAAGATCGGCGAGGCCAAGCGCAAGAAGGACCTCCTCATCGCGCGCAACAACCGCGCGAAGGCCATGGAGGAGATCCAGAAGGCCATGGGCAAGCTCTCCGACACGAGCGCGTTCGACGCGTTCAGCCGGATGGAGCAGAAGATCGAGCAGCGCGAGGCCGAGGTGGAGGCCCAGAGCGAGCTCTCCGAGGAGTACTCGGGCGACATCCTCAAGAACAAGTTCGCGCGCCTCGAGATGACGGCGGGCGCGGACGCGGACCTCGAGGCGCTCAAGCGCGAGATGGGCATGATCCCGGCGGCCACGGCGCCCGCGGCCAAGGCCCGCGTCGAGGAGACGAAGGCCGAAGAAGAGATGAGCGAGGCCGAGATGGCCGAGCTCGAGGCCGCGCTCGAGGATCTCAAGAAGCGCGAAGAGATGGCCAAGGGCTGAGCCCGCGGCGCGCCGCGAGGCGTGGGCGCGTGGCGGCTGCTCCGTGACGGCTGCTCCGGACGCGTCGTTCGTGCACCATCACCTCCATGTCGCGTCGCGAGTCGATCCGTCCGCCGCCTGACGGCACGTGGCTTCGTGCCGTCCTCGACGCGATGGTCGAGGCGGTGCTCGTCGTCGATCAGGACGGGCGCATCGCGCTCACCAACCGCGCGCTCGACGCGCTCACGTCCGAAGACGTGCGCGGCAAGCGCGCGAAGAACGTGATCAAGAACGAGCGGCTGCGCGAGGCGATGCGCGACGCGCGCAAGAAGGCGCGCGCGACCGAGGTTGAGATCGAGGCCAGCGTTCGCGGCCGCATGCGCGTGTTCCACGCATCGATCTCGCCGCTCCCCAAGCGCACGGGCGCGGTGGCGGTGCTGCACGACGTGACGCCGCTCAAGGACGCGGATCGCATGCGGCGCGACTTCGTCGCGAACGCGAGCCACGAGCTGCGCACGCCGCTCACCTCGATCCGCGGCTTCGCCGAGACACTGGCCGATCAGCACCGGGCCGACGGCGCGCTCGCCGAGCCTGCGACGACCGCGAAGTTCGTCGACGCGATCCTGCGGCAGACCAAGCGCCTGCAGCGCCTCGCCGAAGATCTCGCGCTCCTGGCGCGCGCGGAGTCGAGCGAGGAGCCGCTTCCGAGCGCGATCGTCGATCTGCGCGCGATCGCGACGCACGTGACGACCGCGCTCGGTCCGTTCGCGGCCGAGCGGGGCGTGCGGCTGCAGATCGAGGCGCCCTCGCGCGCGGTGCGCGCCGAGGCGAACGCGGTCGCCACCGAGCAGGTGCTGACGAACCTCGTCGAGAACGCGATCAAGCACAGCAAGCCGCGCGGGCAGGTCTCGATCGCAGTGCAGGGTGTCGTGAGGACGGCGCGCATCGAGGTGCGCGATCGCGGCCGCGGCATCGCCCCGGAGCACCACCAGCGCATCTTCGAGCGCTTCTACCGCGTGGACGAGGGCCGCACGCGCACCGAGGCCACGACGGCCGGCACCGGCCTGGGCCTCGCCATCGTGAAGCACCTCGTCGAGCGCATGCGCGGCACCGTCACCGTCACGAGCACCCTCGGCCGCGGCGCGACCTTCCGCGTCGAGCTGCCCCGCGCCCGCTCGCGCTGAGTTTCTGCGCGCCATTCAGCGCGCGCTCGGGGGCTCGAGCGCCCCCGCCGCAGGGCGCCCCGACCGATAACTCTGAGTCGGCCGGGTCGAGCGTCAGGGAGGGGAGGCGGACTGCCACTCTTCGCTGTAGGGGAAGGCGCGAGGGTCGACGTCGAGGGAGAGGAGGAAGTCGAAGCGCGCGCCGGTGATGGCGAGGCGCGGGACGAGGAAGCGGATGCGGCGAGGCGCGCCCTCGATGCCGGTGCCTTCGACGAGCTCGCCGTGGAATGCACGCACCTCGGTGTCGGGCGCGCCGGCGTCGTTGCGGATGCGCACCACGTACTCCTCGTGCGCGAGCGGGGCGCGATCGAGCGTGGCCTCGATCACGACCATCGCGCCGTCCAGGCCGACGACGCCGCCGGAGAGTCGCGGCACGGTGTCGAGGAAGGCGCGCTCGCGCTCGGCGGTCTCGGTCATGAGCGCGTCGTGCGCGGCGAGCACGGCCTCGTAGTCGCAGCCGATCGAGCCGAAGGCGTCGCGGTAGAGGGCCTCGCCCGCTGCGTCCTGCGGCGCGCCCTCGCGACCGAACGTGCGGAACGTGGCGCCCACCGCCTGGTCACCGCACGCGCGCGCGATCGCCTCGGCGAAGGTCTCGCCGTACGGGTACGCGAGCGTCGTGTCCCAGCGCGCGCGGAAGCTGCCGTCGTCGAAGGTGTCCTCGACGCGCATGCGGTGACGCTCCCACGCGAGCGTCGCGACGATGCGCGAGAAGCGGCGGAGCTCCTCGTCCTCGCGGCGCTCGTCGTCCGTGATCGACGTGACGATGGGCGCGGCGCTCGAGCCGCCCGCCGCGCGCGTCATCGTCTCGAACGCGACCCACTCGGCGCCGCCCTCGATGAGGAAGCGCGTGGTGCCGCCGTGATCCATCAGGTAGCGACCCGAGATCTCGTTCTGGAGCACGTGCGCGCTCTCGTGCGCGAGCACGTGGAGCAGGCGCCAGTCCGCCTGGCCGCTCGCGCCCATGCGGATGCGCGTGCCGGCGGCGATGCCCTCGTGGTGGCCGCTCTCTTCCGCGAGATCGACGGTGATGAAGGGCGCGCGGCTCGCGCCGACGAGCGCGATCTCGCTCTCGAGCACGTCGTCCGCGCGACCGAGCAGGCGCAGCACCGGCTCCTCGAGGCCGCCGGGGTAGACGAACGCATAGTGCTCGGAGCGCGCTTCGGAGGTCGCGAACGTGCGCTCGACGACGGGCGTGGGCGCGCTCGGATCCGCCGGCGGAGGGCGGCCCGTGTAGGTCACCGCGACCCAGTAGATCATCATGCCGAAGCCGCACGCGAGCACCGTGAACGTACCCGCGCCGAAGCTCACGATCGCGAGCGTGGAGCGGCCCGCGAAGGTCTCGCGCAGCTTGTCCATCGGGCCCATCCAGCCGGCGTAGGCGATCACGCCGACGAAGAGCCCGAGCCCGCCGTGGAACGCGACGGGCCACCACGGCACGACGAGCGTCTCGCCGACGTACTCGAAGGTCACGATCGCGGCGGGGTTGAGCCACGCGAGGCTCGGCACGAGCTCCTGCACGAGCAGGAGCGCGAACCAGAGCAGCGTGTACGGCAGGACGCCGAACATGCGGAAGATCGAGGCGAAGAGGCCGTGCAGGTAGAGCACGCACGCGACCACGGCGTGGAGCGTCGCGACGCGGAGCACGAGCGCGAGGTGGAACTGGTGGCCGTCGATGCTGTTGGGGTTCAGGGCCTGCAGCACGAAGTTCGTGCACTGGCCCATGAACGCGACGCCCGTGAGCGTGATCATCCCCGCGAGGACCTTCGCGAAGAAGATGCCGCTGCGGCGCACCGGCAGCGCGTAGAGCATCTCGATCGTCTTTTCGTCGTGCTCGCGCGGGAACGCCGCGTACGCGACGAAGAACGAGAGGATCCAGAAGATGAAGGCGAGGAAGCCTCCCTCGCCGGGCGAGATGCCCGCGACGTGATCGTAGGTGTTCTCGTCGATGCGCTCGGTGATCGGCCGCGAGATGAGATCGCCGCTGATGAGCGCGAAGCCGAGGATGCCGAGCGGGAAGAGCGCGCGCAGCTCCTTCCGGGTCAGCGTGACGAAGGCCCTCATTCGACGACCCTCCTCTCGGCGAGGAGTCGCGTGGGAGCGCCCAGCCCGCTCGCGGGGTCCTCGACCTCCACGATGGCGAGGATGCGATCGCCGGCCGACACGCGGCCGGTGAGCTCGATGTGTCGGGTCACGGGCGCGCCCGGCGGCGCTTGTTCCGTGGGCGCGGCGAGCACGAACTGATCGCGGCGGAGATCGGGCGCCTCGACGATCGTGTCGAAGGGCGCGAGCACGCGCGTGAGCACCGTGATGACCACGCCCTCGGTCCGCGCCCACGGCACCGTCACGTCGAAGACGAGCGTGCGCAGGCTGCCCTCGCGCGCGGCGATCGTGAACGTCGCGGTGGGGCGCGGCGAGACGTGGCCGAGGAGCGCGGCGACCTCGGGCGCGCTGCGATCGCGCGCGAGATCGGCCTGCCAGTCCGCGTGGAACGCGTCGAGCTCGACGCCGGTCGCGTCGCGCATGCGAGACGGAAGCGGAGACAGCAGCGTGCCGAGCACGACGCGCGAGTCGTCCGTGGCCCAGCGCGAGAAGAGCGCGTTCGCCAGCTGCGCGGGGCCCGCGCCGTTCGTGAGACGCGCGAGCGTGACCATGCCAGTGCCCGCGAGGCTCTCGGCGACGCGATCGTTCTCCTGCTCGCGGAGGCGGCTCCACGCGGCGATGCGGGCGCGGTCGACGCCGCGGCCGCCGGTGGGCGTCGCGTGGAGCGCGAGCTGCGCGAGGGCGCGGCGAGAGGGCGAGAGGGTGCAGGGCGCGCTCGGCGCAGTGGGCGGAGCGCGATGCGGACCACAGTGGGCCCAGAAGAGCGGGAAGCCCGAGCGCACCCAGGCCTGCGGCTCGAAGTGCGCGCGGTGGTTCGTGCGGTCGTCGAGCAGGCCTCGCACGAGCGCGGCCTCGAGGCCCTCGAGGTCGGGGCTCGCGGTCTCGCGGAAGTTCGCGCGCACGAGCGCACCGTCGCCTGCGCGCAGGCCCGCGTTCTCGAAGGTGCGGCCATCGAGGCTGCCGCGGAGCACGACGCGCGCCTCGGGCAGCGCGGTCCAGCCCATCGCAGGCATCAGCGCGACGAGCGAGGGCTCGAGGCGCGCGAGCAGACGCTCGGCGTCGGCGCGGCCCGCCTCGGAGCCGTAGCCGATCACGAGCGGCACCGAGCGCGCGCGCAGGACGTGCTCGCCGCTCATCTGGTAGGGCATCGGCTCGGCCTCGGGCTGGAGGCCCGTCCACACGATGAGGATGGTGCAGGTCGCGATGCCGACCATCGCGCGCTCGCGCGAGCTCATCGGCTTGCTCAGCGTCTCCTGCACGCCGCCCTCGCGCACGAACGCGAGCGCGACCGTCACGCCGAGGCAGCCCGCCGCGATCGCGAGCGAGGTGAGCGCCTCGGCCCACGGCACACCGGCACGAGAGAGCGCGAGGTCCTGCCCGACGAGCGCGAACGGACCGAAGCGCATGAGCTCGAGCTCGGTGGTGCTCGCGAGGATGATCAGCGCGAGGCCGAGCACGAGGTAGAGCGGCACGCGCAGCTTGCCGAGCTGGCCCATCATGAAGAGGAACGACCAGAGCGTGATCGTGAAGACCACGGTGCGCGCGCCGAGCGAGGTGGCGAAGCCGGTGTCGATGGGCTCGCGGAACGAGGCCACCGCGAGGCTCACGACGAGCGAGCTGCTCGCGACCCCGAGGAGGATCGCGGCGCCGAGCGACCACTTCACCACCGCGGGCTCGAAGCGCCCCATGGGCAGGCCCTCGAGGAAGCGCTGCGTGCGGCCGTAGAGCTCGGCGACGACGAGGCGATTGCCCACCGCGAAGGCGAACGGCACGAACGCGAAGCGCAGGAAGTTCGCGTGGATCTCCATGTACGAGACCGTCGCGGCCGCCCCGAACGCGCCGAGCATGAAGAAGAACCACGCGATCGGCAGGCCGAGCGCAGCCACCGCGAGCACGACGGTGTTCTGCCGCAGCTCCTTGAGGAGCAACGTCCAGAGCCGAGCGATCACGAGCGTCTCACCATCGCGATGAACGCCTCTTCCAGCGGGACCACGGTCAGAGGCGGGCCCTCGGCGCGGCGGTAGGTCTCGTCGGCCTCGACCGCGTCGAAGCGCGTGGGATTCGCGCACTCGAGCATCATGCGGAGCGTGCCGCTGCGCGCCTCCGCGTGCGCGATGCGGATGCCGTGCCCCGCGAGCAGCGGCTGCCAGAGCGCGCGCGCGCCCTCGACGGTCTCGCTCTCGGTCATCGCCTTCTCGAAGAGGCGCACGCGATCGCCGAGCGCGACGACCGTGCCCTCGAACTTCGTCTTGCCGCCGTCGACCACGCCCACGCGCTGGGCGACGAGCTCGATCTCGTCGATGAGGTGCGTGGAGAAGAACGTGGTGCGGCCCGAGGCCTCGGCGCGGACGATGTCGAGGAACTCGCGGCGCGCGACGGGATCGAGCCCCGCCGTGGGCTCGTCGAGCAGGAGCAGCGGCGGCCGGTGCGCGAGCGCGAGGGCGAGGGCGAGCTTCACGCGCATGCCGCCCGAGAAGCCGTCGATGCGGCGATCGAGCGGCACGTCGAGCACGCGGACCACGCGCGACCACTCGCCCTCGTCCCAGGTCGGGAAGAAGCCGCGCACGAAGCGGCCCATCTGCGCTGCGTTCATCCAGCCGTAGAAGCTCTGCTCCTGCGCGACGTAGCCGATGCGCTGGCGCAGGCGCACGACGTCGCGATCGAAGCGCTCTCCGAAGAGGCGCACCTCGCCCTTGGTCGGCCGAGTGATGCCCATGAGGATGCGGATCGTCGTGGACTTGCCGGCGCCGTTGCGGCCGAGGAAGCCGTAGACCTCACCCTTGCCGACGCTCAGATCGAGGCCCGAGAGCGCCACGTGCTTGCCGTAGCTCTTCTCGAGCCCGCGGATGCTGATCACCTCGCTCATGCGGCGCGCAGCATAGCCGCTCGCGATCACGTGCACCGGTGCCGTGTTTCCGGTGTGTTTCGTCGTGGAAAGATCGCGGGATCCACGCGCGGTCCGGCGGCGATCTCGATACGATGCCGGTGTGCGCGTCTTCGTGCAGCACGTATCGAGCTACCGCTACCCCAAGCCCGCGGTGCTCGGTGTGCACCAGATCCGCTTGCGGCCTGCCGCGCACGCGCGTGCACGCGTCGAGCGCTACGGCCTCACGGTCGAGGCGGGCGCGGCGGGCAACGCGCACGTCGTGTGGCAGCAGGATCCGGCCGGCAACTTCGTCGCGCACGCGCGCTTCGGCGAGGCGACCGAGCTGCTCGAGATCGCCGTCGAGCTCGCGATCGACATCCACCCGGTGAACCCCTTCGACTTCGTGCTCCAGCCGAGCGCGGAGACCTTGCCGTTCGACTACGGCGCAGTCGCGGCCGAGCTCACGCCGTACCGCACGCTCGAGGGCGAGGCGTTCCTTCACGGCGAGCGCTTCGACGCGCTCCGTCGCGAGACGGCGCCAGGCGAGCGTGAGCCCACCATCGCGTGGCTCGTCGCGCTGAACCGGACCGTCGCACAGCGCGTGCGCTACGTGCTCCGCGAGGAGGCAGGTGTCTTCACGCCGGAGCAGACCCTCCGCGAGGGCCGCGGCAGCTGTCGCGACTCGGCGGTGCTCCTCGTCGCGCTCCTGCGCGCGCACGGCCTCGCGGCGCGCTTCGTGAGCGGCTACCTCGTGCAGCTCGCCGACGAGGGCATGCTGCCGGACGAGCCCAAGGGCGTGACGCGGGACGTCGTGGATCTCCACGCGTGGGCCGAGGTGTTCCTGCCCGGTGCCGGCTGGATCGGGTTCGACGCGACGAGCGGCCTCCTCACGGGGGAAGGCCACGTGCCGCTCGCGTGCACGGCGAGCCCGCGCCACGCCGCGCCCATCGACGGAACGTCGGGCGTGCTCGCGGACGACGTGTCCTTCGCGACGCGCGTCACGCGCCTGGGCCACGAGGTGCGGCCGACCGCGCCGTTCACCGACGCGCAGTGGGAAGCGCTCGTCGCCGCGGGCGCGGTCACCGACGCGTCGCTCCGCGCGCAGGGCATCACGCTCACGATGGGCGGTGAGCCGACGTTCAATTCACGCCTTCATCCCTCGCGCCCCGAGTGGAACGGCGAGGCGCTCGGCTCGACGAAGTGGTCACAGGGCCTCGCGCTCGCGCGCGCGATCCAGGGGCGCATCCAGCCGGGCGGCGCGATGCTCCTGCGACAGGGCAAGAGCTATCCGGGCGAGAGCCTGCCGCGCTGGGCCCTCGAGCTCATCGCGCGGCGCGACGGTCGACCGATCTGGCGCACGCTCGCGCGGGAGCGCGCTGCGCGCGAGCTCGCCCGAGACGTCGCGCACGACGCGCAGCCCAGTGTCGCCCGCGGCAAGGGTGATGCGGCGCTCGTTCCGGCTGCGCGTGCGCTGGCCGACGAGATCGCGCGCAGGCTGTCGTTGTCGGGCTTCGTCGAGGCGGTGTTCGAGGATCCGCGCTGGGCGATCGAGACCGAGCACGAGCTCGCGGAGGAGATCGACGCGCGACACGCGAGGCTCGACGACGACGAGGAGCGCCGCCGCCTCGCGCGCCTCCTCGATCGTGGCCTCGCCGAGCCCGCAGGCTTCGTGCTCCCGATCGCGCCGCGCGGTGCGGGCTGGGAGAGCGAGCGCTGGCAGACGCGACGCGCGCGGCTCTATCTCCTGCCGGGCGATGCGCCTCTCGGGCTGCGCCTGCCGCTGCGCTCGCTCGGCGGCGCGGCCGTCGTCGCGGTGGACGAGCCACCGATCGATCCGCCCGATCCTCGCGGCGACGTGGCAGCACGGCTGCGCGCGGAAGAAGAGCACGCGCGCATGACGCGGCTGGTCGATCGCGGCGTCGTGCCCGAGCACCTGCGCCCCGCGCCGCTTCCGCCGGCACCGCCGATCGACGCGCGCATCCGGACCGCGCTCGCCGTGGAGCCGCGAGGCGGCGCGCTCTGTGTGTTCCTGCCGCCGCTGCCGAACGCGGCACGCGCGCTCGCGCTGCTCGAGGTCGTCGACGCGGCCCGCGAGTCCACCGAGCACGAGGTGCTGCTCGAGGGCTACGCGCCCTCGGGCCCCGAGCTCGCGAGCTTCACGATCGCCCCGGATCCCGGGGTGATCGAGGTGAACCTCCCGCCGGTGGCGAGCTTCGAGGCGCACGAGCGCCTCGTCGCGCAGGTCTTCGAGGCCGCGCTCGAGACGGGCCTGCACGCCGAGAAGTACCTCCTCGACGGACGTCAGGCGGGAAGCGGCGGCGGCAACCACATCACGCTCGGTGGGCCGACCGCACGAGAGAGCCCGTTCGTCCGCGACCCTCGCCTGCTCGCGAGCCTCGTGACGTTCGTGCAGCACCACCCGAGCCTCTCGTACCTCTTCAGCGGCCTCTTCGTGGGCCCGACCTCGCAGGCGCCGCGCGTCGACGAGGCGCGGCACGACTCGCTCTACGAGCTCGAGATCGCGCTCGCGCGGGCCTTCGCGACCGAGCCGGGCCAAGCGCCGCCGTGGCTCGCGGACGTGCTCTTCCGCGATCTCCTCGTGGACCTCACGGGCAACACGCACCGGGCCGAGATCTGCATCGACAAGCTCTTCGACTGGCGCACCCCGCATGGCCGCCAGGGCGTGATCGAGCTCCGCGCGTTCGAGATGCCGCCGCACCCGCGCATGATGAGCGCGCAGGCGGAGCTCGTGCGCACACTCGTGGCCGTGCTCGCGCGCGAGCCGTACGCGCGGCCCCTCGTGCGCTGGGGCACCTCGCTCCACGATCGCTTCCTCCTGCCGACCTTCCTCTGGCGCGACGTGGAGGACGTGCTCGCGTTCCTCGAGCGCGCGGATCACCCGCTGCCGGCCGAGGTCTATCGCGCGTTCCTCGAGCTCCGCTGTCCCGTGGCAGGTCGGCTCGAGGCGGGCGACGTGCTCGTCGAGGTGCGCAACGCGCTCGAGCCGTGGCCCGTGCTCGGGGAGGAGCCGAGTGGCGGCGGGACCTCGCGCTACGTCGACAGCTCCGTCGAGCGCATCGAGGTGCGCGCCGAGGGGCTCGTGCCCGAGCGGCACGCGGTGCTCGTGAACGGGCACGTCCTGCCGATGCGCGCGACGGGCCGCTCGGGAGAAGGCGCGGCGGGCGTGCGCTTCCGTGCGTGGGCACCGCCGCGCTCGCTGCACGCGCACCTCGGTGTGCACCACCCGCTGCGCATCGACGTGATCGATCGCTGGGCCTCGCGCTCGCTCGGCGCGTGCGGCTACCACGTGTTCCACCCCGAGGGCCGCGCGTACACGCAGGAGCCGCTCACGCGCTTCGAGGCTTCGGCGCGACGCGCACAGCGCTTCACGGTCGAGGCGCCGCTGCGCGCGCCGGTCGTGCCCGCGCCCGCCGCGATGCACGACGACAGCAGCTGGACGCTCGATCTGCGTCGCTACCCGATCGATCACCCCATTCCCACGCCGCCCGATCCCTGATCTCGCGCCGCTCGCGCGCGGGCGCGCACGACCTCTCACGCAGAATCGAGCACCCCATGAGCCCCTCTGCCCTCGCTCCCCAGGCCGCTCCCGCGTCGCTGCTCACGGGCTACACGCCCCTGCCGAGCACCTACGACGAGCTGATGGGCGCGGCGGGCATGCACCCGAGCTGTCGCGGTGCCCTCTCGGCGCTGACCTCGAAGAGCCCCGACGAGCTCGCCCGCATGCTGTCGGTGGCCGAGCGCACGCTGCTCCACAAGGGCGTGACCTTCTCGGTGTACGCGGACTCGCGCGGCACCGAGAAGATCTTCCCGTTCTGCCTCGTGCCGCGGCCCGTGCCCGCCGCGGACTGGCTGAAGCTCGAGCGCGGGCTCGTGCAGCGCCTGCATGCGCTCTCGCTCTTCGTCGACGACGTCTACGGCGCGCAGCGCATCCTCGATGCGGGCGTGGTGCCGCGCGAGATGGTGCTCGGCTCGAAGCACTACCTCGCGGAGCTGAGGCACGCGCCGCCGGCGGGCACGGTGCGCATCCACGTGAGCGGCATCGATCTGATCCGTGATCCGGAGGGCACCTTCCGCGTGCTCGAGGACAACCTCCGCACACCGAGCGGCGTGTCGTACGTGCTCGAGAACCGCGGCGTCTCCAAGCGGGTGCTCGGCAGCGCCATGGAAGGCGCGCGCGTGGCGCGGGTCGATCACTACCCGGCGCGCCTGGCCGAGACGCTGCGCTCCGTGTCTCCCGAGAGCCCCGATCGCTCGACGGTCGTGCTGCTCACGCCGGGCCCGTACAACAGTGCCTACTTCGAGCACAGCTTCCTCGCGCGGCAGATGGGCATCGAGCTCGTGCAGAACGTCGACCTCTTCGTCGACGACGATCAGGTGTGGCTCCGCACCACGACGGGCCCCCGGCGCGTGCACGTGATCTACCGCCGCACGGACGAGGCCTTCCTCGACCCCGAGGTCTTCCGGAAGGACAGCCTGCTCGGCGTGCCGGGCCTCATGCGCTGCTGGCGGCGCGGCACCGTCGCGCTCGCGAACGCGCCGGGCAACGGCGTCGCCGACGACAAGGCGATCTACGCGTACGTGCCCGACATGATCCGCTTCTACCTGAGCGAGGAGCCGCTGCTGGCGCAGGTGCCGACGTGGCTCTGCGATCGCGAGGACGATCGACGCTACGTGCTCGAGCACCTGGACGAGCTCGTCGTGAAGGCCGTCGACGAGGCGGGCGGCTACGGCATGCTCATGGGGCCGCAGTCCACGGCGGCCGAGCGCGAGGAGTTCGCGCGGCGCATCCAGGCCGAGCCACGACGCTACGTCGCGCAGCGGCGCGTGGAGCTCTCGAGCTGTCCGACGTGGGATCCCGTGCGGCGCACGCTCGTGCCTCGTCGCGTGGACCTGCGGCCGTACATCCTCCAGGGGCCCGGCCTGCTCGAGGGCGTCAAGGGGATCTGGGTGCTGCCCGGGGGCCTCACGCGCGTGGCGCTCGCCGAGGGCTCGTACGTGGTGAACTCGAGCCAGGGCGGCGGCTCGAAGGACACGTGGGTGCTCCAGTCATGATCTCGCGCGTCGCAGACTGTTGCTTCTGGCTCGGCCGCTACCTCGAGCGCGCGGAGAGCACCGCGCGTCTCCTGCAGGTCACCGCGAGCCTCGCGCTCGACGGCGACCTCACGGCGCGCCAGTGCTGGCATCCGGTGATCATCACTGCGGGCGAAGAGGCCGCGCTCGTCGCCAGGCACGGCGAAGACGCGATCTCCGACGGCGAGCGCGTGCAGGCGCACCTGGCGATCGATCGCGACGTGGGCGTCTCGATCGTGTGCTCGGTGGCCGCCGCTCGCGAGAACGCGCGCTCCATCCGCGAGGTCATCTCGCTCGAGGTGTGGGAGAGCCTGAACGAGCTCCACCTCTTTCTCCAGAGCGAGGCCGCGAGCGCGGCGTGGGTGGACAACCGCTACGAGCTCTACCGTCGCGTGCGCACCGAGGTGCAGCTCGTGCTCGGCCTGCTCCGCGGCACGATGCTGCACGACGCGCCGATGTACTTCGCGTGGCTCGGCGTGCTGCTCGAGCGCACGGGGCAGACGGCGCGCATCCTCGACGTGCACCACCACGCGTTCACCAACGTCGAGAAGGTCGGCGCGAGCGACACCGAGCGCGCGATCGCGGTGGGCCACTGGCTCTCGCTCCTGCGCGCTTGCTACGGCTTCGAGCCGTTCATGAAGATCCACCGCGGGCCCGTCACGGGTGAAGCGGTGGCCTCGTTCCTCGTGTTCGAGTCGCGCTTTCCGCGTGCGGTCCGGTACTGCGTGCTCCGCGCCAGAGAGACGATGCTCGGCACGCGGCCACCGGAGATCGCGCCGCTGCGTGCGCTCGCGCTGCTCGATCGCCTCGACGCCGATCTCCTCCGTGCGAAGGACAGCTCGCTGGACGCAGCGCGCCTCCACGCCCTGCTGACCGACGTCGTCGACACCACCCACGCGATCTCGGCCTCGATCGCCGACGAGCTCTTCGGTGTCACGCCCGCGGCGAGCAGCGCCTCGCGAGAGGCCACGCCCGTCGCGTCGCAGTCCCAGTCCCAGTCGCCGTCGCAGGGCGCGTCGCAGCGCCAGAGCCAACACGGCTCGCAGGGCTGAGCCGTCTCGCGCAACGCGATGCGAGTTCGTGCGCGGCCGGCGTGTCGCGCGGAGTAGGCTCGCGGGCCGATGCCCAACCTGCTGGCCATGTCGTTCGAAGGTGCCCTCACGCCGGCCTTCGATCTCCACTGCCTCGAGCCGGGCCGCACGCCGCCCGACGGTTGGGGCCTCGCGTGTTATCCGGGCGGTGAGCCCGCAGCGCTCGTGATGAAGGAAGCGACGCCCTCGGAAGGCAGCCTGCGCGGCGCGCTCGTCTCGACCTGGGAGCGCCTCGAGTCGCCCATCTTCGTCGTGCACATCCGCACCGCGAAGTGGGGTGCGCTCACCGAGGCGAACACGCAGCCGTTCCATCGCGCGTGGGGTCGACGCGACTGGGTCATCGCGCACAGCGGCAGCCTCGAGCACAAGCTCGATCTCAAGGGCCGCTTCGAGCCGGTCGGCTCCACCGACAGCGAGCAGGTGCTCTGCGAGCTGCTCGATCGTGCGCAGAAGCGCGACGCCCGCTCGCTCGGCGAGGTGCCCGCCGAGGTGCTCCACGGCTGGCTCCTCGAGCTGAACCGACACGGAGCGCTGACGGTCGCGCTCTCGGACGGGCGCGATCTCGTCGTGTACGCCGACGCCGTGGAGCGAGGCGGCGTGTTCGTGCGCGAGATCCGTGCGCCGCACGGTGAGC
This sequence comes from Sandaracinaceae bacterium, assembly GCA_044376125.1. GTDB lineage: Bacteria > Myxococcota_A > Polyangia > Polyangiales > Sandaracinaceae > JAFLCL01. The sequence goes on from JBILLJ010000091.1 coordinate 27,810, forward strand.
TCGCGTTCGGCGACGACGATCTCACGATCGACCTCACGCGACGCGGCATCCGTGGGCGCAAGGGCCTCGTGTTCTCCTCGACGCCCCTCACCGCGAAGGAAGGCGACGACGGCGAGTGGAGGAAGCTCGATCCGGGTCAGCTCGTCGTGGTCCGACAGGGCGCCGTGATCGCGACGCAGAGCGCTTCGGAGGACGAGCGGCCCCCGCGATCGCAGGTGACGACGCTCGCGTCGATGCCGCCGAGCGCCACGACACACGCGAGCCCCGCACCACACGCGAGCCCCGCGCCACACGCCGGCCCCGCACCACACGCGAGCCCCACGCCACACGCGAGCCCCGCACCACACGCGAGCCCCTCGACGCCACCGCGCACCGGCACGGAGAGCTCTCCCGGCACGATCCCGCCGCCTTCGCTCGCGCCGTTCCGACCGCGCGCGCGGCCGATCGTGCCCACGCACCGCGCCGAGCGACGCCGCTACGAGGTGCATCACCACACGGCCTACCGCTACGCGACGGCCGTCGAGCGCAGCGCGCACCTCTTCCGCCTCTTTCCGCGACACGACCTCTTCCAGCGCGTGGTGTCGTGTGAGGTGACGTGCTCGGTGGGCGCGGAGCAGCACGAGTTCGAGGACGTCTTCGGCAACCGCGCGCGACGCGTGATCATCGAGCACCCCTACCGCGAGCTCGTGATCGACGCGCGCTCCGTGGTGGAGCTCTTGGACGTCGAGCCGCTCGACTTCCGCCGGGCCCGCGTGCGCACGACGATCCCGCTCGCGTGGATGCCCTGGCAGAGGCAGGTGCTCCAGCCATTCCTCCTGCCGCCCGAGCTGCCGGAGAGCGAGCTCGCAGAGCTGCACGACTACGCGATGACGTTCGCGTCGCGCAACGACTTCGAGGTGCTCGACACGCTCATCGATCTGAACAGCACGATCTTCAGCGAGTACGAGTACAAGAGCGGCTCGACGACGCTCGCGAGCTCCGCGTTCGATTGCTACACGAGCCGCCGAGGGGTCTGTCAGGACTTCGCGAACCTCTTCATCTGCCTCGCGAGGCTCATCGGCGTGCCCGCGCGCTACGTGTGCGGCTACCTCTACACGGGCCCCAAGCACCCCAACGCGCGCATGGCCGACGCGTCCCACGCGTGGGTCGAGGTCTACCTCCCGGAGGTCGGCTGGAAGGGCTTCGACCCGACCAACGGCGTGCTGACGCAGACCGAGCACGTGCGGGTCGCCGTCGGCCGCAACTACCGAGACGCGACGCCCACCTCGGGCGTGATCTACGTCGGCGGCGGCGGAGAGACCCTGTCGGTCGCCGTGGGTGTGACGCGCCTCGACTGACCACGACGATTCGTCTCAAGCCCGCGCGCCGATCGACCGATTCGACGGTGACGAGTCGGAGGCGCGCGTGTACGGAATGGTCAACAGGGCGATCCAGGGGATGGTCGTGCGGGACCACGGCGAGGAGACGTGGCGAGCCATCGCCCACCGCGCGGACACGGACGAGATCTTCGTCAGCAACCGCAGCTACGACGACGCCGTCACCTATGCGCTGGTGGGCGCCGCCGCGGAGGTGCTCGGGCTTCCCGTGCGCGACGTGCTCTTCTCGTTCGGACGCTTCTGGGTGCTCACGACCGCGCGCGAGGGATACGGACAGCTGCTCGATGCGTCCGGGCCCACGCTGCCGGCGTTCCTCCGCAACCTGCCGACCTTCCACACGCGGGTGTCGCTCGCCCTGCCTGCGCTGCGCGTACCCACGTTCACCGTGCTCGAGGAGGGCGAGTCGCACCTGCGCCTGCGCTACGAGTCGGAGCGAGCGGGCCTCGCGCCGTTCGTGGAGGGCTTGCTCGACGGTCTCGCCGAGCACTACGGCACGAACGTCCGGGTCGCGCACGAGGTCCACGCCGGCGAGGCAGGGCACGACGTGTTCCTCGTGACGTGGGGGACCAAGGACGTCTCGTGAGCCGGACGCGGTACGGCCTGGGACCCGACGCGTTCGCCGCGGCCTTTCCGTTCCACTTCGTGGTGGGCGCCGACGCACGCGTCGTGCAGGCCGGTCCCTCGCTCGTGCGCGTGTTCCCCGACGTCTGCGTCGGCACCGAGCTGGGCGCGGTGTTCCGATTGCTCCGGCCGCGCTTCGCGCTCGACGCCCGGAGCCTGCGGGCGCACGCGCACACCCTCGTCATGCTCGAGCACGTCGCGTCGCGAACGACCTTCCGCGGCGAGCTCGTCGAGGCCGGGGAGGTGCTGGCGTTCCTCGGTGGTCCGTGGCTCACGCGCGTCGATCAGCTCCGCGAGCTCGGCCTCGCGCTCTCGGACTTCGCCACCCACGATCCGATCGGCGATCTGCTGCTCGTCCTCCAGAACCAGACCACCGCGCTCCTCGACGCGGAACGGCTGGCCGACACGCTCGTCGCGCAGCGGCGGGAGCTGCGAGAGGCCAACACGCGCCTCGAAGAGCGCAACGAGGCGCTCGCCGAGACCGCCGCGCGTCTGCGCACCACCATCGAAGAGCTGCGCGAGGCGCGCGTGCGCGCCGAGGCGGCGACGGATGCGAAGTCCGCGTTCCTCGCGAGCATGAGCCACGAGATCCGCACGCCGCTCAACGGCGTGATCGGGATGACGCGCATCCTCCTCGACAGCGCGCTCGACGCCGAGCAGCGCGAGATCGCGCGGACGATCGAGACCAGCGGCGAGGTGCTCCTCGCGCTGATCAACGACATCCTCGATTTCTCGAAGATCGAGTCGGGGCGGCTCGATCTCGAGGCCGAGCCCTTCGGCCTCCGCGAGGTCGTGGAGGAGTCGATCGACCTCGTGAGCGCGGCCGCAGGCGCCAAGGGCCTGCCGGTGTGTCACCGCCTCGCCGTCGAGGTGCCGGACACGGTGCTGGGCGACGTCACGCGGTTCCGACAGGTGCTCGTGAACCTCCTCTCGAACGCGGTGAAGTTCACGGCACGTGGTCACGTCGTGGTGGACCTCGTGCGCGTCGAGGACCGCATGAGAGTGGCCGTCACGGACACAGGGCCCGGGATCCCAGCCGAGGTCTGCGAGCGGCTCTTCGAGCCGTTCGAGCAGCTCGACTCGTCGACGAGCCGGAGGCACGGCGGCTCGGGCCTCGGCCTCGCGATCTCGCGCAGGCTCGTCGAGCTCATGGGCGGGACCCTGGCCGTCCGCTCGCAGCCCGGTGCTGGCTCGACGTTCTTCTTCGAGCTCGCGCTGCCGCCCGTGGAGAGCGCGGCGCGCGCCCCCACGCTCGCGGGACGACGGGTGCTCGTGCACCACGTGAACGCGGTCGCCGCCGATTGCATCGCGAAGATGACCGCGCACCTCGGCGCAGAGACCGAGATCGTTCCTTCGACCGACGCGATGCTCGCGCGCATGGCGCGGGCCCCGAGGGTCGATGCAGCGCTCTCGAGCGCCGCCTGCGCGAGCTCGCCCGTTCCGCTCGTGCGCATCCGGCCCGTCGGGGCCTGCGCCGCGGGAGACCTCGCCGAGCCGCTCAAGCTCGACGCGCTCGAGCAGGCCCTCGGCAAGGCCCTGGGCCTGAGGGTCCCGAGCGTCGATCGGAGGCGGAGCACGTCCACGCAACGCCTGGCGCGCATGAGGCCGCTGCGCGTGCTCCTGGCCGAAGACAACGTGGTCAACCAGCAGGTCGCGCTTCGGCTGCTCTCGCGCTGGGGATACTCGGCGGACGTGGTGGGCGATGGTCGCGCCGCCGTGGAGGCGGTGCGACGCGGGAGCTTCGACGTGGTGCTCATGGACGTGGCGATGCCCGGCATGGATGGGCTCGAGGCCACGCGACGCATCCGTGCGGACACGTCGCTCGCACGCCAGCCGCGCATCATCGCGATGACGGCATTCGCGACCCGCGAGCACCAGGCCCTCTGCGCCGCCTCGGGCATGGACGAGTACGTCACCAAGCCCATCGACGTGCGCATCCTGCGCGCGTTGCTCGTCGAAGAGCCGGTCACGCGTCGCGTCTCCGAGCACGCGCCCGCGCCGACCGACGGTGTGCTCGATCCCACGACGCTCGCGACGGTCGAGTCACTCGGCGCGAGCTTCGTCGGTGAGATGGTCGCGCTCTTCCTCGCGAGCGCGTCGGATCGCGTGCCGCGCCTGCGGAGCGCCGTGGCGCGCGGGGAGCTGGGCGCCATCGCGGCCCTCGCACACGAGCTGCGCGGCAGCAGCGCCACGGTCGGCGCGGTTCAGTTGCAGCAGGCGTGCGACCGCCTCGAGACCAGCGCGGGCGCCGGCGACCTCGACGACGCGATCGAAGCTGCCAGCGGCGTCTGGGCAGCGTTCGACGTCGCGACCGAGGCCCTGCGACGCTACGCCGAAGAGAGCGCCGCCCGTGCGAGCTGAATCGCGCACGGGCCCACGGACGCCGAGCCTGCCCGCGCGGGCTCCACGGGTCGCGGTCGTCGACGACGATCCGGTCGCACGGCGCCTGCTCGCCGGACTGCTCGGCGCGCGCGGTCTCGCCGTCGAGGCTCACGCGTCGGGCGCATCGGTGGTCGGGACCGATCTGTCCGCGCTCGATTTCGTCTGCGTCGATCTGGGCCTCGGCGCGGAGTCGGGCCTCGATCTCATCGCGACGCTTCGCGGTCTCGATCCGGACCTGCCGGTGATCGTCGTCACGGCGGCGCGCTCGATCGAGACGGCCGTCGAGGCCATGCGGGCGGGCGCGTGGGACTACCTCGCCAAGCCCGTGGATCCATCGCTCCTGGCGCAGGCCGCGCGACGTGCCTCGGAGCGACGCACGCTCACGCGAGACGTGCAGGCCCTGCGCGAGCGGCTCGCCGAGCGCAGCGATCTCGCGCGGATCCTCGGCAGGAGCGAGCGCGTGAAGGAGCTGCGACGTCAGATCGAGCGAGTGCTCCAGAGCGACGTCAACGTCTGCATCCTGGGCGAGAGCGGCACGGGCAAGGAGCTCGTCGCGCGCGCGCTCCACGACGCGGGACGCCGCCACGCTGGGCCCTTCGTGGCGCTCAACTGCGGCGCGATCCCCGCCGCGCTGCAGGAGTCGGAGCTCTTCGGTCACGAGCGCGGCGCGTTCACCGGCGCCACGGCCACGCACAAGGGTCGCTTCGAGCAGGCCCACGGCGGCACGCTCTTCCTCGACGAGATCGCGGAGATGAGCGCCGCGGCGCAGGCGAGCTTGCTCCGCACGATCCAGGAGAGAACGGTCCGGCGCGTCGGCGCCGCGCAGGATCTCGCGGTGGACGTGCGCATCGTGTGCGCGACGCACCGCGACCTCGAGGCGGAAGTGGCGGCGGGACGCTTTCGTCAGGACCTCTTCTATCGGCTCGTCGTCTATCCGATCCGCGTGCCGCCACTGCGCGAGCGGATCGAGGATCTCCCGCTGCTCGTGGGCCACTTCGTGAGGCGCTTCGCAGAGGACGTGCCGCGCACGATCGAGCGCGTCACACCGGAGCTCCTCGACGCGCTCGCACGGCACGACTGGCCCGGCAACGTCCGCGAGCTCGAGAACGTCGTGCACCGCGCGATGCTCTCGAGCGAGAGCGAGGTCCTCGACGTCGGCAGCCTCGCGCCGCCGCTCTGCCGACGGCGGACCTGGGTGGCTCCCGCGGTGCCCGCGCCTTCGCCGACGCCGGAGCCGCAGAGCCTCTCGCTCGTCGCGCTCGAGCGGGACGCGATCCTGCGAGCCCTCGCGCGCGAGGGTGGCAACGTGACGCGCGCCGCCAGGACGCTGGGCCTGGGCCGCGCGACGCTCTACCGCCGTCTCGCGGCGCTCCGCATCGACCCGAGCGCGCCATCGCGTCCGTCTCAGATCGAGACACACGTCTCGGAGCGAGACGACTCACGGGCATGAAACACACGTGATCCCGGGCCCGAGCGCTGGCAGAGCCCTTGCTGAGGAGCGTGAGTGGAGTGCGACCGAGCGACCGAGCCTCGCCAGCGCCCTCCCCTCGGAGCCCGACCATGACCCACGACCTCCAGACCGTACGCGCGCTGATCGTCGACGATGACCCGGTGAGCCGCCGCTGGCTCGGTGGCTGTCTCGCACGCGACGGCATCGTCTACACGGAGGCGTGCGACGCCGCGAGCGCGAAGCAGGCGCTCGAGCGTGCGGAGCACGACGTGGTCCTGCTCGATCTCTTCCTCGGCTCCGGTGCGTCGGGGCTCGACGTGCTGACGTGGCTGCGCGGCCGCCTCGAGCTCGATCACGTCGGCGTGATCATCGTGAGCGCCAACGCGGGAGACGAGTCCGCCGTCGCGCTCGCGCTCCAGCGCGGCGCCGACGACTACCTGGTGAAGCCGATCCGCCCCGTCGAGCTCGCCGCGCGCGTGCAGGCCGTGCGCCGACGGACCACGCGTCGCGTCGAAGCCATGGGCAGGCCGACGGACCCACCCGAGGCCGAAGGGCGTCTCCAGCACGCGATGCAGCTCGAGACGGTGGGCCGCCTCGCCGGAGGCATCGCGCACGACTTCAACAACCTCCTCACGGGCATCACCTCCAACGCACACCTCGGGCTCGACGACGCCCCCGATGGCAGCGCTGCGCGCGAAGCGCTCGAGGAGATCCAGCGCGCGGCCAGCACCGCGACGGCGCTCACGCGGCAGCTCGCCTCCTTCGCGCGCACGCCGACCGTCGAGCCCACGCTGCTCGACCCCAACGATCTCATCGAGTCCCTGCGCAAGATGCTGCGTCGTCTCCTCGGTGACGACATCCGGCTCGTGTTCACGCCTCGGCAGCAGCACGGGATCGTGCGCATCGATCCGGTGCAGCTCGAGCTCGTGCTCGTGAACCTCGCGGTCAACGCGCGCGACGCGATGCCACGTGGAGGAGAGCTGCGCGTCGAGACGAGAGAGGTCTCGGCCGACACGCTGCCCGCGGAGCGGCGCGGCGGCCCACGCCGCTTCATCCGCATCGACGTCTCGGACACGGGGCACGGCATGAGCGGCGAGGTGAAGGCGCGGATCTTCGAGCCGTTCTTCACGACCAAGGCGCGTGGCAGCGGGACGGGCTTCGGGCTCGCGCACGTGCGTCGCTTCGTCGAGGACGCGGGCGGCTGGGTCGACGTGGCGTCGATGCCCGGCCGCGGCACGAGCTTCCACCTCTACCTCCCGCGGGAGCGGACCACCACGGTCACGCCCTCGCGCCACGAGGCCATGCAGCCCTCGCTCGGCCTGCGCGGCAAGTCCGTGCTGGTGGTGGAGGACGACGAGCTCGTGCGCAGCGCCTCGGTGCGCATCCTGCGCCGCAGCGGTGTGGACGTGCTCGTGGCCTCGAGCGCGCCGCATGCCGTCGAGCTCGCGCGCGACCCGAGCCGCACGATCGATCTCGTGCTGACGGACGTGGTGATGCCCGACATGAGCGGCCCGGAGGTCGCGCGGCACATCCGCGCGCTGCGCCCCGGCATGCCGATCGTGTGCGCCTCCGGTCATGGTGAGGAGGAGCTCGTCGAGCACGGCGTGCGCGCCGAGGACGAGCTCGCGTTCCTCCCGAAGCCGTTCACGCCCGCAGCGCTGCTCGCCAAGGTCAGCGAGGCCCTCGCCGCGCGAGCGCACGCGCCTGCCGTGGAGCGCGCACGTGCAGAGGAGCCCCGCCTCGACGCGTGGCTGTGATCCGCTCGCGCTCAGGCCCCTTCGTCTTCGCGCGCGGCCCAGGCCTCGTGGTGGCCCGCAGGCCGGTGAAGAAAGTTCGCGGTGCGACGCAACACGCGGTGGGGCGTGCCGATGAAGGGGCTCTCTCGAGGAGGTTCCCATGCACGCGCTCGTCTCGATCCGTCAGCCGCACACCACCGCTCACTGCCAGGCCACCTACGCGCTGCTCGAGGCCTATGCCCGCGATGGCGGCATCCGGCTCGATCCGCTCGTGAACGAGGGCGCAGCGAGCGCGCTCCTCATCGTGTCGGACGCGATGGAGGCGCTCGGTCTCGAGCGTTGGGACGACGTCGATCGGCACGTCGTCCACGCGGCGTCGATGCTCGCGCAGTGCGAGGTGATGCTGCCGTTCATCGTCCGCACCGTCGTGCAGTTCCGCCTCTGGCTCGTCGCGACCGGACGCACGACCGACGCGAAGCTCGAGGAGCTCGAGCGCTTCGCCGAGGACCTGCCGCCGAGCGACGCGATGAACGGCGAGCCCAGGACGCCGACCAACCGTGCGGAGCGCCGCGCCGCACGCAGCGAGGCGCGACGCTCGCGCCGACACACCGTTCACTGAGAGCACGTGGCACTCGGATGGATCGATGCGAGTGCCACGGGCTCGAATCGGCGGGAGGGAGGCTCTCGCC
>JBILLJ010000113.1:0-29323 GCA_044376125.1 Sandaracinaceae bacterium
TCACCGCAGGCTGCGCCTCGAGGAGGTCTTCGATGAGCCCGTGGACGAGCACGCCGAAGCCCGCACCGCCGGGACCTGTGCGGCCCGGGGCATCGTCGCGGCTCTCGCCCGAGAGGAGCGCGATGGACGGCGCGAGCTCGACGCTCGTCACCCCCCGACCCTCCGCATCGGCACGCGCACGAGCGAGCGACTTCATGCGCGTGTAGCTCGTGACCTCGAAGCCCGCGTAGCGCGAGACCAGTCGCGCGCGCTCCTGAGGCGCGAGCCGCTCCACCTCCGCGCGCGTGCTCGCCTCGGGGAGCGTCACGGCCGGGCTGCGCGCACGCACGCGAGGGCCGACCTCGACGCTCGTCACCGCGAAGGGGGCCGCGACGAGCTCGCCCGCCTCGGCGAGCGCGCGGAGACGGTCGTTGAGCACGCGGTACGAGCCCTTGAGGTGCGGGAGGTCGTAGGCGACGTCGGCCCGCTCGGGCAGCGGACGCGGCGGTCGCCCGAAGTACGGCACGTAGAGGCGTCGCTTCGCGCGCGTGAGCGCGACGTAGTAGAGGCGCTCGTCTTCCTCTTCGGCCTCTCGGCGGAGCGCGGCGCGGAGCGGCAGCTCGAGCTCACCGTCGCGCACCATCACCTCGCCGTCGGCGAGGCCATCGTCCGCGAGCGCCCACGCAACCCGGCGCGCACGCGCCTCGGCCGGCAGCCGCTCGTGCACCACGCGCGGCGCGAGCTTGCGCTTGGGCGGCTTGCCCAGACCACCGAAGACGAAGACGACCTCCGCCTCGAGACCCTTGGACTTGTGCATCGTGAGGATCTGGACGGCCTCGCGCTCGCTCTCGAGCTTCTGCACGTCCTCGTCGCCGGCACCGGCCCGCTCGTCGTCGGCGCGCTCGATCCGCTCGGAGAGGGCGAGCGCGAGCTCGCTCACGTGCAGCCGCCGGCGCGTCGCGAGCTCGAGCAGGAGCTCGAGCAGGTGTCGATAGTTCACCAGCGCGCGCTCGCCCTGGTGGAGGTAGAGCTCGCGCCGTGAGAGGCCCGAGCCGTCCGGGCCCGCGCCGTCGAGCATCGCGGAGAAGAGCGCTGCGATGCGGCCTTCGTCCGCGAGGGTGGCCCAGCGCGAGAGGCGGCGCGCGAGCGGATGCCCCGAGTCGATCGCGTGCGCGGAGGCGAGCTCACCGAGCGGCACGCCGAAGAACGGCCCGAGGAGCGCCCGCGTGGCGAGGCTGCGGTCGTGCCGATCCGCGACGGCGCGCAGCACCGTCAGCACGTCGCGCGCCTCGCGCGTCCGGAACAGGCCATCCTGCTTGAAGAACGCGTGCGGCACGCCGTGACGACGGAACGCCTCCGCGACGTCGCGCCCCTCGCTCGCGCTGCGCGTCAGCACGAAGATCTCGGAGAGCCGAACGGGCCGCGATGGCGCGTCGTTCGCGTCGGACAGGAGGAGTGCGCCGCCCGTGAGCGCGTGCACCTCCTTGGCGATCGCGTCCGCGAGCGCGCGCCGCACGAGCGGCAGCCGCAGCTCGGGTGTGCCGACGACGTGCTGCACCACGATGGCCGGCGCCTCCACGGGCGCGACGGGCGCCGCACCGGAGACGACCGGCTCCTCGAGCACCGCGTCGCGCGGCGAGATCTCGGGTGGCAGCACCGCGCGGCGTTCCGGCACGCCCGCCGCGAGCGCACGCGTGTACCCGGCGAGACCACGGCCGAGGGCCGGGTCGTCGGTGCGCGCCGCGAAGATGCGGTCGAGGCCGGTGAGCAGCGCCGCGCTCGAGCGATAGCTCTCACCGAGCACCGCCGAAGACGCACCGGCACGCTCGAGGGTGCGGCACGCGTCTTCGAAGGTGTGCACGTCGGCCGAGCGAAAGCCGTAGATGGCCTGCTTCGCATCGCCGATCACGACGAGCGTCCGTCGCGGCCCCTCGTCGTCCGCGGCGACGTCGACGAAGAGACGACGAAAGATCTCCCACTGTACGTCGTCGGTGTCCTGGAACTCGTCGACGAGCGCGTGGCGATACCTCGCCCGGATCGCGCGACGCACGGCCGGGTCTGCCACGATCGCATCGCGCAGGGCCGTGAGCATGTCGTCGAAGTCGAGCGTGCCCGCCTCGCGCTTGTCGCGCACCCAGAGCGCTCGCACGCGCGGGAGGATCGCGTGCAGCAGGTAGGGCACGGGCGAGCCGAGCGCGTGGTGCAGCGTGCGGAGCGCCTCGCCGAGCGTCGGAACGGACTCGCCTCCGAGCGGCAGGGACGCGCCTCGGCCCGGATGAGGGTGCTGGCCGAGGTGGCGCACGAGGAGCGCGGCGTTGGACTCGAGCCCCCGCGGATCGGTGGAGCTCGCAGCCCACGCGAGCGCCGGGCCCCACACGGAGGCCTCCGCCGGGTCGCCGTCGGCGTCGGTGGACGACGTCCGTGTGGACGGCCCCGACGCTGCGAGCCGCGCGGCCAGCTCGGCCGTGTGCGGCGCGATCGACGTCGCCAGCTCGATCAGCGCGTCACGGACACGCGCCCGCGCGGTGAGCGACGGAACGCTCGCGAGGAGCTCGGCCCAGCGTGCGCCGACGAGCTCCGTCGCGGTCGGCATCGAGAGGAGCGCGCGCGCCGCGGCGTGGGCGTCGAACGCGGGGCGCACCTCGCCCGGCTCACGCATCCACGTGTAGAGCAGTGTCTCGAGCCGACCGACCGCGCCTCCGCCGCCCATCGCCGTGAGCGCGGCGAGCGCGGCGCGGAACGACGCGTGGCCCGGGGCGCCGCTGGCGAGCGCCATCCGCACGGCCTGACGCACGGCGCGCCCGAAGCTCTCGCGTCCGTCGGCGCGCTCGGACGAGAAGGGTCGGCCGCTCGCGAACGCGTGCTCGGCGAGCGCTCGCTGACAGAAGCCGTGGATCGTCGAGATGGCCGCGCGATCGAAGCCCGCGACGGCGGTCGCGAGGCGGGCTGCCAGCGCACGTTCCTCGGGCGCGATCGCGGCGCCGCTGGCCAGCCGCTCGGCGTGGTGGCTCGCGAGCCGTGCTCGCGCCGACACCAGCCTCGCGCGCACGCGCTGACGCATCTCCCGCGTCGCCTTGTCGGTGAAGGTGACGACGAGGATCTCTTCGATCGGAGCGCCCGCCGCGACCAGCTCGAGCACGAGGTGCTCGAGCGTGTACGTCTTTCCGGTCCCGGCCGAGGCCTCGATGATCCCGTGCGCCTCCAGGCGCAGCGCCTCGAGCGCGCGCGGCCGATCCCAGCCGCGCTCCACGTGCGCTTCGGTCGCACGCTCGGTGTCGAAGAGGTCGCTCACCGGAGAAGGCCTCCCGCCGCGTCTCGCTCGCCGCGCGAGGAGCGCACCGGAGCGCGCACGGCGGAGAGCACGGGGCCGTGTCGTCGCGCGACGATCGCGAGGAGATCACGGGGCTCGGGCGCGTCGCGCGCGACCACGTCCTCGGCGCGCAGGGGTCCGTAGCGGCTGCTGCCGCCCTCGAGCTTGGTCCGCACTCGCTCGACCGACCTCGCGAGCTTGTCCGCGAGCTTGGGATCGCCGCGGCGCAGCGTCTCGGCCTCGAGCACGACCGCCTCGCCCGGCACGAACCAGCTCGGGTCCTCGACGGCGCGGATCTCGTCGGCGATGCCGCGCAGCCAGCGCGCGGCCTGCGCCTTCGCGAGCCCGGGCAGCGAGGTCTCGTAGGCGCCGTCGCCCGCGAGCAGCACCACGCGACGCGAGAGGCGCTCCTGCCCGCTCGCCGCGAGCACGGCGTGATCGACGTACGCCTCGAGCATCGCTGCGCCGCGGGCGGCGCGCGCGCGTTCGCCTTCACCCACCGCGCTCTCGGCGAGGATCGCGACGAGGTCTCCCGGCGGTGCGCCAGCCTCGCCGCGGAGGAACGCGCGCGTTCTCCCCTCGACCGCGATCGTGCGTGTCGCGGCTGCCTCTCGGTGCGAGGCCGTGGCGCCCGGGGGTGGAGCGACCGCCTCGAGCGCGAGCGCCGAACGCACCTCCACGTGCTGCTCGCCACGCGCGCGATCCGCGCTCACCCGCCCCAGACGCACCGCCCGCGCGAGCTGCACACCGGGACGCGCCTCGAGCAACGCCGCGAGCCAGCGCGAGGCGCGCGCGCGCACCTCGGCGGCCACGTCTTCGCCGAGCACGCCGACGGGCACGTGGCCACGGCTGCGCGCCTCACCGACGACCTCGCGCACGGCCCTCGCCAGCGTCTCGCCCGGCGACGGACCCAGGCCTCGATCGAGGGCGGCCACGAACGCGCGGCGGGCCAGGCTCGCGAGCTCACGCGCGTCGGTGTCGAGCGGCTCCTCCTCCACGAGGAGCGCCTCGTCGTCCTCCACGTCTCGCAGCCAGTGGCGCGCGCGGCCCTGCACGGGGCAGCGCAAGAAGCCGCGCAGGGTGTCGATGCGCACCGGCCGATCGGCCTCGAGGGAAGCGCGCGGAACGCGCGGAATCGAGAGCTCGATGCGGCGCGGATCGTCGGGCCCGAGCCGAGACCAGGCCTCGCTCGCGAGCTCGACGTCGCGGAAGTGCGAGCGCTCGGTGTCTCCTCGCGCGCGCGCATCGCCCTCGGCCACCGCGCCACCGAGCGCCGTCGCCAGCGCAGCCAGCGCCACCGGGCTCGCGAGATCGGCCGCGGCGAGCTCGCGGCGCCACGCGGCGCGGGCCTCCCCGTCGATGAAGAGCTCGTGTCGACGTGCCGGTGGCGTGAGGTGGAGTGCGCCACCGGCCGCCTCGAGCAGCTCCGTGACCACCGACGACGGTGCGTGTGGATCGCCCGTGTGCTCGTCGCGCGCGACGTACGAGAGGAAGAGGCGCTCCCGCGTGGACACGAGCGTCTCGAGGAACGCATAGCGATCACGCTCCTCGAACGAGACGTCGCCGACGCGCCGCTCCGCGCGCCGCAGATCGAGCCCGAGCTCGACGCTCTCCTCGGGGAACTGCCCCTCGCCCAGCCCGAGCACGAAGATGACGCGGAACGGAATCGCGCGCATCGGCAGGAGGGACGCCAGCACCACGCCCATCGCCTGCGGCTCACCGCGCACCGCCGGCACGTCCTCGAGCGCGCGCGTCGCGAGACCGAGGGCGATCTCGGCCGAGAAGAGCGCGCCTGGGCCACGTGCGGCCTCCACCGCGGCCGCGGTGCCTCCCGCCGGATCGAGCTGCGCCAGCCCACGCACCGCCGCACGACAGCGCTCGAGCTCCGCCTCCTCGGCCGCGCCCACGACGCGCACGTAGCCCACGAGCATGCGATCGAGCAGGTCCGCCCACGCACGCAGCGTGAGCTCGGCGCCACGGATCGCACGGTGATCGGCCAGAAGGGATCGCACGAGCGTCACGAACGCGAGCGCGCTCTCGCTCTCTCCTCCGAGCTGCGCGGGGCGCTCGAGGGCCGCGGGCACTCTCGCGGTCGGCGGCTCGTGCTCGGCGTCGTCGGGGCGGGCTGGCTCGTCATCCTCGGCGCCGAGCGCCTCGCCGCGCGCACAGCCCACCGCGAGGCGCGCGAGCCCCTGATCGAAGTGCAGCACCTCACCCTCGCCGCTCGCGCGATCGGCGTAGGTGCCGCGCAGATCGCGCTCGTCGATGCCACGCACGATGCCGACCTCGTCGCACAGCGCCGCCCACGCGCGTTCGCTCGGAGCCTCGAGCTCCGTGCTCGCGCGCACGAGCGGATGGGCCACGAGGCCGAGCACCTCCCGACGGGTCGGCGTCGCCCCGAGGAACGCGAAGAGCCGCAGGCCTGCCTCGGCGACGCGGCTCCGTGCCGCGAGCTTGAGGTCCTGCGCCGACCAGGGCAGCGCGGGACCTCCCTCGGACGACTCGCGCGCAGCCTCGAGCACCACCTCGAGGTGCGGCAGGTAGCGCTCGCGATCGCGCGAGGGCACGAGGATCGCGATCTCGTGCAGGCGCAGCGGCTCGGGGCCCTCCGCCTTCGCGCGCCGATCCGCGTCGGCGACGAGCGCCCACACGAGCGAGACCACGGTCTCGACCTCGCGCCGCACGCTCGCGCACGGCAGCACGACGAGGCTGCCGTCGTGCGGGCCCGCCTCGACACCGCTGCGCTCGAGGATCGAGCGCTGCACGCGTCCGAGGTGCGTGGCCGCCGTGGGCTCGACGAAGCGCTCCTCGGTGTCGAAGCCCACCGCTTCGTCGAGCGCGCCGACGTGCTCCCGACCCGGCCGTCCCCACGCCTCGAGCAGGCGAGACTCGCCCGGCTCTGCCTCGCGCGCCATCGCCGCTCGCTTGCGGCCGCCGGTGCGCGAGGCGACGTCCGACCAGAACTCGCGACACGGGTTGAGCACGAAGAGCTCGACGTCGCGCTCGGCCCCCACGCGCGCCAGCGCTTCGTGGAACACGCGGGCGACGTAGGAGACCCCGAAGACGAAGGCGCGCGAGGGCACCGCCTCGGCCGGCAGCCTCGTGCTCGCATCGGCCAGCACCTCCGCGAGGGTGCTGGCCTGCACGTCACCGACCGCACGCACCCGCCGGTAGAGCGCCGACTGCCATCGCTCGACGGCCTTCTCCGGCGTCACCGCGACACCGGCGTCCGCGCCCTCCCGCATCCAGGTGCGGATCCAGTCCGGCCTCGAGTACGCGTACTCCGCGAAGAGCTGCGCCAGGCGCGGCGCGAGCTCGAGGCGTCGACGATCGGTCAGCGCAGAGCGCCAGCGACCATCGCCCGCGAGCAGGTAGCGCGAGACGGGCGCGAGGGGATCGTCGCCCTCCGCGAGCGCCTCGAGGCTCGGGTCCGAGAGCACGGTGAGCACGCGGCCCAGGAGCGCGCGTGGCCCGATCGGGCCGGGGCGCATGCCCGCGGTGCTCACCCCGCGAGGACAGAGCAGCCCCTCGAGCCATTCCTCGAGCCGCGCGAAGCGCACGTTGGCGACGAGGCCAGTGCTCTGCGCGAGGCTCAGCTCGACGACACGCTCCATCGCGCGGTTGGGCACGACGACCGTGCTCTTCACGAACGCATCCCGCGGCAGACGGCGACCGAGCGCGAGCGCGAGCGCCTCGGTCGAGTTGGAGTGGGTCACACGCAGCACGAGAGCTCCCGCTTTGTCCTCCGCCCCGGTCGCGCTGGGAAGCCCCGAACTGACACGTCCGACGAAGGACCCTCACCGCCCGGCCACGACTCGTACGCGAGCGCGCTCGGAGCGGGCACGGCACGCACGCACCACCTCGCGCCGCCGCGGGCTGCATCGGCGGCGCTCTCGTGCTTCTCTCCGCCGCGCTCGAGCGCGACGCAGCTCGAGGCGACACGGAGAACGACATGACGACCGGACGAGACAAGCTCGCGAAGATCGCGACGGCGCTGGGGATCGAGGAGGTGCTCGGAGGGCCCGTGAGCGGCGTCGTCGGCGCGCGCGTGCATGCGGGCGAGGGCGCCTCGATCACCACCGAGGATCCGTCGACCGGCGCGCGGCTGGGCATCGTGCGCGGCGCCTCGAAGGGCGAGCACGACGCCGTCGTCGCGCACGCCGCCGAGCGCTTCGCGAGCTGGCGCATGGTGCCGGCGCCCGTGCGTGGTCAGCTCGTGCGCCGCCTCGGCGAGCTCCTGCGCGAGCTCAAGGAGCCGCTCGGTGCGCTCGTCTCGCTCGAGATGGGCAAGATCAAGAGCGAGGGCCTCGGCGAGGTCCAGGAGATGATCGACATCTGCGAGTTCGCGGTCGGCCTCTCGCGGCAGCTCCACGGCCTCACCATCGCGTCCGAGCGCACGCGGCACCGCATGATGGAGCAGTGGCACCCGCTCGGGCCGGTCGCGGTCGTGACCGCGTTCAACTTCCCCGTGGCCGTGTGGGCATGGAACGCGGCGCTCGCGGCGGTCTGCGGCGACACGGTGGTGTGGAAGCCCTCGCCGCACGCGCCGCTCTGCGCCCTCGCGGTGCAGCGGATCTGCGAGCGCGCGATGACCGACGTGGGCCAGCCCGGCATCTTCTCGCTGCTCGTCGGTGGTCACGAAGGCGGCCAGTGGATGGCCGAGGATCGACGCCTGCCGCTCGTGTCGTTCACGGGCAGCTCGGCCGTGGGCGCGAAGGTCGCGAGCGCGGTCGGCGCGCGCCTCGGCAAGAGCCTCCTCGAGCTCGGCGGCAACAACGCGATCGTCGTGATGGCCGACGCGGACCTCGATCTCGCGACGCGCGCGATCGTCTTCGGCGCCGTGGGCACGGCCGGCCAGCGCTGCACGAGCACGCGCCGTGTGCTCGTCCACCGCGAGGTGAAGCAGCAGCTCGTCGAGCGCCTCGTGCGCGCGTACGCGACGGTGAAGATCGGCGACCCGCTCGAAGAAGGCGTGCTCATGGGCCCGCTGATCAACGAGGCCGCGGTGACGCGCTACGAGCACGCGCTGGCCCAGGCGAAGAAGGCGGGCGCGGAGATCCTCTGTGGCGCCAAGCGCGTCGCGCGGCCGGGGCACTTCGTCGAGCCGACGATCGTGCTCGGCAAGGGCGATCAGGCGAGCTTGCCGATCGCGTTCGAGGAGACCTTCGCGCCCATCCTCTACGTGATCGAGATCGGCTCGCTCGAGGAGGGCATCGACGCGAACAACGCGGTCTCTCAGGGCCTGAGCTCGGCGATCTTCACCGATGGCGTGCGCGCTTCGGAGCAGTTCCTCTCGCCGATGGGCTCGGACTGCGGCATCGCGAACGTCAACATCGGCACGAGCGGCGCCGAGATCGGCGGCGCGTTCGGCGGCGAGAAGGACACGGGCGGCGGTCGCGAGTCCGGCTCCGACGCGTGGAAGGCGTACATGCGGCGGCAGACCTCGACGGTGAACTGGGGCCGCGACCTGCCCCTCGCGCAGGGCGTCCGCTTCGGCTGAGCGCGCGGCCGGTCAGCCGACGAGCAGACCCGCGCGGTGGAGGAGCGCGAGGCCCGAGGGCACGAGCCGCGGCAGCGCCAGGCCACGAGCATGCGATCCGCGAGCGCGTCGCGATCGGCCTCGCGCGAGGCGAGCTCGTCGAACGCGACGTCCGACGGCGCGCGACGTCGTCGAGGTAGGAGAGCCCTGCCCCGCGCGCGAGCTCCACGATCTCCCGCAGCCAGTAGGCGCGCGAGAACGGCACGAGGTACTCGTGCAGGAGGTACGCGTCCGGCTTGTCGCGGAGGCCATCGATCTCCGCGGCCATCAACGCGCCTTGCGGCGTGCCTTCGCCTATCAGCGCGACGTCGCGATGAGCGGCGAGCCTCTCGGCCTGCACCACGTGCGCACCGCGGGCGCGGGCGTCAGCTCACCTGTCGAGTGCGCCCGGCCCAGTAGGGGGCGCGGAGCACGAACTTCTGGAGCTTGCCGGTCGCGGTGCGCGCGAGCTCGGTGCGCAGCTCCACCGAGGTCGGACACTTGTAGTGCGCCAGGTGCGCGCGGCAGTGCGCGACGAGGGCGTGCTCGTCGGCGATCGCGCCGGGGCGGAGCACGACGAGCGCCTTCACCGTCTCGCCCCACTTCTCGTCGGGCACGCCGATCACGGCCGCCTCGGCGACGCCGGGGTGCGAGGCCAGACAGTCCTCGACCTCGATCGAGCTCACGTTCTCGCCGCCCGTGATGATCACGTCCTTCTTGCGATCGGAGATGGAGACGTAGCCCTCCTCGTCCATCGTCCCGCCGTCGCCCGTGTGGAACCAGCCATCGACGATCGCGGCGTCGGTCGCGGCGCGATCGTTCCAGTAGCCGTCCATCACGACGTTCGCGCGCGCGAGCACCTCTCCCTGCGGATCGATCGCGATCCGCGTGCCGATCACGGGCGCGCCCGCGCGGCCGAGCTTCACGGCGCGCTCGGCGGGCGTGAGCGCGTCGTACTCGGCGCGCACGCGGTTGATGGTGATGAGCGGCGAGGTCTCGGTGAGGCCGTAGAGCTGGATGAATTCCCAGCCGAGCTCCGTCTCGACGCGCTCGATGGTGCGCGTCGGTGGTGGCGCGCCCGCGACGAGGATGCGTGTGGTGCGCGCGCCCGGCACACGCTCGAGCCCCTTGGCCGCGTCGAGCACGGCGTTCACGACGGCGGGGGCCCCACCGAGGAGCGTGATGCCGTGCTGCTCGACGCGCCGGAGGATCTCGGCGCCGTTCACCTTGCGGAGGATCACCTGCGTCGCGCCCATCGCGGCGAGCGCGAACGGCATGCCCCAGCCGTTGCAGTGAAAGGTCGGCACCACGTGGAGGAAGCGGTCGCGATCGGTGATCCCCGCGTGCCAGCCGAACGTCGTCGCGTTGAGCCAGAGGTTGCGGTGCGTGAGCTGCACACCCTTGGGCCGCGCCGTCGTGCCGCTCGTGTAGTTGATCGTCGCGGTCGCGTCCTCCTCGATCGGTCCGAGGATGGGCTCGCGATCGAAGCGGAAGAGGACCTCGTCCGACGCCGCGCCGAGCACGAAGCGGTGCTCGCACGAGAGCTCCGCGAGGCTCGCGTCGAGCTCGGCGTCGAGCAAGAGGACGCGCGCGCCCGAGTGCCGCACGATGTACTCGACCTCGTGCGCGTGGAGGCGGAAGTTGATCGGCACGAGGATGCGGCCCGAGATGCACGCGCCATAGAGCGCGGCGATCCAGCGCGCCGAGTTGTGCGAGACGATCGCGACGCGCTCGCCCGGCAGGATGCCGAGCGCATCGAGCCCTGCGGCGAAGGCACGCGCGCGCCGCGCGAGCTCTCGGTACGTGATGGCGCCCCAGCCGTCGGGATGATCGGGCTCGTCGACGAGGCCCACTCGCTCGCCATAGACGAGGCTCGCACGGTCGAGGAAGTCGCGGACGGTCAGAGAGACGCGCATCGCGCGAGTATCGTCGCTCGACGCGGTCGTTTGGAACCGGCTCGCTCGCCGCTCAGCGGCACCCGCCGCGCACGTCGTCCACGTCTCGGCGATCGTAGCCGTCGGGCGCCATGCGCACGTAGCGCTCCGCGAGCGCGCAGCCCTGCGCGTTCGAGCCGAGCGCCATCGCGAGGCGAGCGATCGCCTCGGCCGGCGTGTCCGTGCCCTGCGCCGCCGCCTCGAGGGCCGTGCGCTGGGCGCTCGGATCGCGCGAGGCGATGAGGGCACGGAGCAGGTGCGCGGTCGCGCAGCGCCCGTCGGCGGCGATCGCCTCGTCCACGAGCGCCTGCGGGTTGCCGTAGCGACGATCTTCGTAGGCGAGCATCCCGCGCAGGGCCGCGACGCGCGCACGCAGAGACACGGTGCGCGCACCTTCGTGCGCCCGATCGAGCAGCTCGTCCGCAGTGCCGAAGTGACCGTCCACGTACGCCACGTACGCGCGCACGTAGAGCGCCTCGGGGTTCTCCGGCGAGAGCGAGAGCACGCGGCGCGCGGTGTCGTCGGCGTCGTTACCGTCCTCGGCCTGGAGCTGGAGCCGCGCGAGCGACACGAGCAGCGGCACGTCGTTGCGGTGCGTGCGGAGGAAGGTCTGCACCGCCTCCACGTCGAGCGCGCCGTGGCCGGACGCGACCGCGAGCTCCGCGCGCAGCCGCGAGAGCTGAGGCTCCGGCGCGCCTGCGCTCCGCGCCTGCTCGAGGAGCTGCGTCGCGCGCGTGAAGTCCGCCGTGTCGAGGGCCGTGCGCACCGTGCAGACCGTCGCCGCGAAGCGCTGCGGATCGAGCCGCAGCGCGTTCGCGCAGGCCTGCGTCTCGGTCGCTCGATCGCCCGCGAGACGCGCGACCTCGGCGAGATCGAGCTGCACCTCCGGGTCCTCGGCAGCGCTGCCCGCCGCGGTGCGGGCGGCCGCGAGCGCGTTCACCGCGTCTCCGTCGCGCGCGCGGACGAGCGCCGAGAGCGCGACGAGGCGCACGTCGTCGGCGTGCGCGCGCAGCGCCGGCTCGATCGCCGCGCGCGCCGCGCGCACGTCGTCGGTGGCGAGCGCGGCGTGGGCGAGCGCGGCCGCGAGCGTCGCATCGGTCGGCGTGGTGCGCGCGCCCGCCTCGAGCGCGCCTCGCGCCTCGGCATCGCGACCGAGGCGGCTGAGCAGACGCGCGCGCCGGAGCGACGCGTCGACGGCGAGCGTGGGATCGGCCGTGGCTGCGGCGTACTGCTCGAGCGCCGCTTGCGTGCTGCCGCGCGCCTCGAGGATGCGCCCGCGCGCGAGCGCAGTGCGGGCACCGGGCGTGAGCAGCGCGAGGCTCGCGTCGGCCGCCGCGAAGTCACGGCGCTCGAGGGCGATCGCCACGAGGAGCTCCGCACGACGCACGGGGTTCGGCGGGTTGGGCGTGAGGCGCGCCGAGAGCTCCTGCGCGGCGGGCGCGTCCCCTGCGGCGAGCAGGCCCTCGAGCGCTCGCAGGAGCAGCGTCTCGTCGGCGCGCGGCGCGATCTCGGCCGCGGCTCGGTGCTCGGCGCGCGCCGTGGCGACGTCACCACGCAGCTGCGCGCCTCGCCCTCGGAGGTGATGCGCCCACGCCTCGTCGGCGTTCGTCGCGCGCTCCGCGAGCGCGCCGAGCACCACGGTCGCTTCCGTCTCGGCGGTGGTGAGGTCGTTGCGCGCGAAGGCGATCTCGGCTCGCACGACGCGCGCGCACGGCCTCGCGTCGGCATCGACGATCGAGCGCACCGTCGCGTCGGCCGCCGCGACGTCGCCAGCGAGCGCGGCCGTGTGCGCGAGCAGACACGAGTGACGCGCCGCGGGGCGGAATCCCCACGCTTGTCCTGCCGCCGCCTGCGCCTCGGGGAAGCGGCCCATCGCCTGGAGCGCGAGCGCACGGGCACGCGCACCCTCCGCGAGCGTGACGCCGCTCGCCTGCAGCTCCTCGAGCATCACCAGCGCCTCGGTGGCCTGGCCGCGCGAGATCGCGAGCAGGCTCCGCGCGACGCTCGTCTCCGGACCCGGGGCCGCGCTCGCGAGCAGCGCCTCGGCCGCCTCGCTACGATCTTCTCCGAGCTCCACGGTCGCGGTCGCGAAGAGGCGCGCTCGGCTCGCGGGCGCGCCCTCGGTCGCCGCCAGCGCACGCACGACGTCGGCCTCGGTGCCGTTGTCGGACGCGATGGCGAGGGCCTCGTCGCGCTCGCGCGCGCTGAGCCAGCGCGTGATCGCGACGAGCAGCGCGATGGCCACCACGCCGCTCAGGACGAGCGCGACCGTGACCTGTGTCAGCCGGATCCGCTGCGTGGCCTCGCCGCGGGTGCCCGGAGCACGGAGCGTGGGCTTGGTGATCGGCTCGGGTGCGCCCGCCTGTCGGCCCCCGAGGTGCGGCGCGCCCTGACCGATCGCAGGCCGCCCCGCCGGCTCGGGCGCGAGTGGACCCGGCATCGGGGCGTAGGGGCTCGGTGCGCCGTAGGCAGCCGCATGACTCGGTGCTCCATAGGCGGGTGCGGCGTGAGGAGGTGTCGGCGCTGCCGAGGGCACCCCGCCGATCGAGCCCAGCTTGGGCGGCGGGCTCGCCGTCGGGATCGCAGCCTTCGGAGGCCAAGGGCCCGGTGTGCCGGCGGCCGACGGCGGCGCGCCGCTCTTGGCCATCGAGCCGCGCTCGGCCGTGATCGCGACGTTGTCCGCCGAGATCGGCGAGAGCAGCGCGCCGGCCGCCGCCTGCGGCGCGGTGATCACCGTCGGCGGCGAGGCGAGCGGCTCCTCCGATCGCAGCGCGGGCCGCGTCGGCGCGTCCTCCACGTCCGGCGCGGCGGGCCGCGGCGCGGGCGCGATGCGAGGCTTGGGCGAGGGCCCCGCGAGCCCCTGCGGTGGCGGCGCCGAAGGCGGGATCGATCGCGGCTTGGCGCCCGCGGGGGGCGGCGCCGAAGGCGGGATCGATCGCGGCTTGGCGCCCGCGGGGGGCGGCGCCGCCGGCGGGATCGATCGCGGCTTGGCGGGCGGGCTCGCGCTCGGCGGCGCAGGTGCGCCCACGGGTGTCGGCAGGCCCATGAGCGTCGAGCTGCGACCGGGTGGACGCGGTCGCGCCACGTTCGTGAGCGCGTCCGCCGGCATCATGTTGCCGGTGGGCGCAGCGGCCGCGCCCGGAGACGTCGAGCCGGTCCGCGGTGGCGGCGGTGGTACCGAGCGCGGTCGCGGCGCAGGTGCGGGCGCCTCGAGCTCCTCGATCGAGATCTCGCCCGTCTCGTCGGCGCGCGGCGGCCGCTGGGGCTGCGCGCGCTGGCCCGTCGAGGCGTCCTGATCCACCTCGAGCTCCACCGAGACGCTGTCGGTCGAGGGCGCGGGCTGCGGCGCCATCTTCGCCGTCACGCCCGCCGGCTTGGGAATCTTCAGGGCCGCCGGCTGCTTGGGCTCCGCCCGCTCGAGGAGCGCACGCAGGCTCGCCGACGGAGTCATCGCCGGCGCCTCCTCGAGGTACTCCGGCATCGTCATCTCGGTCGTCGCCGGCTCCGCCGCGCCCATCCAGCGCTCGACGGTCGAGCTCATCGGCGCGGCCACCTCGGAGTCCGCCTCGAGGAGCAGATCACGCGCCGCCTCGTCGTCGGGATCGAGCTCGACCGCGCGGCGCAGCGACGCGCGCGCCGGATCGAGCTGTCGATCACGGAGGTAGGCCTCGCCGAGCAAGCGGTGCGCAGCCGACTCCTCCGGCCGCTCGCGCACGAGCGCCAGCATCTCGACACGCGCCTCGTCGTTGCGGCCGGCCGCGAGCAGCGCCTCGCCGAGCAAGAGCTGCGTCTCGGGGTGCTTGTCCGACTCGAGCACGAGGCGACGCGCGTCGCGGATCGCCTCGTCGTAGCGTCGCTCGGCGATCGCCCGCTTGAGCGCGTCGAGCTGATCTTTGGCGGGCTCGGCCATCCGAGCGCACGAGGGTATCGGATCCTTCCGCGCGTCCGAAAGGAAACGCGGGGGTGGGCGTGCGAGCGGGGCTGGGGCCCGCCTCAGCGCGCTGTGCTCGCCGCCTCGAGCGCCCGCGAGAGGTCCGCGCGCAGATCCGCCTCGTCCTCGAGGCCCACCGAGATGCGGATGAAGCCGTCGACGATGCCGAGCGCCGCGCGCTGCGCTGCGGGGATCGCGCCATGGGTCATCACCGCGGGCAGCTCGATGAGCGACTCCACACCGCCGAGGCTCTCGGCGCACGCGAAGATCGACACCGTCTCGAGGAGCGCGCGCGCGGCCTTCTCGCCGCCCTTCACGACGAACGAGATCATGCCGCCGGGGCCCTTCATCTGGGTCTTGGCCAGCGCGTGCTGCGGGTGCGAGGGCAGGCCCGGATAGATCACCTTCTCGACCTGCGGATGCGTCTCGAGCCACGCCGCGATCGCGCTGGCGCTCTTGACGTGACGCTCCATGCGCACCGGCAGCGTCTTGAGGCCGCGCAGCACCATGTAGCAGTCGAACGGCGCGGGGATCGCGCCCATCGCGTTCTGGAGGAAGCGCAGCTTCTCGTTCCAGCCGTCGTCGCTCGTCACGATGCAGCCGCCGACCACGTCCGAGTGCCCGTTGAGGTACTTCGTGAGCGAGTGCACGACGAGCGTGGCGCCGAGCTCGAGCGGACGCTGGAGCATCGGCGTGGCGAACGTGTTGTCGACGACGAGCGGGATGCCCTTGGCCTTGCAGGTCGCCGCGATCGCCGCGATGTCGATGAGCTTGAGCATCGGGTTCGTCGGCGTCTCGATCCACACGAGCTTCGTCTCGGGGCGGATCGCGCCCTCGAGCCGCGAGGCCACCGTGAGATCGACCTGCGTCGTCACGATGCCGAGCGGCTTCATCACCTTGTCGAGGATGCGGAAGCTGCCGCCGTAGAGATCGTCGCCCGCGATCACGTGGTCGCCCGGGCGCAGCACGTGGAGCAGCGTCGTCATCGCCGCGCAGCCCGATGCGAACGCGAGGCCGTGCTTGCCGCCCTCGATCGACGCCAGGCAGTGCTCGAGCGTGCGCCGCGTCGGGTTGTCGGTGCGCGAGTACTCGTAGCCCTTGTGCACGCCGGGCCCCTCCTGCGCGAACGTGCTCGCGAGGACGATCGGCGTCATCACGGCGCCCGAGACGGGATCGGGAGACTGGCCGCCATGGATCGCGAGGGTGTCGAGGTGGAGGTTCGTCGCGGGGCTCTTCATGCCGCGCCGGATACCAGCGCGCCCCGCGCCCCGCAAACGGGCCTCCGAGAAAGCTCCGCCCCCCGCGCCGCCCGCCACCGCGCGCCGCGCCCCTTTCGCGCGATCCCCGTCGCCTCGTGGTAGAAGTCACGCACTAGCTTGGCGCTCGGCCGCGGGCCGGCCGCCGCACCCTCGAAGGAGCTCTTCATGCGCTCGACGACGCTCGCCTCGTACCTCGTGCTCTCGGCTGCACTCGCCCTCTTCGCGGGCGCCTGCAACAACACCACGCCGCCGCGCCTCTACGCGACCATGTCGTGGAAGATGCGCTGCCCCGACGCGCCGGACTTCGCCGCCGGCTGCGCGATGGGCTGCACCGAGGGCATGGACCGGCTGATCGACAACTTCGCCGGCGAGGGCGGCACCTCGATCACGTGCAACGTCACGGAGTCCGCGACGTCGCGCATCCTCAACTTCCGCGTCGGCAACTCGGCGGGCCAGTCGGTCTCGTTCCAGAACGTGGCGATCCCCATGGCGGGCGGCTCGGCCCTGAGCGGCACGGTCCGCTTCCGCGAGGACAACGACTACAGCGGCGTCGCCGGCGCGGTGGCCCCGGGCGGCAGCCAGCCCTGCCAGGTCTCGAACGTCACCTTCTTCCGCGAGGCGGAGAGCGGCGACCCGACGATCCGGGGCTACGTGCTCTGCGACCAGATGCGCGCCGACGCCGACATGCGCGTCTGCCGCGGCCTCTCCATGCCCGGCGGCACCGCCTCGGCCATGGACCCGGCCGAGTTCACGATCTACGGCTGCCCCGGCCTCACGCTGCCGGCGCCCTGATCGGGCCTCGGGGCCCTCGTCTCGGCGATCGATCCTCCTCAGCGCTCGTCGTCGGTCGGAGGCGCCGCGAGATCGCCGAGCGGATCGGCCATCTCCGCCGCGCCGGGTCCTTGGCGCGTGGCCACGTCACGCACGAACGTGCGGAAGTGCCCCTCGACGCGCAGCTCCCCCACCGCGAGCGGGCAGGTGATGGAGAAGCGGCCCTCGACGCGACCGCCCAGCGTGCGCGAGAGGTGAGCGAGCTCCACGCGGCCCTGACGCGCCGTGAGCGAGCCGAGCTCGGGGTGCGCGATCTCGACCTCCGCCGCGAGCGTGCCCACACGCGCCTCGAGGCGCGCATCGGCGGCGCCGTCGTCGGGCGGTAGCGGCACGCGGATGGCGATCGAGGGATGCCCCGCGTGCGACACGACCGAGAGCCCGAGCGGATCGGCGAGCTCGAGCACCGTGCGGCCGCTCTCGACGTGGATGCGCGCGCCGCGATCGAACGCGAACAGCGCCTCTTCGGTGCCCACGGGCTCGTCGGGCTGGCCCTCGCGCACCCGCACGAAGCTCACCACGAGCTCGGGCTCGATCCGCGTGGCAGCCGGCACTTCTTCGATCGCCTCGACGGCACCGAGGCGGCGGCGATGACGTGCGACGAGGTCGCGGCAGAGCTCGGACGCGATCGACTCGTCGCAGGCGTCGGCCTCGCCCAGGAGCGCTCGACAGGCCTCGCGCTCGAGGTGGGGCGCCGCGCGACAGAGCGAGCGGTCGCGCGACGCGAGCGCGAGACAGAGCGGGTCGTGCCCGCCCGCGCCCCCGCTCACGACGGGACACAGGCCCGGATCCCGCGTCGCGATGGCCACGCGGCTCTCGCACGATCGCCGCACGAGGCGCGCCTCGATCTGCGTGCAGGGCACCGTGCTCCGCTCGTCCTCCGCCACCCGCGCGCGGCAGCTGTCCCGCAGGAGCTCCGAGTAGCCGACCGCCTCGATCGTCTCCTGCACCGACGCGGGCGTCTCGCGACGCACACGATCGAGGCAGGCGTCGATGGACTCGCCGTGCGGCTCCTCGGGGAGCGAGTCGCTCTGGGCCTGCGCGGCCACGGCGACCGCCGCCAGCACCAGCTCCTCGTCGCTCGGCCGCTCGGGCTCGAAGAGCTCGTCGCAGCCGGCCAGCGCGACGAGCGCCGCCACCAGCGTCGCGCGCGAGGCGACCGTCATGGGACGAACTTGTACCCCGCGCCCCGCACCGAGACGATGTGCGTGGGGTTCTGCGGATCGGGCTCGAGGTGGCGGCGCAGGCGCGAGACGAAATTGTCGACCGTGCGCGCGGTCGAGTAGTTGTGGAGCTTCCACACCTCCTCGAGCAGTTGCTGCCGCGAGACGACCTTGCCCGGGTGCTCGACGAAGTAGCGCAGGAGATCGAGCTCGAGGCGCGTGAGCTTCACCGGCTCGCCCCGCACGCTCACCTCGTGGGACTCGAAGTCCACACGGACCTCGCCGATGGTCACGACGGCGCGTGGCCCTCCGTGCTTCTCCTCGCGTCGATCCCAGTGCCGCCGCCGGAGGATCGAGCGGACCCGCGCGAGCAGCTCGGGCAGCTCGAAGGGCTTGGCGAGGTAGTCGTCGGCGCCGGCCTCGAGGCCCCGGACCCGATCCTCCGGATCGTTGCGGGCCGTGAGCATGAGCACCGGCGTGTAGTTGCCCGCGCTGCGGATGCGCTCGCAGAGCGTGAAGCCGTCGATGTCCGGGAGCATCACGTCGAGCACGATCGCGTCGAAGCCGCGCGGGGAGAGCAGGGCCTCCGCGGCCTCGCGCCCGGTGGCCGCCACCACGGCCTCGAAGCCGTCGAGCTCGAGGTTGAGGCGGAGGCCCGCGGCGAGATGCTCTTCGTCCTCCACGAGGAGGAGCCGAACGGTGCGGGCGGGGAGCGTCGACTCGTCGGCGGGCATCGGGGAGGAGACTACTACTTCCGTTCGCGGATTCCCCGAGACGAAGTGCGAACGAGACGCTACGGGCGGGCCCCGTCGGTCGCGGCGAACCAGGCGGCCAGCTGCTTCATCCCGTCGTCGATCTTCACCTTCGGCTCGAAGCCGAGCTCGGTCATCGCCTTCTGCGTGTCGAAGTAGGTCGGGCGCCCGCGCCGCACGACCTCCTCGAGGGGCAGCGCGCCGCGGCCGAGGCTCGCCCAGATCCGCTTGAGCGCATACGGCCCGCTCGTCCGAGGGGCGGGCAGCGAGAGGGTCTTCGAGAGCAGGCCGAGGAACTCACGCAGCTCGAGGAACTCCGGATCGCCCACGTAATAGGCGTTTCCCGGGGCGTTGGGGGACACGGCGGCCAGGAGCGCGGCCTCGGCGAGGTGCTCCACGTACGTCGTCGCCACGAGGTTCTTGCCGTCGCCGCAGAGATCGATCCCGCCCGCGCGCGCTTCGGCGACCAGCCCTGCGAGCCGACGGTCACGAGGCCCCCAGAGCCAGCCGGGCCGGAGCGCGGTCACGGCGAGCTCGGCGTCGCTCTGCGAGAGCGCGATCTCCTCGGCGAGCTTCATGGCGCGGGCGCGCGCACCGATCGGCGGGTGGGAGAGGTCGCGCTTCTCGTCCCAGTGCACGCGCGCTTCGTCGGCGAGCACGACGTCGCCGCACGAGACGAGCACCACCCTCGGCACCGACGCGTGCCGCGCGGCGGACATCACGTTCTCGATCCCCGCCACGTGGAGCCAGCGATAGCGCTCCGCCGGCTCGCCGAGCGGCAGGCCGACCGCCACGAACACGACCGCGGCGCCCTCCGCGGCGGCCGCGATCTGGTTGGGGTCGCCGATCTCGCCGACGTGCTCCGTCACTCCTGGCACCAGGCTCGCGCCCGCCCTGCGCACGAGCGCGTGCACGTCGTGCCCTCGGGCGACGAGGGCAGCCGTGATCGCCGATCCGGCCGTGCCGGTGGCTCCGAGGACGAGCGCTCGCATCGCGGTGCCCATATACCGCGCCGACAACGAGGCGCGACCCGTGTTCCCTCGTCGGAAGGGTTTGCGGATCGGCGCGTCGGGGTCGTACGGTGGCGGCGGTGCTGGGTCCGTCCTCCGAGCCATCCGTCGTCCGCGCCTCGAGCCCCGTGTCCAGCGAGCTCGCGGAGGCTGCCCAGGTGGAGGCGATGCGGCGGGCCCCACTGCTCGCCGGCCTCGCGGCCCTCGCCGCGCTGCTCGATCTCGCGTGGAACCGGATCGCCGTCCGGCTCGTCGACGAGAACGCACGGGACGTCTGGATCCCGCTCGTCGAGCACGGCCGCTTCGTGCGCAACCTCGCCGGGCTCGCGGGCGTGCTCGCGACGGTCCTCGCGCTCGGCTCTCTCTTGCGCGTCCCCCTCCCCCTCGAGTCGCCGTGGCGGAGCCTCTTCGTGCGCGTGACCCTCGCGGGCATCGCGGGTCTCTACCTCCCGGGCATCGCCCTCTCGGTCTTCGTCACGCGCGAGCACGTCCCGAGCCTCGTCGTCGTCCTGCAGCTCCTCGGAGGCAGCGCCCTCGTGGCGGTGCTCGCTTCCTCGAGCCTCTCGTACCGCCGGGTCGCGCCGGCGTGGCCCTCGCTCCTCTCCGGCGTCACGGCCTTGCTCGCGATGATCGGGCTCCTCGTCGCCTCGCTCCGCACCCTCGTGCCCGTCGTCGGCGTCCTCGGACTCGTCGCGCGGCACGGCGCAGAGATCGTCTGGCTCCTCACGCCGCTCGTCCTCTTGCTCGATCCGGAGCTCCGCGCCCACTACGCCCTTCGCCGCGCCCGCGCCTCGCTCGGGGCCCTCGTGGCCGTGCTGGTGCTGGCGCTCGCCATGCTCCTTCAGGCCGAGCTGCGCGACGAGTCGGCGCGCATCGCCTACGGCGCCTTCCGCATCGCGATGCTCCCCGCGCGCGCGACCTGGCTCTACGGCGTCCCGCTCGGCCTCGGCGCCGGCCTCGCCACCCTCCACCTCCTCTGGCCGGAGCGGCGACAGCTCGGCCTCGCGCTCGTGCTCTGGATCGCGGCCGGCCTCGCGCCTCGCTCGACGATCGGCGTGCTCTACGAGGTGCTCGCCGCGCTGCTCCTCGCGCGCGCCGCCCTCGTCGCCCACCCGGACGGCCGCCTGCGCCTCGTGCCGTACGCCTCCGACCTCGAGCGCCCGAGCTGATCGACATCACTGCTGAACGGAGCCCGCCGCCTCGACCGACGTCGCGTCGAGCTCGAAGTCGGTCGGCGAGTCGTTCGCCTCCGACACGGCGACCGGTCGCAGGAGCACGATCGGCGCGGAGCGCATCGGACGCCCCGACGAGGTCGGCCCACCGTTCAAGATGCCGGGGTGCCAGAGTCGAATCTGATACGAGCCGACGGGAACCCGCGGCAGGTTGAAGCGCCCCTCGGCGTTGGTCACCACGACGTACGGATGCGGCGCGACGAAGAGGTAGGACTCGATCCAGGGGTGAGCTGCGTCGTCAGTGATACGGTACACCCCGGCCTCCGCGATCGCCTCGGCCGTGGCGCCACGGGTCGGCAGGCCGACGTCGAGCACGCTCCGGCGGCCGCCGACCACGCGAAGGTTGTGGAGCACGTCCTCGTCGTTGCGGAAACGGAGCGCGGTGCCGGTGGAGACCGCCGCGATCTCGGGTCGCAGCTCGCAACCGGAGAAGGTGTACTCGAGCTGACCACCCATCGGGAGCCGACCCTCGTGGATCCCCTCGAGCACGATCACCGCGCCCTCGACACCACCGCCGGGTCCGAGACGCACCGACGGAATCGAGCGCGTGCGATCGCATGCACCAGTGCCAGTGCCAGCGACCTCCACTGGACTCGGAATCTCTCCGCGCCAGCGGACCGTGCCCGAGACACTGCCGACACGTCCTTCGGTCAACAGCCGGTACGTGGGCGCAGACGGGCGCGATGCGGGCGGCTCGACGGGACGTGGGCTTTCTCGGCCCGACCCGTCGCAACCCCCGGCGATCACCGCCAGGATGGCGGCCATGCGCATCGCGACGTGAGGTGCGCGCATCACCGTGATTGCGACGTAGCACACTCGCGTGCACGACCGACACTTCTCGTCGTCGAAAGTCGAAAAAAAGATCGCGCTCCAACTGCGATGTTGCGAATTGCCTGCATCGCGAAGAGGTCAGTCCGGACTTCCACTCTCGGAGCGCGATGCACGATCGAATTCGATCGCGAGGACGACGCCGATCGACGCCATCGGCGCGCGCGTGATCAGCCGAGCGCGGCGACCGCAGTGGCGATGCGCGAGAGGCCTTCGCGGATGAGCGCTTGCGACGTCGCGTACGAGAGCCGCACGTATCCGGGCGCACCGAACGCGCTGCCGGGAACGACCGCCGAGCGAGCGTGCTCGAGGAAGAAGCTGGCCACCGCCATATCGTCCTCGAGGACCTGATCACCGACCTTCTTGCCGAGCAGTCCTTCGACCGACGGGAACGCGTAGAACGCGCCTTCGGGCATCCGGCAGCGAATGCCCGGGATGGACGCGAGGCCCTGCACCATCAGGGTGCGGCGCGCCGCGAACTCGGCGACCATCTGCTCCATCGGAGCCCGGTCGCCCTTGAGCGCGGCGAGGGCCGCCTGCTGTGCGATGGCGCTCGGGTTCGAGGTCGCCTGGCTCTGGACCATCTCGCACGCGTCCGCGAGCGCGGGGGGCGCGATCATCCAGCCGATGCGCCAACCGGTCATCGCGTACGACTTGCTCGCTCCGTCGACGATCACGAGCCGATCTCGGAGATCGGGCGCGATGGTCCCAAGCGAGACCTGCTCGAAGCCGTCGTACACCAGCTGCCCGTAGATCTCGTCCACGATGATCCAGCAGTCGTGCTTGCGCAGGACGGCCGCGAGGGCCTCCAGACTGGCGCGGTCGTACGCGCTGCCGGTCGGGTTCGACGGCGTGCAGAGGACGACGGCCTTGGTCTTGGGGCCGAGGGCGGCGCCCAGGGCCTCGGGGGTCAGGCGGAAGCCGTCGACCTCGCGGGTCTCGACGATCTTCGGCACGGCGCCGAAGAGCACGACCTGCTCGGGGTAGCTCACCCAGTACGGCGCAGGGATGATCACCTCGTCACCCGGCTCGTAGAGCGCCAGCGCGAGGTTGAAGAGCGCGTGCTTGGCGCCGACCGAGACGACGATCTCCGACGGCGAGACCGGGACGCCCCGACGACGCGTCGAGTCCTCCGCGATGGCGGCGAGCAGAGGCGCCACACCACGGACCCGCGTGTACCGCGTGTGACCCGCGTCGATCGCGGCCTTGGCGGCCTCTCGGATGTTCAGTGGTGTCGGGAAGTCCGGCTCGCCGAGACCGAAGGAGATGACGTCCACCCCCTGCGACCGGAGGGCGGCCGCCCGGTCCGAGATCGCGATGGTGGCGGAGGGCTTGATGGTGGAGAGGCGGGAGGCCAGGGCGCGCGACACGGGGCGCGCTTCTATCACCTCGGGCCGGACCTGACTACGGGCCGCGAGGTCCACAGTTGACAGGCCGCGCGAGGCCAACTACACGGGGGCCGGATCGTGGGGGGAGACGCGCCCTGCGTTTCCCGCGATCAATCGATCAATCCCGCGCACGCCGCGGGCAGGTGAGGACGAAATGGATCGACAGCGCAAGAGCTCGTGGCTGGTGAACACGGCGATCGCGATCGGCATGACGGCGCTCGGCGCCGCGTGCGGTCCGACCTACCCGAACTGCGACAACGACGAGCAGTGCCACGAGGGTGAGTTCTGCGTGAATGGCCGCTGCGAGGACTGCCGCGACGACTCGCAGTGTCCCACGGGCCAGATGTGCGAGCAGAACGACTGCGTGCCGATCCCCGGCTGGTGCAACAGCGACGCGGACTGCCCGCCCGACCAGATGTGCCAGAACAACCGCTGCGTGCCGCGCCCCGTCGAGGAGCCCGTGGTCCAGGCCGAGCTGGTCCCGCAGGTGTGTCAGCTCCAGCCCGTCTACTTCGCGTTCGACGAGAGCGCGCTCGACGACGCGGCGCGCTCGGCCCTTCAGGCGGACGTGAGCTGCATGCAGGAGCGCAGCATCCAGAACGTGCAGGTCACCGGCATGTGCGACCCGCGCGGCACCGAGGAGTACAACATGGCGCTCGGCGATCGCCGCGCTCGCGCCACGCGTGACCACCTCCAGCGCCTCGGCGTGCAGCGCACGCGCATGCAGACGCGCTCGGTCGGTGAGGAGATGGCGCAGGGCGCCGACGAGTACGGCTGGTCGCGCGACCGCCGGAGCGACATCACCGAGAGGTGAGCCGCTCGGTCCGCCAGTCGGCCCGATCGTCTCCGATCTCGATCGACGAAACGCCATGAGCTTCGTCCGACACCACGAGCCCACCCACCCCGCCCACGGGTCGGTGGGCTCGGTCGTTTCCGTTGCCTCTCGGGTCTCTGGGGCGCGCACGATCTCGCGCGCGACGTTCGCGTGCGTCGTGAGCGCCGGGCTCTCGGGCTGCTTCCTCTGGACGAGCGCCGATCAGGGCAGCGCGCTCGAGCGCCGCGCCACGCAGTGCGAGGAGCGCCTCACCACGCTCGAGAGCACCGCGCAGGGCTACACGACGCAGATGGAGAACGCGCACGCGAAGGTCGCCGAGCTCGAGTCGGTGCTCGATCGTGCGACCCAGCTCGTCACGCAGAACAGCGCGGACACGGGCGCCCGCGTCGACGAGCTCGAGCAGCAGCTCATGGTGCAGACGGGTCAGATCGACGAGGTCCGTCACGAGCTCACCCGGCTTCAGGAAGAGTTCAACGAGCAACAGCAGGACTACGAAGGCCGCATGAAGCAGCTCGCGCGGCGCGCGGGCATCGACATGCCGGTCGACGAAGCCCAGATCCCGGCGAACCCCGACGAGCACTATCGCGCCGCCGACGTCGCCTACGAGGCGCGAGACTTCTCCACTGCGCGCGCCCTCTACCGCGCGTTCGTCTCGCGCCACGCGACCGACGCGAGGGCAGACGACGCACAGTACCGCGTCGGGCAGAGCTACCTCCTCGAGGACCGTCCCGCGACCGCGCTCGGGGAGCTGCGACGCATCCTCTCGGACTTCGCGAGCGGCGATCAGGTCCCTGCGGCCCTGCTCGCGATGGGTGACGCGTTCTACCGGCTTCACGAGTGCGACTCGGCGCGCACGGCGCTCGAGACGCTGCAGCGTGCGCACCCTCGATCCCCCCAGGCCGCCGACGCCCGCACCCGGCTTCGCGACCTCCAGCGGGCGCCTGCTGGCTACTGCCAGGCCCGCTGAGGGACGAAAAACCGAGCGTTTCCGGCTCGTTGTGAAATTCTTCGGGTCGCGTTGACAGGTTCCGGGCCGCCGTTCCTACTAGAGGCACGCATCCCGGAGGTGGTCTTGGAATCCGTCGAAGCGTCCCTGGCCCTCCACGAGCAGGACCCGAATCTCGATCTCGGCGAGCTCCCCGCAGGCCTCGCAGGGGCCGCGGGCGGCCTCGACGAGGCCTTCCCTTCGCTCGATCCGTGGCTCGAGCTCGCGAGGGCCGCGGCGCTCGGCGATCGACGCGCCACCGAGGCGCTCGTCCGTGGCGTCGGCCCACGGGTGCACGACGTCGCACGCGCGATCCTCGGCTCGCGCCACCCCGACATCGACGACCTCGCGCAGGAGTCGCTGGTCGCCTTCATCAAGGCCCTGCGTGCGTTCGAGGGTCGCTCGAGCGTCCTTCACTACGCGACGCGCATCACCGTCCGGGTCTGCATCGCGGGCCGCAAGCGCGCGCAGCGCGTGACGAACGAAGAGGCCGCGATCCTCGAGGGGCACGCGGACACGACGAACCGTCGCCCGTTCAAGCAGCTCCTGCGCGAACGACGCCGCGTGCTCGTCCGCATGCTCCTCGCGGAGCTGCCGGATCCCCAGAGCGAGGCGC
This sequence comes from Sandaracinaceae bacterium, assembly GCA_044376125.1. GTDB lineage: Bacteria > Myxococcota_A > Polyangia > Polyangiales > Sandaracinaceae > JAFLCL01. The sequence goes on from JBILLJ010000113.1 coordinate 25,569, forward strand.
TCGCCCTGCGCATCTGCCTCGGCCTACCGATGGAGGAGGTCGCGGAGATGACGGGCGCGCCGCTCAACACGGTCTACAGCCGCTTGCGGCTGGCCAAGGCAGCGCTCCGATCGCGCATCCAGCGCGATCCCGTGCTGCGCGAGATGCTGGAGGTGGACGCATGAGTGGGCGGGCCCTTTCCTCCGAGCCGGCGTGGGAGCTGTCCGACATCACGACGGACGCCGCCGTGCTCTCCCCCGAGAGCCTGGTCGATCGTGCACGCACGAGCGCAGGCTCGTTCGCGCGGCGACACTGGTGCACGAAGGTCGCCGAGAGCGCGGATGCACGCACCGAGCTCAACCTGATGGCGGCGTTCGACGAGGACACTGCCGTCACGTCGGTGCGCCACGGCGAGCGCGTGGAGCTCGCGGTCGAAGGCGCGCTGGCGACGCTCGAAGACGCGACCGTCGGGCGGCGCTGACCGCGGGGACACGTCGGATCGGCGCGATCTCTTCGCGCCGCGGGTTGGCGCGAGGTGCGCGGGGCGTACTCCCCCCACGTGACCAACGACGGCCACCTCCTCGCGCGCGGCCTCTCCCGTGACGAGGCCGCTCGCCTCCTCCGCGAGCACGGCCCCAACGCACTGCCGGAGATCACGCCGCCCTCGACGCTGAGGCGCGTCCTGCGGCAGCTCGCGAACCCGCTCGTCTACCTGCTCCTCTTCGCGCTCGGCCTGGATCTCGTGCTCTGGGCGATCCAGGGTCACGGCTCTCCGATCGAGGCCATCGCGATCGCCGCGGTGCTCGCGCTCAACGCGGGCCTCGGAGCGATGCAGGAGCACCGATCGGAGCAGGCGCTGTCGCAGCTGCAAGCGATGGCAGCCCCGCTCGTCTGGGTGTTCCGCGACGGAGCCCTCGTCCACCTCGCCAGCCGCGAGCTCGTGCCGGGCGACGTCGTGCGCCTCGAGGCAGGCGAGCGCGTTCCCGCCGACGGCCGCGCGCTCGAGGCGCTCGGGCTCGCCATCGACGAGTCGGTGCTCACCGGAGAGTCGGTCGCCGTCGACAAGGGCGCGGGCAGCGAGATCGCGAGCGGTACGCTGGCCGTGCGGGGCAAGGGCCTCTTCGAGGTCACCCGCACGGGCAGCGCGAGCACGATGGGTCGCCTCGCCTCGATGCTCGGCACCATCGAGGTGGACAAGACTCCGCTCGAGCGGCGCCTCGACGTCTTCGGCGCGCAGGTCGCGAAGATCGTCGGCGCGCTCGCGCTCGCGCTCGCCGTGGCGGGCGGCCTCGCCGAGGGCCTCTCGCACATCGGCGAGGTCGTGCTCTTCGCCGTCGCGCTCGCGGTCGCGGCCGTGCCCGAGGGCATGCCGGCGGTCGTGACCCTCACGCTCGCGCTCGGCGTGCAGCGCATGGCGAAGCGAAACGCGGTCGTGCGGCGCCTCGCGGCCGTCGAGGCGCTGGGCTCGGTGACGGTGATCGCCACGGACAAGACCGGCACGCTCACCGAGAACCGCATGCGCGTGCATGCGCTCGAGGCGGTGGAGGGCCGGCGCGAGGAGGCGCTCACCGCGATGGTGCTCGCGAACGACGCCGACCACGCGTTCGAGGCGGGCGCCGCGCAGGTGGGCGATCCGCTCGAGATCGGCCTGCTCCTCTTCGCACAGGGCGAAGGCATCGATCTCGGCTCGATGCGCGAGTCACACCCCCGCTTCGCGGGCCGGCCGTTCGACAGCGAGTGGAAGTACCAGCGCACCAGCGTCGCGCACGCCTCGGGGCCGCGGAGCTACTTCAAGGGCGCCCCCGAGGTGCTGCTCGCGCGGTGCGAGGACGATGGCTCGCTCGAGGCATGGAAGGCGCGCGCGGAAGAGGCGGCGCGGGGCGGTCATCGCGTGCTCGCGCTCGCGTCGAGCGAGGGCGAGCGAGAAGAGGGGCTCGCCCTGCTCGGCCTCGTGCTGCTCTGGGATCCCCCGCGCGCGGAGGTGCCTGCCGCCATCGCGAAGGCGCAGGACGCGGGCGTGCGCGTCGTGATGATCACGGGCGATCACCCGGGCACGGCCCAGGCGATCGCGAAGAACATCGGGCTCCACGGCGCCGAGCGTGCGCCGGTGACGGGCGTCGATCTCGCGGGCAAGGGCGAGACGGAGCTCGCCGCGATCGTCGAGCACACGAGCGTGTTCGCGCGGGTGAGCCCGGAGGACAAGCTCGCGCTCGTGAAGGCGCTCCAGGCGCGCGGGGAGATCGTCGCGATGACGGGCGACGGCGTGAACGACGCGCCGGCGCTCAAGCGATCCGACGTGGGCGTCGCGATGGGCCTGCGCGGCTCCGACGTCGCGCGCGAGGTCTCCGACCTCGTGCTGCTCGACGACAACTTCGCGACCATCGTGAGCGCGATCGAGGAGGGCCGCGCGATCTACGAGAACATCCTCTCGTTCATCCGGTTCACCTTCTCGACCAACGTCGCGCTGGTGCTGCTGATCGTCGTGGGCGCGATCGGCTCGTACGCGCTCGAGCTGCGCGGCGGCGACGGTGGTCTCCTCTTGCCGCTCACGGCGCTCCAGATGCTCTGGATCAATTTCCTCGGCGACGGTCCACCAGCGCTGGCGATCGCGCTCGACCGTGTGCCCGACGTGATGAAGCGCCCGCCGCGCCCGGCCGCGAGCGCCCTCCTCGACGCGCCCTCGCTGCGCTTCATCGTGCTCGCCGGCGTCGTGCGCGGGACCTTCAGCCTCGCGCTCCTCGTGCTCCTGCCGACCTGGGGCTTTCCGGTCGCGATCGTGCAGAGTGTCATCTTCCTCCACGAGGCGACGACGAAGCTCCTCACCGCGTACCCGTCGAGGCGCCTCGTGCGTGCGCCCCTCCCCAACCCGGCGCTGCACGCCGCCCTGGCGGTCGGCCTCGGCCTCCAGATCCTCGTCGTCGTGCTCGCGCCCATGCAGCGCGCGCTCGCGGTCGAGCCGCTCTCGATGGAGGCCATCGTCGCGCTCACCGCGGCGGTGCTCGTGACCTCGCTCCTCGTGGAGCTGGCCGCGCTCGTCGCCCGCCGCACCACCGCCTGACCCGACCCGCCCCAGACCGGGACGGTCCTGCATTGTTGCACAAACCGGGACGGTCCTGCATTGTTGCACAAACCGGGACGGTCCTGCATTGTTGCACAAACCGGGACGGTCCTGCATCGTTGCCTCGTCCCGCAGGCAGTGGCCAGCACACCAACCTCGCGTTGATGCGAGACGCGACGTGCGCCGAGGCCCCGCGGTCCTCGCGATCATCGAGACGCGACGTACGCCACGACCTCTGCTGCGTCGCGGCGCGAACCAGAGACGTACGACGTTGAGGATCTCCTCGGACCTGCCGGACGCTTCGTGTCGTCCTCGGAGAAGTCTTTGAGGCCTTGACGATCGTCGGCCATGCCCGAAGACGCGGCGACGCGGGCCAGCGCCGCTGCCGAGCACGAGGGCTTCGCAGATCGCGATCACGCCGACGCGAATGCACCCGGCAGGCCCGCGGGGAGTGGCCAGCACACCAACCTCGCGATGATGCGAGACGCGACGTACGCCACGACCTCTGCTGCGTCGCGGCGCGAACCAGAGACGTACGAAGCGAGGATCTCCTCGGACCTGCCGGACGCTTCGTGTCGTCCTCGGAGAAGCCTGTGAGCCCGTGACGATCGTCGGCCATGCCCGAAGACGCGGCGACGCGGGCCAGCGCCGCTGCCGAGCACGAGGGCTTCGCAGATCGCGATCGCGCCGACGCGAATGCGCCCGGCAGCCCCGCGGG
>JBILLJ010000114.1:0-29281 GCA_044376125.1 Sandaracinaceae bacterium
CCGCAGGAGCTCGGGCTGCGCATAGCTCGGCGTCGGCGGTGCTGCGTAGGCTTGCTGCGGCTGTGCGTAGGCTTGCTGCGGCTGCGCGTAGGCTTGTTGAGGCTGCGCGTAGGCTTGCTGCGGCTGCGCGTAGGCTTGCTGCGGCTGTGCGTAGGCTTGTTGAGGCTGTGCGTAGGCTTGTTGAGGCTGCGCGTAGGCTTGCTGTGGCTGCGCGTAGGCTTGCTGCGGCTGTGCGTAGGCTTGCTGCGGCTGTGCGTGGGCTTGTTGAGGCTGCGCGTAGGCCTGCTGCGGCTGTGCGTGGCTGGGCGTCGGCGGCGCACCGAAGCCCGGCTGTGCGGGCGGCGCCGCGAAGCCGCTCTGCGCGGGCGGCGCCGCGAAGCCGCTCTGCGCGGGCGCTGCTGCGAAGGCACCCTGCTGCGGCGCTGCTGCGAAGCCACCCTGCTGCGGCGCTGCTGCGAAGCCACCCTGCGCGGGCGCTGCTGCGAAGCCACCCTGCGCGGGCGCTGCCGCGAAGCCGGCGGCCTGCTGCGGTGCCGCCGCGAACCCCGCGCCAGCGGCCACCGCCGCGCCCGCGGGCGCGAGCTGCACGCCGAGCGCGCCGAAGTCCACGTCCGCGAGCACGTTGCGGAGCGGCGCCGGCGCGAACGCAGGGTTCACGCCCTTGTGTCGCTCGCACTCGCGCGTCCACATGTAGAAGCACGTGTAGTAGGTGCTCTTGAGGTAGGCCGCGATGGCCCACGTCGCGTTGATCACGAAGAGCGAGAAGCCGATGCCGAGGAGCGGGCTGATGGGCATGAGCACGCGCACGCCCACGAACGAGACGACGAGGAAGCCCACCATGCTGATGAGCGACGTGACGACACCGATGCCGATGTAGCCGACGCCGATCTGCGTCGGGTCGTTCTCTGCGAGCTCCTTGCTGCGCTTGAACGACGCCGCGAAGCCGAGCTCCTCGATGATCATCGAGGGCATGATCACGAACGTCGCCGTGCTCCAGAAGCTCCGGACGATCATGAGGAGCGGGCGCAGGATCGCGGCGCGCCGGCTGCTGAGGAGCTGCACCGCGAAGTCGAGCAGGCCGCTCACGACCGCGAAGACCACGATGCCGACCGCCGACTTCAGCGTGCGCTTGAAGGCGGCGCCGATCGTCGCGTTCCCCGACGTCATCTCCTCGTAGACCATCGCGGTGTTGAGACCCCCCGCGAAGTAGTCGATGAAATAGAGCGCCGAGAGGCCCACGGGCATGAGCATCATGGCGACGCCGTCGGAGACGAACATCGACGCGACGATCAAGAGCGCGTGCACCGGCACCGCGAGCAGGATGTTCATCGCGAGGGGGGCGAACAGCGTCGGCTTCTTCGTCGCGGTCGCGAGGACCTGCCGGGCGAAGCCGAACACACGTGTGTAATGGCTGAACATGCGGGGCCAAAGGTGCCGCACCCCGGCCGTGAGCGGTAGGTCAAACGTCCCGCGCGTCGCGCCGCTCCGGGCAGGCGCCGGCGGCGATCACGGTGGAATGCCCGTCGGCGCCGTCGGCGGAGGTGCCACGGACCTCGGGCTCGAGGCCGTCAGCTCACGACGAGCTTGCCCCAGCTGCGCTTGCCGGCCTTCACGACGTAGGTGCCGGGCGCGAGCTTGTGCAGCTTGTCCTTCACCTTCTGGCCGTCGATCTCGACGCCGCCCTGCTCGATCAGCGCGCGCGCCTTGCTGTTCGACTCGCTGAGGCCGGTCTGGGCCAGTGCCTGCGCGAGGCCGATGCCCTCGCCCGCCGTCGCGAGCGCGTGCTCGGGGATCACGTCGGGCACCTCGCGCTTGGAGAACTGCTTCTCCCACGCGGCCCACACGCGCTCGGCCTCGGCCTGGGCGTGGAAGCGCGCGACGATCTCCATCGCGAACAGGCGCTTGGCCTCCTTCGGGTGGCCCGCCTTGCGCGCCGTGATCGTCTCGAGGCTCTGCTTCGAGAGCAGCTCGTAGTAACGCCACATGAGCGGATCCGAGATGCTCATGAGCTTGCCGAGCTGCTGCTCGGGCGTCTCGCTGACGCCGACGTAGTTGTCGAGCGACTTGCTCATCTTGTCGCCGACGATCTTGCCGCTCTCGTCGGCGTCGGCGGTGAGCCCCTCGAGCAGCGGTGTCGTCATCACGATCTGCGGGCGCTGCCCCCACTCCTTCATGAGGTCGCGGCCGACCATCAGGTTGAAGAGCTGATCGGTGCCGCCGAGCTCCACGTCGCAGACGAGGTGCACGGAGTCGTAGGCCTGCACGAGCGGGTAGAGCAGCTCGTGCATCGAGATGCTCGAGCCCTCCTCGAAGCGCTTCTTGAAGTCCTGCCGCTCCATCATGCGCGCGAGCGTGTACTTGCCTGCGAGCTTGATGACGTCGGCGAAGGACATCGGCCCGAGCCAGCTGCCGTTGTAGACGAGCTTGGTCTTGTCGCGGTCGAGGATCTTGAAGGCCTGCTCCGCGTAGGTGCGCGCGCCTTCCTCGATCTCCTCGCGGGTGAGCGGGGGCCGCGTCTTGTTCTTGCCGGACGGATCGCCGATCGACGCGGTGAAGTCGCCGATGACGAAGTAGATGTCGTGCCCGAGCTCCTGGAACTGGCGCATCTTCTCCATCAGCACCGTGTGGCCGAGGTGGAGATCGGGCCGCGTCGGATCGAAGCCGGCCTTGATCTTCAGCGGGACGTTCTTCGCGTGCGACTCGGTGAGCCGCGCGAGGAGGTCCTTCTCGCTGACGAGATCGACGACGCCGCGGAGCAGCTCCTTGAGTTGATCTTCGGGACGAGCGAACGACATGTCGGCGCGCTTGTTATCACGCGCGTCGCGTCGAGCGAGTCGCGACCCCGACCGGCCGCGTTCGGTCGGGCCGGTCCTCACGCTCGCGGAGCACCGGCAGCGTCTCGTCGCTCGCGCACGCCCGCACGTACGCGCGCCGGTCCACCCGCTCGCCGCGCACGAAGTAGCGTGGATGGCCCCGCTCGAGGCGCCCCGAGAGCGACCAGCGGCGTGAGATGCCGTGCTCGAGTCCGTGCTGGAAGTGCTGCTCCGCGAAGAGCTTGCCCTCGCTCCACCGTCGCTCGAAGCCGTGGCGCTCACCGGCGACGAGCTCGCGGCTCTCGGTGACGCGCGCGGAGTCGGGGTCGCCACAGTAGAGATCGAGGCCGGTGCCCGCGACGAAGCGCGTTCGCACCAGCAACCGGCCGCGCGCGTCCCACTGACGCGGGAGGCCGTGCTGGAGCCCGTGCCGGTACCGCGCCTCGTAGCGGAGGCGGCCAGACGGGTGCCACTCGCGCTCGAGACCGTGTGGCCGCCCGTCCGCGTCGTACTGCATCGCGTGGTACGGATGCTCGTCTTCGTCGAGCCCCACGACGAGCGCGAGCTGTCCGTCGAGGAAGAACCGAAGCGTCGTTGCGCCGTGCGCCGACGAACGTTCCACGTGCGCGCCGGTCGGGACGAGGCGCTGGTAGCTCGACGGCCCGCGGAGCGGTCGAGGACGATCGGCCATGCCGACTCGATACCACGGGCATGGCCGCGCTCAGCGGCGGAGGTGGTAGGGGCGTGCTTGCAGGATCACGACGGCGCCGCTCCGGAGCACCGCGAGCTCGACGTCGGCGGCGTCCGCGCCGTCACCCCAGAGCGCCATCATGTGGGTGTGGACGCGGTCGAGGCGCTCACGCATCGGGCGGAGCCACTCGGGTCGGAGCAGGGGCTCCGTGCCGCTGCGCGAGACGACCTCGGGCGCGCTGTGCCGGTAGAGCAGGATCTGCTCGGGCAGCGAGCCGCCCTGCGCGGCGGTCACGCTGCCGCCGGCGGGCGCGAGATCGACGAGGATGCCGCTCCGCCGCGCGGAGAACGGGTTCTCCGTCACGGCCACACCCGTCGCCACGACGTCGTCGAGGAACGGCTGGACGAGCACGGCCATGCGGACGGCGTCGTGGTCGACCCCCGCGTGCTCGCGCTCGTCCCACCCGCGTCGCGTGTACGTGCTCGCCCACACGCCGCGCAGCGCCTCGGCGATCGCGGCGGCGTCGGGATCGGCCCGCGTGACGATCGAGTCGTAGAGACCCGCGCCCGCGAAGGTCGGAAGATCCTCGGCGTTGCTGCTCGAACGGAAGATCCAGCGGTGCCCCGGCGCGCCGCGCACGCGCGATGCGATCGACGCGACGAGGTCGGGGTCGACCGGCGCGGCTTCGATGCGCGCACGGAGCGACGCGAGCGACTCCTCGCGCACGCTCGCCTCCGTCTGGAAACGATCGAGCGCGCGCAGTGTCGTGGCGCGCACGTCGAGGTGAGAGCGCTCGAGGTGGCGCGCGTAGTGCGCGAGCGGCACGACGAAGCCCGCCGACGTCGGAACGCCTGCGCTCGCGACCTCGCCGAGCTGCGCGGCCTTCGCGCCGGCCCACGACGCGTCTCCGAGGCGGAGGCGGGTGGTCTCGGCGAGGGCCACACGCGCGAGGTCGCTCTCCGGGACGCTCGGCGCGCGACCGGGCGCGGAGCGCGCCGCGTTGATCTGGGCGCTCGTGGCCGCCGCGAGCGTGTAGCCGTCGGCGCGGACCTCGAGCTGGACGAGCTGCCCGGCGAGCGCGCGGAGCGCCTCGTCACGCGCTGCGGAGCGCAGCGCCATGTTCGGTGTGCCGCGCGCCTGGGTGAGCACGGCCACGTGCGCGAGCGGCGCTTGCAGCTCTGCGGTCACCACACCTGCGACGAGCGGGAGATCGAGCGGCACACGCGCGAGCACCACCACGTCGCCCGGGTCGAGCGTGGCCGGGTCGAGCTCGCCATCGACGAAGCGCAGGCGCCCGACGGCCGAGCCGATCGTCACGGGCTGGTACGCGACGCTCGCCCACGCCTCGTTCGGCGTCACGACGTCGAGGCCGGCGGCCCGTGCTGCGGTGGCGATCTGAGCCTCCGAACGAGGCCGGAAGCGCAGCGGTCGGTCCAGGTGCACGAGCGGCGCGAGGCGCGCGTGCAAGGCCACGAGCCCGTCTGCGTCGAGCGTGTCGGCAGGCCCGAGCTCGATCGTGAGGAAGCCCGCGTCCGGGTACCGCACGAGGCTCAGCATCTGCATCGCGCGATCGGGGCGGAGGTACTGCGCGCGGTTGAAGTCGGCGCGAACGCCGAGCCTCCGCTCCGGGCTCTCGAGGAAGCGGACGGCGAAGTCGTAGTGAAGCGGCCAGCGCTCGGACTGACAGAAGTACACGTGATCCGTCACGCGATCCCAGAGCACCTTCACGACCTCGGTGCGCGCGATCGCGTGCTCGTCGCTGCGCGCGGCGAGCGTCTGCCACGCGGCTTCGTCCGCGATCTCGTCGAGCCAGTCCGGTGCCGGGACGGCTTCGCCCGCAGCCTCCTCGGGCACCGCGCCCCCGTGCTCGGCCGCCTCGCGCGCTGCGGTCTCGTGCGCAGCGGACTCGTGCGCTGTGGCCTCGTGCGCTGTGGTCTCGTGCGCTGTGGTCTCGTGCGCTGTGGTCTCGTGCGCTGTGGTCTCGTGCGCTGTGGTCTCGTGCGCTGTGGTCTCGCGCGCTGTGGTCTCGTGTGCTTCTTCCGCGGTGGCTGGCGTCGCACGCGGCTCGGCCGTGGGCCCCGAGGAGCACGACGCCAGGAGCGCCAGCCACGCGGCGGCCGGCGCGATGCGTGACGGCGCGGTCACCTCAGCGGGAGGGCGCGCCGAGGTTGCGCTCGAAGAAGTCGATGATGCGCGTCTGGAGGCGCCGCGAGACCGTGGGCTCGGGGACCATGTGCGTGAGGCCCGCGAGCGGCAGGAACTCGAACGGGCGTCCCGCGCGGAACATCGCGTCGCTGAGCTTCACCGCGTGGCTGAAGTAGACGTTGTCGTCGGCCGTGCCGTGCACGATGAGCAGGGGGCGCATCGGATCCGCGCCCGGATCGCGCGCCGCGAACGTGAGCACGCTCGAGCGCTGGTACGCACCCTCGGCGCCTTCGGCCTCGGGCAGGCCGAGGTAGCGCTCGGTGTAGTGCGTGTCGTAGTCGCGCCACTCGCTCACCGGCGCGCCTGCGATGCCGGCCTGGAACACGTCGGGGCGCCGCAGCACGGCCATCGCGCTGAAGTAGCCACCGAACGACCAGCCGTAGATCCCGACGCGCCCGAGGTCGAGCTCGGGGTGCGCCGCGCCCGCGGCCTGGAGCGCCGCGACCTGATCCTCGAGCGGCACCGTGATGAAGTCCTCGCGGATCGCGCGCTCCCATTCGCGGCCACGGCCGGGCGTGCCGCGGCCGTCGAACGACACGACCACGAAGCCGTGATCGGCGAACCACTGCGGGAGGAGCCAGCGGTCGCGCTCGACGGTCACCTGTCGGTGTCCGGGCCCGCCGTACACGTAGACGATCACGGGATAGCGTCGCGAGGCGTCGAAGTCGCGCGGCCTCACGATCGCGGCGCGGAAGCGGCGCTCGCCGAGCTCCTCGAAGGTGACGTTCGGCGCGAACGAGGGCGCCTCCGCCACCGCGGTGACGCGCGCGAGCTCGGGGCCACCGGTGCGAACGACCGACGCGTGGCGCGCGCCGTCCTGTCCTCGCGCCACGTGCACCCACACCGAGCAGTCGCGCGAAAAGAACGCCTCGTGCACGGCGCTCTCCTCCGTCAGCCGTCGCGGCTCGCCGCCCGCGAGCGGGACCTCCCAGACGTGCATCTCGGTCGGGTTGGCGCTGCCGCTCACGAACACGCGCCCGTTGGCCTCGTCCACCGCGAGCAGGGCCTGGTAGCCGAAGCCCGCGGGCGTGAGCGTACGAACGAGCGCGCCCTCGCGCGTGCGGAGCTCGAGGCGGTAGTCGCCTTCGCGCTCGCTCGTCCAGAGGAACTGCGTGCCGTTCGCGAGGAAGCGCGGCACGTCCTGATCGAGGTTCAGCCACGCGGCGTCGGTCTCGGCGAGGATCGGGCTCGTCGCGAGCGTCGTCGGATCGATCGCGAGCAACGCCTCGTTCTGCTGAAGCCGATCCTGCACGAGGATCACGGGCCCGCTCGCGGGCCAGCGCACCGTGGCGAGGTACGGATGGCGCTCGCGGTCCCACTCGACCCAGCGCTCGGCCGGCGCGCCGGCGCCGAGCGTCACGAGCCCGAGGCGCACGCGCGCATTGGGGCGACCCGGGCGCGGGTAGGGCGGAGAGTTGGGCTCGTTCTCCGGGTGCATCGGATCGAGGATGTGCATCGTCTCGACCTCGCTCGTGTCCGTCTCCTGGACGAGCAGCGCGCGCGAGTCGGGCGACCACCAGTAGCCCTCGAAGCGGCCCATCTCCTCCTGGGCGACGAACTCGGCGGCGCCTCGCTCGATGTGCGCGCCCGCGCGCGTCGTCACGCGCGCCTCGGTGCCGCTCGCGACGTCGATGACGAAGAGATCCCCGTCGCGCACGAGCGCGATCTTCGTGCCGTCCGGTGAGAAGCGCGGATCGAGCGGATAGCCCTCGCCCTGGCCGATCTCGCGCACCGAGCCGCTCTGTCCGGCGCGCGCGCGATCGACGAGGAAGAGGCGACCCGAGAGCGGCACGAGGATCGATCGCCCGTCCGGCGAGAGATCGAAGCCGGCGATGCCGCGCGCCGCGAGGCGCATGCGCTCGCGCCGGGCGCGCTCTTCTTCGCTGAGCGCCTCCTCCGCGCCGCCGAGCACCTGCTCCGCGGTGAGCAGCACGCGCTCCTGCCCGCTCGCGACGTCGAGCACGTAGAGGTCGTTCACGAACGAGCGAGGCCCGCTCCGCAGGAAGAGCACCGCGCTCGCGTCCGGCGTCACGACGAAGTGACCGGGATGGCCCTGGTTGAATCGGTACGTCACGGCGTATTGCTCGAGGAAGGCGGTGTCGGCGATCGAGGTGGAGTCGCGCATGGCGGTGGTGGTGCAGGTTCGGTCGCTCGCGGGCGCTCCGCCGCACGCAGGTGCGGTGAGGAGCGCGAGCGCCAGGAAGAGGGGGCGGGCGCGCATGGAGCCGGCGAGGATAGCAGCGGCGCGACGCAGGCAGCCGGCGCGCAGCGCGAAAATCACCCCGGCCTCGGGCGAGGTCGATAGGATGGAGCGCGCATGCGTCACGTCGTCTTCGTCGCGCCCCGCTTCCTCGAGAACACCAACCGCTACGTCGCTGCCTTCGCGTCCTTGCCGGACCTGAAGCTCAGCGTGATCAGCGAGGACCCCGAGGCCAGCATCCCGGCCGCGCTGCAGGGCCGCATCGCGGGGCACTACCGCGTCGATCACTGCCTCGACGGCAAGCAGCTCACGGAGGCCACGAAGAAGATCGATCAGCACGTCGGCACCGTCGATCGGCTGACCGGCGCGCTCGAGCAGCTGCAGATGCCGATGGCCGAGGCCCGCGACGCGCTCGGCATCGTGGGCATGGGCGTCGAGACGGCGCGTGGCTTCCGCGACAAGGATCGGATGAAGGAGATCCTCCGCGCGCACGGTGTGCCCGTCGCCAAGAGCGAGCTCGTCACCTCGGCGCAGGAGCTGACCGACTTCGTGAAGCGCGTGGGCTTCCCGATCATCGTCAAGCCGCAGGCGGGCCTCGGCTCGCGCGCCACCTACCGCGTGACGAGCCAGAAGGATCTCGAGGCGCTCGCACAGACCGGCCTCGTGCCGAGCCGCGATCAGCCTCTCCAGGCCGAGGAATTCGTGCGCGCGCGCGAGCACACGTGCGAGACGGTCACGATCGCCGGAAAGCCCGTCTGGCGCTCGGGCACGCGCTACTTCCCGACGCCGCTCGAGGTGCTCGAGACCTCGTGGATGCAGTACTGCGTCCTTCTGCCGCGCGAGGCCGACGACCCGACGTGGACGAGCTTCCACCCCATCAACCACGCCGCGCTCGACGCGCTCTTCGGCGACGCCAAGCACGGCGCAGGCACCGCGCTCACGCACATGGAGTGGTTCCTCAAGGACGACGGCTCGATGCTCGTGTCCGAGGTCGGCGCGCGCCCGCCCGGCGTGCACATCATGCCGATGATGAGCCTCGCGCACGAGACCGACATGGTGCGCGACTGGTGCGAGCTCATCGCCTTCGATCGCTTCACGCCCAAGCCGCGCAAGTGGGCCTGTGGCGCTGCGTTCTTCCGTGGTCAGGGCGCGGGCTCGCGCGTGGTCGGTGTGACCGGCATCGACGCGGCCGTGGCGCAGTGCGGTGACGCGCTCGTCGAGGCGCGCACGCCCAAGGTCGGGCAGCCGCGCGCCGAGGGCTACGAAGGCGAGGGCTGGGCGATCGTGAAGAGCGCGAGCACCGAGGGCGTGAAGAAGGCCCTGCTCGCGCTGGTCGAGAACGTCCAGGTTCGCTACGGCTGACCACGGGCGGGCGCCGCCCGCGCGCGGACGCTCAGCGACTCGGGGCGCCGGGCGCAGACACCACGAACGGGAAGCTGACCTGGATCGACTCCACCGGTCGGTCCCGCGAGCCCGCCGACGGATAGGCCTGACGCTCGAACGCGGCCTCGATGCACGCGAGCGTGGCGCTGGAGGTGTCGTCGGGGTGCTGGGTCACCTCGGCGTCGTGACCGCGCCCGTTGCCCTCGATGCGCAGGCGAACGACGTGGCGGCCTTCGTGGATTCCGGGGCAGCTGGCTGCCTCGGTGGCCGCGGCGCGAAGCGGAGGGCGGAAGAGGCTGATGGCGATCATCGCGTGCGCGGTCACCGGAGACGCGATCGCGAGGGCGAGGCAGAGGGCGAACGGTCGGGGGCTCACCGCGGCTCGGACAACCCGCCTCCGGATGGGTTCCGGTCGCGCGCGCGGCTCGCACGCGTCGCGTCGCGGCGGCCCGAGCGCGCGGTCTGCGTCGGCCCAGACGCGAGGTGCCCTTCGTGGCCAGGCAGAAGCGTCGGTGACGACGCGAGTCGTTTCACGAGGTGCGCCAAGATCGACTTCACGGTGGGAAGCGCTGCGGTGCTGCGGGTGGTGAGCGCCGTGATGGGCGCCGAAGGCAGCTGCCATTCGCTCAGCACGGGCACGAGCGAACCCTCGCGCAGGCCGCGCTCCGCGAGGAAATCGGAGAGCACGGTGATGCCTGCGCCCGAGGCGGCCGCGGCCGCGAGCGCCTCGGCGTCGTTGGTCACGAGGCGCGGCCGCACCTCGACGACCGAGCGCGTGCGGCCGCGCGTCAGTGGCCAGCGCGTGTTGGGGCCGTCGATCTGCAGCGTGAGGAGCGCGTGCGCTGCGAGCTCCGAGGGGTGCTTCGGCGTCCCGTGCGTCGCGAGGTAGCTGGGCGAGGCCACGAGCAGGTGCGCGTACGAGCCGAGCTTGCGTCCGACGAGCGTCGAGTCCGGGAGCGGCCCGAGGCGCACGGCGAGATCGACGGAATCGGCCGCGAGGTCGACGCGCCGCGGCTCGAGCCAGAGCTCGAGCACCACAGCACGGTGGCCGCGGTGCCACTCGAGGATCGGCGCGAGCAGCCGCGCGCGCCCGAGGGCCGGCGGGACGCTCACACGGAGGCCCCCGCCGAGCCTGCGCCCGAGCGAGGATGTCGTGGCCTCGAGCGCGTGTGCGTCGCGGAGGAGGCGCCGCGCGCCCTCGACGAAGGTCTGGCCCGCGTGCGTGAGGCGCATCGCGCGTGTGCCGCGATCGATCAGCGTCACGCCGAGGCGAGCCTCGATCCGGCCCACGCTCCGGCTCAGCGCAGGCTGCGACATCCCTCGCTTGCGCGCGGCCGCCGAGATCGAGCCCGCGTCGGCGACGGCCACGAGCACTTCCGCGTCACGCAGCGTGTCCATGCGTGGGACGCATACCAGCCATGCCACGGTACGGCTAGCGGTCACCCTCCGCGGTCCCCAGACTCGAGCCCATGCGCGCCCTCGTCCACCATCGCTTCGGTCCTCCCGACGTCCTCCGGCTCGAGGAGCGCTCGAGCCCGCGCCCCGGCGCGCGCGAGGTGCGAGTGAAGGTCGAGGCCGCCGCCTTCAACCCCAAGGACGTGCTCATCCGCAAGGGTCGCTTCCGGTGGTTGTCCGGCAGCCGCTTCCCCATGGGCACGGGCTACGACGTGGCCGGCACCGTCGTCGCGCTCGGCGCACGCGCGAGCGGCCTCGCGCTGGGCACGCGCGTGATGGGCATGCTCGATGGGTTCCGCGGAGGCACGTGCGCGGAGGAGGTCGTCCTGCGCGACGATCAGCTCGCGCCCGTGCCCGACGCGATCTCGTGGATCGACGCTGCCGCGCTGCCGCTGGCCGCGTCGACGGCGCTCCAGGCCCTGCGCGACCTCGCGCACGTCGGGCCCGGCACGCGCGTGCTCCTGCACGGCGCCTCGGGCGGCGTCGGCGTGCACGCGATCCAGATCGCCAAGGCGCTCGGTGCGCACGTGACGACCACGAGCGGCGTGCACAACCTCGCGCGCTGCGCCGCGCTCGGCGCGGACGTCACGCTCACCTACGAGGATCCCGCGGCACCGTTCGCCGGGGGCGCGCGCTTCGACGCGATCCTCGACATCTACGGCAACCGGACCTTCCGGTGGGCGCGCGCCGGCCTCGGGGCCAAGGGTGTCTACGTCAGCACCGTGCCTTCCCCGCGCATCCTCCTCGACGCGGCGACGAGCACGCTCGGTCGCGGGCCCCAGGCGCGCCTGGTCGTGGTGCGCTCGCGCCGCGCCGACCTCGCGACGCTCGCGGAGATGGTCGTCTCGGGGGCGCTGCGGCCGCAGGTCGACCGGGTGCTCGAGCTCGAGCGCGCGGCGGAGGGCCACGTGTATCTCGAGACCCGGCGCGCGACGGGGAAGGTCGTCGTCGTGATCGGCGAGGCGGCGCGTCGCGAGGCGTCCTCGCGGCCCGCGCGCTGACGCCGCGTCAGCCTCGGGGCGATGTGCGATGCTCCGCGCCGTTCGGCACGGATGGCCTGGCGCGTCCGACTCTCCACAAGGAGCTCATCGATGAAGAGCGTGTTCCGCAGCGACATCCTCGACGGCAAGGTCGCGTTCGTGACGGGCGGTGGCTCGGGCATCTGCAAGGGCATCGCCGAGGCCTTCCTCGCACACGGCATGAAGGGCGTGACCATCGTCGGGCGCAAGGCCGACCGCCTCGCAGCCGCGGCCGAGGAGCTCTCGAAGAAGACGGGGCGCGAGGTGCTCGCGGCGCCGGCCGACGTGCGCAAGCCCGAGGAGATCGAGAAGGCGCTCGAGGCCACGCTCGAACGCTTCGGCCGCATCGACGTCGTCGTGAACGGCGCGGCGGGGAACTTCCTCGCGCCCGCGGCCTCGCTCTCCTACAACGGCTTCAAGACCGTGATGGAGATCGACGCGGTCGGGACGTGGAACGTCTGCCGCGCGAGCTTCGAGCGCTCGCTGCGCGATCACGGCGGTCACATCCTCAACATCACCGCGACGCTCCACTACGCCGCGACGCCGCTCCAGATCCACGCCTCGGCGGCCAAGGCCGGCGTCGACGCGATCACGCGCACGCTCGCGCTCGAGTGGGGGCCGCTCGGCATCCAGGTGAACGGCATCGCGCCCGGACCGATCGACGAGACCGAAGGCATGAGCCGCCTCGCGCCGGGCGAGATGCGCGACGCGACGATCAAGGGCGTGCCGCTGCGCCGCCTCGGCACCATCGAGGACGTCGCCAACTGCGCGCTCTACCTGACGAGCGGCGCGGCGTCGTACGTGAACGGCGAGACCATCGTGGTCGACGGCGGCGCGTGGCTGCCCGGGATGGGGCGCTTCATGCAGATGATGGGCGTCGATTGATGCGCCTGCCGGTCCTCGCGATCTGTGTGGTGACAGCGCTCGCCTCATCGCGTGTCGACGTCACTCCTGCCGCCCCGCGGGAGGGGCCGGGGGTGGGGACGCGCGAGCTCACCGAGGACGCGCCTCGGCCGCCTGCGCAGTCGCCCACGTTCGTGGCGTGCCCGGCGTCGTTGCCCGAGGGCATGGCCTGCATCCCCGGTGGCTCGTACACGCGCGGCTCGAACGACGACGAGGCCAACGCGCGGCCGGCCGAGCCCGTCACGGTCTCGACGTTCCTCCTCGACGTGCGCGAGGTGACGAACGCGCAGTGGAGCGAGTGTGTGCGCGCGCGCGACTGTCGCCGCCTCGTTCCGTTCCGCCGCTACGGCGCGCCCGAGCAGCCTGCCGTCGGCATGCGGTGGGACGAGGCGGCTGCGTTCTGCGCGCGCCGCGGGGCACGCCTGCCCACCGAGGCCGAGTGGGAGCGCGCGGCGTCGGGCCCGAGCGACACGCGCTACCCGTGGGGCAACGAGGTGCCGAGCGCGCCGTGCGAGCGCGCGGTCGTGCGCATCGAGGGCCGCGGCGAGGCGCGTGGTCGGGGCTGCGGTACGGGCACGACGTTGCCCGTGGCGTCGCGGCCCGTGGGACCGTGGGGCCTCTACGACATGAGCGGCAACGTCTGGGAGTGGGTGGAGGACGCGTACACCGAGTGCTACCGCGGCTGCGCGCGCGAGTGTGGGGACCTCTGCGCGGGCACCGATCCACGCGGGCCGTGCGGCGGCGCCGCGGAGTGTCCCGCCTCGCGAGGCCTGCGCGTCGTGCGCGGCGGATCGTGGTGGTACCACGTCGATCGCGCCGAGGTTCACGATCGCCGCGGCGTCCCCGCCGACAACCCGAACCCGCATCGCTTCGGCTTCCGCTGCGCCGACGACCTCCCCCGATGAGCGCTCGCGCTCTACGTCACGTCGGTCGTGGTCTTCGCCCTCGGCACCCTGCGCGCCGCGCCGGGGCGGCCCGCGCCGTGAGTTGTGACTGCGAGCTCTCGGTCAGAGCTTCGTGACGGTCTGATCGATCGTGCCGAAGATCGACAGGCCTTCTGCGTCGCGCATCTCGATCTGCACGCGGTCGCCGAACGTGAGGAACGGCGTCACGGGCTTGCCGCTCTCCAGCGTCTCGCGCGTGCGCCGCTCCGCGAGACACGACACGCCGCGCGCCGGATCCTCGTTGGAGACCGTGCCGCTGCCGAGGAGGGTGCCGGCACCGTACGCGCGCGTCTTGGTGATGTGCGCGATGAGATCGAAGAACGAGAAGTGCATCTCGGGGCCCGCGTTCGGGTCGCCCGCGATCGTGCCGTTGAGGCGCGTGACGAGCGGCAGATGTACGCGGCCGTCCTTCCAGGCGTCGCCGAGCTCGTCGGGCGTCACCGCGAAGGGCGAGAACGCGCTCGCGGGCTTGCTCTGGAAGAAGCCGAAGCCCTTGGCGAGCTCGTCGGGGATCAGGTTCCGCAGGGTCACGTCGTTCACGAGGAGGAGCAGGCGGACGTGGCGATGCGCGTCTTCCTTGCTCGTGCCCTGCGGCGTGTCGCCGAGCACGACGGCGATCTCCGACTCGAAGTCGCAGCCCCAGGAGAGGTCCTTCAGCGGGATCGGATCCGTGGGCGCGAGCAGCACGCTCGAGCCGCCCTGGTAGACGAGCGGATCGGTCCGCAGGGTCGCGGGCGGCTCGGCGTTGCGCGCCTTTCGCACGAGCACGATGTGGTTGATGTACGCGGATCCATCGACCCACTCGTAGGCGCGAGGGAGCGGTGACGCGAGCTGCTTCGGGTCGAGCGCGTGTGTCTGCGCGGCGCCGCTCTCCACCTGCGCGGCGAGCTCGCGCAGGCGGGGCTCGCAGACGTCCCACTCGTCGAGCGCGCCTTGCATCGTTGCCGCGATCGAGGCGGCATGGGCGTAGCGCGCCCCATCGCGCGACACGACGATCAACGCACCATCACGGCCCTGGCGGAGCGAGGCGAGCTTCATGCGTCTCGATTACCGGATCGCGCGGCCGTTGGCCACGGCCTCGCTCACGGTGCCTAGATCTAGGGGACGAAAGCCGCCAGCGTGCCCGTCCACGCGGCCGCAACCGATCCGCTTGTTCTTGCGCGGCCCCTCAGCGGGTGTAGGCGAGCAGCCACGACCAGATCGACGTGAATCCGCCCGCGGAGCCCCCGTGGGTGCCATCGTACGCTTCGACCCAGCCGCAGTGGTCCGAGAGCGGGTCGCGACACGACACGAGCGTCAGCGTCGGGTCCTGCGACGGAGCCATCGGGCACGAGGTGCGCAACCGATCGAGGTACGTCGTCGAGTTCGTCGGGGGCTGGAGCGTGTCGAACTCTCCGTGGAAGGCCCACACCGGCACGTCGAGCATCGAGCAGACGGGGGTCCCAGCGTCGTACGTGCTGCCGATCGGTGCGGCGGCCGCGAAGCGAGACGGGAACGCCGAGGCGATCGTGAACACACCCTGACCGCCGGTGGAGAGACCGGTGACGTAGGTGCGTGCCGGGTCCACGGGGTAGGCCGCGGCCAGCTCGTCGAGCGCGGTCATCGCGAGCTCGGTGTTGGTCCAGCCCCAGCAACCTCCGTGCACCGCCTCGACGCAGTGGGGTGCGATCACGAAGAACGGGAAGTCGGGGTAGAGGCCCGGCTGCGTGACGATTCGCTCGAGCACGCCGTCGTCCATCGGGATGCCCATCACGTCGGGCACGGCGGTCGCGCCGCCCCAGCCGTGCAGGAAGAGGATCGTCGGGCGCGGCATCGAGGGATCGTCGCGGACCGCGTCGGGCACGAACACCGCCGACGACACGTTGCCCCCGCGCGGCAGCGCGGTGCTACGGAACTCGAGCAACGGCAAGGTGGTCACGTCGTCGGTCCACGAGACCGCCTCGCGCGCGCCGCCTCGCAGCGTGCGGAAGGCCACGAGCGTGAGCGTCAGGGCCGTGTCTTCCGTGTGGTGGGTGAGGATCGTCGTGGTGCCGGCCGCCCCCAGCACCTCGCGGCCTGCCGACGGCAGCGAGAGCGCTTCGTCGGCGCTGGGCGCAGGGGTGGGCGGGTAGGTGATCGCGAGCTGCAGCGTGGCGGGGCCGTTGACGGTCGACTCGAGGTACGACGCGCGCGCCGAGGCGGTGGGTCACTCCGAGCGTGAGCGGTGGTGCACACGATCCGTCCTCGAGCGTGACCGCGCCCGCAGGGCAAGCTGCATCCTCGGGCGACGGCACGGCGTCGATCGCCGCGTCGAAGGACGGATCGATCCAGGCGTCGGGCGCGGGTGCATCGAGTGCTGCATCGGTGGCCGCGTCGATCGTGCCCGCGTCCGTGACGTCGGTGTCTGTCGGAAGAGGCTCGTAGAGGTCACGCCCGCATCCGAGCCAAGAAGCTCCCACTGCGGCAGCCAGAGCAACCAACGCCTTGCGCACGGGCCGATGCTGCCTCCGTCGGGGCCCTGCCGTCCATCGCGCTCAAGTCGGGCCGACGGTGGCCGATGACGAGGACGCCGGCGCGTCGCGTCGTCGTTTTTTTGACCCCACGGATCGGGACCAGTTATCCGGGACCCGGGAGGCAACCTCATGGGCATCACGTTCTCGCGCGGCGCGCTCGCGCTCGGTCTCGTCTCGTCTCTTCTCTCGGCCTGCAGCTCGGTGCACGCGCCCACGGAGGTCGCGTCCGGCATCTACGAGCTCACGGTCTCGACGGAGCGCGACGCGTGCTCGCCGGCGCGCAGCACCGGCACGATGGGCGAGGTCGCGGTCGTGTCCTCGGACGACGTGCTCAACATCGGCCTCGCGGACGGCGCGCGTGTGTCGCTCGGTCAGGCCAGTGGCTTCCACGGCGTGGTCGACGTCCCGATCTCCACCTGCGCCGGCGCCTCGCTCCACCGTGAGTGGACCGTCCTCGGCTCGACGCCGGGTGGCTTCTCGCTCGCGTACGCCGAGGAGTGGGTCGGCATCGCGGGATGCCCCATGGTCGCGATGCCCGAGGCGCCCGATCACGACTGCCGCGCCGAGCTCGTCCTCGACTACGCGCGCACCGAGGCGTGTGACGCGCCGTGCGAGCTGCGCCTCGCGGCGACCGGGCCGACCTGCGTGTGTCTCTGATCGCACCGCATCTCGCACGACGAGACGGTGCGAGCGACAGGGGTGCTCGACACGTGTGATCGATGCGTGTGATCGATGCATGTGATCGCGTACGATCCGAGCGTGTCCGCTCGCTCGTGGCCCTCGATCGCGCTCGCGCTCGCGCTGTCTGCGTGCACGCCGCTCCGGCCGCTCGATCCCGACGAAGTGACCGACGCGGCCGGCGGTCGTGACGCGGGCGCAGCGCTCGACGCCACCGCCCGCGACGCCGGTCCGCGCGACGACGCGCCGGTCTTCGACGCATCGGGCCTCGACGCATCGGGCCTCGATGCGTGGGCGCTCGATGCGTGGGCGCTCGATGCGTGGGCGCTCGATGCGAGATCGATCGATGCAGCGCTCGACGCGCCGCCCGACGCGTTCGTCGCGCCAGGTGATGCAGGCGCGGGGTGCACCGCGATGGCGCGAAGCCTCACCTGCGCGACGCCGGGGGTTCGCGCCTTCACGATCCCCGAGGGCGTGACGCTGCTTCGCGTGTCCGCCGCGGGTGCAGGTGGCGGTGGCTATCTCGGCACCGATCGCCGCGTCGGAGGAGATGGGAGCGCGGTGGATCAGGAGATCCCGGTGACGCCCGGGACGATGGTCTGGCTCGTCGTCGGCGGTGGCGGCGGCCCTGGCAGCATGGGCTGTTCCCCTCCCGCGGGCGCTGGCGGCGGAGGGCTGAGCGGCGTGATCAGCGTCGCTGGAGATCTGTTCGTGGTCGCCGCAGGTGGCGGCGGGGCATCGTTCCGGGCCAATGGCTGCGCCGCAGATGCGAGCTGCGGAACGTCGACCGACGATCGTGCTGCGGGCGATGGCTTCGGTGGTGGAGGCGGCAGCTCGACCGGAGGCCCGGGAGGCATGGGCAGCGGCGCACCGAGCTTCGCCGGTGGCTCGTCGATGTGCGAGGAGGCGACCGGTGGGATCGGCGGCGGCGGTGGTGGCGGCGCCTCGACCCTGAGCAGCGGCGGTGGTGGCGGCGGCTCGGGGTGGCCGGGTGGCCGCGGCGGTCGCTCCTCGTTCACGTCGCAGCCGGGTCATGGAGGCCAGAGCGCGGTGAGCGTGGGTGTCCTCCGGCGGACACCGGGACCCGCGGGCGGCGCGGCTGGGATGCCTGGTGAAGACGGCTCGCTCACGCTCGAGTGGTAGCGCGCTGAGGCAGCCCGAGCGCGACGAGAATCCCCGAGCAGGGGCATGACGCGGTGTGTGCGTGACCTCGCGATCGGGCGCGGATCCGGCGCTATCATGCCGACCCCATGAGCCAGCCCGATTCGGATCGCTTCGATGTCGTCATCGCCGGTGGAGGTCTCGCCGGTCTCACCCTCGCGCGTCAGCTGCGCCGCGAAGTGCCCGAGGCGCGCGTCTGCGTCGTCGAGCGCCAGAAGCGTCCGCTTCCAGTCGCCGCGCACAAGGTGGGCGAGTCCTCCGTCGAGCTCTCGTCTCACTACTTCGGTGTGGTGCTCGGCCTCGGTGAGTACCTGCGTCGCGAGCACTTCGTGAAGAACGGCCTCCGCTTCTTCCCGGGCGGTGGCCACACGCACAAGCTCGAGCAACGCACGGAGATCGGGCCCCCGCAGCTCCCGAAGGTGCCGTCGTTCCAGCTCGATCGCGGCCGCCTCGAGAACGATCTGCGCGCGATGGACGAGACCGATGGCGTGACGCTCCTCGAGGGCTTCACGGTGAAGGACATCGAGCTCGGCGCCGATGGCGCCGATCACCGCGTGCAGATCGAGACGCTCGGTGGTGACGGCGCGCGCACGCTCTCGGCTCGCTACGTCGTCGACGCGAGCGGTCGCCGCGCGATCCTCCGGAACAAGCTCGGGCTCACGCGCCCGAGCGGCCACAACGCGAATGCGTCGTGGTGGCGCGTGAAGGGGAAGGTCGACGTGAAGGATCTCGTGCCGGCGAGCGAGAGCAGCTGGCACATGCGCGATCCGGATCAGATCCGCTGGTACTCGACCGTGCACTTCATGGGGACGGGGTACTGGTTCTGGTACATCCCGCTCGCGGGCGGCACCGACGGCGAGCAGCACACCTCGCTCGGCATCGTGGTGCACGACGACGTGCACCCGTTCCAGACGATCAACACGCTGGAGAAGTCGCTCGAGTGGCTGAAGAAGCACGAGCCGCTCTGCTACGCGCACGTGAAGGACATGCCCGCGGAGGACTTCCTCTGCCTGCGCAATTTCAGCCACGGCTCCTCGCAGTGCTTCTCGAAGGACCGCTGGTCGCTCGTCGGCGAGGCCGGCGTGTTCGCCGACCCGTTCTACTCGCCGGGCTCGGACTTCATCGCGATCTCGAACTCGTTCACGACCCAGATCGTCAAGGCGATGCTGCGCGGCGGCGCGACGTCGGAGGCGCAGGTCGCGCGGCTCGCGGAGCGCTACGACCGCTTCTACCTGCGCTTCGCGGACGCGGCGACGGAGACCTACCGCAAGGCGGCGCCGCTCTACGGCAGCCCGCGCGCGATGGCGGCGAAGATCTACTGGGACGACTTCAACTACTGGTCGTTCGTCTGCCAGTACTTCTTCCGTCGCCTCTACGAGCTCGACGATGCACCGCACGCGCGCTTCGACGCGATCGCGGAGGAGTTCCGCACGCTCCAGTTCCGCGCGCAGAAGGTCCTCTCCGAGTGGGCCAAGCGCGCGAAGGACGAGCCGAAGGCCGTGCACGTGACGCTGCCGCCGGTGCCGTCGATCCTCGCGAACCTCCACCTCGACCTCGAGAAGGAGATGACCGTGGACGAGGTGCACGCGTACATGGTCGAGAAGCTGGCGCTCGCCGAAGAGGTGCTCGACGAGATCGTGCTGCGCGCGCTCGCTGCGCTCGGGCCCTCGCTCGGCGCCGAGCTCGCGCGCGAGACGGGCCTCGCGAGCTGGCCGCGTCGACCCTCGCGTGAGCGCATCGCGGCGCAGGAGTCCGAGGGCGGCGCACGGCGTCGATCGCTCTCGCCGATCGCGCGCGACATGGAGCGCTGCCTCGGCCGCATGGACATCCATGCGGACAGCGGCGATCTCGAGGTCATGATCCAGCGGGCGTTCGAGAAGGACGCCCCGGACGTGGCCTACGCCGAGGAGTGATCGGCTCGTCGGGTCGAGCTGATCCGCCACACCGTGTCGAGGAGGCTCGCGGCGACGTCGGGAGTTGGGCATCCTCCGTCCATGCTCGGACTCCTCGACGCCCGACGGGCACCGCTCGCACTCGCCGCGCTCGTCGTGCTCGGCCTCGCGCTCGCGAGCGCGCCTTCGCGCGGTCAGGACACGTGCGCCACCCCGCGTCTGCTCACGCCCACGGGATCGCCGCTGCCTCGCACCGGCTTCGGGCTCGTGGTGGCGGACGCCCGTCCCGATGCCCAGCTCGCGATCGGTCTCCTTCGTGGCCGACGCCGCACGCCGCTCGTGGCGACGCCGATCGGGCCGGGTCTCTTCCGGGTGAGCGAGGCCGTGCGTCCGGGCATCTACCGCCTCGACGGTGTCACCGCGCCGAGCGAGCTCACGATCAGTCTCCGCGGTGCGCGTCCCGCGCCTGCGACCGCGCCTGCGGTGCGTGCCGCGCGACGCGTGGCCTCGACCGAGATGGGCAGCGGCCAGACCCACCAGGAGATCCTCGTCGACCTCACGTTCCCCGTGCCGCCCGGCGTGATCGTCGCGCGCGCGCAGTGGAACGGCTCAGGGGACGTCGGCGTGTGGGCGAGCGTCGTCGCGGGCCAGAATTCGTTCCCGATCCCCTACCAGCCTCGCTGTATGCCCTCGGGCTGGCAGCCACCGCCGGACGGCCCGCTCTCGATGGTCCTCACCTTCGTCGATCAGCTCGGGCAGATCTCGCCGCCGTCTCCCACCATCCAGGTGGAGTGACGCCGGCGCTCAGCCGAGCGCGAGCTCCTCGCGCAGCGCGGCGCAGAGCTTGGCGACGTCGTCGTCGCCGACGTAGAGCGGGCACGCGATCCGCAGAAGACGCGCCGGGGCCGCGGGCCACGCGAAGATCGGGATCTGGATGCGGTGCACGGTCTCGAGGCGCTGCCAGAGCGGATCGGTGTCCCACGCGCTCGTCGGCGCCGGGCCCGAGCTCGCCGGGAGCGGGACGGTCGCGATCGCACCGATCATCTCGGCGGGCGCGGGCGTCGCGACCCCGAGCGCGGCGCAGAGCGCGGCCTGCGCGCCCAGGGCCTTGTCGCGCTGCTCGCGCATCACCTCGGGCCAACCCCCCGGCCGCATCGCCGCGACCTCGCGGATCGCGCGCGGCGCGCAGAGCCACGCGCTCGGGTCGTCGGTGCCGGTCCAGTCGAACTCCTCCCACAGCATGGGCCGCGCGCGGCGGCTCTTCATGCCGTGGCTCGTGATCGAGGGGTGGATCTCGCTCGCGCGATCGGCGCGCACGTGGAGCAGGCCCGCGCCCTTGGGCGCGCAGCACCACTTGTGCAAGTTGCCCGTGTAGTAGCTCGCGCCGAGCGCCTCGAGCGCGAGCGGGACCATGCCCGGCCCGTGCGCGCCGTCGACGAGCACGCGCACGCCGCGGGCCTCGAGGCGAGAGACGATCGTCTCGATCGGGAAGACGAGGGCCGTGGGGCTCGTGACGTGATCGATCAGCGCCAGGCGCGTGCGCGGCGTGACGGCCGCGTCGATCGCCTCGATCACCTGCTCGGGGCGGGCGATGGGGAAAGGAACGTCCGCGATCACGACGCGCGCGCCCGTCTGCGTCGCCACGCGCTCGAGCGCGTTCTTGCAGGCGCCGTACGCATGGCTCGTGGTGAGGAGCTCGTCGCCCTGCTCGAGCGTGGGCGCGATCGAGCCCAGCACGGCCGCGACGCCTTCGGTCGCGTTGCGCACGAAGACGAGGTGCTCGGGCGCCGAGCCCACGAAGCGGGCGATCTCCTCCCGCGCCGCGTCCAGGCGGCCGCTCAGCTCGTGCACGAAGAACCGCACCGGCTCGCGCTCGAGCTCGCGCTGGATCGCTTGCTGCGCCTCGATCACGACGCGCGGGCATGCCCCGAACGAGCCGTGGTTCAGGAAGGTCATCGAGGGGTCGAGGAGGAAGCGCGCGAGGTCCGAGGTCGGCATGCGCCGGGCAGGGTATCCGAAGGTCCTCGCGGCGCGGTTCCCGTGCGCTCACGCCCCTGTTTCGTGCGCGCGGCTTGACGTGGCGGGGTCTGCGTTTCTTTCTACGGGCTTCTCGGAGGCCTCATGCCGTCGTGTTCTCGTTCTTCGTTGGCTTTCCACGTGTTGCTCGCCGCGGGCGCGATCGCCCTGGGCGTCGTCGGCTGCGGGCCGAACCCGTCCCGCGTGGACGCGGGCGATCCTGCCATCGACGCGCCGCTCCCCGACGCGCCGGGCCTCGACGCGGGCGTGCCCGTCGATGCCTTCCGCCCCGACCGCCCCGACTCGGGCATGCCCATGATGGGCCCGACGATCACGGTCTGTCCGGGAGACTCGCTGCCCTCGCTTCCGAGCGCGGCGTGCGAGGCGACCGCCGGCGACGGCAACCTCCTCATCACCGCCGACGTGCTCACGCCGGGCGAGGTGTTCCGCGGAGGTCAGGTCCTCGTCGACACGATGGGCCACATCGCGTGCGTCGGCTGCGACTGCGCGAGCGCGGCTGGCGCCTCCGGCGCGACGCGCATCAGCTGCCCCGACGGCGTCCTGAGCCCCGGCCTCATCAACGGCCACGAGCACCTCACCTTCCAGGGCGAGCCCTACACGCGCACCGACGAGCGCTTCGAGCACCGCCACGACTGGCGTCGTGGCCTGCGCGGCCACACGCGGATCCCCTCGAACATGACCGAAGGCGAGGCCGAGACCGAGCTCGCCGAGCTCCGCATGGTCATGGGCGGCGCGACGAGCGTGAACGGATCGGGCGGTCGCACTGGCTTCGTGCGCAACGTGGATCGCGAGTCCATGCACGAGACCGTGCTCATGCAGCCGGAGGTCGACTACGAGACCTTCCCGCTCGACGACTCGGACGGAACGCTCAACGCGACGGGCTGCTCGTACGGCCCGCGTCGCGACACTGCGACGCGCGCGACCGGCTCGGACTCGTACACCCCTCACGTCGCCGAGGCGATCGATCGCGAGGGGCGCAACGAGTTCCTCTGCATGCGCGAAGGGACCAACGATCTCATCCAGGACCAGACCGCGATCATCCACGGCGTGGCGCTCCTGCCGATCGACATGCAGGAGATGGCGGCGGATGGGTCGATGCTCATCTGGTCACCGCGCACGAACATCACGCTGTACGGCGACACGGCACGCGTCACCGAGTACGACCGCATGGGCGTCTCGATCGCGCTCGGCACCGACTGGGTCAGCACGGGCTCGATGAACATGCTCCGTGAGCTCCAGTGCGCCGACGAGCTCAACGTCACGTACTTCGGCAGCCACTTCTCCGACGAAGAGCTCTGGCTCATGGCGACGCGCAACGGCGCCGTGGCGATGGCCATGGACGACGCGATCGGCACGATCGCCGTGGGCCTCGTGGCCGACCTCGCGATCTTCGATGCGCGCGTGAACGTCGATCACCGCGCCGTGATCGACGCGCAGGCCGCCGACGTCGTGCTGGTGATGCGCGGTGGTCTGCCGCTCTACGGTGACGCGCCACTCATGGACGTGCTGCCGGGCGGGGGTGCGGGCTGTGACCTCGTCGACGTGTGCGAGAGGGCCAAGCGAGCGTGTGTCATGCGCGAGGCTGGCGTGACCTACGACGCGCTCGTGGATGCCGCCAACATGGGCCGTCGGGCGCACCCGCCATTCGTGTGCGGCGTCCCGATGAACGAGCCGTCGTGTCGCCCGGAGCGCAACGGCGCGAGCGCCTCGGTCATGGGCTCGACGCGCTACACGGGCATGGTGTCGGCCTCGGACGCCGACGGCGACGGCATCGAGGCCGGCGACAACTGCCCCAGCGTCTTCAACCCCATCCGCCCGCTCGACATGGGCATGCAGGCGGACTCGGACATGGACGGCGAGGGCGACGCGTGCGACCCGTGCCCGCTCGATGCGGACACGACGACCTGCGCGATGATCGACCCGCTCGATCGCGATCGCGACGGAGTGCGCGAGCCGGCGGACAATTGCCCGTCGGTGGCGAACCCCGATCAGGCGGATCGCGACTCGGACATGAAGGGCGATGCCTGCGACCCGTGCCCCGACACGGCCAATCCGGGCGCTGCGACCTGCCCCATCACCGTCTACAGCATCAAGCGCGGGATCATCCCGGACGCCGCCATGGCGACCGATCTCCGAGGCGTCATCACCGCGATCACGCCGAACGGCTTCTTCGTCCAGGTGACCTCGACCGATCCTGGCTACGAGGGCACCGACTACTCGGGCATCTTCGTCTTCACGTCCACGATGCCCGCCGGCCGCACGCGCGGTGAGGCCGTGTCGGTGAGCGGCGAGGTGAACCTCTTCTCGGGCCAATGGCAGCTCCAGATGACGACGGTCACTTCGATGGGGATGGGCACGATCCCAGCGCCGGTCGTGGTGCCGGCGGCCGACATCGCCACGGGCGGCGCACGTGCGGCGGCGCTCGAGGGCGTGCTCGTGCGCGTGGAGGGCGTGAGCGTGACGAACGCGAACCCCGATGCGCCGATGGACTTCGGCGAGCTCGCGGTCACGGGCGGCCTGCGCGTCGACGACTGGATGACGATGATCGCGCCGTTCCGAACGGTGGGCACGACGTTCACGTCGATCACCGGGCCGCTCGCGTTCCGCTTCTCGAACACGAAGATCAACCCGCGCGACGCAGCCGACATCGTCAGCCCGTGACGCGCTCGACGCGCGTGCCCGGCGACATCGTACGCCGCGGCACGCGCTGCGTTGGCCGCTGCGTGTGCCGGTGGTAGAGTCTCGCTCGTTCCCGCGGGCGGGACTCCAACTCTCCCTTTCGCCGTCGCGTGTGTGCGGCGGGTGACGTTCCGCTCGCGATGTCCCTGGACGCCAAGCAGCTCAAGGAATCCCTGGTCCGAGCCGGCCTCGAGGTCTACCGATCTCGGCCGAGCGAGGTCCACGTGGCCGAGCGCGTGCGCTCTCACATCATGGACTCCGGCGTGAAGCTCATGCTCGCGCCCGGTGAGGCCCTCGAGGTTCGCTTCGCCGCGCGCACGCAGCGCTCCGACTATCCGGACTCTCCCGAGGACGAGCTCTTCGCGCGCGTTCGCACCGTCGTCGGCGAGCGAGCGATCGACCGTGGCTTCGCGGAGCGCGAGTCCGGGACGATCGAGGTGAAGGATCCCGTCGATCCGGGGCGCACCCTCGATGTCTGGCACGAGGTCACGTACACCAAGAGTGTGGGAGACGTGACCGAGGCGATCGACGAGATCCGCTGGGCGCTCGGCATCGATCGCTACGTGATGCCCGGCGGCTCGTCGTCCTAGTCGTCGCGGCCGCGCCGCCCACGGGCTGCGTCGATGGGCGGGTCAGTCGGCGAACGACGCCGGGCCGCCCCAGAGCCACGCGGCGCCACGCACGCCACTGGAGTCTCCGTGCGCGGCCGGCACGACGGGCACGTCGACGTAGTCGCTGAAGACCCAGCTCGAGAGGCGGTCGCGGACGAGCGGGTAGAGCCCCCCGAGGTTCGACATGCCGCCGCCGAGCACGATCGCGTCGGGATCGAGCACGTCGATGATCGTCGCGAGGCCCCGCGCCATGCGGTCCGCGTAGCGCTCGAGGCTCTCGCGGGCGAGCGGATCTCCCGCCTCTGCTGCGCGCGAGATCTCGAGAGCGGTCGGCGCCGCGCCTTCCACGGCGACGCTCGCGCTCGCGAGGCGCGCGAGGTGATCGCGCGCGAAGCCCGGCCCCGAGAGCCAGGTCTCGAGGCAGCCGCGCTTTCCGCAGTAGCAGCGCGGGCCGGGTCGCTCGTCCTCGCGCGCCCACGGGAGCGGGTTGTGGCCCCACTCGCCGGCGATGCCGTGTCGGCCTGCGATCACGGCGCGATCGATCACGACGCCTGCGCCCGTCCCCGTGCCGACGATGACGCCGAAGACGACGCGCGCGTCTGTCGCGGCGCCGTCGACGGCCTCCGAGAGCGCGAAGCAGTTCGCGTCGTTCGCCATGCGCACCGGGCGTTCGAGCGCTTCTGCGAGCAGTCGATCGAGAGGCAGGCCGTTGAGGACGGTCGTGTTCGAGCCGCGGAGCAGGCCCGTTCTGGGCGAGAGCGAGCCTGGGGTGCCGATGCCCACGCTGCACGAGGCGCCGACCCGGGCCTCGAGGTCGCGCACGAGCGTTGCGATGGCCGAGACGATGGCGCCTGCGTCGCTCCTGGGCGTCGCGACGCGCAGCCTCGCGCGCTCTTCTCCGCTGTCCGCGAGCACGAGGCCCTCGATCTTCGTGCCGCCGAGATCGACGCCGATCCGCATCATCCGAAGATCTCGATCAGCTTCTGGAGCGCACCCGCGAGGTAGAAGGCGCCGGTGACGAGCAACGTGCCCGGCACGAGCGCGTCCTGCCAGAAGAACACCGAGCGCTCCTCGCGCTGGTCGTAGGCCGCGCGGGCTGCGCGCTGGACTCTCATGCGCACGCTCGCGTCGAGGGGCTCGACCGGCAGCGCCCGCGCGAGGTCGCGGGGAGTGATGTCCCGCGGTCCCTCATCGTGGTCTCGGGGCTCGTTCATGACGTCCTCCGTGCGCTGGCGCGCTGGCGGGATCCTCGGGTCTCGAGCTTCGCCATCGCGTCGGCGAGCTCGGCGCGCGCACGCGACAAGCGCTTGCGAACCGCGTCTTCCTTGAGGCCGAGCACGGCGCCTGCGTCCGCCGAGCTCATGCCCTCGATCGTGACGAGCAGGAGCACCTCGCGCGACGCGTCCGGCAGGGCGTAGAAGGCCTGCTGGAGCGCAGCCGCGCGCTGCCTCGCCTCGATCTCGTCCTCGAGATCCATGTGCTCGGGCTCGGGCTCGAGGGCCGAGAGCTCGCGCTTGCGGAGATCGAACAAGAGGAAGCGTCGCGCGTTGCGGTGCTTGTTGCGGGCGATGGTGTAGAGCCAGGGCAGGAGGCGGCTCTCGGCCTCGAGATGCTCGGCATGCTTGGCGGCCGCGAGCCACGTCTCCTGGAAGAGATCGGCGGCCTCGTCGCGGCGACCGGTGAGGCGCAGCAGGAACGCCCAGATGCGCTCCTGGTGCTGCTGGTAGAGGCGATCGAACGCGCCTCGCTCGCGCCCGCGGAGCGCCCGGACGAGGGCCAGCTCGGCCTCCCGCTCGTCGTCTGGCTCCATGGGCACCGTCTCGGTCATCGCGCTCGCATCCTACAACCCACGGCCCGCACGAGCGTGACCGGCTTTGTGAGCGCCCGGAACGCCGTTTCGCACGCTCGTTCCAGCGCGTTGCAGTGAGGTTGGTCCGTACGCAGGCGTTGCTGTCCCGGGCGCGGCGCGCATGATGCGCTCCATGTCCCAGCACCGCGCCAGCCTCGCGTGGGCCCGCAACACCGAGGCCCCGTTCATCTACGACACCTACACGCGCGACCACCGCGTCACGATGGAGACCGGCCTCGTCTTCCCGGCCTCGGCGGCGCCCGACTACAAGGGCAACCCGGCACGCACGAACCCGGAGGAGCTGCTCGTCGCGGCGCTCTCGAGCTGCCACATGCTCACGTTCCTCGCGGTCGCTGCGAAGAAGGGATTCGTCGTCGAGACCTACGAGGACGACGCGGTGGGAGTGCTCGAGCGCACCGAGGGGGCGCCGATGCACGTCACGCGCTGCACGCTCAAGCCGCGGATCACGTTCGGCGGCAACGCTCCGGATGCGGAGACCCTCGCGAAGCTGCACGAGCAGGCGCACCGCGGCTGCTTCATCGCCAACTCGGTGAAGACCGTGGTGACGGTCGAGGCGGGCTGAGCGAGCGGAGGGCCGCGAGCGTCCGGGCCGCGGTACCCGTGCTGCCGCCCACACATCCGATCTGGATGTCTGCGCGTGGTCCTGGCTGTCTCTGGCCGAGCGGTTTCTGGCCGAGGGGCTGCCCGGTACCGCTGCCCCGGGCCGCGGGACTAGCGCTGCACCGCGAGGCGACGTCGCGGTGCAAGGGTGCTCGGGAGCCCGCGGATCCGGGCGATCTCGCGATCGCCGAAGACCTCGAGGTAATCGGGCCGCAGGCCTGGGCACGCGGCCTCGTGTGGGCAGCCGGTGCACGCGGGCACCTTCGTCTGCGGCGTCAGCTTGCTCGCAGCGAGCTCGAAGTCGTCGTCCGGCGAGAGCACGTGCACGCGGCCGCCGTGCTCGAGGGCACGGCCGGGGTCGTAGGCGTGCGGGTGATCGTCGCCCAGCACGCAGCGCGGCAGGTGGAGCGAGCGCATCGTGAGGCCGCGCGCGCGTGCGAGCGCGAGCGCCTCATGCACCGTGGGGAGCGCTTCCTCGTAGCTCGGGAGCATCGCGACGTGCGCGCGGTTGGCGTCGGTGAGGGAGACCATCCACAGATCGACGCGTCGGATGCCGCGGTCTGCGAGCCACTGCACGGCGGTGACGAGCTCGGGGAGCGTCCGTCGAGAGACGAGCACGTCGATGGTCGGATCGAGCTCGCGCGCGACCATCGCGTCCAGCGCCGCGACCATGGCCGCGTGGCGTCCCGGCGTTCGCACGAGGGCGTCGTAGACCTCGTCCCGGTGCGCGTGGATCGTGAGATGGAAGCGAGTCACGCCTGCATCGACGGCGCGATCGAGGTTCGCGGGGGTCGCGAAGACGAGGCCATTGGTCTGGAGCTTCACGGAGGCGAAGCCCAGCTCGCGTGCCTTGCGCACGAGCGGCAGGAGATCCGCTCGCAGCGTGGGCTCGCCGCCCGTGAACGCGATGGCGTCGAAGCCGCGCGCGCGGTCGGCCCTCATGGCCTGCGCGACCTTGGCTGCTGGGAGAGAGCGCCCGCGGAGCGTCTCGGCCACGCCCTCGGCCACACCCACGTCCGCCATCACGGTGCAGAACTCGCACGCGAGGTTGCAGTCGTAGAGGAGGATGACGTCGAGCAGGCCGCTCATCGCACCGCGATGCTCGGCGAGCCAGCCACGCGAGTCCAGCGACCTGCGGAGGTGGGCGAGGTGTCGGACCTCACCTCGGATGGGGCGACGGGGGGCGGTGTCGGACCTCACCTTGGATCGTTCGCTTGCTCGCGCGCGACGCGTCGCTCGAACCTCGGCGAGCACACCTCTCCTCGCCTCGCTCCCACGTCTCGAGGCCCTCGACTCACCTTCGCGCGCATGGCGGCGACGGAAACACGTCTACCCCGCTCGACCGTTCGGTCGGCGGGCACACGTCTCCCGTCGCGCATCGCGACCAGGACGGCTTCGGGATCGGGATCGACTCGCTACCGACGCGTCACATCCCACGACGACGGCGCGAACGTGCCAGCCGGGAACTTCACGGGCTTGCCGGTCGCGCGGAACTTCTCGGACGCGACCTTGTGGATCGCACGCGTCTGCGAGTAGCGCTCGCGGTACTCCTCGACGGCCTTCTTCGAGCCGTGCGCCCACGGCTTGGGCTTTCGCTT
The DNA here is from genome assembly GCA_044376125.1 of Sandaracinaceae bacterium. GTDB lineage: Bacteria > Myxococcota_A > Polyangia > Polyangiales > Sandaracinaceae > JAFLCL01. The sequence continues at coordinate 29,232 of JBILLJ010000114.1, forward strand.
CAGCGGGCCCGCAGGCCGCGAGTACGGGTTGGTCTTCGCGTACGACGACG
>JBILLJ010000115.1:0-29258 GCA_044376125.1 Sandaracinaceae bacterium
CTCGTCATCTCCCGCGCCTTCCTGGCGACCTCGTCCTGCAGCGCGTCCATCGCGCTGCTTACGGGTCGCCCGGAGGGCGGACATCCCTAAGTGCTCATGCCCCGGACATGTTCACTGCTCTCTACACACGCGATGTCCGGGTTTGCTCTGGCCGGAGGGCTAGGCCATCGTGCGGCGCTCGCACCTCGATCCGACCATGGCCAAGAAGAAGCGCGGCAAGAGCGTCGCTCCCCCACCCCCGACCCGAGACGAACGCGTCACGCCGGGAGCACCGAGCGACACGATGGCGTCACCGACGGGCGTGGTGCGGCAGGCGGCGGCGCCCGCGCGGAGCACGCTCGTGCTGGGGTCCGCGACGAGCGCCGAGGAGCCCCGGCCCTCCGACGACGTGCACGAGGAGCTGGGCGACGAGGATCTCGTCGACAGCGCCCCGACGCAGGTGATCCGGCTCGACGCCATCGCGGTCTCGGACGCACGCGCGGAGCGTTCGCCCGTGCCACCTCCGCCTCCACCGAGCCCCGAGCCAGCGCCGCATCCCATGCAGGCGCTCGATCTCTCGGACGCGTCGTCGGCCGGCGAGCTGTCGGCGCCGTTCACCGTGTCGGAGCCACCGCCTCCGCCGAGCGCGCCGCGCGCGTGCCGCATCCTCGCCGTCGGTGGTGCCAAGGGCGGCGTCGGCAAGAGCGTGTTCGCGGCGAACGTCGCGATCTACCTCGCCTCGATCGGCCGCCGCGTGCTCGTCGTGGACGCCGACCGCGGTGGTGCGAACCTGCACACGCTCGTCGGTGGACCGGCCAAGCCCGCGATCGGAACGCACGAGACCGCCGTCCCGCAGCTGCAGCTCGTGACCACCGGCCTCGACGAGGGCCTCACCGCGCGACGCGCACCGACCACGCTGCGCGAGCTCTACGCCGATCTCCGGGCGCGCGACGCCGACTACGCCGTCGTCGATCTCGGCAGCCTCTCGACGCGTGCCTCGATCGACGCGTTCCTCGCGGCCGATCTCACCGCGTTCATCACGGTGCCCGAGCCCACCTCGCTCGCGAACACGTATCGCTTCCTCGCGCGCGCCTTCCTCCGCAGCCTCGCGCACGGCCTCGGTGGCCCCGATCGACGCACGCTCGTCACCTTCGCGCGGCGCCTCGGTGGCGCGCCGGCTCCGCTCGATCTCTGGCGGGCCCTCGAGGACGACGGCCATCCGCTCGCGGATCGCGTGCGCGATCACATGGAGAGCTTCCAGCCGATGCTGGTGCTGAACCAGACGCGCCTGCGCGCCGACCTCGAGGTCGGCGACGCGCTCAAGACCGTCGTGCGTCGTCGCTTCGGCCTCACCGTCGAGTACCTCGGGCACGTCGAGCACGACGACACGGTCTGGAGCGCGGTGCGCGCACGCAAGCTCCTCCTCATCGAGAGCCCCGGCACCAAGGCCGCCAAGAACGTCGAGAAGGTCGCGCGACGCATCCTCGGCATCGAGTCCGGCAAGGTGAAGCGGGCACAGCGCACCGTGCCGCCCGAGAGCCATCACGACCTCCTCGAGGTCGAGCGCGGCGCGACCGACGAGGAGGTGCGCCGCGCCTACAAGCGCGCCAAGGACGTCTACGCCGCCGACGCGCTCGTGGGCTACTCGCTCTTCACGCCCGAGGAGCTCGATCACGTGCGCGCCCGGCTCGACGAGGCCTTCGACGTGTTGCTCGATCCGTCGCGACGCCGCCCCTACGAGCTCTCCGTCTTTCCGCCGTCTCCGGAGCACGAGGAGCCGCAGCGCGCTCGCGAGAGCGAGCACGATCCGCTGCCTCCCCCGCCCGACATCACGCCGGACACGGACTTCACCGGCGCCATCCTGCGCGCGGTGCGACACAGCAAGGGCATCCGCCTCGAGGACGTGTCCGCGCGCACCAAGATCGGCCTCAACTACCTCTCGGCGATCGAGAACGACGACTTCGGCGCGCTGCCCGCAGCCGTGTACGTCCGCGGCTTCGTGAACGAGCTCGCGAAGATCCTGCGCCTCGACGCGACGCAGGTCGCGCGCACCTACGTGCGCCGCTACCGCCGCTACCTCGAGGAGCGACAAGGAGCCGCCGGATGACCGGTCACGGCTTCGTGCTCGCCTCGGCCTCGCCGCGACGTCGCGAGATCCTCGGCACACTCGGCCTGCGCTTCGACGTGGAGGTCTCCGCGATCGACGAGGCCACCGTGCCCGACGAGACCGCCGCGGACTACGTCCTTCGCATCGCGCGCGACAAGGCCCGCACCGTGGCCTCGCGCCTGGCCGAGCGCGACGACGCGGACGCGCGCGCCGTGCTCGCCGCCGACACGACCGTCGTCGTGGACGGCGAGATCCTCGGCAAGCCCGAGGACGACGCCGACGCGCGGCGCATGCTCCGCGCGCTCTCGGGGCGCGCCCACGAGGTGCTCACGGCGATCGTGGTGGTGACACGCGAGCGCGGCGAGACCCTCGTGCGCGGGCGCGTCGTGCGCACCGAGGTGGTCTTCCGCGCGCTCGAAGAGGCGGCGATCGACGCGTACCTCGCGAGCGGCGAGCACCGCGACAAGGCCGGCGCCTACGGCATCCAGGGCCTCGCGATGGGCTTCGTCACCGATCTGCGCGGCAGCTACACGAACGTCGTCGGCCTCCCTGCCGCCGAGACGGTCGACCTCCTCGTGGAGAGCGGCGCGATCGTGCACTGGCCGCTCGGCGAGCGCGCGCGATGAGCGAGCCGACGATCACCGAACGCCTGAACGAGGTGCGCGCGCGCATCGCGCGTGCGGAAGAGAGGGCGCGCCGTGCGCCCGGCTCGGTCCAGCTCGTCGCGGTCTCGAAGACCAAGCCCGCGAGCGCGATCCGCGAGGCCTACGCCGCGGGCCAGCGCGTGTTCGGTGAGAACTACGTGCAGGAGCTGCTCGACAAGCGACGTGAGCTCGCCGACCTGCCGGACCTCGAGCTCCACTTCATCGGGCACCTCCAGCGCAACAAGGCCCGAGACGTCGTGCTCGCGCACGCCACGGTCGAGACCGTGGACTCCGATCGCCTCGCGACCGAGCTCGACAAGCGCGCGAGCGCAGCGGGCGTGCGGGTGCCGGTGCTCGTGCAGGTGAACGTCGCGCGCGAGCCGCAGAAGTCGGGCTGCGACCCGGACGCGCTCGCGTCGCTGATCAGCCACGTGAGGTCGCTGCCCTCGCTCGCGCTGCGCGGCCTCATGACGATCCCGCCGCTCGACGAGGAGCCCGAGCGAATTCGCCCTCATTTCTCGGCCCTCCGTGCGCTCCGCGATCGCCACCTCGATGCGAGCGCGTGGCTCTCGATGGGCATGAGCGCCGACCTCGAGGTCGCCATCGAAGAGGGCGCGACGCACGTGCGCGTCGGCACCGCCATCTTCGGCGCCCGCGGCTGACGAACCGCGCTCGACCCTGCGACCGGGCGCCGCAGCGTGCGGGACCGCCCGTGACCGGGCGCCTCAGCGCGTGAGTCACTTGCATGGACTCACGCTCTTCCTTTCCTGGGCGTCCGTGGCGGACGCGCCCGCGCGCGTCGTCACGGCCCGGAAGGTGCACTGGGGCCGAGCGCCACGAGGCCGCGGCACGCACGCAGCGGCCTCGCTCGAGCCCGGAGGAGTCCCATGCGCGATCCGAAGTCACGGTCCACGGCCCCCACGAAGTCGGCGGCACCGCCCCCCGGCGATGCGTCCACGAAGCGCGGCACCGAGACGCCCGAGGAGCACGACCTCGGAGCCGCCGCCGAGAGCGCGGCTCGGAAGATGCGCCGCGCCATCAAGACCAACGAGCAATGACGTTCGCTCGCGTGCTGCGCTGACGCCGCCCACAGGAGGCCCCTTGTCCATTCTCGGTTGGCTCTTTCTCGGCCTCGTCGCGGGCTTCGTCGCGAACAAGCTCGTCATCGGGACGGGTCAGGGCGTCGTGCGCGACATCGCGCTCGGCATCGTGGGCGCGCTCGTGGGCGGCGCCACGTTCGCGTACACGGGCCATCGCGGCATCACGGGATTCGACGTCTGGAGTCTCTTCGTCTCGATCCTGGGCGCCGTGCTCTTGCTGGTCCTCTATCACGCGTTCGCGCCGCCCCGCGCGGCGACGCCGAAGAAGTGAGGCCCGAATGTGGAGCACCACGCCGGGCGAGAGGTCCATGCTCGCCAGCATCGTGCGCGCCATCGCCGCGCCTCGCGTGCTCGAGATCGGTGCGTTCCGGGGGGAGACCACACGGGTCCTCGCCGAAGCGGCCGCGTCACGCGGGGGACGAGTGGTGGTGATCGACCCGATGCGCTGGGCGGCCGAGCTGGTCACGAATGGCCTCACGCGTCACCTGCCGGACTCGCTCGCGGGCTACTTCGAGCCCCTCACGACGTGGCTCGGGCCCGCCAGCTACGAGCAGAGCTTCTGGCGCAACGTGGGCGCGCATGCGCGGAGCGTGCAGCTGTTTCGCGCGCTCTCCACGGACTCCGCATTGCTCGAGTCGCCGGCGCCCGAGCTCCAGTCGTTCGACGTCGTGTTCATCGACGGAGACCACAGCCACGCAGGAGCGCTGCACGATCTCGAGCGCTGGGGAGCCCGGGCGGTGCCCGGAGGCACCGTCGCGGTGCACGACGCCGTGCGCAGGTTCCCCGGTGTCTGCGCGGCCCTCGGCGAGTTCTCGCGGGCCCACCAGGTCCTGGTCGACATGCCCGCGGAGGACTCGCTCGCGCTCATCCGGGTGATTCGGCCCTTCGTGCGCTCACGTGTCTCCGTGCGCGAGAGACCGACTGCCCCGCTCGATCGCCCGCGGCCTCCCGACTGATGCCTCCCCCCGATCCGCGAGACGCCGATCCACGTCGCCTTTCTCGCTGGCGGCTCTGACGCACCCGCCCGACTCGGCGCAGCGCAGCCGTCTCTCAGAGCGTGAGTCACTTGCATTGACTCACGCTCTGACGTTTCTTGCCGGAGGGTCTGGCCGCAGCCCCTCCCTCTCGCCGCGGGTTCTCCCCGTGCTCGGCCTTGGGCCTGCGCGCGGTGTCCGATCACCGGAATCGGCGAGAGCCTCCCTCCCGCCGAATCGAGCCCGTGGCCCTCGCATCGATCAATCCGAGTGCCACGTGCTCTCAGCGCCGACTGCCCCCCTGGGCGCTTCGCATCATGGTCAGTCCGAGGAGGACGCGGGCGATCTCCGCAGCGGCGACGGGCGTCGGCAGGCACGCATCGGCCCCGGCACCCCGCAGGAAGAGCTCGTCCTCCCGCGTGTGCTGCCCGAGGAGGACCACGATCGCGAGCCCGCTTCCCGCGGGCGTCGCGCGCAGTCCACGCACGAGCTGCACGCACGAGAGCAACGCTGCGGAGTCGACGAGCACGGCCTCGGGCGGATGGCTCGCACAGGTCCCGAGCGCCGCCTCGACGCTGCCGGCTGTCTCCACGGTGCACCCGAGGCGCGCCGCGAGCTGCCGCGCGAGCGCAGGCCGCATGTCCATGTCGTCGTTCACCACGAGCAGGCGAGTCAGGGGACTCCGCCCTCGTGCTGCCGGAGTGCCGGAAGGACGGCGCTGAAGCGACATCAGGGCGTCTCCGGGGCGGCGTCGGCGGCCGCCGAGCCTGCGACACCCTTGGGATCGAGCTTCCGATAGAACGTGCGCCGATCGAAGCCCAGCAGTCGTGCAGCGCGCGACTTGTTCCCGCCGGTCAGGTCGAGCACGTGCTGCATGTACCGTGCGGCGAGCACCTCCATGGTCACCAGCTCGGACACCGTGGCTGGCAACCACTCCGTGACCGTGTCTGCCTCGGCGGCGCGCACGCGCTCGGGAAGGTCCTCGACCACCAGCTGATCGTGGAGCGCCATCGCGACGGCCCGTTCGATGCAGTTCTCGAGCTCCCGCACGTTGCCCGGCCAGCGGTAGCGGGCGAGCTTCGCCAGCGCCGGCGGGGAGATGCCAATCACGGCCTTGCCCTGCTTGGCAGCGAACTTGGTCAGGAACGCCCGCGCGAGGATCAGCACGTCACCGTCGCGCTCGCGAAGCGGTGGCACGTGCACCGGGCAGACGTGGAGCCGATAGAAGAGATCTTCGCGGAAGCGCCCCTGCGCGACGTCGATCTCGAGATCACGGTTGGTGGCAGCGATGATGCGCACGTCGAAGCGCGACTCGGTCGTGCCGCCCACTGCGCGCACGGTCCGCTCCTGCACCGCGCGCAGGACCTTCACCTGCATCTCGAGAGGCATCTCGCCGATCTCGTCCAGGAACAGCGTGCCGCCCTCGGCGGCGAGGAACAATCCGCGACGCGCCACCTTCGCGTCGGTGAACGCGCCGCGCGCGTGCCCGAACAGCTCGCTCTCGAGGAGCGTCGCGGTCAGCGCCGCGCAGTTGATGGCGACGAACGGGCCCGCGTGGCGCTTGCTCCGAGCGTGGATCGCACGCGCGACGAGCTCCTTGCCCGTGCCGCTCTCGCCAGTGACGAGGACGGTGGCGTTGGTCGGCGCCACGCGCGCGACCACCTCGAGCACGGCGCGCATCGGGGCGCTGTCGCCGAGGATGAGGTCGAAGCTTCGTGACTCGAGCACCTCGGCGCGCAAGCGGTGCACCTCGCTCTGCAGGCGATGGTGGATGATCGCCCGATCCAACGTGAGCGCGAGGAGCTCGGCGTCCACGGGCTTGACGATGAAGTCGAACGCGCCCGCGCGGAGTGCCCCGACGGCCGCCTCCACGCTCGCGTGCCCGGTGATCAGCACGACCGGCAGGTCCGAACGAGTGCGACCGACCTGCTCGCAGAGCGCGAGCCCGTCGGTCGGCTGCATGCGCAGATCGGTGACGACCGCTTCGAGCGAGGTGTCGCGCAGCACGGTCGCCAGCGCCTCGGTCGGATCCACCTCGGAGCGCGCCGAGAAGCCCGCGAGACGCAACAGCTCGCAGAGCACCTCCGCGCTGTCGCCGTCGTCGTCCACCACGAGGACCGCGCCACGATTCCCCTCCGTGGTCTCAGTGGGTCTGGTCAAGAACGGCTCCGGCGCGAGGGGTTGTGGGGCATGCTGTCACGCCCACGGGTGAGCCCGATTGCCACACTCCGGGCGCGCCCTGCGTGCGGGAGCACACGGGTGCGGGCTGCCGCCGCGGCGACGCGCCCGCCTTCCAGGCCGATCGCGCAGACGTGTTTCGCTCGTGGCTCCATGACATCGCGCCCGCGTGCGCACGACTCGTGCCACCGCTCCGTGCGTGTTCGACCCCTCCCCGCATCGACGCTGGCACTGCGCACGCATAGACGAGTCCGCCGGCACGAGCTCCGCCGGCGCCAGGAGATGCTCCGTTTGAACGACACCGACGTAGCGAGACCGAGACCCTCGATGTGCCCGATCGTCGGAATCGGCGCGTCCGCAGGCGGTCTGGACGCGATTCGTCGTGTGCTCGAGGCGCTCCCCGCCGACACGGGCATGGCGTTCGCGTTCGTGCAGCACCTCGACCCCCACCATCCGAGCCTCCTCGTCTCGCTCCTCTCGAGCAAGACGCTCATGCCAGTGCTCGAGGCGAGCCAGGACGAACCCGTCCTGCCGAATCACGTCTACGTGCTGCCTCCTTCGCAGGTCCTCACCGTCTCGAGCGGCCGCTGGAGGCTCGAAGCGCGAGGCGCGGCGGGGACCCCGAGCCTGCCCATCGACGCCTTGTTCCGCGCGCTCGCCGAGACCCAGGGCGGCGAGGCCATCGGCGTCGTCCTCTCGGGCACGGGGACGGACGGCACGCGCGGGCTCCAGGAGATCGAGGCGGCGGGCGGCCTGACGATCGCGCAGGACCCCGCGACGTGCACGCAGGGCGCCCTGCCGCAGAGCGCCATCGACAGCGGCGTCGTCGCGCTCGTGCTGACTCCGCAGGAGATCGGTCGCGCGCTCGCGGGCCTGGGGCGACGCGCGAGCGGGGCGGCGGGCCGCGCCGAGCAGCGCGAGACGCGGCGCGGACTCGGCGAGATCTCCGATCCCACGGTGGGCCTCGAGGAGGTGCTCACACAATTGCGCCTCGCGACCCGAGTGGATCTCACGGGCTACCGGAGGCCGACGCTCTCGCGACGCATCGCGCGGCGGATGGCGATGCACCACGTGGAGTCGCTCGCGGCCTATGCCGCCATGCTCACGACACACGTCGACGAGGCGGGCGCACTGCTCGAGGACTGCCTCGTCGGGGTCACCTCGTTCTTCCGCGACACGGAGGTCTTCGAGGCGCTCTCGGCCCAGGCGATTCCCCGCCTCTTGGGCGGCGCCGACGGTCCCTCCGCGATCCGCGCCTGGGTCGCCGGGTGCTCGTCGGGCGAAGAGGCCTATTCGGTCGCGATCTGCCTCAGCGAGCAGGCCGCGCTCCTCGGCCGCAGCGTCTCGATCAAGGTCTTCGCGAGCGACCTGAGCGAGCGCTCTCTCACGCGAGCCCGCGCAGGCGTCTATCCCGAGACCATCGCGGGGGTCGTCTCACGAGAGCGACTCGAGCGCTTCTTCACGCGGGCTCGTGGAGGATACCGGGTCACCGACTCGCTGCGAGAGCTGTGCATCTTCTCTCGACACGACCTCATCCGCGACCCTCCATTCTCTCGGATCGACCTCCTCACCTGTCGGAATCTCCTGATCTACCTCGAGCCGCAGGTCCAGGAGCGTGTGCTCCGTTCGGTCCAGTACGCCCTGCGTCCACGAGGAGTCCTCCTGCTCGGACCGGGTGAGAGCCCCAGCCCATCGGTGAGCGGGCTCGAGGCGATGAACGACAAGCTCCACCTCTTCGTGCGACGCGACACGCCCAGCCCGCGCCTGGGCGCCTCGACGGACGCGGAGGGCGATGCGCGGCAGCGGCCGCAGCCGGCTGGCGCCCCGACCCCGGCACTCGCATCCACGGTGGCATCGGCCCTCGATTCGACACGGGAGCACCCGGTCTCGGCCAGCTCCGTCCAGGCGCTGCTCAAGCAGCGAGAGGCCGCCCTGGGACAGCTGCAGTCGAGCAACGACGACGCACTCTCGGCCAACGAGGAGCTGCGCTCCGTCAACGAGGAGCTGCAGAGTGTCAACCAGGAGCTCCAGACCGCCAAGGAGGAGATCGAGTCGACGAACGCCGAGCTCGCGCTGCTCAACCAGGAGCTGCTCAGCCGGAACGTCGAGCTCTCCGTCTCGAACCTCGAGATCCGAGAGGCCTTGTCGGGCGCCAATGCCCTCATCGACTCCGTGCGACAGCCCCTCTTGGTCCTCGATGCCGAGCTGAAGATCGAGAGGGCCAACGCGGCCTTCCACGAGTCGTTCCAGTCGAGCCCTTCGGAGACACGCGGCCTGCACATCGCCCAGGTCTGCGGCGGCCAGTGGAACGTCCCCGCGTTGCTGAGCGCGCTCGCGACGGTGCTCGTCGATCGACGTCCCCTCGACCGACTCGAGCTCGAGATCGCCTCGACGCTCGGCCCACGGACGCTGTGGATCGGCGCGAAAGACGTGCTCCTCGCGCGCGGCGGGGATCGTCACCTCCTCGTCTCCTTCGACGATCGGACCGAGGCCCAGCGCATCGAGCGTCAGCGCGAGGCGCTCGTCGCGCTGGCCGAGGACGCGCGACGGCGCGCAGAGGCTTCCGACGTGCTCAAGGACCAATTCGTCGCCACCGTCTCACACGAGCTACGAGGACCGCTGAACGTCATCTCGAGCTGGACCAACATCCTGCGCGGCGCCGGGCCGAGCCCGGAGCCGGAGATGCTCGCCAAGGCCCTGGGCGCGATGGCCCGTGCGGTGAGCGCGCAGGGACGGCTGCTCACCGATCTACTCGACTACTCCCGCGTGGCGACGGGCGGCCTCGTGCTCGAGCGCGTACCGGTCGACCTGATGAGCCTCGCGCAGACCGCCCTCGACAGCGTGCGGACCTCGGCGCAGGCCAAGGGCGTCGAGCTCGGGCTCGTCGGCGCCCGCGGCGTGAGCATCGTCCTGGGCGACGCCGATCGCCTGCAGCAGGTGCTCTGGAATCTCTTCTTCAATGCCGTGAAGTTCACGCCGCGCGGAGGCACCGTGAACGTCACGGTCACTCGCGACGGCGCACAGGCGTCCGTGACGGTCCGAGACACCGGGTGTGGGATTCCGCCGGAGTTCCTGTCACGGGTGTTCGACCGCTTCCGCCAGGCCGAGAGCACGAGCAATCGCACTCAACCCGGCTTGGGTCTGGGGCTCACCCTCGTCCGGGAGCTCGTCGAGCTGCACGGCGGCACCGTGCGGGCGGAGAGCCCGGGTCGTGGCGGAGGGGCGACGTTCATCGTTCGACTCCCCATCGCGGCGGCGCTCCTGCCCAATCCCGACAGCGTCCCTCCGGCCGCTTCGAGCCAGGGCATCGGCGAGCTCGAGGGTGTGAGGGTGTTCGTCGTCGACGACGAAGAAGACGCCCGCGAGGCGATCCTCGGCGTGCTCAGTCGGCGTGGTGCGGTCGTGTCCGCGGCCTCCAACGTCGACGAGGCGATGGACGCGATCCGTGCCCGGCCTCCGGACGTGATCGTCAGCGACCTCGGCATGCCGGGGCACGATGGCTATGACCTCGTTCGTCGCTTGCGCGCCCTGCCCGCGAGCGCCGGCGGCGCGACACCCGCCGTCGTCCTGAGCGGATACGCCACGCCTGTCCATCGGAGTCGCGCCATCGAGAGCGGGTTCCAGGCCTATCTGGAGAAGCCCGTGGTCCCCGAGGATCTCGTGGCGACCATCGTTCGTCTGGTCGGTCGTAGCACTTGAGCCACCGAGACCTCGGCCTCGGCGACCGAGAGACGACTCGATGCAACGCGGCACGGCACATGCTGACGCGGCGGACAGCGGGCGGCTCGGAGATGGTGGCGTGGGCCGCTCTCTCGCCGCAGCGGCGGCGCGGGCCCGCCCGCACCACTTCGCCTCCTCGGGAGCGCCGGCTCGTCGAGGAAGCTTCTCGCGTGTCGACCGAAGCTTCGGTCCCTGGTTCGGAGGTCTCATGTCGTTGATCGCTTGTGCGCTGATCGGTCTGATCGTCGGGGCGTTCGCCGATCGCTTCTTCGTCGAGAACGCGCCCGGTGTCCGCGTCGACGCGACGGTGGCGATGGTGGGAGCGCTCGGAGGCGGCGGCTTCGTCGTGTTCGTGGACGCCGTCGCGCTCGACGTCCTCAGCCTCTGGAGCGCGATCATCGCCGTGATCAGCGCAGGGGCGGCCCTCGTCCTCTACCGCTCGTTCGCGACGCGCGAGGGCCCAGGCCTCCACTGATCGTCTTCCCTCGCGCGCCGCGCCTCGTGTACACGTCTGCGCATGGAATACCGGCGACTGGGAACGAGCGGGCTCAAGGTGTCCTCGCTGTGCCTCGGGGCGATGACCTTCGGGCAAGCGGACGAGACGTCCTTCATGCACAACGCCTCGGCCGACGAGGCGACGTCGTTCGCGATCATGGATCGCGCGCGCGAGCTGGGGATCAACTTCATCGACACGGCCGACGTCTACGGACAAGACGGCCTGAGCGAGCGCGTCACGGGCCGCTGGCTCAAGGAGCGCAACGCGCGCAACGACGTGATCGTCGCGACCAAGATGCGCTTCCGCATGTGGGATGGCCCCAACGGCGCGGGCTCCTCTCGCTACCGCGTCCTTCGCTGCGTGGAGGACAGCCTCCGCCGCATGCAGACCGATCGCATCGAGCTCCTGCAGCTCCACATGCAGGACATCGAGGTCGAGGAGGAAGAGACCCTGCGCGCGCTCGACGACGTCGTGCGTCAGGGCAAGGTGCTCTACCTCGGCTGCTCCAACTACACGGCGTATCGGCTCACCGAGAGCCTCTTCGTGAGCAAGGCGCAGCACCTCGAGCGCTTCGTCGCGCTCCAGGCCCAGTACAGCCTCGTCGTTCGCGATCTGGAGCGCGAGCACCAGCCGCTCTGCGAGCGCCATGGCGTGGGCATCCTGCCGTGGTCGCCGCTCGCGGGCGGCCTCTTGTCGGGCAAGTACGAGCGCGGCGCTGGTGCGCCCGAGGGCACGCGCTTCTCGACGCCGCGATGGCAGTCCAACTACGCGCGCTTCGACAACGATCGCGCCTGGCGCATCGTGGACGCGGTGAAGAAGGTCGCGACCGAGCGGGGCACGAGCCCGTCGAGCGTCGCCCTCGCGTGGCTGCTGAGCCGCCGCGCCGTGAGCAGCGTCATCTTCGGCGCGCGGACCGTCGCGCAGGTGGACGACAACGCCAAGGCCGCCGACGTGAGGCTCTCCGACGCAGACATCAAGGCGCTCGACGACGCGTCGAGCTTCGAGCTCGGCTACCCGTACGACTTCATCCAGCGCATCCAGAACCGCTGGTGACCGGACGCCACAGGTGAGGCGCGTCGTCGCGACCTCGCCTGCGCGTCCAGGGTTTGCCGAACGTCCCTACTGGCTCGCTTCCTGCTGCGTCTGGGCACATGTCCCAGAGCACCACCGGACGCCTCGACCGCGTCGCGATCGTCGGCACCCACGCGCCGCGTCACTGCGGCATCGCCATGTTCTCCTCGGACCTGGCCGACGCCCTCGAGGTCGCGCTGCCCCGCACGGAGGTCGAGGTGTGCGCCGTCAACGACCCCGGCGAGACGTACGACTACCCGCGACGCGTGACCCTGGAGATCACCGAAGGCGCCATCGAGGACTATCGCCGTGCCGGGGATGCGCTGAACGATTTGGGGACCTCGGCCATCTCGATCCAGCACGAGTACGGCATCTTCGGGGGTGTCGCCGGGGCGCATCTCCTCGCGCTCACGAGACAGCTGCGGCGGCCGTTCGTCCTCACCCTCCACACGGTCCTGACGGAGCCCTCTGCCACGCAGCGCGCGGTCATGGACGAGCTCACGACGCGCGCGGCGCGCGTGGTCGTCATGGGCCGACAGGCCGTCTCCATCGTGCGCCGCGTCCACGGAACGCCCCCCGCGAAGATCCAGCTCATCCCCCACGGCATCCCATCGACCGCGCTGCCGAACGACGCCAAGCGACAGCTCGGGCTCGGAGCACGTGCGGTCCTGCTGACGTACGGGCTGCTCTCACCGGGCAAAGGCATCGAGACGGTGATCGCCGCTCTGCCGCGGGTGGCCGAGACACACCCGGACGTGACCTACGTCGTGCTCGGCGCGACGCACCCGGGCGTGCTCAAGCGTGACGGCGAGCGCTATCGAGACTCCTTGATGGCACTGGCCCATGCGGCCGGAGTCGAGTCGCGGGTGTCGTTCCGCGATCGCTTCGTGACGCCGGACGAGCTCGCGATGTACCTGGGTGCGGCCGACGTCTACATCACGCCGTATCTCCATCCGGAACAAACCTCCTCCGGCACACTCGCGTACGCGCTGGGCGCCGGCAAGGCGGTGATCTCCACCCCGTACCGGTATGCGAGAGAGCTCCTCGCCGGCGGGCGAGGCTCGCTGGTGCCTTGCGCCGACCCAGCGGCGATGGGCGCCGAGATCGACGCGCTGCTCTCCAATGGGGCCCGTCGCGCGGCGATGGCCGCGAGCGCGCGTAGCTTCGGGCTCTCGATGCACTGGCCGACCGTGGCCGGGCTCTACGCAGAGACGCTCGCGCGCGTGGCGTACGAAGCGCGGGAGTCCCGAGCGATGAGCCCCACCCGGCGCGACTCGGTCGTGACACTGCCCCAGGTTCGCCTCGATCATCTCGAAGCGCTGACCGACTCGACCGGAGTGCTCCAGCACTCGAGCTATGGAATCCCCCGATACGCCGATGGCTATTGCCTCGACGACAACGCCCGGGCGCTCCTCTTCGCAACGGCCCTCGCGGGCGACGAGGATCCGTCGCTGGCCGACCGGGGCCGTGCTGCCAGCCGGCGCTATCTCGCGTTCGTGACGCACGCGTTCGACGCGCCGAGTGGACGATTCCGCAACTTCATGTCGTTCGATCGCAGCTTCTCGCCCCAGGAGGGCTCCGAGGACTGCCACGGACGCGCGCTCTGGGCCCTCGGCCACGTGATCGCGAAGCCACCGGTGGTCGGGCACGCGCGGCACGCCCGCGAGCTCTTCCGCGCGGCCCTCCCCGCGGCGCTCGGGTTCTCGAGCCCTCGCGCCTGGGCGTACACCCTCCTCGGGCTCCACCCGTACCTCGAGTGTCTCGAGCTGGACGACGTCGCCGACCGCGCCCGAACGATCCTCGCCCAGCGGCTCCTCAGCCTGCTCGAGGCGAACAGCACCGACGCGTGGCCGTGGTTCGAGAAGGAGCTGACGTACGCGAACGCACGGCTCAGCCAGGCCCTCATCGTGTCCGGCACGGCGCTCGACTCGGCGGCGATGAGCGCCGCGGGGCTCCGCTCCCTCGAGTGGCTCGCCGTGCAGCAGCACGCGGACTCCGTCTTCTCGCCGATCGGAGCCCCTGGCTGGTGGCGCGAGGGCGGGCCTCGGGCTCGCTTCGATCAGCAGCCCATCGAGGCCGCAGGCATGGTGTCGGCGTGTCTCAGCGCGTTCGAGGCCACCCACCATCCGGTCTGGGCGCGCCGCGCAGGACGCACGTTCGCGTGGTTCCTGGGCTTCAACGACCTCCAGCAGTGCCTCGTCGAGCCGAGCACCGGAGCCTGCCGCGACGGCCTCCACGAGGACCGCCTCAACGAGAACCACGGCGCCGAGTCGACCCTCTCGTTCCTCACGGCGCTCCTCGAGGTGCGCCACGCGCGCGCGGGCGTGCCGGTCATGGACGGCACGTCGTGAACGACCCCCGGCCACCGTGGGTTCGGAGCACGAAGAATCCGATCCTCACGGCCGCGCGATGGCCGTATGCGGCCCACTCCGTGTTCAACCCAGGGGCCGTGATGCTGGGCGACGGCTCCACGCTCCTGCTCTGTCGTGTGGAGACGGCGACGGGCCAATCCCATCTCTGCGCGGCGCGCTCACGCAACGGCCTCGATGGCTGGGTGATCGACAAGACACCCACGTTCGTCAGCGATCCCTCCCGCCCCGAGGAAGTGTGGGGCGTCGAGGACCCGCGCATCACCTTCGTGCCCGAGCTGGGGAAGTACGCGGTGACCTACACCGCCTTCGGCGAGACAGGACCAGGCGTCGCGCTCGCGCTCACGAGTGACTTCCGCACCTTCGAGCGATACGGCGTGGTCATGCCGCCGGACGACAAGGATGCGGCGCTCCTGCCGCACCGCATCCATGGAGCGTGGGCGATGATCCACCGTCCGATGACCGGCACTCGCGCGGACATCTGGATCTCGTACTCTCCGGATCTCCGGAACTGGGGCAGTCACGAGATCGTGCTCCGCGCCCACCGCGGCAGTCGGTGGGACGCCTACAAGATCGGCCTGTCCCCGCCTCTGCTCGAGACCTCTGCCGGCTGGCTGATGCTCTATCACGGGGTGAGACGGACGGCCTCGGGCTCGATCTACCGAGTCGGCGCCGCCCTGCTCGATCTGGACGAACCGACTCGCTGCATCCGGCGTGGCTCCTCGTGGCTCTTCGGGCCGGAGGCACCGTACGAGGCCCTCGGAGACGTCCCACAGGTGGTGTTCCCGTGCGGGATGACGCGCCCGGACGAGGACACGCTCGCCCTCTACTACGGCGCCGCGGACACCTGCATCGGTGTCGCGCACGCGAGCCTCGGACGCCTGCTCGCGTGGCTCGAACGCGAACCCCCCGACGAGCGCGAGCCCTGAGACAGACACCCGCCAACGAGGAGACGACCATGCGTGATTCCGAGCAGACCCGCCTGCGGACCCTTCTGACCAACCTCACGAGAGACCTCGACACCCTCTCGCCCGTGTCGCCGGTCGACATGTTCGCGCGGCTGCGCCTCGATCTCGCCGAGATCGTCTCTGCGCTCGACCTCGGCCCCGAGCCCGCGATGCGGCGCTGCCCGCACTGCGGCGCCGCCTGCCGTGCCGCCGCCACGACCTGCAGCAACTGCTGGACGAAGCTCATCCCAGTGACCGAGAGCCTCGGGCGCTGACGACGGCCCACCAAGCGCGCGAGCGCGGAGGCCCCGGATCGCTTCGTGCTCGGGTCGTAGGCAGCCACGATCCAAGGAGACCACCATGCGCGATTCCGAGCAGACCCGACTGCGAGCCCTTCTGAGGAGCCTGACGAGAGACCTCGAGACCATCTCCCCTGCGTCGCCGGTGGAGCTGTTCGCGCGGCTGCGCATCGATCTCGCCGAGATCGTCTCTGTGCTCGACCTCGGCCCCGAGCCAGCGACGCGGCACTGCCCGCAGTGCGGGGCCGCCTGCCGGGCTGCCGCGGTGGCCTGCAGCAACTGCTGGACGAGGCTCACCCCGGTGAGAGAGAGCCTCGGATTCTGAGCAGAATCGGCGAGAGAGCGGATCGCTCACGCGTCGAGGAGGGCCTCGGAGCGATCACTCGTCGACGGGGCGGCGATCTCGCTTCTTGTCGCCGACGCGCTTCTTGTCGTTCAGACGGCGGCGCTTGGCGCCGAGCGAGGGGCGCGTCTTCTTGCGCGCCTTGGGGACGACGAGGCTCTTTCGCACGAGCTCGACGAGACGCTCGCGCGCGAGCTCGAGGTTCTTCTGCTGATCGCGCGTGTCCTGCACGACGATCTGGATCGCGCCGTCCTCGTCGAGGCGATTCTTCGCCATCGCGCGAAGGCGAGATTTCTGTGCGTCGGTGAGCGCCTCGCTCGTCTCGAGGTCGAAGCGCAGGTCGACCTTGGAGCTCACCTTGTTCACGTTCTGTCCGCCCGGGCCACCGCTGCGCGCCGCGCTCCATTTGAGCTCGCGCGCGGGGATCGTGACCGTCGGGCTCACGCTGAGATCATCCATCGACTCCTCCGCTCGCGCCTTCGGCGCGGCTCGGGGGCTCGGGCGCCCCCGGACCCCGCGTCGCTCAGTCCTCGCAGCTCCTCCATCGCTCCCGCTCCAGGGGGCTTCCGGAGCAGCCCCCGCCGCGAGGCGCCCCGCGTGAGGAACCACTCATGCGCCGCTACGACGCAGCTGTTCACACCTCCTGACATCAGGCGCCGTAATAGTTCCTGTACCAGGCGACGAAGCGCTTCACGCCTTCCTCGATCGGCGTCGCCGGCTTGAAGCCCACGGCCTCCTCGAGATCTTGCACGTCGGCGTACGTCGCAGGGACGTCGCCGGCCTGCATCGGCAGGTACTCCTTGACCGCCTTCTTGCCGAGCGCGTCCTCGAGCGTCGCGATGAGGTGCTCGAGCTCCACCGGCGTGTGGTTGCCGATGTTGTAGACGCGGTACGGGGCCTTGCTGCACGACGGATCGGGGCGCGCGCCGTCCCACTGCTCGCTCGGCGCCGCGAGATGATCGGAGGTGCGCACCACGCCCTCGACGATGTCGTCGATGAACGTGAAGTCGCGCCGCATCTTGCCGTGGTTGAAGACCTGGATCGGCTTGCCCGCGAGGATGGCCTTCGTGAAGAGGAAGAGCGCCATGTCGGGGCGACCCCACGGGCCGTAGACCGTGAAGAAGCGCAGGCCCGTCGTCGGCAGGCCATAGAGGTGGCTGTAGGTGTGGCCCATCAGCTCGTTGGCCTTCTTCGTCGCGGCATAGAGCGAGAGCGGGTGATCGACGTTGTGGTGCACCGAGAAGGGCATCTCGGTGTTGGCGCCGTACACGCTCGAGCTCGAGGCGTAGGTGAGGTGCTTCACGCCGCCGTGCCGGCAACCCTCGAGGATGTTCACGAAGCCCACGAGGTTCGCGTCCACGTAGGCGTGCGGGTTCGTCAGCGAGTAGCGAACACCCGCCTGCGCCGCGAGGTGGATCACGCGATCGAAGCGGTTCTCCTCGAAGAGGCGCTTCATGCCGTCGCGGTCGGCCACGTCGAGCTTCACGAACGTGAAGCCCTTCTTCGGCGTCAGGCGCGCGAGGCGCGCCTCCTTGAGCGAGACCTCGTAGTAGTCGTTGACGTTGTCGAGCCCCACGACCGTGTCGCCTCGATCGAGGAGGACGTGGCTGACGTGGGAGCCGATGAATCCGGCGGCGCCGGTGACGAGCAGGTGGGCCATGGAGGCCCGCATCCTAACCCACGCCCGCGATCGTGATTCGCTCCGGTTCGCTCCAGCGCGCGGGTTGCCTCACACCCGCTCGCCGCCTCCCTCGCAGCGAGGACCGGAGGTCGGGCACCATGCGCCATGCTCGACACGGGACCGCTCGAGAAGATGGGCTCGCCGCTCCGCGGCAGGACCAAGAAGAAGGCGCTGTCGATCGCGCCCGACACGATCGCGAAGGCCCTGCGCACGCGGCTCGACGCGACGCGCGCGACGTTCACGCGCGCGGGCGGCTCGCTGGCGTCGCTCCTCGGCAAGACCGCGCCCACGCCGTCGACCACGAGCGAGCGCGCGCGCCGGCAGGAGGCCGCGATGGCGTTCATCGATGGCCTCGACGCCGCGCGCCTCGCGGGCACGCGCGACGCGGCGCTCGTGGCCGACGTGTCCCGCCTCTCTGGCTTCGGTGGCCTCTCGTTCGAGGCGCGCCGGATCGAGCCCGAGATCTTCGTCGCGCTCTGGCTCGCGCACGGACACGCGTTCGCCGTCGACGCCGCGCTGCTCTCGCTGCAGGCGTACACGACCGACCTCGGCGTCTCGACGGGCGGCACCGAGTCGCTCGCCCCGCCGTGCGACTTCACGATGGCGCGCGGCATCGACAGCCTCGAGATCCTCCGCGCGCAGCTCGCGAGCGCGCCCGAGGCCGCGTGGACCGAGGCACGCGATCGGGCCGCGAGCCTGCGCGGCCAGCACGACGTGCTCGGCGACTGCACGCTCGCGTACCTCTTCCCCGAGGAGCGTGCCTGGTCCGACGAGTCCGCGCGGGCGTGGCTCGATCACCGCGCCCAGGAGAGGGCCACCGGCTTCTACGGCGCTGCGATCGGCGGCTACGCGCTGCTGGGATCGGTGCGCGATCCGAAGCTCGCCCAGTCGACCCTCGCGTATGCGATCGCCAAGGGGAGCATCGAGGAGCTCGGTCGCTTCGCAGCGGACGCGGCCCTCGCGCATGGAGACGCCGTGCTCGGGGGGCTCGCGACGATCTTCCTGCGGACCAACGAGCCGAAGGAGACCTGGAGCCTCGCGAGATCGTCGCTGCTCGACATCGCGAAGGTGATCGCGTGCTTCGACGACCGACGCGCGACCGAGCTGATGCTCGAGAAGCTCGACCACAAGATCTTCGGGCCGATCGCGAACGAGCACCTCGAGCGCTTCCCCGCGGTCGCGGTGCGCGTGCTCGCGCCCTCGCTGGCCGACAAGAGCAAGACGGCCGCGCGGCGCGTCGCGCTCCTCGAGGCCCTGGTGCGCGGCCACGCCGACGTCGCGCGTGCAGCGCTCGACGATCTCGACCCGTTGGTCGCCAAGCTGCTCGCGAAGCGCCTGCCGGCGGCGAGCGCCACGAGCGACGTGGCTGCGGCGACGAGCGCCGGCGCGGGCACGAGCGGCGAGGTCTCTCGCGAGAGGTGGCCGCGGGTGCTCGCGAGCCCCCCGTGGCGGCAGAAAGGCGAAAGGCCGCGCATGCCCACGGTCGCCGGCCTCCGCGTACCGACGCGCGCGCCGCGCGTGGTGCTCGATCCGGCGACGAAGGCGAAGTGGCTCGAGCACGCCGAGCGCGTCTACGACCCGGTGCAGCCCGCGATGATCGCGACGAACGTCGAGAACGCGCGCAAGAACGTGGGGCGCACGAGCAAGGTCACGTTCTTCGATGGCCACCACGCGACGATCCCGCTGAACGCGGGCGACGACGTGCTCGAGACGATGTGGGCGCTGCCGCCGTTCACCTCGACCTTCGAGGCCACCACCGCCGAGCACCTGCTCGCGCGTCTCGGTGAGCGCGCGGTGCCGGGCCTCCTCGCGCGCCTCGCCGTGGAGCCCACGGTGATCAGCGCCGCCGCGTTCGTCGACTCGCCCGAGGTCTCGATTCACCTCGCGCGCTGCCTCAAGAAGCCGAGCCTGCGTTCGATCGCCTACCGCGCGCTCGCGCGCTTCCCCGAGACACACGCGGTCGGCCTCGTGCCCTTCGCGCTCGGCGAGGATCCGAAGGACGCGCCCGCCGCGCGCGCGGCGCTGCGCTGGCTCGCCGACAACGATCGACGTGCCGCGGTGCTCGAAGGCGCGAGCGCGCACGGCTCCGAGGCGCGCGCGGCGATCGAGGCGATGCTCGCCATCGACCCGCTCGATCTCTGCCCGGCCAAGCTGCCGCGCCTGTCCGACTACGCCGATCCCGCGCTGCTGCCGCCGCTGCGCCTGCGCGAGGGCGGCACGCTCCCGGCCGAGGCCACGCGCAACTTCCTCGAGATGCTGCAGTTCACGCCGATCGATCCGCCGTACGCGGGCATCGAGGCGGCGCTCACGGGGCTCGATCGCGCGTCGGTCGACGCGCTCGTCTGGGCGCTCGTCGAGGCGTGGGTGCGCGCCGGCGGCTCGCCTGCGAGCGCGTGGGCCCTTCAGTCCATCGCGCACGCCGGCAGCGACTCGCTCGTGAAGAGCCTCGCCGCCGAGATCCGCCGCTGGCCCCGCGAGAAGGCCAAGTCGCGTGCCCTGCTCGGCCTCGAAGTGCTCG
This sequence comes from Sandaracinaceae bacterium, assembly GCA_044376125.1. GTDB lineage: Bacteria > Myxococcota_A > Polyangia > Polyangiales > Sandaracinaceae > JAFLCL01. The sequence goes on from JBILLJ010000115.1 coordinate 20,427, forward strand.
CGCGCATGGGCACCGACGTGGCCCTGCTCTTCCTCGACGATCTCTCGAAGAAGGCGCGCAACAAGGACGTCGAGGCGCGCGCAAAGGAGCTCCTCACGGAGGTCGCCGAGGTGCGCGGGCTGAGCGCGCTCGAGCTCGAGGACCGGCTCGTGCCCACGCTCGAGCTCGACGAGCACGGCGCGCGCTCGTTCGCGATCGGCGCCCGCACGCTCACCGTGCGCTTCGACGAGCAGCTCGCGCCCTACCTCCTCGATGCCGCAGGCAGGCGCCTCGACAAGATCCACAAGGACAAGAGCGACGAGCCCGAGGCGCTGAAGGCCGCGCAGGACGCGTGGAAGGAGCTCAAGGCCGACGCTGCGCAGGTCGCCAAGGCGCTGACCTCGCGTCTCGATCGCGCGATGTGCGAGGAGCGACGCTGGGATCACCCGACGTTCCGGGGCCTCTTCGTGGAGCACCCGTTCTCGCAGCACCTCGGCCGACGCGTCGTGTGGGGCGTGTTCGCCGAGGAGAGCTCGACGCCGTCTGCGACCTTCCGTGTCGCCGAGGACGGCTCGTACGCCGACGCGAACGACGACGCGATCACGATCGCCCACGACGCCTCGATCGGCATCGTTCACCCGCTCCACCTCGAGGCCGCGCTGCTCGCGGCCTGGGGCCAGCGCCTGGGCGAGTACGAGATCGTGCAGCCGATCGAGCAGCTCGCGCGGCGCGTGGAGCGCATCGACCCCGCGCGCGTGGACGAGGCTCCGTTCGCGGCGGTCCATGGGAAGACCGTGTCCTTCGGTGCGCTCGTGGGCGTGCTCGAGGCGCGGGGCTGGCGCATGGAGAGCCCCGACGGCGACGGCCTCATGAGCGATCTCAGCCGCCGCTTCGGCGATCACCTCGCGTACGTGGGCTTCGCGCCCGGCTTCCGCCCGCGCGAGCCCCGCCCGAGCGAGGTCTCGATCAGCGTCGCGATCCAGCGCGTGAAGAAGCTCGGCGAGGTCCCGACGCTGGCTTACAGCGAGATCACGCGCGACCTCGCGACGCTGAACCTGGTGTGAGCGGTCGGCAGGCGCACTCATCGCGCTCGAGCGGCGTGATCGACGCGTCAGCGCGATGCTGGCGCACACGCGGGAGCGCGATGACCTCGAGGCCTTGCGCGCCGTGTTCCCCGACGTGCGCGTGGTCCGCGTCTGAAGGAGCGCGTCGCGAGGGCGCGTTCCACGTTACGCTGGCTCATGCGAGCGACACGTCTCCGATCCGGAGTGGCACTCTGCACGCTTCTCGCCGGGCCGCTCGGCTGCGACACATCGAGCCCGCCGGACGACGCGTACTCGATGGAGGTTGCTTCGCCCGTCGAGCGCGACGCCCCCGAGGTGCTCGATGCGCTCGAGGCGCCCGACGCCGGCCCGTGCGCCCTCGACCTGCCCTACCCCGCCACCGAGCCCGTGGCCCTGTCGGCGCCGATCGACCGAGCCTCTCTGCTCGGGGAGCTCGAGCGCGCGCTCGACGCGAGCGGGCACGACGTCGATCGCGGCGCCTTCGGATTCTTCTACATCGCCGACTGCGAGGGCCTGCCGAGCTGCTACGGCAACAATCCGGCCTCGCCCTATGGGTTCGTGATGGTCCCGCCGGCGCCCGAAGAGGCCCTCTACGCCTTCGGGGCCGGCGAGGCGATCTTCACGCGTGGTGAGTCACGTGCGGTGTTCCGACTGCGCGCCGACGAGGTCGTCGTCTTGTGGATGACGACACCTCCGGAGTCGGCGTACTTCGGGTTCACGCCCTATCTGTTCGGCCGCGGTGGAGACACGCTGTTCGCGAGCCTGGGCGACACCGTCAATCAGCTCGTGATCGCGACGGCCAGCACGTCGGCCTCACGCTTCGGTGCCGAGACTGCGCTGCTCTTCGGTGCAGACGCATCGCGCCTCGATGCGGCGCGCGCGGCGCTGGTCGCGGCCGGCGCGCCCGCCGGCATGATCAACACGGTGCCTCTGCCGACTGAGAGCGCGACCGGTGAGCCGCTCTACGCACCCGGGCTGGGCGCGGACGCAGACACGCTCCTCGTCCTCTTCCGTGTGGCGGTCTTCTCCGACACCAGCGCCGGAGCCGATTGGCTCGACGCACCGAACGCCACGGTCCTCCGCATCCGTCCACGGGAGGCGCGGACCGTGGCCCCTCTCGCAGCGCCCGTGCTGCGCACGCCGGGCTCGAGCTGCGACGAGTCTGCGCTGCGACCCGCCCTGGACGCGCTCGAGGCGTCCGTCCGCGCGCGCTTTCCGACGGAGACACACACGGTGCGCACGCAGGGGGTCATCGCGGCGCCCCTCGACGGACATCGGTGCATCGCCGGGACAGCGCCCCTCGGGCCGAACTGCCTCGGAGACAACCGCGACACCCACTACCTGACGACGGTCACCCCCGCTGTGCTCCCCGAGGGCACGGACCTCTATGTCCTCGGGGTCAATCATGCGCTGAGCGGCAAGGCGATGTACGTCACCGTGGCGACGACGGACTCGGTCACACTGGCAGGCACTGGCAGCGTCGACGCCGATGCGCTCGTCGGCTCCGCGGCTGCGTTCGGCGGCGGAGACTCGCTGTTCGTCGTGCGGATCACTCGAGGCGCGTGCGCCCCCGGTGAAGCGTGCTTGTCCGTCGCCTCGACGGGATGGCCATCGATTCCCCTGGATCATCCCGTCCGTGTCCTCGTCCGGCCCTATCTCGACCCGGCGACGGCCGTGCGCCCGGACCCGTCCGAGCTCGTGCTCCCGCGCATCGTGACCGTGACCGAGCTGCCCTGATCGCGTCGCCGCTCACTCGAGCGGGGGGCAGAGGCGGCGGCCGATGAGGGTGCCGAGGGCGCGCATCGCGAGGGAGAGGTCGTCGTCGCAGATGGAGGTGGCGAGGCCGTCGCCGCTCCGGACGGCGAAGCGGCGCGCGAGCTCCACGACGCGGCGTGCGGGGATCGCGAAGCCCGCGCCCGGACGATCACAGGCCGGCGTGAGCTGACCCATGTTCTCCGGGTCCTCCATGTACTGCATGCGGCTGTCCATCAGCAGCGTCTCGAGATTGATGGTGAGCGGATCGATGCCCGACGGGTTCGTCGGCACCCCCGTGATCGCCCCGACGACGATCGGCTGCCGGCGATCGAGGCGCAGGTTGTCGAGCGCCGTCACGTAGCGATCGATCGGATGGAGCATCTCCGGATGGAACGCGCAGCGCGTGCCGTAGGGGCCGAGCTCGGCGTTGCGCGACGGATCGAAGACGTCCGGGTTCGACGCAGAGCAGTCCTCCTCGTCCGTGACGAAGACGATCGCGAGCAGCGAGTCGTCGCGCACGAAGCCGGCGTTGGGCATGCCCGCGGTGGACTGCGTGACGAGCGCCTCGTGCATCGACTCGAGCTGCTGCTCGAGGCCGCAGCCCATCGTGCCGACGCGCGCGAGGCATGCGAACTGTCGGCCGATCTCCGTGGCGTCGTCGCCGACCTGGTAGCTGAGCCACGGCTCGCTCGCGGGCAGCGAGACGCCCGCGCAGGTGGGATCGCCGCCGAGGTGCGAGGTCACGAGCACGCCGCGATCTCCACCCATCGTGTCGCACGTGGGCGGCGAGTACGGTGCGGTGCCGAGATCGGTCGTGATGACGCCGAGGCGCACGTCCTCCGCCGCAGGGAAGTCGGGCTCGCCGTTGCGGTCCGCGTCCGGCGGGTTCGTCAGCGTCGAGAGCAGATCGGGGAAGTTCTCGGCGAGGTTGAGCTGCTCCTCGGCCATCGAGCTCGAGTTGTCGACGACGAAGAGCAGATCGATCGGCAGCGCGTACACGCAGCCCGGTCCCGTGTCGACGGGCGGCCCCGTGTCGAGCAGCGGCCGCACGCCCGTGTCCATGCCGCCACCGCCGCCACCTGCGTCACGCCCGGACGGTGTCTGATCGCAGCCCGTGACGAACGGGGCACCGACCAGACCGATCACCACGAGGGGAAGGAGAGAGGACTGACGCATCGGGACCTCCGCGCGCCTCGAGGCGAGGCTCCGTGAGCATGCGACAACGCTGGTCGAGGGGAAACACCCAAGCGCGACCCTGGGCGCCGGGCGGTGTCTCTTCAATTCGGCGCGTGCACGCCGGGCGCGTCGAAGAAGAAGACCCACTCGTGCGAGTAGCCGGGCGCGATGGTGCCCCCGGCGCGTGCATTCACCATGGAGCCGCCGACGTGGCCCTCCTCCGGGCTCGCGCCCCACGCCGCGCCGTAGCCCCACAGGTTCTGCGTGCTCGCGACGTATTGAAGGAGCTGCCCCTCGGGGCACGTGTACCAGCCGCGCCCGTCGGGCATCGGATCGTCGTCCGTCTCGAAGCCCGTGTAGCTCGTGCAGAAGTGCTCGCGGCCGGTCTCGTTCGCCAGCATCGTGCCCTTGGGGTGGATCAGTCGGATCGTGCCGTCGAAGGGGCTGTCGACGTGCAGCCATCGCTCCTCGCGCGAGAGCGAGGCCAGGCTCTCCGGCAGGCCCGCGCACACCGGCATCCCGCGCGTGCGCGGGTCGAAGCACACCTCGAGCGTGGGCACCCACTCGTCCTCGATGCCGTCTCCGTCCCAGTCGCGGCGCGGGAGGTACCCACCGGCCGAGGGCAGCGGGTTGTAGACACGCGGTGGATTGCGCACGACGTAGTACGCCGAGGACACGAAGATGTCGCGGCCGTCGCGCGTGCGGAGGTTGAGCCACGGCTTCCACAGCTCGTCGATGCCGCGCGTGTCGCGCGCGAAGTCCGTGTGTCCGGTCTCGCTCACGATCTCGCGAGGCAGCGGCGCGTAGAGCCAGCCGGACTCGGGCGTGGCGCACTTGATCTCCCGGTTGGTGTCCGAGCCCATCACGGGCTCGCGACCCATGCCCGTGGACGTGGTGATCGTCATGGCGTCGCACGCCTTCATCTCGCCGGGCCGGCCCCACGTCGTCAGCGCGCGCACCGAGGCGCGCGTGTGTCGATCCGGTCCGGCGGCGCCGTAGTCGCGCAGCGGGTGCCGCGCGAAGCCGTCGTCGCACATGATGTTGTTCTGGTACTCGTGCTCGTTGTTGCCGAGGGCGAAGCCGTCGTGCACGTCCTGGTGGACCTTCGAGAGCCAGTGGCAGTGGAAGCTCGCCGATCGATACGGATCGTCGCTCGGCCCGTTGCCCACCGCGGCCTCCCAGAGGTTCTGCACGAAGACCTTGTGGCTCGTGTGATCCGTGTGCCGGTAGTGCGGCGCGACGCTGCCGGTGATGCCGAACGGGACGCCGCCGGCCCACGTGTAGAGCGGTGAGCTGCGCGGGTCTGCGCCGTGCTCGTGACCGTACGTGCACGGGCGTCCCGTCTCCACGTCACTCGGCTCCGAGGGCGGATGCCACGTGCGGTAGACGCGACCATCGCGCGCGCGCACCCAGTACCGATCGTGCTGACGCACGGAGCACTCGCCGGGCCGCGGCGTGTACTCGCCCTCGAACGTCGTGCCGGCCGGCGGGGGCGCGCGATCGAAGCTGTCCTCCACGGGCGGCACGTCGTACTGCTGCACCCCCGTCGGGAAAGGCACGCACGTGCGCACCAGCGCTCCGACGGGGAGCCCCTCCTCGCAGCCCTCGTCGTGCGCGCTGCGTCGATCTCGCGCACCAGCTCGTTCGCGTCGTGGTCGCCCGACGCATCGAGCCCCGGCGCATCGAGCCCCGGCGCATCGAGCCCCGGCGCATCGAGCCCCGGCGCATCGATCGAGCCGACGGACGCGTCCTCGAGCGCCGGCTCGGAAGGACAGCCGACGATCAGCGTGAAGAGCGCCCAGAGCGGCGCGCGCGACGTTCGCATCGCCCGACGGTGCCAGAGACGAGGTGGCGCTGACCACTCCCGGCGCGCAGCGCGGCCTCAGCCGGCGCTCGAGGCTCACGTCCCGAGGATCACGCGCTTGGCGCCCTTGGCCTCGAGCCAGGCGGCGACGCGCTTCTCCTGCTCGCCCTGCACGAGGACCTCGCCGTCTTCCACGCTCGCGCCGACGCCGAGGGCCTTCTTGAGCTCGCGCGCGAGCTCCTCGAGCTGATCGGCCGTGCCCACGAGGCCGCGGATCGCGGTGACCGTCTTGCCACCGCGACCCTTGCGCGACTTCGCCACCACGAGCTTGTTCGCGAAGCGCCGATCGACCGCGAGGGGCGCGGCGGACTCCTCCGCCTTCTCGCCCACCTTCTCACCTGGAGGGAGCGCGTCCTTCAGCGCCGCGAGCTTCGAGAACGGATTCGACACGGACGATCGGGGCCTCGGGAATGGGGGCGCCTCGCGGCGGGGTCTGCGCAGCAGACTGCTCTAGAGGCACCAGTACGCCAGGCCCGAGGGCACCGCCTTGGGATCGAGCATCGACTTCACGTCGATGACGACGCCGCGGTCGTGCACGAGCGTGTGGAGCTTCTCGCCGCCGAGGCCCTTGTACTCGTCGTGCGAGACCGCGAAGACGACCGCGTCGAGGCCCGTGAGCTTCTCGAGCGGCGTGAGCGCGATGCCGTACTCGTGGTGCGCCTCTTCGGCGTCGGCGCGCGAGTCGGCGACCATCGGCTCGATGCCGAACTGGCGGAGCTCGGCGAGGATGTCGGGCACGCGGCTGTTGCGGAGATCGGGGACGTTCTCCTTGAACGTGAGCCCGAGCACGCCGACCTTCGCGCGCTTGACGGGGATGTCGCGCCCGATGAGCAGCTTGATGAGCTTCTGGGCGACGTAGGTGCCCATGCCGTCGTTGATGCGGCGGCCCGCGAGGATGACCTCGGGGTGGTAGCCGAGGATCTCGGCCTTCGCGGTGAGGTAGTACGGGTCGACGCCGATGCAGTGACCGCCGACCAGGCCCGGATAGAACTTGAGGAAGTTCCACTTCGTGCCGGCCGCCGCGAGCACGTCGCGCGTGCGGATGCCCATGCGATCGAAGATGAGCGAGAGCTCGTTCATGAGCGCGATGTTGAGGTCGCGCTGCGTGTTCTCGATGACCTTCGCGGCCTCGGCGACCTTGATGCTCGCGGCCTTGAACACACCGGCCGGCACGATCGCGCCATAGGCGCTCGCGACGCGCGCGAGCGAGGCCTCGTCCTCACCGGAGACGACCTTCACCGTGCGCTCGAGCGTGTGCTCGCGATCGCCCGGGTTGATGCGCTCGGGCGAGTAGCCGAGCTTGAAGTCCTTGCCCTGCTGGAGGCCCGAGAGCTTCTCGAGGATCGGGCCGCAGTACTCCTCGGTCACGCCGGGGTACACGGTCGACTCGTACACGACGATGGCGCCCTCGGGCTTCCAGTCGAGCTTGGTGAGCACGCGGCCGACGCTCTCGGACGCGCTCTTGACCGGGCGCAGGTCCGGCTGGCGGTTCGCGTCGATCGGCGTGGGCACCGTGACGACGAAGAACGAGATGCCCGCGAGCGCCGCGGGATCGGTCGTCATCTTCAGCGTCGTCTTCTTCAGCGCGTCGCCCTCGACCTCGTTCGTGCGGTCGTGGCCACGGTTGAGCTCCTCGACGCGGCGGGGATCGATGTCGAAGCCGACGACGTGCTCGAACGCGCGCGCGAACGCGAGGGCGACGGGCAAGCCGACGTAGCCAAGGCCGATCACCGCGATCTTCTCGTCCGTCCGAAGCGTCACTCGTTCCTCCGTGGGGCCAGGCGTTCGTCTCCCGGCGCGGCGCGAATCTTCACGACGAGGCCCACCCGGTCAAACGGTGTGCTCCCTGGCCCTCCCCGACGCTCGGCGCGCGGCGACCCGCCGACGCGCGTAGTAGGCTCGCCGCATCTGGGTGGACCCAACCCCTCGCGCCGAGGGCGGGCCGCCACGGAGGTGCCCCATGCGACGCAGGATGTTCCTCGGAAAGATCCATCGAGCCACCGTCACGCACGCCGATCTCGACTACGAGGGGAGCGTGACGATCGACCAGGACCTGATGGACGCGGCGGGGATGATCGAGCACGAGGAAGTCCACGTCTGGAACGTCACGCGCGGCACGCGCCTCGTGACGTACACCCTGCGCGGGCCCCGCGGCTCCGGCGTGATCTGCATCAACGGCGCGGCCGCGCACCTGATGAAGCCAGAGGACCTGGTGATCCTCGCGACGTACGGCGAGATGGACGACGACGAGGCGCGCACCCACGTGCCCAAGGTCGTCCGCGTCGACGCGAAGAACCGGATGATCGGCATGGAGGCCGAGCGCCCCGGCCCGCAGATGCCGCGACACCTCGAAGGCGGCGCCCCGCAGCCGAGCGCCGCCGCGGAGTGATAGGGCGCCGAGTGATCGGGGGCCGAGTGATCGGCCGCGAGCACGAGGGCGAAAAAAGATCAGACCGTGGGCGCGTCGGGCTCGTCACAGGCCGGATGCGCCACACCTCCGTCCTCCTCGCCCTCTCGCTCCTCGCTCCCCTCACCCTCGCGGCCAGCGCCTCGGCGCAGGACCACGCCAAGCAAGGCCGCGACGACCGCTCGTCGGAGGTCCAGGTCATGGACTTCCTCGACGGCGATCAGGTCGACGGCGAGACCGTCGGCCCGTGGGAGGAGATCCTCCGCGACCGCCGGCTGGGTCGCCGTACGACGCTGATCCGTGCGCGTGCCCACTTCCAGCAGGAGATGCTCAAGAGCGTCGAGAACCTCTGACTCGGTGGGGCGTCGGCGCGCTCGCGTGCGGCGCACGACGTGGGGAGGCTCGGTCGGGTAACCTCCAGAGCGTGCTCAAGCGCATCCTCGAGCCCGAGCTGATGGAAACCGTCGAGGACGCCGAGGAGTACCACGCGATGGACTTCTCCGAGCCCGACGGACGCTTCGCGACGCGCGTGCTCGAGCTGCTCGCGTTCGCGAAGGCGCCCGAGGTCCTCGACGTGGGCACGGGCA
>JBILLJ010000116.1:0-29182 GCA_044376125.1 Sandaracinaceae bacterium
TCACTTGCATTGACTCACGCTCTGACGTTTCTTGCCGGAGGGTCTGGCCGCAGCCCCTCCCTCTCGCCGAGTGAATCGGCGAGAGCCTCCCTCCCGCCGAATCGAGCCCGTGGCACTCGCATCGATCCATCCGAGTGCCACGTGCTCTCACTGCTCCGACGCCGAGCACGCGCCCCGCTCGTCGTCGATCTGCCCAGTCCATCGCGTCTCGAACCCCGTACTACGATTCGCGCCCGCGCGAGGCCCCGTCGCGCGCGCTCGGAGGACCCTTTGGAACGATCCGTCCGCTCTCTGACTCTCCTCGGCTGTCTCTCGCTCGCGCTCGCCGGCGACGCGCTCGTGAGCTCGCCCATCCAGGCGCAGCGAGTGCCCACGCGCCGCGCCGCCGCGGACGCCGCCCCCACGGCCGAGGCCGAGCCCTACGAGGCCGAACAGCGACGCCTCGCTGCCGAGGTCGCGCGCCGAGGCACGAGCGCCCGCGCGATGATCCCGCTGCTCGAGCTCTGGCGCGGCTACAGCACGGCGCGGCCCGGGACCACGCGCACGGCGCTCGAGGCCATCTCGCAGAACCGTCGTGTGAGCCCCGCCGTGCGCGCGTACGCGCGACAGCTCCTGGGCCGCGCGCAGCTGCGCATGGGCGACGCCGAGGGCTCGCGCCGCACGTTCGCCGAGCTCGGCTACGTGCGGCAGTGGCGCGTGATCGGTCCCTTCGACAACGAGGGCAAGGAGGGCTTCGCGCGCGAGTACGAGCCCGAGCGCCTCCGCATGTCGCCCTTCGATCTCGAGGCGCGCTACGAGGGCCGCGAGCGACCGGTCGGCTGGCGCACGTTCCCCGACGTCGGGCACTACGGCTACATCAGCTTCGACGCGGTCTACCGCCCCGACACGAACGTGTGCGCGTACGCGGAGACCTTCGTCGTGAGCGAGCGGCCGCAGGCGCTCTCGCTCTGGCTCGGGGGCGGCGGCGCGATCGCGGCGTGGTGGAACGGCACCGAGGTGCTGCGCGACGACGACTACCGCCAGCCCGATCCCGATCGCTTCGTCGCGATGGTCGGCGCGCACCAGGGCCCGAACCGCCTGCTCGTGAAGGCCTGCACCGCCGAGTCGACGTGGGGCTTCTACGCCCGCGTCGCGGCGGCCAACGGCGAGCGCGCGAGCGGCCTCACGATCAACCCGAACGCGGACGTCGCGCAGGTCCACGCGGGCCACGGCGTGCCGCGGCTGCCCGCTGCGCCCATGGCGCCGCTCGCGGCCCTCGAGGCGGCGGCGGCGGGGGAGGGTGCGAGCGCCGAGGCCCTCGAGGATCTCGCGCAGTTCCTCGCGCTCACGGGCGCCGACGATCCCGCCGAGCAGCGCGCCAAGCAGCTCGCGGAGCGCGCCGCGGACGCGGGACCCAACACCGAGCGGTGGTTGCTCGCGGCCGAGCTCGCGACCTCGCGCGGCGACGCGAGCCGCTTCATCGACCGCGCGGTCGCGATCGCGCCGAACGATCCGGACGTGATCCTCGCGCAGGCGCGCCTCGTGATGAGCGGACCGAGCCCGGACGAGGCCCTGCACGTGCTCGAGCGCGTCCCGGACCGCGGCATCCAGGCGCTCGAGGCCGCGGAGCTGCGCGCCGATCTCTACGAGGGCCTCGGGCTCGAGGAGACCGCGCGCGCGACGCTCGAGCGTGCAGCGCAGCGAGCCCCCGGTGCCCCCGCGTGGCTGTCGATCCGTGCGCACGCCGCCGACACGGTGCAGTCGCGTGATCAGGCGATGGAGCTGTTCCGCGAGGCGCTGCTCTCTCGCCACGACGACCAGGGCCTGCGCGAGACGGTGATCGGTGACTCGATCCTCCGCGGCGAGATCGAGACCGCGATGCGCGAGATCGACGTCTACCGCGCGCTCTCGAACGACAGCGTGCTGCGCATCCTGCGCGTGGCCGCCTGGTACGAGGCGCTCGAGCGCGACGACGAGGCGATGGGCGCCTACCGCGCCGCGCTCGAGCTCGCCCCCGAGGAGGCGGACGCGCACGTGGCCTATGGTCGCGCGCTCCTGCGCGCCGGGCAGAACGAGCTCGCGATGCAGGCCCTCAACACGGCGCTCGAGCTTCGCCCGCAGGACGCCGAGACGCGTGAGCTCGTCGAGCACCTCCAGCCCGAGGAGCGCCTCGACGAGGCCTACGCGGCCAGCGGCGAGGAGCTGCTCGCGCGTGTGAACGAGGAGCGCGGCTATCCGTACCGCGTGCTGCAGGACCTCACGGTCGCGTCGGTCTTCGACAGCGGCCTCGGCTCGCGCTTCCACCAGTTCGCCGCGCAGGTCATCAACGACGAGGGCGGCCGCGCGCTCCGCACCTTCCCGATCACCTTCGATCCGGACGTGCAGCGCGTGATGGTCCGCGCCGCGCGCGTCTACCGGCAGGGCCGGCAGCTCGAGGCCACCGAGTCGTACGAGCAGCAGCTCGGCGAGCCGGCGTACCGCATCTACTACGACACGCGCGCGCTCGTCGTGGTCTTCCCCGACCTCCAGCCCGGAGACGTCGTCGAGATCCGCTACCGCATCGACGACGTCGCCGAGCGCAACCAGTTCGACGACTACTACGGCGACATGCACTTCTTCCAGGGCGGCGCCCCCATGGCTCGCACCGAGTACGTGCTCATGACGCCCGCGGCGCGTCAGTTCTACTTCAACGCGCCGCAGATGGCCTCGCTCCGTCACGAGGAGCGCGTCGAGGGTGCGCGCCGCATCCACCGCTTCTTCGCGGAGAACGTGCCCGCGATCCAGAGCGAGGACGGCATGCCCGGCGCGACCGAGACGCGCCCCTACCTCCACGTCTCCACGTACCAGAGCTGGCAAGACGTCGGCCGCTGGTGGTGGGGCCTCGTGCACGACCAGCTCTATGCCGACGAGTCGCTGCGCCGGACGGTGCGCGAGCTCGTCGCCGATGCGCCCGACACGCGCACGAAGGTGCAGCGCATCTACCGCTGGGTCATCGACCACACGCGCTACGTGGGCCTCGAGTTCGGCATCCACGGCTTCCTCCCCTACCGCGTGCCGCAGATCGTCCAGCGCGGCTTCGGCGACTGCAAGGACAAGGCGTCGCTCCTCTACACGATGCTCACCGAGGCCGGCGTCGACGCGCGCCTCGTGCTCGTGCGCACGCGCCGCAACGGCGCGCTCAACGACCTGCCCGCGTCGCTCTCGGTCTTCGATCACGCGATCGCCTACGTGCCCGAGCTCGACCTCTACCTCGACGGAACGGCCGAATTCAGCGGCTCCACCGAGTTCCCGCAGATGGATCAGGGCGTGACCGTGCTCGTCGTGGGCCCGAACGGCGCCGAGCTGCGTCGCTCGCCGGTGATGAGCCCCGACCACAACGCGCGCGAGCGCCGCATCACGATCGACCTCGCCGCCGACGGCGCGGGCCGCATCGAGGTGAACGAGACCGTGCGCGGCCACGAGGCGCCGAGCTGGCGCTCCACCTACCAGGCCGAGGGCACGCGCCTCGATCGCTTCGAGCGCGCGATGCGCAACACGTTCTCCGGCATCGAGGTGGACTCGGTCGAGATGACCGGCCTCACCGACTACGAGGTGCCCGTCACGGCGCACTACCGCGCGTCGGTCCCGCAGCTCGCGGTGCGCGACGCCGACGGCCTGCGCGTCCCCCTCACGGTCATGGGCGACCTCGTGCGCCTGCTCGCCCGCACCGAGACGCGCGAGCACGCGTTCGATCTCGGCGCGACCACCCGCTACGTCGAAGATCGCACCATCCGCATCCCCGCCGGCCACGACGTCGCGACGCTGCCCGAGGGCGGCCGCGTCGAGAGCCCCTTCGGCGTCTTCCTCGTCACCGTCACGCGCGAGGCCCGCACGGTGACCGTGCACAGCGAGCTCACGCTCTCGCGCGATCGCGTCGAGGCCTCCGAGTACGCCGAGTTCCGCGCCTTCATCCAGCGCGCCGACTCCGTCCTGCGCCAGCGCCTCACGCTCTCGGGAGGCCGCTGATGCGCTCTCTGGAACGTGCCTCCCGCCCTCTGCCGTCCTCTCCTTCCTCTTCGGATCTCATGACACGTCTGGCCTCTCTACTTCTCTGCGTGGCGCTCGTCGGCTGCGGCGGCGCGACGGTGCGCACCACGCCGCTGACTGCGGCGGACTACCGCGCGCGCGCCGAGGCTCTGCCCACCGATCCGGAGCTTGCGCTCGCACGCGCCGAGGCCGAGCTCTTCGCGAACGGTGGTGACACGACCGCCGCGCAGGCCGCCATCACGCGCGCACGCGAGCTCGGCGCGAGCCCGCTCCGCACGCAGATGCTCGCGGCGATCGAGGCCGACATCCACGGCCGTCACGCCGAGGCGCTCGCGGGCTATCTCTCGGCGCTCCGCACGACCGCGGATCCGGCGGGCGCGAGCGATCCGTGGGCTCCGGTGATCGCCGAGGTCGCGGTGGCCTCGATCGTCGAGTACGACGACGCGCTCCCGGGCTACGTCGCGCAGGTGCGCCCGGTCTTCGAGGCGCTCTACGCCTCGCCGAGCGCGAGCGTCGGCCCGCGCGCCCGCTGGGCGATCGGCAACGTGCTCGTCGACTTCGCTTACCGCCGCGGCGACATGGACGCGGTGCGCACGCTCGCGGGCTCGCAGCGCTGCGTGACCGCGATGCGCGTCGCCGGGCCCTTCGGTCCGCGTCAGCTGCTCGACTTCGATCGCGCGCTCGCGCCCGAGGAGCCGGGCCCGCTCGCCGACAGCTACGACCTCGGCGTCGGCCGCGGCCGCCGCGCCACGCGCGACGCCGAAGCGCGCGGCTGCGCGGTGCACCTGGGCAACGGCCCCGTCGGCGGCGCGGGCACGACCTACGCGGAGGGCACCTTCAGCGTGCCGAGCGCGGGCACGTACACGATCCGCCTCGAGACGCCCAACGCCGTGGAGCTCTTCGTCGACGATCGCTCCGTCGCGCGCGTCGATCGCCGCGTCGAGCCCGTTGGCCGCACGACGCTGCACGCCGTCGAGCTCACCGCGGGCGAGCACCGCTTCCTCGCGAAGATCGCGACGCGCCACCCGAACCCGATCCTCCTCCTCAGCCTCTTCGACGGAGACGAGACCACGGACCTCGCGCTCGACGACGCCGCGACGCGCGAGGCGCACCCCATCGCGTACTACCTCGACGTGACGCGGTCGATGGCGCGCGCGGACTGGGTGACCGCGCGCGAGCGCCTCGGCAGCATCGACGCGGACGTCGCGCCGAGCTCGGTGCTCGTGCTCGCCACGGGCATCGCCTTCGGTGATCCGCTGCGCGCCGAGACCGTCGCGCGCGACGACGCCCTGCGTTTCGTGACCGAGGCGCGCGAGCGCGATCCCGAGGCGTGGTACCCGGTGATCCAGGCGGCCCGCTTCGAGGCCGACAACGGCCGCGTGCGCGAGTCCATCGCGATGCTGCGCGAGGGCATGGACCACTACCCGGAGGTGCTGGCCTTCCCGCTCTCGCTCGTCGATCTGCTCACGGCGCGCGGCTGGAACGATCAGGTCGAGCCCGTGATCGCCGCCATGCGCACGCGCGTGCCCGACGCCTGCCGTCCGCTCCGCGCGGCGCTGAACCGCTCGCTCGAGCGCGGGCACATCCCCGAGAGCGATCGGCTCGCCGAAGAGCTCGTCGGCTGCGACGCGCGCTCGGACGCGCGCCTGCAGCGCCTCTTCCGCCGCCGCGACTGGACGGCCGCGAGCACCGAGCTCTCGCGCCTCGCATCGATGGAGCCGCGCACGACGCGCTTCGCGATCCTCGACTCCGAGCTCACCGTCGCGCGCGCGCGCAACGATCAGCCGCGCATCGACGCGCTCCTCCGCGAGCTCGGCGAGATGATGCCGCAGTCGCAGAACATCGTGCTCGCGGAGGTCGACCGCCTCATGTCGCGCGGCGACGAGCAGGCCGCGCGCACGCGGCTGCTCCAGGCGCTCTCGGTCGAGCCCGAGGCGATGGCCGACCTGCGTCGCCTCGCGCGCAGCGTGTTCCGCGAGAGCCCGCTCGAGCCCTACCGCCGCGACGGCCTGCAGGTGATCCGCGACTTCGTCGCGTCGGGCCGCACCTACGAGAACGCGCCGCAGGTCCTCGTGTGGGACTACACCGTCACGCGCCTCATGCCGGACGGCACGATCATGGAGCTCACGCACCAGATCTACCGCGCGCAGAGCGAAGAGGCGGTCGACGATCTCGGCCAGTTCCAGGCGCCCGAGGACGCGCTCCTGCTCACGCTCCGCACCGTGAAGGCCGACGGCACGCGTCGCGAGCCCGACCGCATCGCGGGCCTCGAGCACATCGAGATGCCGAGCCTCGAGGTCGGCGACTTCGTGGAGTCCGAGTACCTCCGCGTGCGCCCGCCCGCGGCGACGTACGACGGTGGCGCGGTCGGTGACCGCTTCTACTTCCAGAGCTTCGAGATCCCCTTCGACACGAGCCAGCTCACGCTCGTGGCGCCGGCGAGCTTCGAGGTCCATGTCGATCCGCGCGGTGAGGCGCCTCGCACCGAGGAGCGCACCGAGGGCGACACGCGCGTCTACCACTGGGAGGTCCACCAGAGTCAGCCGCTCTCGCCCGAGCCCGGCGCGGTGAACGCGCGCGAGTACCTGCCCTCGATCGGCTGGGCCGTGCGCGCCGAGTGGCCGCAGCTCGTCGAGAGCCTCCGTGACGTGCTCGCGGATCGGTCGATCCGCGATCCGGCGGCCGAGCGCCTCGCGCGCGAGATCTCCGGCGAGGCGGGCTCGAGCGTCGAGCAGCGCGCGCAGCGCATCTACCACTGGGTGCTCGAGAACATCGAGGACACGAGCGACGTGTTCGGTCAGGCCGCGCCGATGCTCTCGGCGCGCACGGGCAGCCGCTCGCGCCTCTACGTGTACCTGCTCGGCCTCGTCGGCATCGACGCGGACCTCGCGATCGTGCGCAGCTACGCGTTCGACTCGACCGAGAGCCAGGTGCCCGACGACGACACGTACGGCGACGTGGCGATCCGCGTGCAGGGCTCGACCGGCCCGATCTGGGTCGAGACGGGCATGCGTCGCTCGGCCTTCGGCACGCTCTCGCCGCTCGTGCGCGGCCAGGACGCGCTCATCCTCGATGCGCCCTTCGAGCGCACGCACGTGACGAGCCCGAGCGACGAGGTCGATCTCCACGACATCGACGTGGACCTCACCGTGCTGCCCAACGGCGACGCGAACGCGACGATCACCGAGACCTTCCGCGGCCTCGGCGCCGCGGGCTGGCGCAACGAGCTCGCCGACATCCCCGAGGCGCAGCTCGAGACGCTCTTCGAGCAGAACTACGTCGCGCGCATCCTCCCGGGCGCGCTCATGCGGAGCCTGCGCATCACGGGCCGCGAGGACTTCGAGATGCCGCTCGTGTTCCGCTACGAGATCGAGGTCGAGGACATCGGCCGCGTCGAGAACGGCGCGCGCCTCTTGCCCACGCTCTTCCCCTCGCTCCTCACCGCGAACCACGCGCGCCTCGCGCAGCGCCAGCGCGCGCAGATCGTGCCGAGCTCGGCGATGGACGTGCGCGTCGCGATCCACGCCCCCCCCGGTGGTCGCGTCGAGCCGCCCGAGGCCCGCACGCTCGAGGGGCGCGAGGGCATGACCGTCACGTACGGCTCGAGCCCGCTCGCCGATGGCCTCGTGCTCACGCGCAACGTGCGCATCCACCGCATGCGCGTGCCGCCCGCGGAGTACCCCGAGCTCGCCGCGCTCTGCCGCGCCGCCGACGAGCAGGAGCAGCGCGAGGTCCGCGTCGTCATGCCCTGACCACACGCGCAGAAGGCCTCTTCACCGCGAGGGCGTGCAGCGATGCGCGCCCTCGTCGCGTTCCGTCGTCAGGGTCGGGTCACGTGTGTGTAGAGTGCCTCCCATGCCCGAGTCCCCGGAAGCCGACATCGTTCTCCACTACGCCCCTCGGACGCGATCGTTCGTCGCGCTCTGGCTGCTCGAGGAGCTGGGCGTTCCGTACCGCCTCGCCTCGCTCGATCTCTCGACGGGGCAGCACAAGAGTCCCGAGCACCTCGCGCTCAACCCGATGGGGAAGGTCCCGGTGGTCGTCGATCACGGCATCCCGATCTCCGAGCTCGGCGCGATCGCGATCTACCTCGCGGACCGCTACCCCGCGGCCCAGCTCGCGCCTGCGATCGACGATCCCGATCGTGCTGCCTACCTGCGCTGGGCCTTCTTCGCGTCCGCCATCATCGAGCCCGCCCTCGCCGAGAAGTTCGGCAAGTGGGAGCCGCGCCCTCGCCAGCACGCGTGGGGGAGCTTCGCGCAGATGGTCGAGGTCGCGACGCGAGGCGTCGGTGGCAGCACCTACCTCCTCGGTGATCGCTTCAGCGCGGCCGACGTGACGGTGAGCGGCGGCCTGCGCTACGCGTTGCTCTTCGGCGCGATCGACAAGACCGGGCCGATCGCCGACTACATCGGCCGCGTGAGCCAGCGCCCCGCCTTCGCACGCGCGAGCGCGATCGAGGCGCGCGAGAACGAGCGCTTCCCGATGAAGAAGGCCTGAGCCCGATCAGCGGTCGCCGATCAGCGACTGAACGTGAAGCCGGGGCTCGTCGCGGAGCGTCGGCAGAGATCGCCGAGGTTGCCCGCGAGCGTCTCGCAGCTCTCGACGCTCGCGCGCAGCGGCCACGCCCACGCGTCTGCGCCGGAGGGCGGCGTGAGCAGCACGTCGCTCGGGCGGAGCACGATCACGACCCAGCGCGTCTCGGCGTCGGAGAACGTGATGCGCAGCGCGTCGAGGAAGCCGTCCACGCCGAGCGGCTCTCCGAGGAAGAGCGTGCCGCCGTCGTGCGTCGTGCTCGGTGGATCGAGCCAGAGCGCGGGCTGCTCGCCGCTCGAGGGATAGTCGTCGAGGCGCATCACACGCTCGGTCCCGCCGAGGCTCGCGCGGAACGTGGTCGCAGGCCGCACGTTCGCGTCGTGCCGCAGGAACGCGACCTCGTACGTCGCGCTCGCGCCATCGGGCGCATAGGTGAGGTCGGTGAGCAGGCCCTGCCCATCGCCGTGCGTGTCGAGGTTCTCGACCGTGATCGAGAGATCGGCGCCGGTCGGCAGGGCGATCGAGCCGAGGGCCGTCTCGACGCTCGTGGGCGCCACGAACGCGAGATCGATCGTGGCATCCGCGTCGAGCGCGGCGCCCTCGTGGACGACGCTGCCGAAGACCTCGCCGCTCCGGTCGCGGCCCGTGCTCGCCGACGTGTGCTCGAACCCGAAGACGTGGAACGGCGCGCCACGCGCGACCGGAAGCGAGTAGCTCGTCGTCGAGCCGGCCTCGTTCCAGCGCCCGCTCGCGCGTGCGTCGGTGCCGAGCGCCGCGCGGTGGAGAGCGTCGAGGAACGTGAGCGTGCCCGAGATCGTCACGGTCTCGCGCGGTCGCGAGAGCGCGAGCGTGCCGAGGCGCGAGAGGGACTCCGGCGTCACGCCGGCGATCGTCGTGGGCACGACGCCTGCGCCCGTCAGCGTCACGTCGAGCGTCGCATCCGCCGGCCACTCGAACGAGGCCGTGCTCAGCCTGCCGGCCGCGTCGCTCGTCGCGGTGAGCACGCGCCCCGTGGTGAGGCGCGCCTCGAGTGACACGCCCTCCATCGGCACGCCCGCATCGTCGGTCAGGGCGAGCTCGACCGTGTACGTCGGCACGGCGGCGTCGAGGTCCGCGTCCACCGGCACGAACGCGTCCGGCGTGTCGGGTACGACGGCCGCGTCGATCGGCGCGCCGAACGGATCGAGGCTCACCACCTGCTCGAGCGTGCGCCCCAGCGTCTCGACCCGCAGCGTCGCGACCCGACCCGGCCCGGTCGGGGGGAAGAGGATGATCGGGCTCGTGACGATGCCTCCAGCGCCATCGTCGCCGGCCTCGACGGGAGAGGTCGTGCTCGCGAGCACCGAGCCGCCCTCGAGCAGCGTCGCGCTCTCGGCGATGCAATTGCCCAGGCCCGTGCCGCTCGCCTGGATCTGGAACTGGAAGTGCTGACCTCCCTGGAAGCCGTTCACCGCGCGCGCCGACACGATCGACACGGACGTGACGCCCGTGAAGTCGGTGAGCGGGCTCGCGCAGTCGCGCGTGCGCGGCGGCGGATCGGGGCCGCAGGAGCAAGCGCCCAGGAGCGGAGAGACGATCGCCGCGCCACCCGCGAGCGTCATGCCGAGCCCGATCGAGATCGAGCGAAGGAAGGTCGAAGTCATGATGCGAGCGTAGCGGACGCGGCGCGTGGCGCGCGAGCGCGCCTCGAGGGCGCGAGCTGACGCGCGCGCCGATCCCCACGAACGCCCAAGCGGTGGTAGCGTAGAGAACCCTCCATGGGCCGTCGAGATCGGAGAGTCATGATGCGCGACGCCAGGCTCGGCGCGGTCCTCTCGCTCTGTGGTGCGCTCGGGTGCAGTCAGGAGGCGCCCGCGGATGCGAGCGCGCCGGACGCGCGCCCCACGCGCGACGCGGCACCGTTCGATGCCGGGCCGATCGATGCCTTCGTGAGCGGGCCACTCGACGCGTTCTGTGGACCGACCGAGCCCGACCCCGATCGCACCGTCACGTGCAGCCCGTGCGAGCCGCGGTGCTACCTGACGCGCGAGCAGCCCGGCCCCGACGATCCGGCCGGCGATGGGCTCGAGCACGATCTCCTCGTGAACGGCGTGCGCCTCTCCCGAGGCTCCGATGGGCGCTACGTCGCCGAGGGCCGGCACGAGCGTGTGTACGACGCGACGCTCTCGTGTGACGCGCTGACGGAACTGCCCGGCTGGGACCGGCTGGACTACGACGTGGAGATCCCTCCGGGCACCACGCTCGACTTCGAGCTGCGCGTCGCCAGCACCCTGGCCGCGCTCGGCAGCGCGAGCCCGGTGATCGTCCACGCGAGCACGGGTCACGGCACGCTCGACGTGACCGCCGCGCTCCTCACGTCGGGCGGGCCGACGGCCGGGATGTTCCTGTCCATCACGGCCGTCCTGCACGCGAGCGCAGATCGGAGCCTCACGCCCGTGCTCGTCCGCTACGACCTCCGCTACACCTGCGACCCGACGTTCTGATCGGCTCGTGTCAGCGGCGGGGCGCGCGCGCGGCATTCCCCATCAGGAACGGTGTCTCCACCGTCCAGCCGAGGAGGCGCCGCGCACCGTCGATCTCGCGGTGCGTGGCCTCGCGCGGGAGCACGTGGCCCGCCGCCGCGTGCTCGAGACCGGCGAAGACCGGGGCGAACCGCTCGCGGCCGAGCGCCGTGCGCGCCTCGAGCGTCTCTCGCGCCTTCGCGAGGAACGCCGCCTGCGCGGCGGGCTCGAGCCACGAGAGGAAGAAGATCGCCTGACGCCAGCCGAACGCGAGCGTCTTGCTCGCGCGCATGCGCTGGATGCGCGGGATCCCTTCCGGGATCACGCGCCGCTCGAGCCGGTCGAGCACCGACACGAACGCGCGCATCGCGAGCTCGGCCCACTGCCCACGCAGCCGCGGCTCGAGCGCCAGCCCGTCCACGAGCACCGCGAGGTTGTGCGTCGTGAGGATCGAGGCCTGCTCGATCATCGCGCCGCCGCGCGCGCGCGGGTTGCCACCGGAGGCCGGCAGCGCCGCGAGCTCGAGGCAGTACGCGTCGAAGTCGGGGCACGTGCGCACGCCCCACGCCTCCGCGAGACGCTCCATCGCGAGCACGCGCGTGCCCTCGATCGCGTAGTAGCGCTCGTAGAGCGACGGCCCCGACGCGCCACCCGGCATCGCGCGGAAGACGCGCGCCGCGACCTGCGCCGCGCGCAGGTACTTCACCGAGAAGGTCCCCATGAAGATGTCGGAGGCCACCTCCTCCACGAGCGGGAGCCAAGGGCGTGCCTCGTCGTCGGTGCCAGTCGGGAGGGTGCCAGTCGGGTTACCCGTCGGGAGGGTGCCAGTCGGGAGAGTGCCAGTCGAGAGGGTGCCAGTCGGGTTGCCCGTCTGGGCGTGCGCCCGGGAGGGACGCGCCACCTTCGCGAGCGACGCGAGCTCCGAGACGAGCTTGTTGGGCGTGATCGTGTCCGGGAACGCCGCGATCGCGACGGCCGCGAGCTGTCGCAGCGTCTCCTCCACCGCGGGCAGCGGGTCGGCGTCGGCCGAGGCCTCGAGCGCGGCGATCCACGGCAGCTCCTCGAAGCGCACCTGGTGCTGGAGCCAGAGGAGCAGGAGCGAGCGGCGCTGGCGGAACGCGCGGTAGCTCGCCGCGTAGAGCGTGCGTGCGCTCGCGTCCGTGAAGCGCGTCGCGAGCGCCGGGCCCGTGAGCTGCGGCAGGAGCGTGGCGAGCACCTCCCCCGAGCCGATCGTGCCGCGTCGGAGCAGCGCCGCGAGCGGAGCCTCCTCCACGGCCGCGAGGCGCGCGGTGAGGTGCGCGGGCAGCGTCGTGCCAGCCGGCACGGTCTCGCGCTGCTCCGCGAGGGTGACTGGCCGCGCCGCGGCCTCGGCGCCCTCAGACGTGAGGCCCTCTCCCGGCGCGCTGAGCGCGGTGAGTCGCTCGGACAGCACGTGCGCCAGGCGCGCGTGGCTCGGGCCCGCCACCTGGCTCGCACGGAGCGCGCGGTGCTCGCTCGAGCCCGGCGCGCCGTGCGCCGTGACGAAGCCCGCGAGCCGATGCCGCACGCGTCGCGCGAAGCTCGCGCGCGCCGTCTCGTCGAGGCGCGGCAGCGCCGCGAGCGCATCCGTGAGGAGGCCCAGCATCTCGCCCTCGCGGTGCACGCGCTGGCAGCGCGTGTGTCGCGCGCGCGCGCGCTCCAGCGAGGCGAGCAGCGCCACGCGCCGCGTCTCGAAGCCCTCGGGCACGCGCGCGAACGGCGTCCCGCCCACGACGCGACGCGAGCCGCCTTCGCCTTCGAAGCGCGGCGTCTCGCCCTCGACCGTCTCGAGCACGAGCGCGACCATCGCGTCGGTGAGCGGCGCCCACACCTCGTAGTGCTCGCGCATCGCCTCGACGTCCTTGGAGGGCGCCTTCTTCGCGAGGCCCTCGGCGAGCGAGTGCGCGCTGCGCGCGAGCACCGGCGTCTCGAGCCCCACGACGGGCTCGGCGAGCTTCGTCTCGGCGGGCCGCGGGTAGAAGCGCAGCCGGTCGAAGAAGGGCTCGATCGTCTCGATCAGCGAGGCGGCCACCGCGTGCTCACCGCGCGCGATCAGCCAGCGCGCCGCGAGCAGCGCGCCCTCCTCGGGCACCTCGACGCGGTAGCGACGCGATGCGAGCAGGTCCGCGAGCTCCGCGAGGCCCGCGCGCGCGAGGTGATGACCGTTGAGCGCGGTTCGCGAGGCCGTCACGACACCGAGGCGCTCCGCCAGCGCGCGCTCGTGCGCACGGAGCTCACCACCGGCAGCGTGCGCGCCGCTCGCGAAGCCGCCGCGCATCACCTCCGGCGTCACCCACGTCGGCGTGTCCACGTAGGGCTGTCGCTGGCCCACGCGAAGCGCGCCGGACACGAGGTTCTCGAGCACGGAGAGGAAGCCCTCGGCGCGTGCCTCGGCCTTCGCCCGCTGCGCCGGGTCGGTGTGTGCGTCCGCTGCGCGGAGGCTCTGCGCGAGCTGGCCCGCCACGTAGCCCGCGCCAATCGAGAGAGACTCGCCCTCGAGTCCCTGGGTGTCGGTCGTCCGCTGGGTCATAGGCTCGGAGGCAGGAGTCGAACCTGCGCCCGACGGATCCAAGTCCGTCGCTCGTCCCGCGAGCTGCTCCGAGAGAGACTTGGAGGCAGGAGTCGAACCTGCACGCTGCGAGTGTTGCAGCTCGCCGCCCACCACCGGGCTTCTCCAAGAAAGAGCAAGGGAGTCGGCCCTACGCCGCGGGCGCGACGACGAGAAAGCTTGGAGGCAGGGGTCGAACCTGCGCCTCGCGGGTAAGCAGCCCGCGGCTCTACCGGTCTGAGCTACTCCAAGAGATCGGTCGTGCTGCCCATCCTACACGAGCGATCGCCCGACCGATCGCCCACACGAGTGATCGCCCACACGAGTGATCGCCCACACGAGTGATGGGCTCGAGACACGCGTCGAGTCGCGTCCTGACGCCGCGCGGAACCTCGAGGCCTGCTTCCTCCATCCACGCGAGCGCGCGCCACCTGCGGCTACGGATTGCGGAACGTCGACCACGGGGTCGTGCCCGTGAGGTCGTGCTGGCCGCGGAACGTGACGCTGCTCGTCATCGGATCGAGGCTCGCGTCGTACACGTAGCGTGGGCCCGTGAGCTCGAAGGTGCGCAAGAACGTGACGTCGTCCTCGTAGGTGCTGAGGCCGAGCGAGAAGCGGTTGTCGGTGTACGTGAAGGGCCACGTGGTCAGGCGCCCGCACTGCACCACCGGACAGTCCGCGTCGGTGAAGCTCGCGGGCCCATCGACACACTGCACACGAAGGCCCGCGGGCGGCACCGGCGCCGTGGTGCCCGGCCGCAGCACGAGCGTCGGCGTGCAGGGCACGCAGCCGCCGGCGACGCAGTCCTCGTCGAGCGCGCAGCCGGCGCAGCTCGGACAGCTGCCCACGGTCTCGCAGCCGTCGCCGCCGATCCGGCCCAGGTCCCCATTGCAGTCCGCGCGGCCCGGTCCGCACAGCGGCCGACAGATCCCCGCGATGCACGCCGCGTCGAGCCCGCACGCGTCGGACGCCGGCGCCTCGTCGACCGCCGCGTCGCAGTCGTCGTCGAGCGCGTTGCACGCCTCGCGCGCGAAGGGCCTTCGATCCGCCGAGGCGTCGTCGCAGTCACCTCCGCGCGTCGTGTGCCCCGCCACCGGCACGCAGCCCACGAGCGATCCCGACGCCGCGCTCCCGTAGCCGTCTCCGTCCGCGTCGCGGAAGTACACGAAGGCCGCGACCTCCTCGTCGATGCGCCCGTCGCAGTCGTCGTCGCGACCGTCGCAGGCCTCGGCCTCTCCGGGACCGCTCGTGCGATCGCGGTCGTCGCAATCGGCCGGGCTCGGCGTCGGCATGCAGCGCGCGTCCGCGACGCCGTCGGCGTCGTCGTCCTCGAGATCGCCGGGTGCGATCGCGAAGTCGGGGGCACCGTTGCAGTCGTCGTCCACCGCGTTGCACCGCTCCACCTGCCCCGGGTGCACCGCCGCGCGGGCGTCGTCGCAGTCGGTGTCGAGCAGCGAGTGACCCGCGGGTGGCGTGCACGCGAGCAGCGGCGAGCCCGCCCCGAAGCCATCGCCGTCGGTGTCGGGGTACCACGCGGCCACCACCGTCGCGTCGGCGGGATCGGCCGTGCCGTCGCAGTCGTTGTCGACGCCGTCGCACACCTCGGGCAGCTGCGGGCTGCGCCGCGCGGACGTGTCGTCGCAGTCGTCGTCGTAGAGCGAGTAGCCCGCCGTGCTCGCGCACGCGCGCATCGATGTCGCGGCGCTGCCACGGCCGTCGCCGTCGGCGTCTCGATAGACCACCACGTCCACGCCCTCGTCGATGCGCCCGTCGCAGTCGTCGTCGATCGCGTTGCAGACCTCGTTGCCCATCGGGCTCGCGCTCGCGACCGCGTCGTTGCAGTCGTCCCCGCACGCGCCCTCGTTGCAGCACCGCGCGTCCTCGAAGCCGTCGCCGTCTTCGTCGAGGCCCCCGCGCGTGGTCGGATCACAGTCCTCGTCGAGGCCCTCGGCGTCGCAGACCTCGAGCGCACCGGGACGCACGCCAGGCGCGCCGTCGTCGCAGTCTTCACCGAGCGGCATGCCGCGCTCGTCCACGCACGCGAGCGAGGCGACCCCGTCACCGTCGGCGTCCACGGCGCGGTGCACGCAGCCGCGCATCTCTTCGGAGCAGAAGTCGCGCGTGCAGGCGAGCCCGTCGTCACAGCGCATCGTCGCCCCCGCGACGCAGCGTCCCTCGAGGCAGGCTTCGAGGCCGTTGCACGCGAGCCCGTCGTCGCAGTCGAGCGCGTCCTCGCACGAAGGGCTCGTCGCGGGCGCATCGAGCCCACCGTCGACGATCGAGCCATCCGCGGGCGCCGGATCCGCAGGGCAGCCGGCGAGCGAGACGAGCGGGAACAACGCGAGCCAGGCGGCGAGTCGGCGTGCCATCGCCCGAGCATAGACAACACACGACCTGGCTTGGGGAGACGTCGTGCTACGACCGCGCCGCGAGCCTCGAGGCCAGCGCGACCCGTCCACGCGCGGGGATCGCCTTCCGCGCGCGGGCCCGCGTAGAGTCTCGGGATGTCGCATCACCTCCAGCGCTACGAGAGCGACGCGCTCGTCGTCACCTTCGATCCGAACGTGTGCACGCACTCCGCGCGCTGCGTGAAGGGCCTGCCCGCGGTCTTCGACGTGAAGAAGAAGCCGTGGATCAGCCTCGCCGGCGCGAGCGCGGCCGAGGTCGAGGCCCAGGTCGGCCGCTGTCCCTCGGGCGCGCTCCGCATCGAGCGCCGGGGCGCGAGCGGATCGGAGGCGCCATGAGCGCCGCGGCGATCGAGGTCTCGCACGAAGAGGCCGACGGACGCGGCGCGTTCTTCGTCGCACGCGAGGGCGTGCGCCTCGCCGAGATGACCTACTCGCGCGTCTCGCCGAGCCTGGTCATCGTCGACCACACCGAGGTCCACCCGAAGCTCCAGGGCCTCGGCGTCGCGCGACGTCTCCTCGACGCCACCGTCGCCTGGGCACGCGCGACCGGCACGAAGATCACGCCCACGTGCCCGTACGCGAAGGCGCAGTTCGACAAGGACCCTTCGATCCACGACGTGCTCGCGCCCGACTGACGGCGTCAGAACGGATCGCCCCAGCGCGCGAAGACGAGCCCTCGCCCGTCGAGGAGCTCGTCGTCCGTGCGGCCGATGCACTCGGCCTCGTAGACGATCGAGGCGTCGTCGCCGAGCGCGAAGACGTGCTCGCGCGCGCCGAGGTTCGAGCTCGCGTACACGAGCCAGCGCGCGCCGTCTTGCATCACGACGGCGAGGAGCTCGTCGTCGAAGCCCAGGATGCGGTGCCGGAGGTCCGCCCACGAGGCCTTGCTCGCGTCCACGATCTCGTGGATCGCGAGATCGGACTCCCACGCGCGACCCTCACGCCGCGCGCTCGCCATCGCATGTCGATACGGTCGCACCGCGCCAGCGACGCAGAGCCCTCCGGAGGCTGACGCACGCCTCGCCGGCCCGCGGCGCGATGGGCCCCTCGACGGCACACCGTGTGTCGAGCACACGCGACGATCGTCCCGGGGGTCGACCGCGCGTCGATCGTTAGGCACACTAACGATCGTGCGACCCGAGCTCGACTCCTTCGTCTCGCTCCGCGTGTGGGCCCTGGCCGAGGCCTTCGAAGCGCGCCTCGCGCGCGAGCTCGCCTCGCTCGACCTCTCGGTCTCGGGCTTTCGACTCGTGGGAGAGCTGCTCGCCGCGCCCGCGGGCCTGCGCACGGGCGAGCTCGCGCGGCGCATCGGCGTCAAGCCACCGTCGGTCACCACGATGGTCGCCAAGCTCGAGGCCTCGGGCCTCGTCGTCGTCGTCCCCGACCCGAAGGACGCGCGCGGTACCCGCGTGAAGCTCGCGCCGCGGGCGCGCCTGGGCCGGGGCCTCGACGTGCTGACCCGCCTCGATCGCGCCCTCGTCGGCGACGCGACGCCCGCGTCCCGCAAGAAGCTCGCACGCACGCTCGAGGCGCTCGCCGCGCGCCTGAGCGCAGAGGAGTCGCCGTGATCCCATCGTCCGGAGAAGAGCTCCGCAAGAGAGCGTGGAACGAGAGCCTCGCCGCACACCCGGGCGCGCTCGACCTGCACATCCCCGCCGATCGCATCGAGGGCGCCATCCCGCACGTGCTCCGCGGCGGCCGCCTGCTCTCGAACGGTCCGGGCTGGAACGTGATCGGCGGCGTGAGGCTCCACCCCTTCGACGGTCACGGCTACGTGCGCGCCTTCCGCCTCGAGCGCGACGGCTCCGTGACGCTCACCGCGCGCTTCGTCGAGACACCCTCGTACCTCGCCGAGCACGCGAGCGATGAGCTCGTCGATCGAGGCCTCGCCACGAACCTCTCTCCCGCGTGGCGGAACCTCGTCCCGGGCCGCGTGCGCAACGTCGCGAACACGACGATCACGCGCTGGCGCGATCGGCTCCTCTGCGGCTGGGAGGGCGGTGCGCCGTATGCGCTCGAGGCGCGCACGCTCGCGACGCGCGGCGAGGAGACGTTCGGGGGTGCGCTCGCCGATCAGGCGACGCTCGCCCACGTGAAGCACGAAGCGCGCACCGGGCGCCTCGTGACCTTCAGTCTCGAGATCGGCCCGAGGATGCGCTTCACGATCCGCGAGCTCGATCGCGAGGATCGCGTGTGCGCCACGCACCGCGCCGAGCTCGAAGGTCTCGCGTTCGTGCACGACTTCGCGCTCTCGCCCGAGTGGGTCGTCGTCGGCGCGAACCCGCTCCGCATGAAGCCCGCGGGCGTCGCGCGCTGGCTGCTCGGCACCTCCACGCTGCTCGCGTCGCTCGCCACCGACGCGCGTGCGGGCGGCGCGCTCCACCTCGTGTCACGCAGCGGTCGCCCGACGCGCACGGTGCGCCTGCCCGAGCCCGGCTGGATCGTTCACTTCGGCAACGCCTTCGAGCGCGACGGCACGCTCGTCGTGGACGCGTGCGTCCTTCCGCACTTCGTGTTCGGCGAGGAGTTCGGCTACGCGGGCCCCACACGACCATTCGATCCCCGCCGCCCCGAGCAGCGCGGCAAGCAGACGCTCTACCGCATCACGGTCCCGCCCGGCGCGAGCGAGGCGAGCTGGGTGCCGCTCACCGATCACGGCGTCGACTTCCCTCGCTTCCACCCCTCGCACGAGGGCCTCGAGACGCCCGCGCTCTTCGGCGCCACGCGCGCCGACACGCGCTTCAGCGATCCCTTCGACGCGATCGTGCGGGTCGATCTCCTCGATCGCGATCGCGCGCCCTCGCTCTTCACCGCGCCCGAGCACGCCTTCGTCGGCGAGCCGATCTTCGTGCCCTCGCCGGATCGCCCCGAGGCCGGTCACGTGCTCGTGATCGTCACGCGCGCGCTCGACGCTCGCTCCGAGCTCGTCGTGCTCGACGCCCTCGCCCTCGAGAAGGGGCCTCTGGCCGTCGTCCCGCTCCCGCTCCTTCCGCTCGCGTTCCACGGCGACTGGGATCCCGTCGCGACCGACTGATCCGTCGCGCCCGCGCGCGCTGATACGCTCGCGCCGTGCTCGTCGGCGCGCGCTACGTGTGTCCTGCCTGCGCGCTGCGCGGCTTCGTGCGCGCGTGCCCTCGCTGCGGTGGCGCGCGGCTCGATCTCGCCGAGCCGCGCGGGCTCGCGTCCTTCGAAGAGGCATGGCCCCTCGCGCGGGCGTGGCGCGCGGGCCGCGCGTTCGTGTCCCCGTGGTCGATCCGTCACGACCGAACGGTCCTCGGCGTCGCGGGCGCCATGACGCTCCTCGTGGTCTTCGGCTCACCGATCTCGGCCCACACGCACGGCGCGCCGGTCTTCGAGGCGCTCGTCACGTTCGTGATGTCCGTCGTGCTCGCGCCGCTCCTCTTCGCGTTCTTCGCGCTCAACACGTTCTACACCGCGCACCTGCTCAGGCTGGTGGCCTACCTCTACCTGGGCCTCGGCCTGTTCCTCCCGTTCGTCGGTCTCGGTCTCGTGTGGATCGGCCGCGCTCTGCTCGCCCTCGCCACGTGGCTCCTGCCGCGCATCGAGCTCGACGACGTCCCACCTCCCGCCGCATCACACCGCACCGCACGGCTCGCTGCGCCGCTGACGCTGAGCCGCGTGGTCGAGGGCTGGGGCTGGATCGCACGTCGCGACGCGTGGCTCGTCTGCGAGGCGCTCGAGCTCGAGGGCCGCACACTGCGTCTCGCGCACGAGGCCGGCGTCGTGTCCTTCGCCCCGAGCGCGATGTCGCTCCTCGCCGAGAGCACCGAGCACCTCACCGACGGCCTCGACCCCAGCTCGTCCACCGGAACCGCCCGCCTGCCTCACGACTCCGACGATCCCCGCCAGGGTGGCTATCGCGACGCGGCCACGAAGCCCGAGGTCCCGCGCTGGGCGCACGCCCCACACCGCGCGACGCGCGTGCGCACCACGCTCGTCCCTGCCGGCCGCACGCTCCGTCTCCGCGGCGGTGTCGTCCAGGGCGGCCTCCTCACTGGCACGCCCGAGCATCCGCTCCACCTCGAGATCACGTGAAGCCCGAGCATGCTCGTCCACCGTCGAGCTGCTTGCGAGCAGCGCTACCCGCGCCTCGAGGTCTGCGACTTCGAGATCGTGCACGGAGAGCGCATCGATCCCCAGACGCGCGAGACGGCGTTCATCCTCCGCGATCACCTCCTGCCCGCGTACCCCGGACATCGCTTCTCGTGGGTGATGGGCTCCGACGTCGCGCAGTCCTTCCACGAGTGGGGCGGCGCGGACTGGATGGCCGAGCACCTCGACTGCATCGTGCTGCACCGGCTCGGCTACGACTTCGACAAGGCGAGCTCTCTGCTCGCCGATCCGCGGCACCGCTACTTCAAGGACGACGTCGTCACGAGCAACATCAGCTCTTCCCTCGTGCGAGCCCGCGGCCGCACCTACGAGCACGAGAAGCTCGTCGCCCTCGTCCCCGACGTCGTCTGGGAGCACCTCCTCGCCCACCGCCTCCTCGACCCCGACGTCCTCCGCTGACGCCGCCCCGGCGATTCTGTGGGTCGCTCGGCGCGTGTATGGTTCGTGGATGTCGATCGATCCGAATGCCGTGCTCGCTCACCTCGACGCAGCGGCGCTCGGCGACTGGCCCACGTTTCGCGGGATCTCCTCGTTCGAGCCGCACGCGATGCGTCTGGTCGTCCTGCGCGAGCGCGCGACGGGAGATTGGGGTCTCGTCTTCGAGCAGATCTGCGGGGAGATCCTCGATCCCGACCTCCCCATCGGCATCGGCGTCGCCACCAAGATCCACGGCCCCAGTGTCCCACCCCATGCCGTGAACGTGCCCCATCGTCGCCCCGTCGCGCTCACCGCGAGCGTCCACGACCTGCGCTCGCTCGCGCTCGACGGCGTCGTCGCCACCGGCCCGCGCGGACCCCTGCGCATCGACGAGGCCTTCCTCGCCGCGCACGATCTCCGCCCCGGCCTCGTCGCGAACATCGACGGTCTGACCGAGAGCCCGGCCGACGTGCTCCTCGTGCGTGCCTATCTCGCCGCCCACCCCGGCTCGCTCTTTCCCCCTCTCACCGACACGGTCGCCGCGCTGAGCGGGCGACCCGAAGACGTCTTCCTCGTCACCGAAGCCTTCGAGCACGTCCTCGGCCCCGCCGGCGAGGGCGAGCCTCCTCCACTCGACCGCTTCGCGATGCTGCCGAGTGAGTCCCCCACGTATCGCTCCCTCGCACGCGCCCTCGCCGCCGACGATCCCACGCTCTTCGTCCCCGGCCCCTCCAACCTCGATCACCGCCTCTGGGCCACCACCCCCGACGCCAACGCCACATGACCGAAGACTGGTCCCGATGGAGCCGCGAGAGCGTCGCCCTCTTCGAGGCTCGGAACCGAGACTGGCACTCTCGCTTCGGGCTCCACACGCAGCCGTATCGCCCTTCCACCTCCGCGAAACACCCAAGCGCACCTGAGCGCGGGCCGGCCTCCTCGGCCGCGCGCCCCCTCGTGGCATGTCGAACGACGAGGCCGTGCTCCCGGAGATCCTCCACAAGATCACCACTGCATCGAGGACTCGCGGAGGCGCATTCGCCGGGGTGCACCGTGCGAGCCGATCGTGAGATCGTCGCTGCATGTCGAACGACGAGGCCACGCTGATCGAGAAGCTCCGCAAGATCGAGGCGCTCCACGCCGGCGCCGCGACCGAGGGCGAGCGCGTCGCGGCGAGCGAGGCACGCAAGCGCATCCTCGCGCGCATCGAGGCGATGCGCGCGACCGACCCGCCCGAGGAGCGGAAGTTCACCATCCCCGATCCGTGGGCACGGCGCGTCTTCAACGCCCTCGCGCGTCGATACGGGCTCTTGCCCTACCGCCACGTCGGCCAGCACCGTCAGACCATCATGCTCCGCGTGGGCCCGCGCTTCCTCGACCAGACGCTCTGGCCGGAGTTCAACGCCCTCCACGCCGAGCTCCACAGGTACCTTCACCAGGTGACCGACCGCGTGATCCGCGAGACCCTCGACGCGAGCTCCGGCGAAGCCGAGGAGGTCCCCGTCGGCGCGCTCGGCCCAGGTGGGGAGAAGAAGTAGTGGCCGCACCCATCTTCCTCCTCGGTCCTCCCGGAGTCGGCAAGACCACGCTGGGCACGCGCGCGTGCAGTGAGCTCACCGTGCCGTTTCGTCCGTACGAGAGCATCGAGTCGGCGCTCTCGTGGGCAGAGGTGCTGCCGTGTGTGCTCGAGGTTCCGTGGGAGGAGGCGCTCGAGCCGCGCATGCTCGAGCGTCTCCGCAAGGCCGGCGTGACGATCGCGCTGTGGGATCACCCCGAGCGGATGCAGGCGCGCGCGAGTCGACCCTACACGCTGCGCGGCAGCACGGCGCTCGTCCGACCCGGGACCTACGGCCGACGCGGCACGAGCTGCGTCGAGTTCCGCCGCCTCGATCGCGGGTGCGACCACGTCCTTCTCATCGACGGACTCTCCCTCGACGAGGCTTGCGAGGAGCTGCGGTCGACGATCGAGGACGCCTGGACCGACGGAAGCGCCGAGGAGCTCGAGGCCTGGACCGATGAGTTCGTTCGTCTCTGGCGTGCCGACACGACGGTGAAGAAGCCCGCCGCGCAGCCTCTCGCGGCGGCCATGGCGGAGTTCCTCCTCGCGAGCAAGCGCGCTGGAGCTTCCGCTCGCGCGATGCGTGCCCTGGAGAGCGACCTCCACGTCGGCGGACTCCTCTACTTCTATGACGGCGACAGCACCACCGCCGCGCGCGCGCTCGCCTCGTTCGCCGCCGGCGCGGCGGGCGACAGCACCCGCTTCGCCCGCAAGATCACCGATCGACCCGCCGCCGTGGCCCGCTACGAGCGAGCGCTCGCGGCGTTCGCATCCTTCCTCTCCTCCCGCGCACGCTGATACGCATCACGCAACGGCCGAATCCGTCGAGCCCAGGAAGCCGAACATGCCGAAGTACTACGACTTCGAAGTCTCCCTCTCGGACATCCAGCCGCGCATCTGGCGCCGGTTCCTCCTGCGCACGACAGCGAGCTTCGAGCACCTCCACCAGGCGATCCAGGACTCGTTCGGTTGGCAACAGTGTCACCTGTTCGAGTTCCGAGTGCCCACCACCCCTCCCCGCTCCCTCGCGGGCATTCCGCACGACGAGGAGCACGTCCCACAAACGCCCGATGCCAAGCGCGTGGAGCTCGCCGACTACTTCACGGGCCGGACAGTCGTCGAGTGGTGCGAGTAACGGGCGTCGACGCGTACGACGACCCCGACGGCCTGCGCGACTGGCTCGGCGACTGGCAGCCCGAACGCTTCGACGCCAAGGAAGCCAAACGCACCTTCGATCGCTGAGCGTCGAGATGCGCGACGATCCGTCGCGAAGTCCACTGATACTGGCGAATGACCGGGTACAGCCGTGCGTTCCGGACAGCCATCGCCGGCCTCTCGCAACGAGCGTCGTTGCGGGAGCGCCGGACGGCGGGCCTCGACTCGACCGACCCCGACGCGCTGAAGGTGAGTCGGCACGGAAGCCTCGCGGTCGCGGACGTCACGTTCGAAGGCGAGACGATCACCTGCGTCTCCGCGTACGCCCCATGGGAGAACGCGCTGCACGACCCGCCGGTCTCCAGGCCCGCGATCTTCGCGGACGGCTCGGCGCACCGGCTCGTCTCCGACGCTACGCGAGCGTGTTCGCGCGAATGGACGCCCTCGGTCTTCGCTTCGTCGGGCCGCAGGCGCCCCGCGGGCGACAGGCCGATCCGTGGCCGTCCGAGCTCCCAGAGGGCAGCAAGAACGTGCCGACGTTCCACTCGACGCAGCAGACGCCTGCGACGGCCACGCGACAGCTCGACTTCGTGTTCGCGTCCGAGAGCATCGCCGACCGCGTGCAGGTGCGAGCGCTGAACGAGATCGCAGAGTGGGGCCCCAGCGATCACTGCCGCATCGTCATCGACGTGGCATCCATGCATCGGCCGTCGAATCTCACGCCGGGTGCCGATCCTCTCGCGAAGCTCCAGGGAGGCATACGCAACCGCAGTGTGAGGTAGGATGGGACCCATGGAGGTCACCACCGTCACTGCCCCCTCCGGTGGTCTCCTGGCGGCCATTCGCGAAACGCTGGTGGAGGCGGACGAGGCCCTGCTCTGTGTGGCGTTCGCGCAGGCGCGAGGTGTTCATCTCGTCGCCAAGGAGCTCGAGACCGTCGCGCGGCGTTCGGGCGCGCGGGTGTTGGTGACCACGACGCTGGGCTCCACCTCGCTGGCGGCGCTCGACGCGATGCACGGCCTCGGAGTCTCACTCCGGGTCTTGAATCCAGGTGGCGGCACGTATCACCCCAAGGTGTTCCTGGGGCGCGCCGGCAAACGATTGAGTGCAGTGGTCGGCTCCGGGAACCTCACGTCGGGACTGGTCGCCAACGTGGAGGCCGGGACTCGTCTGAGGGGCATTGCGTCCGACGCAGCGCTCTCGCAACTCTGGGGCTGGGCCAATGACACTTGGCAAGATCCACGCAGCGTCCCGTGGACCCCCGTCGATCAGGAGGTCCACGAGGAGGAGATCGAGCCAGAGCTCCTGGGCTTCATCCAGGCGCAGGTCCGCGACGATCCCAAGCTCTACACGCTCGGCCCGATGCCCAAGCCCAACGTGGTGCGGGAGGCGACGCCCGCGGGGTTGTGGGTCGAGACGGAACGTTCGCTCGGCGCCAAGAGACCGCCGCAGCTCATCCCGCCCCACATGCTCAACCTCGCCTGGGATGCGCTGAGGTCGCGTGGCGAGCTGAGCAACCGAGATCTGCTCGAGGAGCTGCGGGTTCACCGCTCGAGCTTCGTGTGCGCCATGCTGGCGAAGGTGCCCGGCGTGGAGGTCGTGTCCTCACGCCCGGTGCTCCTGCGATACCGACCCTGAGGTCGTCCGCCGTCCTCACGACGCGCGTCCCGGCGAGCTCGTCGCACCGAAACGAGAGCGCGGAAACACATCGGGCCCCGTGGCTTTCGCCGCGGGGCCCGATTCTCGTTGGACGTACTCGGGATCGAACCGAGGACCTCTAGAGTGCGATTTCCAACGGAGCCCCCGAAGGCCGCAGATCTCTTCGGAAAACGCGTCCCGCTGCGTCCCGAAAAGACGGCAAAACGGGCAAAGAAGCGCTGATCTTTGCCCGATCTTTGCCCGATCCTTGCCCGAATCGAGCTGTCGAACATGGCTGTCGTCGACACCGACGCTCGACGATCGCGGGCATG
Organism: Sandaracinaceae bacterium; assembly: GCA_044376125.1. Taxonomy (GTDB): domain Bacteria; phylum Myxococcota_A; class Polyangia; order Polyangiales; family Sandaracinaceae; genus JAFLCL01. Next base: position 25,248 of record JBILLJ010000116.1, read on the forward strand.
CTCGATCGACGCCAACGGGGCTCGAACCACCGGAGTGTGACGAGCGTCGCGAAGTCTCTTTCGACCTCGTCCGGTCGAGCCTGCCGCGGGCCTGCTGATCTTCGGCGGGCTCGACGCTGCTACGATGCGGCGCATGCGACTCGTGTCATGGAACATCAAGCAACTCGACGAGCCTTGGCGCTTGCTGGCGGCCGACGCATCGATCGATGTCGCTCTTCTCCAGGAGGCCACACCTCCGCCGGGCGACGTCACTGCTCACGTCGTGCCAGATCCCGCCTCGGACTGGCGGATGACAGGCTACACCCGAGCCTTCCGGACCGCGATCGTGGGCCTCTCGCAACGCGCATCCCTGCGCGAGCGCCGGACCGCGGGCCTCGACTCGACGGACCGCGAGGCGCTCAAGGTGAGTCGACACGGCAGCGTCGCGGTGGCCGATGTCACATTCGGGGATGAGACGATCACTTGCGTTTCCGCGTACGCGGCGTGGGAGAACGCGCTGCACGATCCGCCTGTTTCCAAGCCCGCGATCTTCGCGGACGGCTCCGCTCATCGGCTCGTGTCCGACCTCTCCGCGCTCCTGCCCGGGCCGCGGCACCGCGTGCTGATCGCGGGCGACTTCAACATCCTCTACGGTCACGGCGAGCATGGAGCCGTCTACTGGGCGCGGCGCTACGCAAGCGTGTTCGCGCGGCTCGAGGCCCTCGGCCTGCGCTTCGTGGGGCCCCAAGCGCCACACGGACGGCAGGCCGACCCATGGCCGTCCGAGCTCCCGGAGGCCAGCAAGAACGTGCCGACGTTCCACTCGACGCAGCAGACGCCTGCGACGGCCACGCGACAGCTGGACTTCGTGTTCGCGTCCGAGAGCATCGCCGACCGCGTGCACGTGCGAGCGCTGAACGAGATCGCAGAGTGGGGCCCCAGCGATCACTGCCGCGTCGTCATCGACGTAGCGGCGAAGTAGCGTGCCCGCGTCGATGAACACCGCGCGGGGGCTCGGCCGCCGAGGTGCAGGCGCTCGGCCACCGCGTCGGAGACGCCACGCTCGGGCGTCGGATCGCAGGCGGCACGCGCCGACGGGACGGCCGTCGCTGGTCGCCGCGACCGTCATCGTGTCAGCGACGCGTCAGGGCTGGAGTCGATACTGGCGCTCGACGACCGCCGCAATGCTCGGACCACGCCAATAGGGCTCGATCCACCGCGCTCGCTCTTCCTTCCAGCCCGGATTCGCTCGGCGCCAATGGCCGCGCACGAGACATCGGTGGATCTGAGCGCGGTCTCCTGCTCCGCGACGGGCGTGCTGGATCGCGCGCAGCGCCGAGATGTCGATGGTGCCAGGCAGGTAATAGACGTTCTCCGAGGAGTGCACGCGCGGTTTGCCAGAGGGCTTGCGCGTCGGTGGTGGCGCGGCGCGCTCCTCTCGGCGCGCGTCGGCGCTCGTGGCGTAGAGCACCGCGCTCATCACGAGGTGGAGGAGGTCTCGCAGCGGGACACAGTCGTGCAGCGAGTCGAGTTCGTCGTCGTGCGCGTCGGGCCAGCTCCGCTTGAGGATCGTGTCGAGCCCGGTGTCGTCCGCCACATCGAGGTTGCGGGCGACGAGGTATGGCCAGTCGCCATCTCGTGCATCACACGCGAAGGTGACGCGCAAGCTCGAGCGCGTCTCCTCGTGGCTCGTCCGGGTCACGTAGACCGTCAGCACGCGGAGCATCCGACCGCGGAGGCGCGCCTCGGGCTCGCGTGAGAGCATCTTCTCCGCGAGCCCGAGCGCGTATCGATCGGTGAACACCATCGCGAAGCTCGCGAACGGTGGCTGGAGCATGTCGCCAGCGACGTCGAGGCGCGTGGCTCCGAGCGCCCACGAGAGAGGCTCCGACACCCAGAAGACCTTGCGTCGATGGAGCTCGAAGTTCGCGACCAGCGCGACGTAGGCGCGCAAGAGGGCGTCGTTGCTTCCCACGGTCTCTCGCTCGGCGTCACGCGCGACCGCGCGGGCGTGATCTCGAACGAGCCGACCGAGTCCGATGTCCACGGCGAGGTCGCTGGGCTCGACGATGCGGTCGAGCGCGCCGCCGCTCTGCGCTCGGACGCGGTCGGCGACCTGGGTCGCGACGGCAGGCAGCGCGGGCAAGAGCAGCGCGACCACCTCGTGCGCGAGCGGCGCGGGGTGCGCGCCCAGCTTGGTGCCGTCCTCGAACACACCCAGCTCTTCGCGAAGCCAGGATGGATCGAAGCCCGGTTGTCCGTGCTCGAGCGCGTACTCGAACATGCGCTCGAGATCCTTCATCGCTTGATGCACGCGCGCGCGGAGTCTCGGCGAGGCCGCCGCTTCACGCGGGGTCTTTCCGTCGAACATGGGCACGGGCTCGTCGATCCACTTCTCGTAGTGAGCCTGATAGTGCGCCTCCACAGCCGCCGTGGCAGGCTCACGGAGCTCGGGTGGAAGCTCGCCAACGTCCTCGTGACGCTCACCGTTCGCGAGGGTGCGCTCGACGGCCGCCTGCGTGTCGGAGCTCTCCGTGAGTCGATGTGCGACCAGCTCCCCCAGCGCGGCCTCGAGCATCGCGCGGCCTCGCTCTGCGCGTTCCCTCGACAAGGTGTGCAGCACGAGCCGCCCACCCTCGAGTGACACCGTGCCGCGCGCGATCGGTTCTGGGCGGCTCGCGCCCACGCCCGACCACGTCCATCGAAGCCTCTCGCCTTCGTCGCGATCAAGGCCTTCGATGCCATCGAGCTTCCTGATCACCGCAGCACGGTTGCGCTCGGACACGTCGTAGTGCGCCTTGGTGTCGAGGAGGGCCTCGCCGTCGTAGTTGACGAGCGTCGGGACAGTGGGCCGCGCGAGCCACGCCTGGTGATAGAGCGGTGGAAGTGTCGCGTGAAGGCAGCGCTCGTCGATGTCGGGTTCCGCCACGCGGACGGCCTCGAGGTGCTTCTGGGCCTGGGCCATGACGGCGTCGCGCCGAAGGGCAGGAATCGGAAAGAGCCCGCCATCGAGCTCTGGCTTGCCGGACGCGCCCGGCGAGTAGATGCGAGTGGCGATGACGTCCCACCGGTGCAGGCTGCGCGAGGCCGCGCGCTCGCGGACCTCGTGGACGGCACCGTCGAAGAGATCGCGGAGCGTCAACCCGACGCCTGGCCGGACACCAACGACTTCGTAGAGGCGCATGGGCACCTTGTGGCCTCGCTCGACGAACGCGCGCTCCCCGGGCGAGAAGTGATCGGGCTCCTCGAGGGCGAGGTCGGCGAGCGTCTCGTGGTCACCGAGGTCGGCGTCGAAGAAGGCCCACGCCTGGAAAGCGAAGAAGCTCATCTCGAGGAGCTCGTGGTCCCTCGGCACCTCGAGGTCACCCCAGAACTGGTCGGAGAGCCGCTTGGCCTCCGCCGCCTGGAGCTCTTCCTCGAGGAAAGCCTGGAGCTTGAGCAGCGCTTCGCGCCGCTCGGTGCTCGTGTACGTCGTGACCGCGCCCCGCTTCTTCTTCGCGCAGCACTTCTTGTAGTTCCGACCGCTCCCGCAAGGGCAGCGATCGTTCGGGCGAGCCTTCCTCATGGCCGCCCATGCTCGCGCTGCAGCGCGGTGCCGGGCAACCTTCCGGGCACCGACCCCGGTGGGGAGGTCACGAACCAAGCAACGGCCTCGATTCCTTGCCGATACAGGCCCCCATGTGCAAAAGAGCCGCGTCCGTACCCGAGGGGATTCCGATGATCTCGTCCAAGACTGCTTCGATCCGCGTCGCCGTGAGCGCCACGGCTGTGTTCGCCGTGCTCGTCCTGCCTGCCTGCCGTGAGCGGGTGACCTGCGCCGAGCACCCGATCTGCCCAGACGCTTACGGATACGGCCTCGACGCAAGCGCTCGCGACGCGGGCCCGCGCACCGACGCGAACCTCGATGCTCCCGGCCTGGACGCCTTCGAGCTCGTCCCCGACGCCTGGACGCCCGA
>JBILLJ010000233.1:0-9096 GCA_044376125.1 Sandaracinaceae bacterium
CCCGCCGCGCATCATGTACGCGTTCGTCGAGGTGTAGCGACTCCAAGGGATCGCGAGAGATGGCCGTCGGGAGCCCGACGGCAGACGTGTGCCCGCCGGCCGAGAGGTCGAGCGGGCCGGACGTGCTTCCGTCGTCGGGAGGGGGCGCGAGGGTACGCGGGGCGCGGTTTGGTGCTCGTACACCGCTTCGCGGCGCGCTTGGCCGTGCGGCATCACGCGTCACGCACTTTTCCTCGAATTTGTTCTCTGAGCAGTTGCCGGACCGCGTAGGGTGGGCTCATGCGGATGCTGCTAGGGCTCTCGCTCTCCGGGGTTCTCCTCGCCGCCGCGTCCTGCGACACCACCCCGCCTCCCCCCGATGCAGACGGCGCCGACGCCAGCGTCGACGCGCCGAGTCGACGAACCACGCTCCGCATCCTCGGCATCAACGACTTCCACGGCGCCATCGCCCCCGCCGACACCGCGCCCGGCGCGGGGGCGCTCGCCGCAACGGTCGTCTCGCTCCGTGAAGGTGTCGACGCGTCCATCGTCGTCTCGGCGGGTGATCTCGTCGGCGGTAGCCCCCTCGAGAGCGGCTACTGGCACGACGAGCCGACCATCGAGGCGATGAACGCGCTCGGCCTCTCGATCAACGCCATCGGAAACCACGAGCTCGACGAAGGGCCCGACGAGCTCCTGCGCCTGCTCGAGGGCGGCCGCTGTCACGCCGAGGGGTGTGGCCCCTCGGGGCTGCCGCACGTGGGCGCGAGCTTCGACTCGCTCGCGGCCAACACGTTCACGGCCGAGCTCGGCGGCGACACGCTCCTCGCGCCCTACGTGATCCGCGAGCTCGGTGCTCAGCGCATCGCGTTCGTCGGGCTCACGCTCGAAGGCACCCGTCGCATCGCGGCCGGCGCCGCGGGTCTCACGTTCGGCGACGAGGCCGACACGGTGAATGCGCTCGTGCCCGAGCTGCAAGCCATGGGAATCGAGACGATCGTCGCCCTGGTCCACGAAGGTGGCGGTCAATCGGGCGGTCCGAGCAGCTGCACGCGCATGGGCGGTGCCATCGTCGACATCGTCTCCCGCTTCGATCCGGCCATCGATGTGGTGATCACCGGTCACACGCACCAGGCCTACGTGTGCGAGCTCGACGGTCACCTCGTCACGTCCGCGGGGTCGAGCGGCCGTCTCGTCACCGCCGTCGATCTCGTCTTCGACGACACGGGCGCGCTGCTCGATGCGAGCGCCACCAACGTCGAGGTGCCCCTCGATCTCGCGCCCGAGCCGGTGGTCGGTGAGGTCGTCGATCGCTGGGTCGAGGACACGCGCACGATCCGCGAGCGGGTCGTCGGCCAGATCACGGCGTCGCTGTCGCGCGGCGGTGGCGTGGCCTGCAACTTCGTCGCCGACGCCATGCTCGAGAGTGCGCGAGCGACCGACCCGAGCACCCAGCTCGCGCTGATGAACGCCGGCGGCATCCGCGCCGACATCCTCTTCACCGGGACCGGCGACGTCACCTTCGGTGACCTCTACACCGCGCTGCCCTTCGGCAACCGCCTCGTGCTCGTCACGCTCACGGGCGCCGATCTGATCGCCGCGCTCGACGAGGCCGCGCGCACGGTCGGCGCGACGCCGCTCTGCCCGAGCGCGACCCTCACCTACGCCTGGCGCGTCGCCGGCGGCACGGCGTCCGGCACGGTCCTCGTGGACGGCGCGCCCGTCGATCCCGCCGCGAGCTACCGCGTCGTGGTCAACGACTACAACTTCGCAGGAGGCGAGGGCTACACGGTGTTCCAGGAGCGAGGCACGAGCGTGAGCGCCACGCCTCTCCTGCTCGTGGGCGCCGCCGAGCGCTTTCTCGAGGCCCGCTCGCCGTACACGCCCGACACCATGGCGCGCGTCACCCTCGCGCCGTGACTCGGCCGTTCAGAGGAAGCAGAGGTCGAGCTGCGATGGCGGCGCGCCCGTGACGGCACCATCGAGGCTCGCTCCGAGCCCCAGGTGCCACATCGAGTCGGGGGTGCCCTGCGTGTCGGTCGGTGGATCGATCCGCAGCATCGAGGTCCCGCACAGGCCTCGCTCGAGATCGTGAAGGAACACGACGCTGTCGGTGAGCTCGATCGTGCGCGAGACGCACTCGCTCGCGCCGCTCGTGCCCGCCGGCGCGTAGCCCTCCACGTGCGACGGCGAGAGGCCCCCGTCGTGCGCCGGGTAGAGATCGAGCGCGCCGCCGCGCAGGAGCACGCTCGCGTCGTGGCTCGTCGCCGCGTCGTCGGTGCCGTCGCTCCGGGCGCCGACCGAGTCCGCGAGCTGGAGCACCGTGTCGCCGCAGACCTCGACGCGCGCGACGATCGCGTCCGCGCGGCTCATGTCGAGGCGAACCGCACCGGAGGCGAGCGTCGTCGCGAGCGGGCAGCTCTCCCGGCTCGCTTCGCTGAGCACGCCCGCCTCGAACACGCAGTGGTACGCGCACGGGCTCGTCTCGCCGCTCGCCGCCTCGCCGTCTGCGAGGCGCTCGCGCGCGACACGGGTCTCTTCGGGCTCGCCACACGCGCCGTTCTCTCCGCCCGATGCCGGCCCGACGCCGCCCGCGATCTGGATCGGCTCCGAGCCGAACACCGACACCTCGCACCCGAGCGACGAGGAGGCGAGCGCACCGAGCAGGAGGACCGAAGGAACGCGACGAGGCGACATCGCGCGCAGCCTACACGCGCGGGTGCACGCGTGCCCGCGGGCTGCGTGATCACGTCGCGGGGCCCGCGAACGTGTCGAGGCCGAGCACGAGGGCGAGCAGTACGACCGGTGCGGCGGCGAGCGGCCCGAGCCCGAGCGTCAGCGCACCGACCGCGAGCACGAGGCAGGCGAGGGCGAGCGGGAGCGTGCGCCGCTCGCGGCTCGTGCGCGTGGATCGGGCCGGATCGCCCGGTTCGCGCGCGGGGGCGAGGCGTGCGAGCCACGTGCCCACGCGCGTCCGTGCGAGGAGCCACGCGAGCACGAAGGCGAGGGCCGCGAGGCCGAGCGCGGCGAGGCTCGGACGATCGAGCACCGCGGGGCCGCGCGCCCACGCCACGAGCACCATCGACGCGAGCGCGAGCAGGGCCGCACGCACGCCGCGGGTCAGCACCGCCGCGCCGACGACGAGCGCGCAGGCGAGCGCGCTCACGACCACGGCGAGCACGCCCGGACCAGCCTCGCCGCCGAGCGCGAAGGCCGCGCCGGCCGACCACTCCGCGGGCCCCAGCGCGGGGATCGCATCGACGAAGCTGCGCGTCGGCAGACCCAGCCACAGCGTGCGCCAAGCGCGGGCTCCGTGGGCCACGAAGTGCGGATCCGCGGGCGCCGAGGGCGGATCTCGCCACGCCTCGAGTACGACGATCACCGCGAGCCCGACCAGCGCGAGCACGGCGACGTCGAGCGTTCGTGTCGCACGAAGGCTCTCGAGGCCGCGCACGAGACGCGTCCCGAGCAGCGCGATCAGCAACGTGCCCAGGAGCGCCCACAGGCGCAGCGCGCTCCTGCGAACGAAGCTCGGATCACCACGCACGGCCTCGGCGTCCACGAGGCTCGGCGCGAGCGCGTCGTGATCGAGCGGCGCGAGCGCGCGCGCAGAGAGCGGCATCGCCGTCGCGGTGCCCTCCGGCTCGATCGAGGCCGACAAGCGCAGGTACGCGAGCTGACCTTCCTGATCGCTCCGCACCTCGAGGAGGTGCGAGCCGGCCGCGAGCGGGCGCTCGACGCGCCGCGTGATGCGCACCGAGCCCGAGTCGAGCGACACGAGCTCGGCCTTGCCGAAGATCACGCGGGTGTGTCCGTTCGCATGCAGCTCGAGGCTGAGGCGCGAGCGCTCTCGCACGACGAGGTAGCCGCGATAGACGTCACAACGATGCTCGGTGGGGGCAGGGCGCGCCGCCGTGGTCGTGTGCAGGAGCTCCGCGTGGAACGGCTCGGGCACGAGCGTGCGCGGCTCGCGCTCGCGCCACGTCGGCTCGCGCGCGCAGTCGTGCTCGTACGAGGTCACGCGCCAGAAGCCGGCGGTGGGACGCGACCGCGTCGTGTCGAGGAAGAGGAACGCCGCGCCAGCGAGCGCCGTGAGCGAGAGCGCGATCGCGACCATCGCCGAAGGTCGCGGGGTGATCATCGCGGGCGATCCTCGCCGTCCGCGCCGGCCAGCTCGGGGCGCGCGTAGAGCGTCCAGCGATCGGTCTCGATCACGCGCACGGGCTCGGGCGCGCCCGAAGGCGAGCCGGCGCGGAAGACACGCGGCGGCTGGCGGTGTGCGTCGTGACGCACGAGCCAGTAGTCGAAGGCGTCCCCCCACACGTGGTGATCGTAGCGTCCGGGCTCCCACTCGAAGCGGGGCGGGAAGGGCGGCGGCTCCGCGCCGGGCCGGTACTGCACGGGCGACTTCGGGAACTCGACGAAGCTGAAGCACGCGAGGCCGCCGACACGGGCCTGGTAGTACTGGTGGGCGTGCAGGTAGATGGGCGCTCGCACGACGTGGCTCTGTGCGTCGAAGACCAGGCCGAGCAGGCGGTGTCCGGGCTCCGTCTCCGCGAGCGCGTCCGAGAGCTCGCCCATCTCCTCGTCGGTCTCGACGAAGCGCGCGTGATGGATCGTGCCCGTCGCGATCGCGACCGCGATGCACGCGACCGAGAGGACCCAGCGCGCGCGGAGCGACATCGCCGTCACGGGACCGAGCGCTGGGAGGAGCGCGAGCGCGAGCGGCAAGAAGCGGTGGTTGATCGGCTCGATCATCCGGTAGCTGAAGGGCGCGAAGAGGTAGCCGGCGAAGGAGAGCAGGAGCACGAGCTCGGGCGCGAACGAGCGGACGGGGCCACGCGCGGGCAGCGCCGCGAGCCAGCGCTGCCAGCCAGGCGCGTCCGTCGGCTTCGGAGCTTCCGTCGCGGCCTCGGGCGAGGTCTCGGGCTGCTCGGACGCGACGCCCCGCGGTCCGCGGAGCGCGATGACGAGCCCGATCAGCACGAAGAACGCGATCGCGAGCTGCTCGCCCGATCCGTCGTGGTAGACGCCGAACGAGTGATCGAGCCAGCTCCGCACCGTCTCGTGCGCGGCGCTGAAGATCGGGGGTGCGTCGCTCACCTGCGCGGCGTGCCCGCTGCGCGCGCCGGCCTCGCCGTGCTCGATCACGCCCGAGAGGCGGATCCACACGTACGCGCCGATCACGGAGGGCAGGCCCGCGAGCGCGGAGGCGCCGAGGGCGCGCAGCGCATGTGCGCGACCGAGCGACGGGCTCATCGCCGCGAGCTGCACGATCGCCGCGAGGCCGAGCCACGCGTAGAGCTGCGCGTGTGTGTAGAAGCACACGAGGCCGAGCACACCCGCGATCGCGACGTGCTTGGCGTCGGGCTGGCGCGCCAGACGCGCGAAGCCCGCGAGCGCGACGAGCGCCGCGATCATCCCCATCGCGTAGTTGAGGAAGCCCCAGAACACGTACATGTGGAGGGCGATCGCGGCCGACGCCGCGCCGAGGATCGCGGGCCGACCGTGCTCGCGGAGAAACCACGCGACCGCGAGCGGCAGCGGCACGACCGAGAGGATCGCGGTCGCGCGCCCCGAGCCCTCGACGCCGAACGGGTACGCGAGCCAGTCGCCGAGCACGTACGGCACGAGGTACTGCGTGCGCGCGTACTCGACGACGAAGTAGGGCGAGAAGTGCGGGTCGCTCTGCCCGTGGATCGCGGCGATCGTGCCGAGGTGCTGCGGATAGTCGACGAAGGGGAGGAAGCCCACGGAGAGGAGCGGCCACGCCAGGAACGCGCACGAGACGACGAGCGCGAGCGTCGTCGGCAGCGCGTCGGGGCGCACGCTCCGCGCGAGCGCGTCCTTCACGCGCAGGGCCAGGGCAGCGCCTCGGCTCACGGCGCCTCGTCGTCCTCGTCTCGGCGCGAGCCCAGGCGCTCGCCCGTCGAGGGGCCGTCGGCCTCGTCCTCGCCTTCTTCGGTCTCGTCGTTCTCCAGGCGGCCGTCGTCCTCGTCGTCGGCGCCGAGCGAGTCGTCGAAGCTCTCGTCTGCGTCGAGGTGTGCGTACGGGATCGAGGCGCGCGAGAGAGGCACGTCCTCCTCGTCGGCGAGGCCGTTGGCGCTCGCGCCGTGCGCGGCGAGATCGTACGCGACGCTCTCGGCGTCGGCGTCGCCGTAGCGGCCCTCGTCCTCGCGCGTGCCGCCGGCCTCCACGTCGCCGTCGCCGTCGCCCGCCTCGTCCGGATCGACGCGCTGGAGGAAGCTCGCGAGGAGCTTGAGCGGATCGAAGCCGAGCGTCTGCGTGACGCTCGCGACCTCGGCGACGCGGTTCCGCAGCAGGCCGAGCACCGGCATCATCTGGCGGAGCGGATCGAGCCCGCCGAGCAGACCTCCTCCGAACACGGCCGAGCTCTTCTGCGCGACACGCCGCACCGCATCGGCGCCCAGCGCGACCGCCACGTACGGCGGCGTCGGGTGGAGGATGACCTCGCGCGAGGCGACCGCCTTGGCCCACGCGCCGGCCTCTCGGCTGCGCAGGAGGCGTCGCACCGAGCGCAGGTCACCATAGAGGCCGAGGTGCACGGGCGCGACGTGGGCGGCTGCGGCCTGCGAGACGATGCGGTGGTCGCGACGCCAATCGCCACCGAGCGGTCCGGTCCACGCGAGCAGCTGATCGGGTCCTGCGACCCAGTCGATCTCACCCGCGCGTCGGCGCAGGATCGCGGCGGTCCAGAGCGTGTGACCGCGCCACACCGCGAGCACGAACGCGCGGTCGTCCGGGAGCACGGAGTCGAGCGTGCGTCGCACGAGCTGCGAGGTCGGCAGCGGCACGGACACGAACGGCTTGGGATGGATGGCGATGCGGCCCTGATCCATCTCCTCGCGGATCGCGCGAACCACGTGCAGCCACTGCGCGACGTAGTCGTCTTCGCGATGCATGCGCGCCGACGCACGGGCGAAGGCGTCTTCGAGCACGCCCTCGCGCAGCACGATCACGCGCTTGGCGCCGTAGCGCTCGGGCAGGCCCTCGAGCCCCTCGAACGCGCGTGGCTGCGGGCCGAAGCCATCCCACTCGAGATCGCGCACGCGGCCGTGCACCGAGTGGAAGGCCTTGCGCAGCGTGCCCTTGGCGGAGACCACGACGACGAGCGAGCCGTCGCCCTCGGTGCTCGCGCGCTCCTCGCGGTCGAGCTCGGGCGCGTCGCTGTCGGCGGGATCGCGCTCGTGTCGGTACACGACGTTGGGCGCGAAGAGCGACACGAGGTTCGTGAAGGCGCGGGCGTCGAAGCCCTGGATGCGCACGTCCTCGGAGATCATCCGGCCCTCCCGAGCTCTTCGCGCGCTGCCGCGAACGGACCGCTCACCACGCGCAGCATGCGCAGGCTCGCGCCGGCGAGCTCCATCGAGACCTCCGCGCCGAGCGAGAAAGACTCGCCGCTCATCACGTCCTCGAGCTCCCAGCGATCCCCGGGCTCGGTGGGGGCCCACGCGCCGCCGCGGCTCAGGCGCGCGTGCACGGCCTCTCGGGTCGGGTTCATCACGAAGACCACGCGCGGCACTCCGCCCTCGTCCTCGTGCACCGTGACCTCGAGCTCGGGGGGGGAGACGGCGAGGTCGAGGCCGAGATCGGGCAACGCGGCGAGCATCGCGTCGACCGCGGCGAGGGCGTCCTCGTCGCGATCGACGAGCACACGCGTCGCGTTGCGCGGGACCTCGAACGGGCGCGGGCTCAGCGTCTCGTCCAGGCGCGGCATCGCGGGGCCGTGCACCACGTGCACACCGTCGGCCGCGATCTGCGAGATCGTCCGCCAGTGCTCGGGCGAGGCGAAGTCGTAGCTCGGCACGACGAGCGCGCGGAACTGCGCGAGGCGCGCCTCGCCGACGTCTCCGTCGACGAGCACATAGGGCACGTGGCGTGCGCTGAGCGCGTCGGCGAAGCGCGCGATCATCTTCCACCAGAGGACCTGCACGGGCCCGTCGAAGCCGAGGTCGTCCTCGCTGCACGCCTCGACGGGGCTCATGCCGACGGCCTCGACGGTGACCGGCGTGATCGGGCCGAGGAGGTGCGTCGCGCGCGAGAGGCGCATGTACTCGCGCGGCAAGACGAGCCCGACGGGCGCACGTCGCACGAGCGTGTGGAACGAGACGGACTCGAGCGCGCCGAGCAGGCGCTTCCACGCAGCCGCTTCGAGGCGCGGGTTGCCCATCGCGTCGATCGGCGCGCCGTACCAGCGGTCGCGATCCACCGCCATGTAGAGGCACAGCCCGCGCAAGCCGTACGCGAGCGCGACCATCGCCGTGTAGAGCGAGTCCTCGTGCGAGAGCGGCGTGAACCACGGGGGCGCGCCGACACCGAGCTCGGGCGCGATCGCGAGGCGAGAGGTGCCCGCGAGGTAGAGCGTGCGGCGCTTGACGACGCGGTGCTCGCGACGTGCGTGGTAGTAGTCGAGGCCGACGAGATCGACGACGTCCTCGAGGTCGGGAAGGCTCGTGGGCGAGCTGATCTCTCCGAGCGGGAGGTTGTGCGTGGTCGGCACGCCCGTGAGGCCCACCGCGTCGAGCATCCCCTTGAACTCGCGGATCGCCCCCGTGATGAGGTCCTCGCGGAACGCCGCCCAGTCGAGGTGCAGGCCGAGGGTGTCGTACGCGGGCGCCTCGCGCTCCTCGTGCGCTTCGTCCGAGGCATCGAAGCGCGTGGGCGGCACGATGTCCTCGCGCTTGGCGTAGCTCGCGCGGTGCGCACGCGCGGCGGCCTCGAGCGAGCCGTGCTTGGCGAGCACCCAGTCGCGCAGCTTCTCGACGGCGTCGGGGTGGTAGTCCTGGTCGTACGGCGCGTCGCGGAAGTAGAACGACGCCTCGTTGTCCACCTGCAAGAGGACGATGGGGCCGTTCGGGTAGATCAGATCACGGACCTCGTTCGCGACCGCCTCGTACCAGCGCGCGACCTCGGTGAAGTAGGTGCGGCTCGCGTAGGAGGGCACGGGGAACATGCGCGGAGGAAAGCCGAGCACGACGGGCCCCTGCGAGGGCGAGCGCGCCTGGCAGGCCTTGTCGTAGACGATGCGCTCGGGCAGGCCGAACCACGTCATCTCGGAGTTGATGTGCGGGCCGGGCCGGAGGAACACGTAGAGAC
>JBILLJ010000234.1:0-9077 GCA_044376125.1 Sandaracinaceae bacterium
GGCCTGCGCACCGCGCGAAGAGCCGACCCCACCGCGCCATCGTCATCGGCACCCAGGTCCTGGAGCAGAGCCTGGACGTCGACTTCGACGTGCTGATCACCGACCTCGCCCCGATCGATCTCGTGCTCCAGCGGGCGGGACGCCTGCATCGACACGACCGCGCGTCGCGTCCAGCGCTCGTTCGCGTGCCTCGGCTCGTGTTGGCCCTCCCCGACGACGACGCGGATGGCCTGCGCGAGGTCGCGCCCATGTACTCCGCGCTGATCGTGCGTCGCACCCTCGCCGCCCTCCGCGACCGTACGGTCGTCGAGATCCCCACGGAGATCGAGCCGCTCGTCGAGCGCGTGTACGACGCCAGCACCATCCCCGAAGCCGGGAGCGACGACTACGACGCCTTCCTCGAGCACCACGGAGCCCAGCGAGTGCAGGCCAGCCTCGCGGCGGAGAAACTCCTCCCATCTCCGGCGCACGAGGACGACCCATTCGGCGAGTTCGACGTCTTCCTGTTGGACGACGAGGACCCAGCGCGGCACCAGCGACTGGCCGCAGCCACGCGCCTCGGTCGACCGAGCCTCGATCTCGTGTTCTTGGAGGCACGCGAGGGAGAGTTGTTCGCGGGCTCGGTCCCGATCCGCCTAGACCACGCCCCGTCACGCGAGGCCGCTGCGGCGCTCGTGCGGCGCTCAATCTCGATCTCTAGCCCCACACTCTTCGCTATCGCCTCTGCGATCCCGGTCCCACCAGGTTGGAAGCAACACGGGGCGCTGCGGCATCGTCGACCTGTCAGTATCGACGGAGGTCGCGCGGCCCTGGGCTCGTCAGAACTCAGACTGGATCCAGACCTGGGTCTGGTGATCTCGGCCCCTACAAGCAGGAAGGGAAAGACATGACGGCGAGCTTCGACCTCACAAGTCGACCCTGGATTCCGTGCCAGCTCCTCGACGGCACAACCGCGGAACTGTCGACGCGGGAGACATTGGCCCGGGCGCACGAGATTCGGGCGATCGTCGATGACTTCCCCCCGACGATCGCGGTGCTTCACAGACACCTGCTTGCGATCCTGCATCGCGTCTACGACGGGCCGAAGAACATGAGGGAATGGGGAGCGATCGCACGCGCCCCGACGCTCGACGCCGCACGGATCGACGCCTACCTCGAGCGTGTCCGTGACCGCATGGACTTGCTCCACCCGACGCAGCCCTTCGGACAGGTCCGCGGCCTCGCTCGAACGGAGCTCAAAGTGCACGACGCAGTGGATCTCGATCTCCGCCGCTGGGGCTGGGGAAATGCAACGCCCCTATTCTCGCACAACGAAGTCGCGCACACTTCTCGGTCGCATGCGCTGGCGACGCGATTGCTCCTGGTCCTTCACGCGTATGCGTTCTTCGGTGTCGTGCCGGGCTTGAACCCGACGGCGAAGGAACGCTTCGGCGAACCCCACGCGGGCGGTGCGGCACCGCTCCTCAACACCGGCATCACCTTGCTCCGCGGGGGAACGCTGAAGGCAACCCTGGTGGCCAACCTGGTGAGGCACGATCCTTCCCTGGAGATCCCATCAGGAACGACTGGCGCTGACGCTCCCGCTTGGGAGCGTCCTCCACTCCCGGTCCGGCTGACCCACGCACTTGAGCCCCGGCGCGTCCCCGATGGACTGCTCGACCAGTTGACTTGGCAGAGCAGACGAATCGAGCTCCTGGGAGACGAAAGCGGTGTAAACGGCTACGTGATTCTGCGCGGACAATCTTACCCCGAGGGTGCAGAGCCACTCGATTCCATGGCATTCTATGCGAGGAACGTTGACGCGAAGGCGGGCGAGCGAGCTTGGCGCGCCTATCGGGTGTCCGCGGATAAGGCGTTCTGGCGCGATGCCAACGTCCTCTTTGCCCGGCTGGATGACACGACGAAGCGTCGGCCGCTCGCTGTCGATCAGATCTGCCGCCCGGAGGCAGTCGACGTGCTTGGCCCGAACGCTGCTTTCGACGTTGCCTTCATTGGGTTCGATCCCGGCGGGCAGAAACTCAACGTAGCGACTGTTCGGCTCGAGAGCCTTCATGCAGCTGCGAAGCGCCTAGACGACGTAGATGCGAGGGGACTCGTAGAGTCAGTGCTCGCGTTCGTCGAGGCAGCGAAGCGCGCTCTTGACGACGCGGTCGGGGCATTCGCAAAGTCTCTTCTCCCGAGCGTCGGCGGAGGACCGGAACCCAAGGCCGTAAAGGCGCTATCTCGGGCTCTAGCCCCGGACGCGCGGTTCTGGAGTGAGGTCGGGCGCGATTATGCTGTGTTCTCACGAGAACTCGACGGGAGCCTCACGGCGGCAGAGTGGAGCCTGAGGAGAAAAGTGATTGCGATCACACAGTCGTGCTTCGCGAGCGCGCTCGACGCGGCACCCGAGACTGGCCGTGCGGCCCGCGCGCGTACGCTCGCGCAGGGACTCCTCGACCACTCCCTTCGTCAACTTCAGAGCGACCAACAACCGATTCAGGATGAGGAGGCCTCGCATGCCTGATCCCGCTCCCGTGTTCATCCGCGCTCTCGCTCAACTCGAGAACAGTCGGCAACGTGCTGCGCTCGCCGCCCTTCGTAGATCCTTGCAGGACGGCCGTTCACTCGACGCCGCTCCCTACGTACTTCCCTTCGGGATTGGCGCCTCGGACGAGAGCAGCGCCTTCGTCCTCGCTGGCCTGTTCTCCCTCCATCCGGAAGTAGGCAGCGCTTCGATCGCGGAGGCACTGCGGGTGGTCAAGGTTCGTAAGAAGAGCGAGAGCGTCGAACTGCGTTTTCGGGCGCTGCTGTCTGCGTCTCGCACCGAACTCCCCGTCCATCTTCGGCACGCCATCTCGCTCGCCGCGTCGGAGAGCATCAGCGTCAACTGGGCCAACCTCTATTGGGCACTCCGCATGTGGGACACGGAGCCCAACAACTTCGACGGACGACACCCACGCCGCCAGTGGGCTCGCGACTTCTGGGCCGAAGACGTTCAACCCCTCACGAACGACTCGAACTCTTGATCTCGAAAGGACCCGCCGATGAAGATCGAACTCCACCTCCTCCAGAACTTCGCCCCTTCGAACCTCAACCGGGACGACAACGGCGCTCCCAAAGACTGCGAGTTTGGGGGCCACCGACGCGCTCGCATCTCGAGCCAGTGCCAGAAGCGTGCGGTTCGCGACGCTTTCCGCGCGAACCAGTTCCTCGACGACGAGAATCTCGCTGCACGCACGAAGCGCCTGGTCTCCGAGGTCGCCCGCCATCTCGTGGATACGCATGGCCGTCAGAAGGACCGCGCACTTGCCGTGGCGGCGGCAGCCATCGAGGGTCTCGGCCTTGGACGCGACAAGAAGGGAGATGGGGACGCCGCGTGGAAGACAGAGGTCTTGCTCTTCGTTCCGCGTCGTACGGTCGGCCTCATCGCCGCGTTGCTTCAGGACCACTGGACCGAACTGGAGCCCCTGGCGGTGACCGCGGTTGCTGAAGAGTCCGACGGAGACTCTGAGGCGAGCGGCAAGAAGAAGGTCTCGAAGAAGGACCAGAAGAAGGCGGCCAAGAGCGCCTATCCCGAGGATGTCCGAAAGCGACTTGAGTCTCTTTTTCAGGGGGCCCGCGAGACGGTCGACCTCGCGCTCTTCGGGCGCATGATCGCCGACAAGACTGACTGGAACGTCGAGGCGAGTTGCCAGGTCGCGCACGCCATCTCCACCAACAAGGTGCAGATGGACTTCGACTTCTTCACGGCGGTCGATGACCTCAAGAAGAACGACACCGCAGCCTCCGACATGATGGGGACGGTGCAGTTCAACTCGTCCTGCTTCTACCGCTACGCCGTGCTCGACGTCGCAGCGCTCACCGAGAGCCTGGGGATCGCGGACGCGACGAAGCGCGCAGCGTTGGTGAAGCAGGGCGTGGATGCCTTCGTGCGGGCGTTCACCGTTGCGATCCCGACTGGGAAGCAGAACACCTTCGCCGCTCACAACTTTCCGAGCTACGCGCTCGCTGTGGTGCGGGAGAAGGGGCAGCCCATCGCGCTGACCAATGCCTTCTTGAAGCCTGCTCGTCCGCGCGGCGAGGACATCGACCTCGTGGACGACTCCATCGCGAAGCTCGAGGACTACTTCGCGCGGCTCTCCGATGCGGTCGGCCCCGCAAAGACGACGAGCTGGGGTGATCGCGACCTCAGCGAGAACACGAAGATCCATCGCGCGTCACGGCTCGACGATTTCTTCACCGAGGCCACGAGCCTCGCGACGGGAAGCGCGTGAAGTCCGTTCTCCTGCGCCTGGAAGGGCCGCTCCAGTCGTGGGCGACGCAGAGCAAGTTCGAGGTCCGCGACACCGACCTGGAGCCCAGCAAGAGCGCAATCCTCGGCTTGGTCGGCTCTGCGTTCGGCATGGAGCGCGACGATGACGTGCAGCTCGCCATCCTCAGGAAACTCTCGGCGGCGATGCGGGTGGACCGGCAAGGCTCGGTGCTTCGCGACTACCACACGGCGGGGGGAGGCAGGTTCCGCGGGGCAACGGAGCACGGGAAGCGCAAGTACTTCGTATACGACGACGACGAGGGTCGTGTCGGGAGCAACTGCATCCCATCGCAGCGCTACTACCTGCAGGACGCTGCGTTCACGGTGGCGCTCTCGGGGGATGACGACCTCGTCGAGCGGGTCGCCTCGGCGCTGCGTAGCCCTCGCTGGCCGCTCTACCTCGGACGCCGCGCGTGCGTGCCGAGCTGCCCAGTGCTGCTCGGCGTCGTCGACGGGTCCGCCCACGAGGCGGTGAGGAACGCTCCTCTGGCCGATCGCCGCGATCCAGTCGGCGAAGGCGAGCTCGAGCGCCTCCGACTCATCGTGGAGGCTCCCCCGGAAGACGGCGGCGAGCCCCGGTATGACGAGCCCCTGTCGTTCCGCATGGGGGCCAAGCGATATGGCGTCCGCTACGTGAAGACCGAGTGGATGGACGTGCCCAGTGCGGATGTGCCCAGCGCGACCGCTGCGCCCGCACGGCCGCTCGATGGAGGAACCAGCCCATGACCCTTCCGCTTCACCTGGTCCGTCTCGTTCTCGATCGGGCAGCGGCCCTCCGGGTGGCCGCGCGACAGCGCAAGAGCGCTCACGACGAAGGAACCATGCTGCATGTAGCGCTCGCCCAGCTCTTCGCGACGAGCGAGGCGCACGCTTCGGTGCCGATGCAGCCGTTCGCAGTCGACGACCTCTCCCTCGAACGAGACGCGATGTCGGGCCGCCACGACCGCATCCCTCTTCTGGCGTACTCGCGCCTCGACGAGGCAGCGCTCGCATCACGCTTCGGCCCGGCGGCTCGCGACCTCGTCCGCGAGCTCGCGACCAAGGAGGTGGCCCCGATCGCCGTGGGATCCCTCCTCCAGTTCCGAGTGCGCGTGCGGCCTACGGTCCGCACCAAGCGCCCGGACCCCACGTCGCCGCAGCCGCGCGCCGACAAGCGCGGCAAGCCGAAGGCGCGTGAGGTCGATGCGTGGCTGGCCGAGCGGCTCCGAGATTGGAAGCCGGCTCGCCCGTCCGAATGGAGCGAAGACATCGACGTCTTCGACGACCGCGAGCGGGTGTACGCCGAGTGGCTCGACCGCGAGCTCTTCGCCGCTCGTCCCTCGACCGGAGGCCGCGAGACCGCAACACGGTGCGCGGAGCTCGTCACGACGGAAGACCTCGGTACCAACAAGCCTCGCCGCGCCCGCATGGTGGAGCTCCGGCGCGAGCCCTTCTTCCAGGGAGGCGCCCGCGGCGAACGACCGAACGTCGTCCTCGAGGGCACCGTCCGGGTCACCGAGGCCGACGCGTTTCGCGTGCTCCTCGCGCGAGGGGTCGGGCGTCACCGAGCCTTCGGCTTCGGGATGCTCCTCTTGCGGCGAGCATGAGCACGGCGCGGGCGCTCGGGGGATGGCCATCGACGCTCGGTCTCGATGGCGCGCGCGAGCTCGCGCAGCTCGGGCAAGGCGGCCTCGGCGATGCGCGTCGCGCGCGCGTCGTCCAGGGTGATGCCGAGCACGCGGCAGAGCGCCTCGATGGTCTCCTTCGTCGCGCGCTCTGCGCCCTCCATCTGCCCGCGCTCGCGCCCACGCGCCTCGATGCGCGCGATCAGATCGGGTCTTCGCGCCTCGAGCGCATCGAGGACGGCCTCGTCGGCACGCGCGGTGTCGAGCAGCGCGCGGATGGGCAGCGGGGCAGCCAAGCAGTCGTGCACGATCTGCTCGTCGAGGTGGAGCGGACGCCAGTCGCCCGTGCGGCGATCCCACTCGAGCGCACGCTCGCGGCGCAGCGCCAGCGCGAAGACTCGCTCCACGCCCCGCGCCACGAGCTTCTTGGCCTTTCGCTTCGCGACGACCAGACGCTGCCTCGACACGATCTCGAAGGCGATGACCTCGAGGCGTCGTCCGCCCGTCTCTCCATCCGTGCCGACTGGAAAGACGCTCGCGTCAGGCGCGAAATCGCTGGTGCGGTCGGTGCGCGTGAGCAGGTCGACGGCCGCTGCGTAGCCGGGGGCCACGTGGGCACCGAGCAGGTACGCGAGCGCGAGGTGCCGCGTCGCGTGCGGCGGGTCGGCACCGGGCGGCGACATCACCACCCTCCCATCGACGATCTCGGCGCCCGACTCGGGCGCGACCAGTCGGTCGTCGACCGCGAGCACCGACCGGGAGCTCGTACGCCGGGCGTGGTGGGTCGAGTCCTGTTCGTCGGCCATCGCATGGGCATTGTACGGCATCGCCGCCCTCCGCCCGCGGGTCGGCCGAGGCGGCTGACGACTGACAGTGCACGTCACGCGAGGCGCTCGACCGGCGGGCAAGGCCTGCGGGCAGCCCGATCACTGGGCGCTTCACCATCGACGCGACATGTCTCGAAGACACACGATGTGCCGCGACAGACACAGGACGTGTCTGCCAGACACACGCTGGCGGCGGGAGGATGACGATGCCGAAGAAGACGGTGGCCTCGCAGGCTGCAACGACGAGCGCGACAGCGAAGAAGGCAACAGCGAAGAAGGCGACAGCGAAGAAGGCGACAGCGAAGAAGGCGACAGCGAAGAAGGCGACAGCGAAGAAGGCGACAGCGAAGAAGGCGACAGCGAAGCAGGCGACAGCGAAGAGCTCCACCGCGGAGCGCACCACCACCACGAGCAGGGTGAAGGCGCTCGCGTCCATGGCGTCGGAGCGGGCCAAGGCGGACCGCGCGCGGGAGGCTCGCGCGCTGCTCGACACGATCGGTCGGAAAATCGCCGCAGCGGAAGAAGCCTTCTACGAGATCGGGGCCTCGCTCGCGCGGCTGCGCGACCCGGCGATGTTCGGCGCGGCGGGCTTCGACACGTTCGAGGCCCTCCTCGCGAGCATTCCCAAGCTCTCGCGCGAGGTGGCCTATCGCTGCATGCGGATCGCCACGAGCTACGACGAGCCCACCGCGCTCGCGCTCGCGCAGAGCAAGGCCATCGCGCTGCTCACCTACGTGGATGCCACGCCCGAGCCGGACGACGCACAGGCGCTCGCGGAGGCGGACGCGAAGATCGGCGGCGTGGCGATCTCGAAGCAGACCGTCGAGGGCATCCTTCGCGCGGCAGCCGAAGCGCGCCCACCCTCGAAGCGGCGTGAACGAGACGGCGAGGCAGAGGCCAAGCGCAGCGGCTCCGAGCTCGAGAAGCGCCTGCGCAAGGCCCTCGGCACGGGCGTCGACGTGCGGGTCGCGCTGCGGAAGAAAGAGTGGCGGCTGCTGGTCGACATCCCAGCCGGGGCGGCGGCGCGAGTCGCGGTCTCGAAGCGTTGATGCGGCGCTCCTCGACATGCCTCCGGGCATCTGCCCGCGCAGGGTTCGCCGAACGCGATATGCCGTCGCGGGGGACCGGATGCTGAAGGGACGCCTCGGCATCGAGTCTGCGCGCATCCCGCACGCGGACAGGCACGGCGTCATGTGGCTCGGGCGCGGCAACCTCGTCACGGAGGACGGCACGCTGCACTTCCTCACCGCGGGAGGGACGGGGCTCGAGCCAGGGGACTACGCGGTCCCGTTCCAGCTGGTGTCGTGCCTCGTGCTCGAGCCCGGCACGACGATCACACATGACGCCGTGCGGCTGCTCGCGTCGCACGGCACGGGTGTCGTGTTCTCGGGCGAGGGCGGCGTGCGCATGTACGCGAGCCTGCTGCCACACGGCCCCGACGCGTCGGCGAGGGCGCGCGCGCAAGTGCGCGCGTGGAGCGATGCGGATCAGCGGCAGCGCATCGTGCGTCGCATGTACGCATGGCGCATGGGCGAGCTGTTCCCGGACGCGCCGCTCGATGTGCTCCGCGGCATGGAGGGCGCGCGTGCGAAGGAGACGTATCGCGTGCTGTCGGAGCAGCTCGGCGTGCGCTGGTATGGGCGCAAGTTCGATCGCAACACGCCCGAGAAAGGCGACCCGCCGAACCAGGCGATCAACCACGCCTCGACGGCCGTGATGGCGGCGGCGCAGGTGGCCGTCGCCGCGACGGGCACGTTGCCGCAGCTCGGCTTCATCCACGAAGACTCGGGCATCGCGTTCGCGCTCGACGTGGCGGACCTGTTCCGCGACACGATCACGGTGCCGTGTGCGTTCGCGTCGGTGAAGGAGCATCGCAAGCGGCCCGATCAACCGCTCGAGCGCGTGGCGCGGCAGATGACGGCCCGCGCGATGCGACGCGATCAGGTCGTCACGAAGATGATCGACCGCATCAAGGAGCTGTTCGACGTGGCCGTGGTGTCGCGCGGCGATGGAGAGGCCGAGGTGATCCCGCTGGGCGGTCGGCCCGCTCCGGATGCGAAGGTGGCGGCACCGATGAGCACCGCCCAGCCGATGGCAGGAGGTTCGGGCGCGGCATCGTCGGCGGCCGACCTGGAAGAGCGCGAAGGCGGGAGCCTTGGCGAGGACGGAGACGACCGATGAGCATGACGGTGTTCGTCACGCGCAACGTGTCGGGGCGCTTCCGCGGTTTCCTCGCGTCGGTCTCCTGCGAGATCGCGCCCGGCGTGTACACGGCGCCCCGCATGAGCGCGGGTGTGCGCGAGCGTGTGTGGGCCGTGCTCGAGGGCTGGTGGCAGCTCGGCGATGACGCGA
>JBILLJ010000235.1:0-8949 GCA_044376125.1 Sandaracinaceae bacterium
GATAGACGGTCGTGCCGCGGAGGCTGTCCACGACGCGGACGAGGTCGCCCTCCGCCGTCCACTCGTAGCGAACACTCCAGCCCTGGAGCGCGCCGTCACTGGCACGCTTCCACACGAGGCGTCCTTCGAGGCGGCCCTCGTCGTCGTACTGCGAGAGCTCCCACGTGCCGTTGGCGCACTGTCGCGCCACGAGGCCGTGCTCGTCGAAGCGCAGCGTGCTCTTGCTCCCGCTCGGGCCGACCAGCACCTCCGTGCCCGCGCTGCCGCCGTCGCTCGAGGTGTGGAAGCGGCCGAGCACGCGCGTGCGGCGGCCGCCGTCGCCGTAGAGGCGGTGCTCGATGCCCACCCCGTCGCGCACGTCCGAGAGGCGCCGGCCCGAGCCGTCGTGCCGCAGCTGCACGTCGTGCCGCTCCGTCGAGGCCTCGAGGATGCGGCCGCGCGCGTCGTAGCGATACCTGTGCTCGCCGCCGCTCGCGAGCTTGCGCTTGGCCACGAAGTGACTCTCGGGATCGATCTCGTTCTCGAACAGGATCGCCCCGTGCGAGTCCTTCTTCGCGACGAGGTGATCCCCCAGGTCGAACACGTACTCCTCGCGCACCTTGCCCAGGCGCGAGACGCGCACGAGGCGCTCCTTCAGGTCGTAGTCGTAGTGCGAGACGTTCTGGTTCGGATCGACGATCGCCGTGATCTGCTCGAGGTTCGAGTAGCGGTACGAGAGGCGCGCGCCGACCGCGCTGCGCTTCTCACCCACGAGGTTCCACGAGGTCGTGCGCTGCTCGCTGAGCTTGCCGTCGCGATCGAGCTCGCCGATCAGGTTGCCCGTCGCGTCGTAGCGCTTCTCGCGGCGACGCCCCGCGGGGTCGATCTCCGCGATCACGCGCCCGAGCGCGTCCCGCTCCACGCGAGCCTCCGGCAGCGCAGGCACGCCTGCAGACGGGGCGCGGAAGGTGCCCTGCGCCTGCGCGGCGAGCTCCGGCGGGACCATGCCGATCAGCGAGCCCATCGCGCCGAGCGCGGCGCGCGGCGAGGCATCGACGACACCCTCGAAGAGGCGCGCCAGCGGCGTGCTCGGGAGCTCGCGCGCGAACGGATTGCCGAGGTTCGGCGCCTCGAGCTCCGTGGGATACACGTAGCCGAAGCGGTCCATGCGGCCGACGTTCGCACCGTTCTCGTCGTAGAGGAGGCGGATGACGCGACCGCCCGAGTCGATGACCTCGACGACCTTGCCCTCGTCGTCGCGCTCGCGGACCGTCTTTCCGCCGTACGGATCGACGAGCGTGTGGAGGAAGCCATCGTCGTCGTAGTGGAACTCCCACGTCGCGTTCTGACCCTCGGTGTAGACGGTCTTCTTGTCCTGGGGGAAGTACTTCACCTCCGCCCACCAGAGGCCGTCTTCACCCGAGGCCCAGACGCAGCGGCTCGAGGCGTCGTACTTGAACGTGTAGCTGTAGCCGTTCGGATCCGTCTGCTTGGTGAGCCGATGGAACCAGTCGAGCTCGTAGCGCCACTTGCCGCCGAGGGCGTCACGCGCCTCGGTCAGATCGCCCTGTCGCGAGTACGCATACGCCGCACGCAGGATCGGCGAAGGCGACGCCGTCGAACCGAATGGCACGAACGGGAGCTCGTAGAGGTCCGTGATGCGGTCGTCCCGGTCGTAGCGCAGCTCGTACCGAGTCTCCTTGCGCGGCTCCCACTGCCACTCCGTGAAGGTGGCCAATCGCCCCTTCTCGTCGTAGCCGAGCTCGAGCTCGCGCTCCTTCGTGATCAGCTTCTTCAGCGGATAGAGGCCATCGTACTCGCCGCCCGAGAACTCCATGACCGGCTCGTCCCGATACGAGAGCTGGTATCGACCCCGCCTGAGACGCCTGAGCACGTAGCCATTGCTCTTGCAGACGTCACTGCCCTTCTCGAAGCGCGGAAAGACGAACTCCTGACCATCCCAGTCGGTGTAGATGGCCTTGTGCAGGCGGACCCGCAGGCTGCGCTGGTAGAAGTGCCGATTGCCGTAGCCGAGCGGGCCATTCTGCCGCTGACGCGCCGTCGTGTAGTGGCGCTCCCAGCGGAACAGGCCCTCCGACACGAAGTCCACGTACGAGTCGAAGTTCTCGCCCGTGATGAGGTAGATGGGGTGCGTGCCATTGCACGTCTTGGCGTTGCCGCGCCGCGCGTTGCGGAAGTTCTTGATCGACCGCGCGACGGACTTGAGGGCCTTCATGAGGCCCTGGACCGCCATCTCGCCCACAGGCGGACAGGGGAATCCGCCGATGAGCACGTTCGGCACGGGCGGGCCCATCAGCACGCCCATGCCGGGCGGAAGGCCCGGGTCCTTGCCGGCGAGGAGCTTGAGCGCGAGCACGGCCGCGTCGGCCGCCGCCTGCGCGCCGGCCCACGCGTTGCCCGTCGCGATCGCCCCGGCCGCGCCCGCCGCCACACCGGCCGCCGCCATCGCCGCAGCGACTGGGCCCATCGAGGTGGGATTGCAGTGCTTGGTCATGTCGAGGATGCGCGCGGCGCGCGCGCCCCCGATGAAGACGTTGCTCGAGCCCGTGAACACCTCGAACGGCGGCGCGAGCGAGCCGCACGTGACGGCCAATCCGATGTCGCCCGCGCGCGCCGCGGGGAGGCCCGAGAGCAGCACCGTCACCGAGCCCGCGCCCACGAGCATGCCGAGCGAGGGCAGCGGCACCGGCGGCGCCGGCGGGATGAACGAGGGCGGATGCGTGTGTGTGTGCGGCGGCGCGACGTGCATGCCGAGCAGCGTCACCGCGGGCATCGAGGGGAACATCGCCGCGATCGGCGCCGTCAGCGCCGCAAAGGCCGTGTCGATGATCTGCTGCGGCGCGCCGATCACACCCATCACGCCGCCCAGGCCCGCGGCGACCCAGCCCGCCGCGCCTTGCTCTGGCGGAGGCGCGCTCCGGAACGGCGCCGCGACGTTGTTGATGACGTCGACGACGCAGTTGACGCCGGGACTGCCCGTCGGCGCGATCAGCGGTGGTGGAGGGCTGTGCGGGGCAGCCGCCGGTCGCGCGCCTCCCGTCGTCGAGCCCGAGCCCGCCGCGCTCGCGCCCGTTCCACCGCCCGCGCCACCCGCGCCTGCCCCGCTCGCGCCGCCTGCCGCGCTCGCGCCACCTGCCCCGCTCGCGCCGCCTGCGCCGGACACACCGCCCGTGCCCGACGATCCCGTCGGGCCCGCGCCAGGGCCGCCGCCGGAGAGAGGCTGGGTCAATGGCCTCCGTGGCCGTGCGCTGCAGCGCCGCCGCTGCCGCCGCGGCGCTCGAGCTCGCGCACGCCACGCAGCTCGTCTTCGGCCTCGCGGAGCTCCTTGCTCATGCGCGCATCGCGGAAGAGCGCGATCTTGCGCTCGAGCACCGAGCCCCAGCGGTGGAAGTACTCGTACATCTGGCAGAGCTCACGCGCTTTCTCGAGGATGGCGATGCCATCGGCGAGCTTGTTCTGCGCGACGAGCGCCTGGCCCCACTTCTCGTGGAGGTCGCAGTACGCATAAGGGTTGAGCACACCGGCGGCGACCTTCGTGCCGGACTCCGCGTAGCTCGCGGCATCGGGGTAGTGCTGGAGCTCGAGGCAACAATCGGTGATCGAGAGCAGCAGATTGAGCAGCGGCGGAAGGGCCTTGTGCTCCATCGCGAGCGCGATGCCGCGCTGGTAGGTCTCCTTCGCGGTCTTGAGGTTGCCGACCGCGCGCATCACGTCGCCCACGCCGAGCAGACACATCGCCTGCATGGCGGGCAGCGCCTCGCCCTCGAAGTACGTGTAGAGCACACCGTACTTGTCGATGGCGTCCTGGTATCGCTTGTACGAGTAGTCCAGCGCGGCGAGCTGGAGCAGCGCCATCATCCGCTCCATCGTCGGGAGCGTGGTGTCGGCCGCGTCTTTGGTGAGCGAGTCGGTGAGCGCGGGCGTGGAGAAGTCCACCTCGAAGGTGATGACCTTCTCTACCTTGTTCTTGCGCATCGCCTCGAGGAGCAGGCGCTCGCGCCGATCGTCGTAGGCCACGATGCGGAGCGCGCCCATCCACGGGGGCACCTCCGTCACGGGCATCACCGAGCCGAGCAGCCGGATGTACGCGGGGCGATCGGTGCACTCGAGCGGCAGGAGACCGACGATGACGCGGTGCTGCTCCTCGTTGGGCAGGAGCGTGCGCAGGTACATGAGGGTCGCGAAGAGGCGCTTCTCCGGCGTCTGCCGCGTGTCGTGGAGCTCGGGCGGCAGCGGCGGAAAGGGCGGCTCGCCCCGCTCCGCGCGCAGCGGCCCCGCGGCCTCGACCTGCAGCCGCACGCTCTCGACGACGCCGTCGAGGTAGCCGTGCGGCGTGTGGAAGGGCTGCGGGAAGAAGACGAGGAAGTGCTCGGGGTGCGGCTCGCCCAGGCCCTTGAAGAACTGGAGGACGTACGCCAGCTCCTCCGCCAGACAGCCGACGACGAGCATCGGGTACTCGTCCTGCTGGACGAATTCCTCGAGGTTCTCGCGCAGCTCTTCGAACTTCCGCCGCATCGTCTACTCGGTGCCCGACTCGATGAACGCCAGTCGATGAATGCCAGTCGATGAATGCCAGTCGATGAATGCCAGTCGGTGAATGCCAGTCGGTGAATGCCCGACTCCGGCGCCGTGGCTCGGCGATCAGTTGATCTTCACGACCGCGCCCGAGATGCTCGTCGAGCCGGCGCCCGCGATGTTCACCGTGGGGCCCGAGGCGCTGACGCCCGAGGCCGAGGCCTCGACGCTGCCCGCGCCGCCCTGGAGCGTCGCCGTCGGCGCCGAGACGGTCGAGGCCGCCGTGCCGCTGAGCGTCGCGTTGGTGCCGGACACCGTCGCGTCCGCCGTGAGGTTCGCCTGCGCGCCCGCGCTCGCCGCCGTGAGCGCGTTCGCGTCGAGCGTCACGTGGCTGCCCGCGTTGCTGCGCATCACCGCGTTCGCGTCGAGCAGGATGTCGCCGCCGCCGTTCGCGTGGAAGTTCGCGTTCGCGTCGAGGAACATCGAGCTGCCGCCCGAGGACTTCGCGAGCACGTTGGCGTCGAGCACGACCGTGGACTTGTCGCCGCTCGTCAGCGTGATCTTGCCCGGCTCCATCACGATGGAGCTGCCGGGGACCTTGAGCGTGATCTTGTTCGGGGCCTCGACGATGATCTCGTCGTTCGCATACAGGCTGTACTTGCCCGTGATGTTCATCTGGCCGCCCTTCACCGCTCCCTGGTTCGGGTTGCCCTCGCCCTGGATGGTGATCTGCTGGTGGCCCTTGATGGTGATCGTCTCGTTGACGTCGATGCTCTTGGAGCGGTTGCCGGCGACGTGGATGGACTCGTCGGCGCCGACGTCGCGCGTGTGGTTGTTGAGGACGACCTCGTTCATGTCCTTCTGGGCATGGATGAAGATCTCCTCGCTGCCGGCCGCGTCCTCGAAGCGGAGCTCGTTGAAGCCGTCGCCGCCCGGGCTCGAGTTGCTCTTGATCGTGCTCTTGGTCTTGTCGTCGGGCAGCGCGTACGGCGGCGGGTTCTGGCCGTTGTAGACGCTGCCGATCACGAGCGGCCGATCGATGTCGCCGTCGACGAAGGTGACGACGACCTCCATGCCGATGCGCGGCAGGAAGACGAAGCCCCAGCCCTGGCCGGCCCACGGCTGCATCGAGCGGATGAAGCAGCTCGAGTGATCGTCCTTCTGGCCCTCTCGGTCCCAGTGGAACTGGACCTTGATGCGACCGTGGACGTCGGTGTGGATCTCCTCGCCGCTCGGCCCCACGACGGTCGCCGTGAGGACGCTGTGCACGCGTCGCTTCCACTGCGTGCGGCGCGGGCGCCAGTCCACGTCGGCCGGCATGAGCTCGAGGTGGTTGACGTACTCGACGCCGCCCTCGCCGCCGCCGTCGCCCGCGCCCTGCCCTTCGTGGCGGACCGCCACGACGAACCACTCTCGATCGAGCTCCACGTGCGGATGTCCGGTGAGCTCGAAGCGCTGGCCCGGTGAGGCGAGCGTGAGCTCGCTCGTGGCCCGCGCGACGTCGATCTCCGTGGCCCGTCGACGCTTGACGAGATCGGCCTGTTTCGCGATGTCGTCTCCGCCGAACGAGGGCGAGCTGAACTGGCTGAAGTGCACCGCAGGCCCGTGGAAGTACTCCTCCATCGCGGGCTCGTCCGCGCTCGCCGCGGCGCTGCCGGTGAGCTCGGCCTCGCCCTTGAAGTCGGTGGCCGGACGCGTCCAGTCGTACTCGCGCACCGTGGTCTTGTTCGGCACGAGCTGTCGCCCGGACAGGAATTCCATGACCGCCTCGATCGGGCTCGAGCCCTGACCGACGGGCGTGTACGGCACGGGATTGCCGTCTTGTGTCTCGAGGCCTTCGAAGGAGCTCGCGGTGTCCCCGATGACCATCTTCTCGGCATCACCGGAGTGGTCGAAGTGGTACCACATGCCCTCTTCCTGCATGAGTCGATGGCAGAAATCCAAGTCGGACTCCTCCCATTGCATGCAGTACTCGCGGGGCTGATACGTGCCCTGGAGATCGAACTGGACCTCACGCTGGAAGGGGCCCAATCCCGCCTCGAGGACCTCCTGGAGGATGTCCTTGACGGCCTTCTCCTGGAACACGCGCGTGTTCCGCGTCTGCGAGAGGGTCCAGAGCGCCGGCACGAGGTGCACGCGCGCCGTCACGGATCGGTCCGAGCCGCCACCGCCGCCGCGCTCGACGCGACGGATCACGCCATGCACGTCACGGACGGCGTGGCGCTCGATCGTGAGCACGGCGGGCTGACCGAGGAGCGCGAGCGGGTCGGCGCTCGTGTCGTCGTTCGAGAGGTCGAGCACGGCCTCGTACGGCCGGTCCATGCGCTCCTCGAGCACCACGCGCTGCACGCGCCAGCCATCGCCACCCTCGGCGTCGCTCTGGAACGAGTAGCGGACGTGCAGGCGATCGGCGCTGTTGAACTGCCAGCTCGCCTGGTCGGACGCCCCACCACCACCGGTACCCGCGGGTGCTGCGGAGCCCGTGCTGCTCGGCGCCGCCGCGGGCGCTGCTGGCCCTGCGGCCGCTGGCTGCGCGCGCGCCGCCCGGGCGCTCGAGGCTGCGCCCTGCGCGGTGCTGCCCGCGCCCTGCGCCGACCCTGCCGCGCCGATCGCGCTCTGCGCTGCGCTCGCCGCGCTCGAGACGGCCTGCGTCGCTTGCTGCTGCGCGCCGGCCGCGCCCGCCGCTGCCGCACCCGCCTCGACCATCCCGAGCAGGCCCCCGACGGGATCGTGCTCCATCGCCTGCGCAGCCTGCGCCGCCGAAGACGCCGCGCTCGCCGCATCCGCGACTTGCTCGGCGTCCTCCACGCCCGCCGCGCCGGCCACGCCCGCCGCGCCGCTCACCATCTGCGTCGCGCCCGCGACCGGGTCGTTCTCGAGCTGCTGTGCGCCCGCTGCCGTCGTCGCCGCCGAGCTCACGCCTTGCGCGACTTGCGAGCCCACGCCCCCCGCGGGTCCTGACCCACTTCCGCTGCCGCTTCCGCCACTCGGTTCGCTCATCGAATCCTCGTCGAGCCGCGACTCTATCCCGATCGCCCCACCCCGAACCAGACATCCTTCGCGCGACGAGCGAGAACCTCCGCGACCGCCGTCCGCCACGACGACGACCTCCGCGACGACGAGACCCGACCCAACGCTCGCGCCACGCCGCGCCGCTCCCGTCGCTCACACCGACCCGCGCCGCTCGCGCATCGGCGTCGACGCAATCGCTCGCGCCTACCCGCCTCGTTCGTCGGCGTCGTGTTCGACGAGGCCGGCCGATCCTCGCTACGGCCACCCGGGCATGTCCACGAAGCTCACTCACGAGCCACCGCAACGCCCTCGCGAAGCGCCTCCCTCCCGCGTGCGGGAGGGGCCGGGGGAGGGAGCGGTGCAGTCCCACCATCGCATCTCCCAGCACCACGCCAACGGGCCAGCAGTACCCGCCGCAAAGCCCGAGCGTGCCAGTCGAGACGAGCAGCGCCGCGTCGGCGAGCGTACGATCATCGCCTCCGCAGCTCCATCGTGGCGGGGCGGACTCTCGACGATTCCGTGAAGGTCCCCGCCTCGACGCTGCGCCCGTGGGTGCGCCGTGGCCGGCTCGAGGTGGTCTCCGCCGAACACGACGCCGGCCGGGAGACCGCCCCCGCACTGGAAGACGCTTGTCGCGAAGCCCGCGCCCGCCGACTCGAGGCCAATCGACGGACGACCTGCGGTGTCTGCGACGAACCTCCCTGCGAACGAGTGGACCCATGACACACTGCGCCCCCCGATTTCATCGGCATTCTCGAGGGGCGCGCAAATGCAACGCCGGAGCACAAGGAGGTCTCTGCACGGAGCTGTGCATTGCTTCTCTGATTCCGCTGTCACAGAGATGGGAGGAGCGCCTGGCCATCCATACCCCACTGAAGCCGACTGCTACAGATCAGTCTTCTGCTCGACGAGAACGTTCGCGCCGGCAGCCAGTTCTTGGGCCTGGTCGGGGCGCAGTCGACAGGCCTCGAGGCGACACCCGAAGAGCAGGTCGAGAATACTGTCGATGCTGGTCAGGTCGAGTTGCTGCAGGACGCACCGCTCGAACCGGGCGCCACTCAGCTGCGCACCCTCGAAGTGACATGCCTCCACGCGGCAATCGACGAAAGTCACCTCACGTAGGTCTGCCTGACGGAAGGAGCAGTGGGACCAGTAGGTGCGGGCGCTCTCGAGGCCTGCGAAATTCGCCGCGGAGAACTTGCAGTCGAAGAGCACCGAGTCGTCGATGACTGCGCCGCGGAGGCTCGCCTTCTCGAGGTTGCTCTCAGAGATTCGGACGTCATCGAGTACCGCCCCGTCCAGGATGACCCCAACCCCCGTGAGCCAGTTCACCCTCAGTCCAGGCAACGAGGTCATCGTCAGATCGAGACCGTCAACCTCGAGATACTCCACTGCGCTCGCGGAGCGCATGGCCGGGCCCAA
>JBILLJ010000236.1:0-8882 GCA_044376125.1 Sandaracinaceae bacterium
ACCACGATGGACGACGGGCTGGACTTCGGGGACGACGGGGACGTGATCGGCGGCCTCGACCACGACGACACGAGCATGCTCACGGGTCGTCGCACCCGCTGAGGCACGCGCCGGAGCGCGCGCCGGCGTGCTCACTGCGCGGGGGCGGTCTCGCCGGCGGGCTGCGCACCGCCCGACTCGTCCGTCACTGCGCCGATGGTGACCAGGTAGGCGAGCACTGCCTCCATGTCCTCGTCCGAGAGGCGCGTCACACCGATGGCCGCCATGCCGCCGGAGCCCTCGCGGATCTGGCGGCGCGTGCGCTCGGCCGTCCATCCGATGTTCGCGAGCGCCGGCCCGCCACCGGAGTTGTGGCAGGCGTTGCCGCAGCGCGAGTCGTAGCGCTGCTGACCGAGCGCGACGTCGGTCGACTGGATCGGGCCTGCGTACGACGTCTCGCCGCCGCTCGTCCCGCCACCACCGCCGCCACCACCGCCACCGCCTCCACCGCCGCCGCCGCAGGCCGCGAGCGCGAGAGACAGGCCAGTGGCCGTGAGCAGAGAGAGCGAGCGAGCGGTGAGCGTCATGGATCCTCCAGCCGAGGACTCTATGCGAGCGCCGCCACGGCGAACAAGCGCCGCGCGCGTCGGCCGCAGTCGCCGACGAACGGAGAGCCCGAAGCGTCGCGTCGGCGCGTTACGCTCGCACGTCCATGCCTCATCCCAAGACGTGCATCGTGGGCGCCGGCAGCTCGGGCATCGCCGCCGCCAAGGTCCTGTCGCAGCGCGGCCTGCCCTTCGACTGCTTCGAGAAGAGCGACCGTGTCGGCGGCAACTGGGTCTACCAGAACAAGAACGGGATGAGCGCCTGCTACCGGTGGCTCCACATCAACACGTCGCGCGATCGGATGCATTTTCACGACTTCCCGATGCCGCGCGACTACCCGGACTTCCCGAGCCACGCGCAGATCGCGGCCTACTTCGACGCCTACATCGATCGGTTCGACGTGCGACGGCGGATCACCTTCGAGTCGGAGGTTCGGCGCATCGCGCGCCGCGCAGACGGCCGCTTCGACGTGACCGTCGCGCTCGACGTGTACGGCGAGGCCCGCGTCGAGACGCGCACGTACGACGCCGTGATCGTCGCCAACGGGCACCACTGGGATCCGCGCTGGCCCGACCCGCCGTTCCCCGGGCGGTTCGACGGCGTCGTGATGCACGCGCACGGGTACGACACGCCCGAGCTCTTCACGGGCAAGCGCGTCGTCGTGCTCGGCATGGGCAACAGCGCCATGGACATCGCCGTCGAGGCCTCCTACGTCGCCGAGCGCGTCGTGCTCTGCTCGCGCCGGGGCGCCTGGATCGTCCCCAAGTACCTCTTCGGGCGGCCCCTCGACACGATCTTCGTCGACCCGCGCCTTCCGTTCCGTGTGCGGCGCCGCATCGGCGAGGCGCTCCTCCGGGCCTCGGTCGGTGATCTCACGCGCTACGGTCTGCCCGCGCCCGATCACCGCTTCGGCTCCGCGCACCCGACGATCAGCGGTCGGATCCTCGATCGCATGACGCACGGTGCGATCCACTACCGCCCCAACATCGAGCGCCTCGAGGGGGATCGGATCCGCTTCGTCGACGGCTCCGAGGAGAAGGCGGACGTGCTCGTGTACTGCACGGGCTACAAGGTCTCCTTCCCCTTCTTCGATCCGTCGTTCGTGTCTGCGAAGGACAACGACCTCCCGCTCTTCCGCCGCGTGTTCCACCCCGAGATCCCGGGCCTCTTCTTCGTCGGCCTGCTCCAGCCGCTCGGCGCGATCATGCCGCTCGCGGACGCGCAGTCCGAGTGGATCGCGGCGCACCTCCTCGGCGAGTACACGCTCCCCGAGCGCAGCGAGATCGACGCCGACATGGAGCGCGAGCGGCGCGTGATGTTCGAGCGCTACGTGCCGAGCGCGCGCCACACGATGCAGGTCGACTTCGACGAGTACCTCATCGAGCTCGAGAAGGAGCGGCGTCGCGGCACCGAGCGCGCGGCGACGCGCCGGGGTCAGCGCTTCCGCGCCGCCTGAGAGCACGCGCCTCGCTCGCCGCTTCCTCACTCGGCAGTGAGCACGAGCACGAGGCCCGCGACGACGAGCACACCGCCCGCGATCAACGTTCCGCGCGCGACGTCGAAGTAGCTCTCGCGGTCTGCCGCGCGCGACTCGAGCCCCGCGACGAGCGTGCCGACGCCCACGGCCACCGAGACGCCGCCGAGCGCGAGCGCCGTGATGCCGACGATGCGCTGCGCCTCGCCGGGTGAGCCGATTCGCTCGAGCACGGGCCGTCGATCGATGGGCGTGAGGGAGAGCGAGAGGCTCGTGATGGTCCCGGCCTCGATCGTCACCGCGCCCTCGGCGGGCTCGTGATTGGCGAGGCTGCATCGCACGGTGTGCGCGCCGAGCGTCAGCCGCAGTGGGCGCTCGATCGGGTCGATGTCGCGCTCGAGGCCGTCGACCGCGATGCTCGCGCCGCGCGGCGCGCAGTGCACGTCGAGCGAGCCGAGGTGCGCGCGCGCGCTCGCGAGCGCGGCGTCGATCTCGGCGGCGTGGAGCGCGAGGATCGGATCCTCGAGCAGGCGTGCGGACTCGAGCAGCGCCTCGGCCTCGGCCCAGTGGCCCCTGCCTGCGGCGTCGAGCCCCGCGCACACGCGCGAGCCCACGGGCGTCGTGCCGTAGCAGGGCGGTGGCGGCGGCGCCTCGGCGAGCTCGGCGCTCGCGAGCGCAGGCGACGTGAGCACCGCGAGCACCAGCAGCGCCGAGGTCACGAAGCGGGGGGACGTCGGTCGCACGCGGCGCAGATAGCACGAGGTCCTTGACGTGATCGACGGGTCGGCATGAGATCCTTGTCCGTGCAGACAATCCCCGGCGGCGCGCCTCGGCTCGTGGTTCCTCTCCTGGCGGGCCTGTCCTTCGGCTGCGGTGGTGGCGCCGAGACACCGGACGCGAGCGTCGATGATCCCGATGCGTTCGTGGCCGCGGCCGATGCGTTCACGCCGACGGACGCGGGCCCGCTGCCCGACGCGCAGCGCACGCCGCCCACGGGGGATCCGCTCGACTGGCCCGTGACGGAGCTCGGGCCCTTCGGCGTCGGCTACCGGACCTTCCCGCTGTCCTACGTGCCACGCGGGCAGACCGAGGCGCGCGAGATCAGCGTGCACCTCTGGTATCCGACGCTCGCGGTGAACGGCGATCACCCTCGCTACGAGGGCCTGTTCCGCGACGAGGTCGCGATCGTCGATGCGCCCGCAGCCGATCCCGCGCACGCCGGCGGATACCCGGTGTTCGTGCACTCGCACGGCTGGCGTGGGTTTGCGGGCGCGAGCTGGCCGATGGCCAATGCGCTCGCGTCTCACGGCTGGCTCGTGATCATGCCGTCGCACACGGGCAGCACGCTCACCAACTTCGAGGACCCGCGGCCCATCGCGCACTACTACGAGCGCTCGCTCGACGTGACCGAGTCGGTCGACTTCGTCGCCGCGCTCGCGTCGAGCGATCCGCTCTCGCGCGCCGCGACCGATCGCTTCGTGCTCTCGGGACACTCCTTCGGGGTGCACACCGTGTGGGCGAGCACGGGCGCGACCTTCGACGTCGAGGCGCTGCGCGCCGAGTGCATGCCCGCCGGCACGTGCACCGAGGCCGAGCTCGCGGTGTTCGCGGAGGGCGTGGGGGATCCGCGCATCGTCGCGGCGATGCCGATCGCGGGCGACATCGACGAGCGATTCTTCGGCGACACGGGCCACACGAGCGTGACGGTGCCGATGCTCTCGATGACGGGCAGCGCCGACGGCGTGGATGGCGCCGCGCAGCAAGCGCAGGTCTCGCCACCGGTGGTGCTCGACTGGGTCGACGTCGCGGGGGCTTGCCACAACAGCTTCGCGATCCCGACCTACAGCTGCGACACGATCGACGCCGAGACCGCGAGCCGCATCACCTGGACCTTCGCGCTCGCGTTCGCGCGAGTGCACCTCCTGGCCGACGACGACGCGGCGGCGAACGGCATCGTCGATGGCACGATGCCGATCGCCGGAACGACCTTCCACGCACACCCCTGAGGCGAGGCAACGACATGCAGTCACCCCGATCTCTCGCCCTCGTCTCCGCGCTCGCGCTGCCGTGGCTCGGCGCGTGTCTGGGCGAGGAGGAGCCGTTCGTGCCGCCGCAGCCCGGCGAGGTGCACGTGCCTGCGTTCGAGGCCGCGCCCTCGGGCCTGCGGCGCCTGACGCGCGCACAGTACTTCGCGTCGGTGCGCGCGACGTTCGGCGACGACCTCGTCCTGCCCCGCCCCGCGAGCCTCGAGCCCGACAACCCGGTCGACGGTCTCGTCGCGGCCGGCACCACCGTGACCACCATCTCTCCGCGCGGCGTCGAGCAATACGAGGCCGCGGCGTACGACATCGCCGAGCAGGCGATGGAGCCCGGACGCCGCGAGCGTCTCGTGCCGTGTGCGCCCTCGGCGGCGCGCGACGAGCTCTGCGCCTCCCGT
Source organism: Sandaracinaceae bacterium (assembly GCA_044376125.1). Lineage (GTDB taxonomy): Bacteria > Myxococcota_A > Polyangia > Polyangiales > Sandaracinaceae > JAFLCL01. The sequence goes on from JBILLJ010000236.1 coordinate 4,497, forward strand.
GCGCTCGCAGCGATGGGCCGCTCGCTCTATCGACGCGATCTCACGGCGGAAGAGCTCGCGGAGGCCACCGAGATCGCGGCGCACGCCGGAGAGACGCTCGGGGACTTCCACGACGGGCTCGAGATGGGCATCGCGCTCCTGCTCCAGTCGCCGTCGTTCCTCTTCCGCGAGGAGATCGGCGCGCCGATCGACGCGAGCGATCCCGCGCACCTTCGCTACGAGGGCCACGAGCTCGCGACCCGCATGGCGTATTTCCTCTGGGACGCGCCGCCCGATGACGAGCTGCTCGAGGCCGCCGAGGGAGGTGAGCTCGACACGGACGAGGGCGCGCGGGCACAGGCCGTTCGGATGCTCGGCGATGCGCGCGCTCGCGAGGGTGTTCGTGCCTTCGTCGAGGACTGGCTCGCGCTGCGCGAGCTCGATCGCATGGTGAAGGACCCGACCGTCTTCGTGCACGCCTCGCCCGACGTCGGGCCCGCGGCCCGCGAAGAGACCGTGCGTGTGTTCACGAACCTCGTCTTCGACGAGGAGACCGACATCCGCGACATCCTGACGACGCGCGTCACGTTCGTCGATCGTCGCCTCGCGGCCATCTACGAGGTGCGCGCACCGCGCGAGGACTTCGGGCGCATCGAGCTGCCCGAGAACGGGCCGCGTCGTGGCCTCCTCGGTCAGGTCGGGGTGCTCGCGCCCAACGCACACCCCAACGCGACCTCGCCCACGCGCCGGGGCGCGTTCGTCCGCGAGCGCCTCCTCTGCGATCGTGTGCCCGCGCCACCGGCGAACGTGGACACGGCGATCCCCGAGCCCTCGCCCGATGCGCGCACGCTGCGTGAGCGGCTGCTCGCGCACCAGGAGGTCGAGGTCTGCGCCAGCTGCCACGTCTTCCTCGACGACGTCGGCTTCGGGCTCGAGGGCTTCGACTCGCTCGGTCGTGCACGCACCACGGAGAACGGTGCCGTGGTCGACGCGAGCGGCGCCCTCGATGGCGTGCCGTACGCCGATGCGCTCGAGCTCGCCGAGCACCTCCGGGATCACCCGCGCTTTTCACAGTGCCTCGCGACGCAGGCGTTCCGGGTCGCCGTCGGACGCCACGAGACCGAAGGCGAGAACGGCGAGCTCCGCCGCATCTACACGCGCTTCGCCAACGGCGGCTACCGCTTCCGCGATCTCATGGTCGAGATCGTCGTCAGCCGCGCCTTCCGCGAGGCCACACCACCGCTCGAGACGATGGACGAGGTGATGCCATGAGCTCGTTCGCCAAGAAGCTCGGGATCTCGCGGCGCACGCTGCTGCGCGGCACGCTCGCGGGCGCGACGGTCGCCATCGGCCTGCCTGCGCTCGATCTCTTCCTGAACGAGTCCGGCACGGCCTACGCAGGCGGCATGGGCTTCCCCACGCGCTTCGGCGTCTTCTTCTTCGGCAACGGCGTGATCCCGCGCCTCTGGAACCCCGCGCTCGGCCGCATGCTCGCGACCGACACGTACGAGTGGGAAGCGACGGGGCTGCTCGAGCCGCTCGGGGACGTGAAGCAACACTGCACGGTGGTGTCGGGCACCAAGGTGCTCAGCACGAACACGAACCCGCACGGCTCGGGCCCCGCCGGGCTCTTCGCGGGCGCCGATCTCGTCGATGGCACCTTCGTCGGTCCGAGCGTCGATCAACGCATCGCCGACGAGATCGGCGCGACGCGCTTCCGCTCGCTCCAGGTCGGCGTGCAGGTCTCGGACTTCTGCCACTCGATGACGGGGCCCGCGATGGTGAACCCGCCCGAGACGAACCCCTTCGCGCTCTACCAGCGCATCTTCGGCGAAGGGTTCCGCCTGCCCGGCGAGATGGGCATGGTGGATCCGCGCCTCGGTCTCCGGCGCAGCGTGCTCGACGCGGTGTCGGAGCAGTCGCAGCGCCTCCGTGCGCGCGTGGGCGCGGCCGATCGGGCGCGCCTCGATCAGCACTTCGAGGGCATCCGCCAGCTCGAGGGGCAGCTGCGCCGCCTCGAGGAAGACCCGCCGATGCTCGATGCGTGCGCGCGTCCCGAGATGCCGGAGGCCGAGTATCCCGACGTCGAGGGGCGCCCGCAGCTCGAGCTCAAGAACCGCGTGATCTGTGATCTCCTCGTGATGGCGATGGCCTGCGATCAGACGCGCGTCTTCTACGACGCGTTCTCGCAGCCCGTGAACAACATGCTCTTCCTCGACATCGAGTCGGGGCACCACCAGCTCACACACGACGAGCCCGATCCGCAGCCCGAGCACGAGCGCATCGTGCGCTTCACCATGGCGCAGTTCGCGTACCTCGTGTCGCGCATGGCCGCGGTCCCCGAGGGCGAGGGCACGCTGCTCGATCACTCCGCCGTGCTCTGCACCACGGACTGCAGCTTCGGCCGCACGCACGCGCTCGACGACTACCCGATGGTCATCGCCGGCCAGGCGAGCGGCGCGCTGCGCCCGAACGTCCACTACCGCTCTCCGTCCAACGAGAACGCCAGCAAGGTCATGCTCACGCTCATGCGCGCCGTCGGCGCACGCGCGGACGAGTACGGCTTCGGTGAGGCCCACACGACCGACGGTCTGGGAGCGATCGAGACATGAGCCACGCACGAACGAAGCGCCGCGCGGTGCTCCCGGCCACGATGGCGGCGGCCGCCGTCCTCGCGGGCACGAGCGTCACGCTCGGCGCGAGCGCTGGGGGCTGCGTCGCGGAGGCGACGCCGATGTGCACCACCGCACCGGGGCAACACGACAGCGTCATCCTCTTCCGCGGCATCACGTTCACGCGGGAGGACATGGGCGTGAGCGACGGCTTCGATCTCGATGGTCGCGTCTCCGATCGGGGCGACGCGCAGACGTGCCGCAAGGCCGACTTCACCTCGTCCGATGGCCGCATGGGCATCGACAACCAGATCTCGCAGCTCTTGCCGATCATCGAGGAGCAGACCGGCGGGCTCCGTCTCGACGACGTCCTCCAGACCGCGATCGACAACGGTCAGCTGCTCATCGCGATCGAGCTCCTCGGTGTGGACGACCCCATGAACGATCCGTGCGTGACCGTGCGGCTGCGGCCCGTCGCCGGGACGCCGCTGCTCGGTACCGACGGTCGCGTGCTGCCGGGACAGACCTTCGATCTCGAGCCCGAGGGCGAGGTGACGACGGTCGAGGGCGCGACGTTGACCGACGGAGTGCTGGAGCTCGGCCCCGCGCCCGTCGCGCTGCCGGTGCAGATCCTCGATGCCCGCTTCACGCTGCACGTCGAGGACTCGCGCATCCGGCTCGTGCGTGCGGACGACGGCACCTGGCAGGGCGTGCTGGGCGGCGGCATCTCGGTCGACGAGATGATCATGGTCGCGCAGGGGCTCACGATCCCCTCGGATCTGATGGGCGCCGTCATGCTCGTGCTGCGCACCTACGCCGATCTCGGCCGCGATGCGGAGGGAGACTGTCAGGCGATCAGCGCGACGCTCGCCGTCGATGGCGTGACGGCTTTCCTCTACGAGTGACGCCAGCGATCGCGCGCACACCCGTCGCGACGAGGCCCCGCGCGATCGCGCTCCCCATGGCGCGGTCGGGCGGGGCCACGAACGAGGCGCAGGTGCGTCAGCCGCGGACCTGGTGGGGCTGCACCCAGCTCGACTGACCGAGCTTCGCGTCGTCCCAGTCCACGCCGATCATCCCGTTCTGCATCGCGACGATGCGGCCGGGGTACCAGTTGCCGTTCGGGTGCTGCGCCGACACGTGCGCGCCGATCGAGTGCCCCATGCTGCCCTTCTGCTGCGGCATCGCCTGCTGGGGCATGCCGCCCTTGCCGTGCGCGTCGTGGCCCTGCTTGCCGTACGGGTCGTGCGCCTGCTTGCCGTGGTCGGGCTGCATGCCCTTGCCATGGACGTCGTGGCCCTGCTTGCCGTACGGGTCGTGGGCCTGCTGCTTGCCGTACGGGTCCTGCTGCTTGCCGTACGGGTCGTGCGCCTGCTTGCCGTAGTCGGGCTGCATGCCCTTGCCGTGCATGTCCTGCCCGGGCTTGCCGTGCATGTCGGGCTTCATCTCCTTGTGCATGCCCGGCGCGCCCATGTTGGGCGCCATGCCCGGCGCGCCCGAAGGGACCTGGATCTGCTGCGCGTAGACGTACGCGTTGCCTCCGAGGTGCGGCTCGGCCCAGTCGACCTGGTACATGCCGTTCTCGAAGCTGCGAACCGTCGCGGGGTGGAGCTGGCCGTCGCCGTGCCACTGCGCGTGGACGCGCGTCCCCGGCGCGATCTGCATGGGCATGCCGGGCTGCATCATGCCGGGCTGCATCATGCCGGGCTGCATCATGCCGGGCTGCATCATGCCGGGCTGCATCATGCCGGGCTGCATCATGCCGGGCTGCATCATGCCGGGCTGCATCATGCCG
>JBILLJ010000146.1:0-21993 GCA_044376125.1 Sandaracinaceae bacterium
TGGCGTGGGGTCAGGGCTGTCGTCCGCGCGCGCCCACCGCGAAGCAGCTCGAGCGCTGCTGGATGGTGCCGTTCTCGAGCGTGACGGTCTCCTCGATCGTTCCGGCCGTGCCACCGAGCTGGTTGGGTCCCGTGACGTACGCGAGCATCGTGCACATCTCGTCGGCCGAGTTCGTGCCCCAGCCGACGGCCTCGTTGCTCGTGTTCGTGTACGTGCAGCGCACGCGAAGGCCCTGCGCACCCGCGAGCGAGAGCGGTGGATCCACTGGGCCGCCGAGCGCGTTGCCGATGCCGCCCGTCGTCTCGAAGACGACCTCACCGTCGCGATCGCCACCGAAGACCTCGATGCGCATGCCGTCGGCCAGGCCGTGATAGTGCGGGAGCACGTAGAACACCTCGGCCTCGAGGGGACCGCTCGTGGCGCGATCGAAGTCGCACTCGGTCATCACCTCGGTCGTCGTGCGCGGCTGGAGGTCGATGCCGCGGTTGTCGATCGCCAGCGGCTGAAGGACCGTGCTGACCTGCCCACGTGCGAGCAGGTCCACCTGGAAGCGGATCGAGCTCGAGAGCGGCGCGCCCGTCGTGTTGAGGACGTGGACCGAGCCGATGATCCGCGAGCGCGCGGGGATCACGTAGATCGTGCCCTCGGGGAACTCCTGGTGCTCCTCGGTCGCCTGCGTCGACTGCGCGAAGAAGACACCGCCGCCGCGCAGGCTCGCCGCGACCTCGCTGAACTCGCGCTCGCTGCAGCGCCACGTGCCGTCGTCGCCGACGAACGTGTCCTCGGGGACGAAGGTCCAGTTGGAGTGGTGCCAGCCCGGGCCGGCGCTCATGTGCACCGCGTTCACGAAGAGCGGCTCGTCGTTGTCGAGCGTCCAGCTCTGGCAGAGGCTCAGCACCTCCTCGCCCACGTCGAGCGAGACCGCGGGGAACTCGTGCACGAGCGGCGCGGGCGGCGTGATGGGCATGCTGCCGTCGCAGCTGATCGAGGCGAGCGACGCGAGGGCGGCAGCGAAGAGCGGGGCGTGGCGCATGGCGTCTCCTGAAACCATGACGATTCGGTCATGGTTTCGGGACACGGTCAAGGGCGTCACTCGGCGCTCACCCGAAGCGGCCGGTGATGTAGTCCTCGGTCTTCTTCTGCTTGGGGCGCGTGAAGATCGCCTCGGTCGGGCCGTGCTCGATCAGCTCGCCCATGTAGAAGAACGCAGTCGTGTCGCTGACGCGCGCGGCCTGCTGCATCGAGTGCGTGACGATCACGATCGAGTAGTCGGTCGCGAGCTTGCGGATGAGCTCCTCGATGCGCGCGGTCGCGATCGGGTCGAGCGCGGAGGCGGGCTCGTCCATGAGGAGCACCTCGGGCTCGACGGCGAGCGCGCGCGCGATGCAGAGGCGCTGCTGCTGACCGCCCGAGAGCGAGAGCGCGGAGCTCTCGAGGCGATCCTTCACCTCGTCCCAGAGCGCCGCGCGCCGCAGTGACTTCTCGCAGACCTCGCGCAGCACGCTCGAGCGCGTCTCTCCGCCGATGCGCAGCCCGAACGCGATGTTCTCGAAGATCGACTTCGGGAAGGGGTTCGAGCGCTGGAAGACCATGCCGACGCGGCGCCGCACGTCCACCGCGTCGATGTGCGGCGCGTAGATGTCCTGCCCGTCGAGCGTGATGCGGCCGCTGACGCGGCAGCCGTCGACGAGGTCGTTCATGCGGTTGAGCGAGCGGAGGAACGTCGACTTGCCGCAGCCCGACGGGCCGATGAGCGCGGTCACCTGTCGATCCGCGAGGGGCAGCGACACGTCGTTGATCGCGACCTTCTGGCCGTAGCGCACGACCACGCCGCGCGCGTCCATCTTCGGCTCGGGGGAAGCCTGGGGCGCGGCGGCGGTGCTCGACTGGGAGGGGACGGTGTCAGGCATGGGCCATCGCGTGGGCGCGCGCGCGGTTGCGGAGCAGGACCGCGGCGAGGTTGAGCGAGAAGGTCAGGGCGAGCAGGACGAGGACGGTGCCGAAGAGCGCGGGCCGTGCGGCGTCGACGTTCGGGCTCTGCGTGGAGAGCGCGAACACGTGGTAGCCGAGGTGCATGTGCATGTCCCGCAGATCGGTCGGGAGATACGGGAGGTAGTTCGCCGCGCCCGTGAAGATGATCGGCGCGACCTCGCCAGCGCCTCGGCTCACCGCGAGGATCACGCCGGTGAGGATGCCGCTCGAGGCCTGTGGCAGCACGATGCGGAAGATCGTCTGGAACTTCGTCGCGCCGAGGCTCATCGAGGCCATGCGCAGATCGTTGGGCACCGTGCGGAGGGCCTCCTCGGTCGCGACGATCACGACTGGCAGCGTGAGCACGGCGAGCGTGAGCGAGGACCAGATCACCGCGGGCCGGCCCCACACGGGCTCGCCGGGGCCGTAGACGAGATCGTCGATGCCGCGTCCGACGAACATCACGAAGAAGCCGAGGCCGAAGAGGCCGAAGACGATCGAGGGCACGCCCGCGAGGTTCTGCACGGCCGCGCGGATGACGCCCGCGGCGCGCGAGCCACGCGGCGCGTACTCGGCGAGGTAGATGCCGGTCGCGATGCCGACCGGGACGCCCGTGATCGTCATGAGCAGCGTGAGGAAGATCGTGCCGACGATCGCGGGGAAGATGCCGCCGCCGGTGAGATCGGAGGCGGGCTCGCTCGTCAGGAACTCGACGCTGATCTGGCCTGCGCCCTCGGACACGATGAGGCCGAGCAGGACGAGCGTCGTGCCGAGCAGGATCGCCACCGCGAGGCCGGAGACCCCTGCGAGCACCCAGTCGCCGCGCGAGTAACGCATCAGCGCGCCTCCACGTGCGGTTCGCATGCGGGGCTCACGACGCGCCTCCGCTCAGGCGGCGGTGCAGTCGCTCGATGACGGCCGCGCCCGCGCGGTTGAGGAAGAACGTCACGACGAAGAGCATCGTCCCGAGGAGGAAGAGCACGCGCCAGTGCGGGTCGCCCTGCGTGACCTCGCCGAGCTCGGCGGCGATGGTCGCCGTGACGGTGCGCGCGCTCGTGGTCGGGTCGAAGAGCTCCACGACCGCGGCGTTGCCCGAGGCCATGAGCACGACGAGCGTCTCGCCGATCGCTCGGCCGACGCCGAGGATCACCGCGGCCGCGATGCCGGGGAGCGCGGCGGGCACCACGACGCGGAGCACGACCTGGTGCTTGCGCGCGCCGAGCGCGAGGGCGGCGTGCACGAGGTCCTTGGGCACCGAGCTGAGCGCGTCCTCGCTGATGGTGAAGACGAGCGGCGCGATCGCGAGCGTGAGGCCACAGCTCGCGACGATCACGTTCAGGCGGTAGGTCGTGCCGAGCAGATCCTGGACGAACGTCGCGAGGAGAATGAGCGCGAAGAAGCCGAGCACCACGGACGGGATCGAGGCGAGGAGCTCGATCGCGGGCTTGAGGACCTCGCGCGCGCGGCGGCTCGCGTACTGCGAGACGTAGATCGCCGCGCCCACCGCGAGCGGAACGGCGAGCACGATGGAGAGGAGCGTGACCTTGAGGGTGCCGACGAAGAGCGGGACGACGTTGAGCTTCGGGATCTCGCCGACGGGCTGCCACACGTACGCGGCCTCGTCGTAGCCGGGCCACTGGCGGGGCACGACGAGCGCGGAGAGCCCGCCGATCTCCTCCTGCGCGGCGGCGTCGAAGAGGATCGGCAGGGCCTCGCGCGCGATGAAGAGGAAGATGAGCGCGATGGCGAGCACCGCGGCGAGCGCCATCGCGTGGATGGCGAGCTCGCCGAGGCGATGCGAGAGCGGCGTGCGCAGGCCCTGCCCGAGCGGTGGCCGGGAGCGTCGCGACGCGGGGGCGTCGCTGACACGCTCACGGTTCGCGTCGCCCTTGGGGGGGACCACGACGTGAAGCCGTTCGGCGGCCAGACGCTCGGCGCTCTCGTTGCTCGTCGTCATCGCATGGCTCGTGTCACTGCGGCGCGGCGGCCGCTTCGGCTGCGGGTGCGGCGCCGGCCGGTGCTGCTTCGGCCGCTGCTGCCGGCGCTGCCTCCGCTGCTGCCGGCGCTGCCTCGGCCGCTGCTGCCGGCGCTGCTTCGGCTGCGGGCGCGGCGGCTGCTCCTTCGCGGGGCAGTGGGTAGAAGCCCGCCTGCTCGACGAGGCGCTGGCCCTCCTCCGAGGTGACGAAGCCGATGAAGTCCGCCGCGAGGCCACGCGGCTCGCCCGCCGTGTACATGAAGAGGAAGCGCGAGAGCGGGTAGCGGCCACTCGTCGCGTTCTCGAGCGTCGGCTCGATGGGCGCGCCGTCGGCGCCGGTGATCGGCACGGTGCGCACGCCCTCGGCGTAGCCGATGCCGCCGTAGCCGATGCCGCTCACGTCGTGCGAGACCGCGTTGATCACCGCCGCCGTGCCGGGCAGCGTCTGCGTGTTGAGCGCGAAGTCCTGGCTTTGGAGCACGTGCTCCTTGAAGTAGGCGTACGTGCCGGAGTTGTTCTCGCGGCTGTAGAGGACGATGGGCCGGTCGGGCCCGCCGACCGCCGACCAGTTCGTGACCTGGCCGCGATAGATCGACGCGAGCTGCTCCATCGTGAGCGAGGCGATCGCGTTGTCGGTGTGGACGTAGATCGCGAGCGCATCGAGGGCCACGCGCGTCTCGTGCGCCTCCGCGTGGCGATCGCTCGAGAGCGTGGCGCGCTCGCGGTCGTTCATCGGGCGGCTCGCGTTCGCGATGTCGGCGGTGCCGCCGAGGAGCGAGGAGATGCCAGTGCCCGAGCCGCCGCCCGAGACCTGCACCTGCGCGCCCTCGTGCGCGGCCATGAAGCCCTCGGCCCAGCGCTGCGCGAGGATCACCATCGTGTCCGAGCCCTTCACGCTGAGCGTGCCGCCGCGCGTGGGCTGCGCGGTGGTGCCTTCGCCCTCACCCTCGGTGCTCGGGCTGGGCGTGGCCTCACGGCCGTGTCCACCGCTGCAGGCGACGACGGCGAGCGCGAGCAGGGTCGCGGCGAGCGTGAGGAAGGAGAGGGAACGCATCGGGTCTCCGATCTTGGCGGCGTCTACCGGCGCCATGTGACGGTCGTGTGACAGTCCGGGGGACGCCCTGCGCCGAGGACGGAATCCGCCCTCGGCTCTGGGACCGCAGCGCTCCCGGTTCCAGCTCCGCCGCGGCTGCGGCGGGCTCGATCAGAAGTAGGCCTGGGCCTGGAGGCGCGCCTGGAACCGCTCCTGCAGCGTCGTGACGCCACCGCTCACGCGCTCGCTCGCGAGGTAGCTGCCGTCGAGCTGGAGCTTCAGGTCGTGGCCCATGGGGTACCAGTTGAAGCCGAGCGTGACCTCGCGCGACGCGTGCACCGCGCTCGTCGGGCCGTTCGGGTAGATGTCGGCGACGCGCGCTGCGATCTCGACCGGGGCGAAGTCGAAGAGGTAGCCGGCCTGGACGAACCAGCCCATCGCGTTGCCGGAGGTCTCGGTGACCTCCGTCATCATCGGGTCGAGGTTCGTCTGCTGCGCGGGGCCGTCCACCTGACGCCAGAGGAACTCGCTCTGCAGCGAGAAGCCTGCGTACTTGAGGATCAGATCGGCCTCGGCGTGGAAGTAGCTGAAGCGAGCGAGCTGATAGAAGTCCGTCGTGGTGCGGCGGCGGCGGTTGGTGTCCTCGTTGTAGGCGAAGCCACCGCCGACCGAGAGGCGCAGGCGCTCTTCGCGCGTGAGGTCGGCCTCGCTGAGCTGATCGTCGAAGCGGCCGAAGGGCTGCACCTGGACGCGCGCCACGTAGAGGAGGCCGAGGTCGTTGTTCACGCGCAGGCGGCCGTCACCACCGAAGACACCGAGCTGGTAGCCCAGATAGCCGCCGAGCCCGAAGAGGTCGTTCGAGTAGAGCTGGATGCCGTTGTCGCGATCGAGCGAGAGCTCGGCGTTGACGATGGAGCGATCCACGAGCTGCAGGGCCGAGCTCGAGATCACACGCTCGCGGCTGAACGGCACCTTCATCACGCCGACGCGGAGGCTCAGGTCGCGCAGGCCGGTCCACGCGATGTTCGCGTCACGCACGGGGACGAGGAGGTCGGGCTCCATGTCGCGCGGCGCCATGCCGAGCTGCACGTAGTACTCGAGGTTCGCGCTGAGGAAGTGACCGCGGAACACGAGGCGCGCGCGCCGGATCATGAAGTCCACGCTCGCGGGGTCGCTCGCGCTCACGCCTGACTCGACGAAGGCCTGGAGCTGGACGCGACCGCGGATCTGCATCGAGAAGAGGTCGTCGTCGGAGTGGAACGTCAGCCCCCGTCCCCACGCCACCGCGACGGGCGGGGTGGGGTCCTCCTCTTCTTCGGCCTCTTCTTCTTCGGGCGGAGCGGTCGGAGACGCGAGCTCCACCGCCGCGACCGGGCCAGTGGACGTCTGGGTGGCCCCAGTGCCCTCGGCGTCGGCCGTCGTCTCGGTCGACGTCTCGGTCACCGAGGTCTCGCCGCCAGAGGTCTCGGTGCCAGAGGTCTCGGTGCCGGAGCTCTCCGTGGCGGACTCGCCCGCAGGCTGCTCGGTGGACGTGCCCGCCGCGGGCTCCGGTGACGCGGGTGACGACTGTGCGGCGGCCGTCGTCGCGAAGAGAACACCGGCCAGACCCAGGACGAGGACGAGCGTGACGTCGATGTGGCGAGACATGGCCAGAGCGCCTCCTCCACCACGCGTTGGTGACGGCGAGCGCCCCTGTATCCGGATGCAGTGTCACATGAGCGTCGGATTTGTCACAGTCGGGTGACGCGGCGCTCACGCGTGTGTCGAACGGGCCGACCGTGAGGATCCGCTCGCTTCTCGTCACGTGCGAGGCGCGTGGATGTCGAAGCGGATGACGACCTCGTCGCGGATGAGATCGTCGGGCATGCCCGGGTAGGTGATCCCGAAGTCCTGCCGGTTGATCGAGAATTCCGCCCGCGCGGAGACCTCTCCGTCGGTCACGGTGATGATCGCGGGGAAGGTGATGGCGCGCGTCTGTCCGTGCAGCGTGAAGTCTCCCGTGACGGTGTGTGTCGCCGCCGCGTCACCGACCTGGCCGGTCGCTCCGGCGGCGATCTGTGTCGAGCGGAACGTCGCCGTCGGGAAGCGAGCGACGTCCAGGAGATCGGGCGTGCGCAGATGCCCCGCGAGGCGCGCGGGCTCGATGACCAGAGAGTCCACCACGATCGAGACGTTCACGCGGCTCGCCGTCGGATCGCCCGAACGCGCGAGATCGATCGTGCCGCTCCACTCGCCGAACGAGCCGTCGTGCGAGGCGGTGACCTTCGCGGCCGTGAAGCCGAGCGTCGAGCGATCGCGTGCGATCGGCAGGGACACGGTGTCGGGAGGCGCCTGATCGGTGCTCGGCGCGGTGGTGCCTGCGGCGCTCGTCGGTGTGGCCTCGGGCGTGGTCGGCGCCTGCGTCGTCGGCGTCGACGGCGTGGTCGGGGCGACCGTCGCGGGCGCGACGCCTTCGGTGTGGTCTTCGCCGCACGCGGTGAGGGGCGCGGTGAGGCAGAGGAGCGCGAGGATCGTGGTGCGTGCGTGACGGGTCATCGAGCGTTCTCCGGGAGATCGAGAAGGCATCGCTTCTCGGGATCGAGTGGTCGTGCGGTCGGCGCCGCGGCGCCTCGCGTGTGGGAGCCACGTGTGTAGTGCGGTGCGCGCGAAGAGACAGCCGCGTCGCGCGAAACCGGTCGTTCCCGGGGCGCGACGCGAGGTAGCCTCACGCCCACTCGGAGGAGAGACGTGGCGGCGAAGAAGAAGAGCGAGGAAGCGCGCAGCGAGGACAAGCCGGAGGCGGGGCGCTATCAGCGGCCACCTGCGGAGATCCTGCATGCCGAAGAGCTCGAGCGGCTCCGTGCCTCCGACGACGGGCCGCGCCCGCCGGGCTGGGAGCTCTCGCTCCGTGCGGCGCGCACGTTCCTCCTCGGCGACGATCGTCGCGGCGTGAAGGCGAAGCTCGTCCTGCCGGCCTCCCTCGTCGATCGCTGCCTCGTGACGCTGGCGACGACACGCGGCCTCATGCTCGTCGGTGAGCCGGGTACCGCGAAGTCGCTGCTCAGCGAGCTCATCGCCGCAGCCGTCTCGGGCACCTCGACGCTGACCATCCAGGGCGGCGCCTCCACCACCGAGGACCAGATCAAGTACTCGTGGAACTACGCCCTGCTCGTGAACGAAGGGCCCACGCCGCGCGCGCTCGTTCCTGCCCCGCTCTACACGGGCATGAAGCTCGGCAAGGTGGTGCGCTTCGAGGAGATCACGCGCTGTCCGCTCGAGGTGCAGGACGCGATGCTCTCGATGCTCTCGGATCGCGTGCTCGCCGTGCCCGAGCTCGAGGGGGATCACGGCATGCTCTACGCACGCGAGGGCTTCAACGTGATCGCCACGGCCAACACGCGCGACCGCGGCGTGAACGAGATGTCGGCCGCGCTCAAGCGTCGCTTCAACTTCGAGACGGTGTTCCCGATCCTCGATCTGCGTGCGGAGATGGAGCTCGTGCGCAACGAGGCCAAGCGCCTCCTCGAGCGCTCGGGGGTTCCGGTCGCGCCGCCCGAGAGCGTGATCGAGGTGCTCGTCACGACGTTCCGCGAGCTGCGCACGGGCGAGGTGCACGACGGCAACGCGATCGAGCGGCTCTCGAGCGTGATGTCGACCGCGGAGGCGGTGACGGTGGCCCACGCGGTCGGCGTGCGCGGGTGGTTCCTGCGCGGTGACGCGGGCTCGCCGGCCGACGTGGTCGAGTGCCTCGCGGGCACGGCCGCCAAGGACAACGCCGAGGATCTCAAGAAGATCCGTCGCTACCTCGAGCAGCGCGTGGGCCAGCGACAGGGCGAGCACTGGAAGCAGCTCTACGAGGCGCGTCACCTCCTGCCCGGCTGACGCCCCCGACCCCGCTTGCGCGTCGTCCACCATGCTCCACGTCGTCGGCATCCGGCACCATTCGCCTGCGTGTGCGCGCCTCGTCGCGCACGTGATCGAGCGCGTGCGGCCCGCGCACGTGCTCATCGAGGGGCCGGCGGACATGAACGAGCGCATCGAGGAGCTCCTGCTCGGTCACTCGATGCCGGTCGCGATCTTCACGTTCCTCCGCGAGGAGCCGAGCTTCGATGCGAGCGGAGATCTCGCGCGCGAGGGGCGCCGACACGCGAGCTGGACGCCCTTCTGCGCGTACTCGCCCGAGTGGGTGGCGCTCACCGAGGGCACGCGCGTCGGCGCAGAGGTGCGCTTCTGCGATCTGCCCGCGTGGCACGAGGCCTTCGAGGGGCGGCGCAATCGCTACGCCGATCAGGACGGGCCCGACCACGAGGGCGAGGCCGGGCCCGACGATCCGAACGCGCGCGTCGTGAAGGGGCCCCGCGCGAGCGCGCGCTATCCCGAGGCGCTCTGCAAGCGCTACGGCATCGACGACATCGACACGCTCTGGGATCACCTCTTCGAAGGCCCCGTCGGAGCGCGCGGCGATGCGGCCTCGCTCGACGAGCTGGCCGCGCGCCTCGACGTCTACTTCGAGCGGCTGCGAGGAGACGAGCCCGGAGGTCCGCGCGACGCGCCGCGCGAGGAGCTGATGTCGCGCTACGCGGCCTGGGCCGAGCTCGAGGCGCGGGCCCGCACGCCCGAGCGCACGGACGTCGTGCTCGTGTGTGGCGGCTTCCACGCGCCGTTCGTGAAGCGGCGCGCGGCGCAGATCCTCGCCGCCTACGAGGCCGAGCCCGAGCCGATGCCAGCCCCCACGGTCGCGGCACCCAGCGGGGCTGCGCGCTTCGGCAGCTACCTCGTGCCCTACACCTACCGTCGCCTCGATGCGTTCGCGGGCTACGACGCGGGCATGCCCTCGCCGGGCTTCTACGAGCTCGTGTGGGAGCGCGGCGCCGAGCATGCGGCCGAGCGCCTCGTCGAGCTGGCGGTCGAGCGTCTGCGCAAGAAGAAGCAGCTCGTCTCCACGGCGGACCTGATCGCGGCGCGCACGCTCGCCGAGGCCCTGCGCGCGATGCGAGGTCACGCGGCGCTCCTGCGCACGGACATCCTCGACGCGCTCGCGAGCGCGCTCGTGAAGGACGGGCTCGAGGCACCGCTGCCGTGGGCGCGCAGGGGCCCGATGGCACCGCGCACCGATCCCCTGCTCGTCGAGATCGTCGGTGCCCTCTCGGGCGAGCGCGAGGGCAAGCTCGACCCACGCACGCCGCGACCGCCCCTCGTCTTCGACGTCGAGGCCGAGCTCGCACGTCACGAGCTCGTGCCGACCGCCGAGCCGCGCACCGTGAAGCTCTCGCTGCGCGACGAGGCCGGACGCGAGAGGAGCCGTGTCCTTCATCGCCTCACGGTGCTCTCGATCCCAGGCTTCACGAGGACCGCGGGCCCTCAGTGGGCGACGGATGTCGTGCTCGACGAGGTCTGGACGCTCACGCGCTCGAACGAGCAGCACCCTGCCTTGATCGAGGCCTCGATCTGGGGCGCGACGCTCGAGGCCGCGGCGCTCGCGCGCCTCGAGGACGCCCTCGTCGGCGCTGGCGGTCGACTCCGCGCGCTCACCGAGGTGCTCGGCGCCGCCGTCTTCGTGGGCATCGGTGGGCTCGCGCTCTCGGTGATCCGTCGCGTCGAGACCGCGATCGCGAACGAGCACGCGCTCGGTGACGTCGGCTTCGCGATCTCTCGCCTCTTCGACGTCTTCCTCCACGGCGAGCTCCTCGGCGCGCAGGGCGCGGGGGCGCTGGAGTCCGTGCTCGCTGCGGCCGTCGAGCGCGGCCTCTGGCTCCTCGAGGGTGTCGTCGGTCCGAACGCGCCGCTCAGCGAGCCGGAGGTCCGGGCGGTCGCGGCGCTTCGTGACCTCGTCGTGCGCGGGCCGGCGTCGGTGGCGATCGAGCGCACACGCGCCGAGGGTGTGTTCGCGCGGCGAGCGGTCGATCCCCAGGCACCGCCTGCGATCCGCGGCGCCTCGCTCGGCGCTCTCTGGAGCCTCGCGGCGGGCGAGCAGAGCGCCGAGCGCGAGGCGCTCGCGATCGCGGCCACCAAGGCCTCGAGCCTGCCCGCGATCATCGGTGACTTCCTCGGTGGCCTCTTCGTCGTCGCGCGCACCGAGGCCCTCCATGCGGAGGGGCTGCTGGCGGCGATCGACGAGGTGCTCGTCGCGCTGGGGGATCACGAGCTCCTCGTGGGTCTTCCCTCGATGCGGCTCGCGTTCTCGTTCTTCCCGCCGCGCGAGCGCGAGGCGATCGCGAAGGTGATCCTCGCCCGACACGGCGAGACGCGCGTGGCTCCGCACCAGATGCTCAAGCTGCGCGTGGAGCCTCACGACGTGGCCGCGGGCCTCGCCATGGACGCGGCCGCGGCGCGCCTGGCCGCTCGCTTCGGTCTCGAGGACGCGCTCGATGGCGCGAGCGGGGAGGGCACGTGAGCAAGGACGAACGCGCGCTTCCGCCTCTCGTGCGCTGGCGGCTCGTGCTCGGCGAGGCCGCCGACTCGCTCGGCGGTCTCGGTGGCGACGCCGCCGGCATGGACGCCGCGCTCGACTGGCTCTACGGGCGCGAGGGATCGCTCGGCGAGCGCGACATCCGGGGCCGCGGTGGCGGGAGCAAGAAGAGCGACGATCGCCGCGGCTCGCTCGATCCGTCGCAGCTCTCGGTGCCCGACTGGATCAACGAGGTGCATCGCCTCTTCCCGAAGGAGACGATCGAGCGCCTCGAGCAGGACGCGGTGGAGCGCTTCCAGATCGACGAGGTCGTCACCAACCCCGACGTGCTCGAGCGCGTGCAGCCGAGCGAGGCGCTCCTCGGCGCGGTCCTCCGGACCAAGCACCTCATGAGCCCCGAGATCCTCGCGGCTGCGCGCAAGCTCGTGCAGCGCGTCGTCGAGGAGCTGATGAAGAAGCTCGCGCGCGAGGTGCGTCAGGCCTTCGGTGGCACGCTCGATCGGCGCCGACGCTCCATCCTCAAGAGCGCTCGCAACTTCGACTTCAAGCGCACGTTGCGCGCGAACCTGCGCCGCTGGGATCCGAAGACGCGGCGCCTGCTCCTCGAGAAGACGTTCTTCTTCGCGCGCACGAAGAAGCACATCGACAAGTGGCAGGTGATCCTCGTGGTCGATCAGTCGGGCTCCATGGTGAGCTCGGTGATCCACAGCGCGGTCACCGCGGCTTGTCTCTGGGGCCTGCCGGGCATCAAGACGCACCTCGTCGCGTTCGACACCGCCGTCGTCGATCTCACGCAGGACGTGACGGATCCCGTCGAGCTCCTCATGAAGGTCCAGCTCGGCGGCGGCACGGACATCCAGCAGGCGGTGCAGTACGCCGGCGAGCTCATCGAGGCCCCGCGCCGCGCGATCGTGGTGCTCATCACGGACTTCTTCGAGGGCGCGAGCCCCGAGATGCTCGTCGCACGCGTCCGCGGTCTGGTCGGACAGGGCACGCTGTTCCTCGGCCTGGCCGCGCTCGACGAGAACGCCGAGCCCCAGTACGACCGCGTGATGGCGCAGCGCCTCGTCGACGTCGGCGCGCACGTCGGCGCGATGACGCCGGGCCAGCTCGCCCAGTGGATCGCGGAGAAGGTCCGCCGCTGATCACGGCGCGCTGGGCCGAGACGCGGTCGGAGCGCTCAGGGCTCGGGCATCGAGCCGTCGCGCGCCAGGACCAGGTCGACGCGGCGCGAAGGGGAGTCGAAGAAGACGGTCTCGCGCGCTTCCTGGAAGCCCGCTGCCGTCGCGGAGATCTGCCCGAAGCGCGTCTCGGACACCACGAAGAGGCGATACCGACCGTTGCTCTCCGAGACGCCCTCGGCCACGCGGCCGGTGTCCGACTGGAAGCGGACCATCGCCCCTGCGATGGGCGGGCCGTCGTCGCCCGTCCCGCGCGACTCCACGACGAAGCCGATGATCTCGTAGGCCTCGCCCGGCGGCGAGCCCGTGCCGCAGCCGCTCGAGACGGTCGCGAAGAGCACGCCCAGCACGAGCCCTCGGACGAGCGCGGGAACGAACCCCGAGGAGCGGTGTCGGTGCATCGTGGCCAAGCATAGGAAAAGCGCACTGCCCGCTCAATCGCGATCGCCCGAGACGACGACGATGCCTCCGGCCTCGCTCTCCGTCGTGCTCGCTCCCGAGACCGGCTACGGTTCCCCGGTGGCGTCGAGCGCACGAACGAGCAAGCGGTCCACGAGCCCGGGCGGGCCCGTGCCGGATGGGCGCCACCACGTGCTCATCCCGATCTCGGTCGTGAGCTGCGCGATCCTCCTCTACGGCCTGCACGCGCCGTTCTCGGTGGTCCTCGTCGTCGCGGCATCGTTCCTCACCCTGTATCTGTCGGCGCCCTCGATGGTCGCGCGCTCGCGAGAGTCCTTCGACCGCGACGCGCTGAGCATCCGCGCGAGCAAGGAAGACGTGGCCCCCGCCGAGCGCGGCCGGCGCCTGGGCGTGCGCCTCGACGCGGCCTGGGCGCTCCGATGGCTCGGCGCGCCCGCCGACATGCACGCACGCCGCGCGATGGTCGCCGAAGAAGCGAGCCGCCCCGCCGAGGCCCGCGAGCACTACCGGCGCGCCCTGGGCGCCTGGGACGGCGAGCTCCCGCTGCCCATGCTGCTCGGCTACGCGAACGCGTCGTACCTCTCGGGCGACGACGTCGAAGCGGTCGTGACCTTCCAGAAGGTGCTCGATCGCGGCTCGATGCTGCCGCGAGTGCACGTGCGCATCGCGCACGCGACGCTCCGCGCGGGCCTGCCCACGGACAACGTCGAGGGCTGGCTCGAGGCCGCCGAGCGCGACGCGGAGGACGATGTGGCCAAGCACGAGGTGACGTTGGTGCGCGCGCTCGGCGCCGCGCGCGGCGGGGATCGCGCCCGCGCTCGCGAGCTCATGGCGTCGGTGCCCGACGACCTCCACCCGGCCCTGCGCGCCGAGGTGCGCGCGAGCCTCGACACGAAGAAGAAGTCCAACGGGGATCCCGCGCTCAGCGGTGACTCCACTCCACCACCCCGCCCGAGAGCGTGACGAGCGCGTCGCTCGCCAGCCACGCGTGCGCCTGGGCCCGGTCGCGGGCATGGGCGTCGACGAAGGCCAGCGCCGCGGACTCGAGCCAGACGAGGTGCCGGTCACACACGGTGGTGTCGCCGCTCCGTGCCGTGACGTACGTGACGCACGCGTCACGCGGCGTGCGAGCCGGGCGGGCGAGGGATGCAGGCATCGCATGCGAGGGATCGATCCCTCACCGCGGGCCCTCGCGCTTGACGGGTCACCCCGCGCCCTCGACGATGGAGGCAATGCAGTCTCGTGCCGTCCGCCTCTTGGCTTTCGTGGCCTTGTTCGCGCTCTCTTCGCTCGCAGCCGCGTGCGGCGACCCTCCGCCGGTCGGGCCCGAGTGCCGCACCTCCACCGAGTGTCCCGAGGGGCGCGTCTGCAGCGATCAGCGCTGCGTGCTGCCGCCGGATGCGTTCGTGGTCGTCGGGGAGGATGCGCCGTTCATCTTCTACGACGCGTGGAGCGATCAGCCCGACGCCTGGGCCTGCCCCACCGCCAACCGCTGCATGGATCTCTGCTGCGACGAGGGAGAGGCCTGCACGGGCGAGGGCTGCTGTGCCGAGGCGTTCGCGTGCGGCGACGCCTGCTGCCGCGCCGGGCAGCGGTGCGAGCTCGGGCAGTGTCGGCTCGTCTGTGCGGGCGGCACGCCTCCGTGTGGCTCGGGCGCGACCGAGGAGTGCTGCGCCGAAGGCGACGTCTGCCTCGTCGGTGGCTGCGTCACGCCGGGCGACACCTGCAATCCGCGTCGACCGTGCGCCGATGGCCAGTACTGCGAGCCGATCCTCGGCCGCTGCTTGCCCGCCGCCATGACGGAGCCCTGCGAGGTGAGGCCGCCTCCCGGCGTGTTCGATCCGATCACCGAGTGGAGCTGGACGGGCGACGCCGACGTCGTCTCCACGCACGATCAGGTCATGGCGACGCCCGCCGTCGGCAGCCTCACCGACGACGACGACGACGGGGACGTGGATCGCGACGACATCCCCGAGGTGGTCTTCCACTCGTTCGACCGCGACGGCACCTACTGGGAAGACGGCGTGCTCCGCGCGGTGCGTGGATCGGACGGCCGTCGCCTCTGGCCCACCAGCGATCCTGGCTATCGCACCAACCCGGGCTCGGGCATCGCGATCGCGGAGCTCGACGCGAGCTCGCCGGGCCCCGAGATCGTCACGTGCTCCGAGCCGGTCGGAGGCTCCGCGATGGGCACGGGCACCGCCGGTGATCTGCTCGTGATCGCAGCGAGCGGCGCGCTCTTGCAGCGGATCGACTCGGTCGCGTGCGGTGACTCTGCGCCCGCGATCGCCGACATGGATGGCGATGGCACGCCCGAGATCGCGGTGCGCTACCACGTCGTGCACGCGGACGGCACGGAGGTGCTCGAGGTGCCGAGCCGCGCCTCGACCGCCGTGATGGCGGGGGGCGACTACGTCACGCTGGCGGACCTCGACGAGGATGGAGACCTCGAGCTCGTGGGCGGCAACGGCGCGTATCGGGTCGATGGCACGGCGCTCTGGGAGCGCGGTGATCTGCCAGACGGCTATCCGTCGATCGCCGACATCGACTCGGACGGTCGGCCCGAGGTCGTCATGGTCGACACCGCGACCCACGCGATCCACGCGCTCAATGGCGAAGACGGCACGCGCGTCTGGGGCCCGGTGGACGTGAACCAGGGCCGCACGACGCTCATGGGCGCGCACGGCGGCGGCCCTCCGACGATCGCGGACTTCGACGGAGACACGCTGCCCGAGGTCGCGACCGCCGGCGGCTATGGCTACGCGGTCTTCGAGGACACGGGCCGCCCGAAGTGGATGCAGGACACGCGCGATCTCTCCTCGCGCACGACGGGCTCGAGCGTCTTCGACTTCGAGGGCGATGGGATGGCGGAGATCGTCTACAGCGACGAGGCGTACATCCGCGTCTACGAGGGCATGTCTGGCATGCCGCGCCTCGAGCTCTGCAACACCACCGCGACGCTCTGGGAGTACCCGCTCGTCGTCGACATCGACGCCGACGATCGCGCCGAGATCCTGGTCGTGAGCAACGACTTCGGCGGCCAGCGCTGCCGCGACGGATCGGCAGGGCAGCACGGCCTGCGTGTCATCGGCAGCGCGTCGAGCTCGTGGGTGCGGACGCGTCGCCAGTGGCCGCAGCACACCTACCACGTGACCGATCGCGACGAGGAGCTGGGCGTCCCCACGCGCGAGGACCGCAACTGGGAGATCGCGGATCTCAACTCGTTCCGGCAGAACGTGCAGCTCGGCGGGCTCTTCGACGCGCCGGATCTCGTCATCCTCGAGATGCGCTTCGACGTCACGACCTGCATGAGCGAGACGGCCTTCTTCGTGCGGGTCGCGAACCTCGGTCGCCTCGGCGCGCCCGCGGGCATCCCCGTGCACATCACCGACGCGATGCCGCCGCGCACGCCCATCGCGACCGGCATGACCACGCGGCGCCTCCTGCCCGGAGAGGTCGAGAGCCTGCGCATCGTCGTGCCGATGACGCTGCCCATCGACACCTCGCGCATCTACTTCTCGCACGTCGACCCGCCGCCCCGCCGCTCCACCGCGTTCTCCGAGTGCCGCACGACCAACAACATCGCGAGCACGACGGCCTACTGCGCGCCGCCACCGCCTTGTCGCGTCGAGGGTGAGCCGTGCGTCACGGTCGAGGACTGCTGCGCCGGCGTCGGCCTCATGTGCCTCAGCGGCTCCTGCCAGACGGGCCCGGGCTGAGCGAGCGCACGAACGAAGACGCCCGGGCCGATGGGTCCGGGCGTCCTTCGTGTTCCGCGTCGGGAGCGACCCGTCACGCGGCGTGTCGAGACACGGGTCAGCCGGCCTGGCGCTTGACCTCGGTGAGCACGAGCTTGGCGACGGCCTTGAGCGTCTCGAAGACGCCGACGCCCGTGGACGCCACGGCCTCGAAGTCCGGCACGCCGTTCGGGTTGAGCAGCGAGCGCAGCTCGTCGACGGGGGCGACGCTCGGCATGTCGCGCTTGTTGTACTGGATGACGTAGGGGAGCTTGTCGAGCGAGTAGCTCTGCTCCGCGAGGTTCGTGCGCAGGTTCTCGAGCGACTCGAGGTTCGCCTCGGTACGGGCGATCTGCGAGTCGGCGACGAAGACCACGCCGTCCACGCCCTTCAGGATCAGCTTGCGGCTCGCGTCGTAGAAGACCTGGCCGGGCACGGTGTAGAGATGGAAGCGCGTCTTGAAGCCGCGGATCTCTCCGAGCGCGAGCGGCAGGAAGTCGAAGAACAGCGTGCGCTCGGTCTCCGTCGCGAGGCTGATCATCTTGCCCTTCGCGTCGGGATTGGTCTTGTTGTAGATGTACTGCAGGTTCGTCGTCTTCCCGCACAACCCGGGCCCGTAGTAGACGATCTTGCAGTTGATCTCGCGGGACAGGACGTTGATGAACGACATGGCCTCTCCCCCTCTCAGTCGTTGAAGAGGTTGTCGATGTCGTCGTCCGTGATCTCGGCGAACGGCGTCTCGCGGTTCGGGTCCTGCACCTTGCGGAGCAGGGCCTCGAAGATGCTGTTGAGCTCCTCGCTCGCCTTCTTCACACGCAGGCGGACGAGGCCGAGGCTCGTCTTGCTGTCGAAGATGACGACGAGGATGACCCGGTTGCCGACGATCTGGATGTGGATGTTCGCGCGCTCACCCTCGTGGAACTGCGTCGTGAACTCGTTCTCACGGAGCAGCTTCGCCATGCCGCCCGTGGCGGCGATGTTGCCCGCAGTGAGCGAGGCGAGGCTCGTCGTGTCGAGCTGGTCGGTCTCGCCTGCCTTGGCGATCTCCTGACCGTTCTTGTCGATCACGAACACGACCCGGGCGTTCGCTTCCTTCACCAGGCGAACGACGATCGCCTGGATCTGGTTGAACTCCTCCTCGTACATGACCATCTGCGGGTTCGTCATGAGCTCCTCGAGAGAACCAGGAACGCGTCCGTCTCGTCGTGGGATCCGCCATCGTCGAGTGCGCGCATCGTAGGTACCACCGATCGGAACGAGCGGTAAAGGGCCTGCTTCGCGACGGCGCGCGCATGCCCGAACGGGTGGCTGACGCTGCGCCCCGTTGCGCACATCCTTGCACGGTGCGGCTCGTCCTCGCGGTGCTGTGGAACCTGCTCGCCCTGCTGCGGGCGCCCTTCTTCTTCGTGCGTCGCGTGCTCGCGCGGCGCCGCACGCGATGGCTGCACCTGCGCCTGCGGCGGCGGGTCGTCGCCATCCCCGCGTTGCGCCCGTGGTGGACGCGGTGGCTGCCGTTCGCCTCTCAGGCGGAGTCGACGCCGCTCGCACGCCTGATCGATCTCGGCGACACGCTCGAGAAGGACGCCGGGGTGGAAGGCCTGGTCGTCGAGATCCCCATGATGGCCTCGGGCTGGGCCGTGCTGGCCGATCTCCGCGAGGTCCTCGCCCGCGTGCGCCGCAGCGGCAAGCGTGTCGTCGCGTACCTGCCCGAGGGCGGCGGCCACAAGGAGCTCTACCTCGCGAGCGCGTGCGACCGCGTGCTCGTCGGTCGCCACGCGACGCTCGTCGCGCCCGGCCTCGCGTCCGTGCGCACCTACGGTCGCTCGCTCCTCGCGAAGCTCGGTGTCTCGCTCGAGGTGCACCGTCGCGCCGAGTTCAAGACGGCGGTCGAGGGCCTCGTCGAGGAGTCGATGAGCGAGCCGCAGCGCGAGCAAGTGAAGGCGATCGTCGACGGCCTCGAGGCCGAGCTGGTGCATGCCCTCGCGGAGCGACCGAGCCTCGACGAGGCCGCGGTGCGCGCGATCTTCGCGCGCGCGATGATCACTGCCGAGGAGGCGGTGGGCCTGGGCCTCGCCGACGCGGTCGTGCACGACGACGAAGTCCGCGGCGCGCTCGTCGACGAAGGCAAGCCCGCGCCGACGCTGGTCCGCGCGCCCGTCTACCTCGCGCTCGCGAAGGCGAAGCTCTTCCGACCGTTCGTCCTTCCGCGCGTGATCGCGGTCTTGCCGATCCTCGGCGCGATCGGCGAGGCGGGGCCGCCGGGCAGCGCGAGCCGTGAACAGCTCGTGCCCACGCTGCGCCGTCTGGCGCGCGAGCGACGCATCGCCGCCGTGGTGCTCTACATCGACTCGCCTGGTGGCTCGGCGCTCGCGAGCGAGCGCATCCATCGCGAGGTCGAGCTCCTCGCGACGAAGAAGCCCGTGGTCGCCTGCTTCGGTGACGTGGCGGCGAGCGGCGGCTACTACGTCGCGGCGCCTGCGCACGTGATCGTGGCGCGAGCCCAGACCATCACCGGCTCGATCGGCGTCATCAGCGCGCGCTTGGTCCTCGGGCGCCTCTTCGAGACCATCGGTCTGCGCACGGAGGTCATCAAGAACGCGCCCAGCGCGGACTTCCTCGTGAACCCGCGGGCGACCACCGAAGAAGAGCGCGCGATCGCCGAGCGCTCGATCCAGGCGTTCTACGATCGCTTCCTCGAGATCGTGGGGCGCGGTCGCAAGATGACCCGCGACGCGGTGGACGCCGTCGCGCGCGGCCGTGTGTGGACGGGCAGCGATGCCCGAAAGCACGGGCTGCTCGACGTGATCGGTGGCTTCCGGGAGGCGCTCGCCGAGGCCCGCACGCACGCGGGAGACTCGTCGCTCGAGCCGGTCGCGGTGTGGCCGAGCGGGGGCGAAGAGGCTCCCACCGAGGCGCGCACCGAGCACGTGCGCGCGATGGCCACGGCCGTGGCCGAGGTGATCGACCCCGAGCTGGCGGCCCTCGCGCGGCTCGCGATCGAGCCGGGCGAGCACACGCTCGCGTACGCCGCGGACCTCCCACGCCTCGGCTGAGAGATGGAGAAAGAATCTCCGCCTTCGAATCGGGCCGCGGTGGAGGTCCGATGCCTTCGGCCTGCGGAACTCGCCCTGGACCCCCCACCCCCGCGTCCCTTCGCGTCTCGAGTCGATTGTGTCTCGGTCCCTGAGCGAGACCCACGCCTCGGGGGCGTGCGAGACCACGCGCTCGGGCATTGAAATCGCGGCGCGAGTCGGGTCTGCTCGGCGCTCGGCCCACGTGGGTCGAAGAACGACGAGGTGCGCGTCACGAGCGGGCACCTCCACAAGGCTCGGGGCTCGGCCCGCGGGCGCCGAGGGAGCAGACGCATGAAGGCCAGCAAGAGCATCCTCCAGCACGTCTACGACCACGAAGAGGCCTGGCGCGATCGCGTCTACCTCACGCAGCCGATCGGCGGCGATCGGGTCGAGGACTACACGTGGGGGCGGGTGCTCGACGAGGCGCGGCGCATGGCCGCGCACCTTCGCGGCATGGGGCTCACGAAGGGCGATCGCGTCGCGATGCTCTCGAAGAACTGCGCGCACTTCTTCATCGCCGAGCTCGCGATCTGGATCGGCGGCTTCACGACGGTCGCCATCTTCCCGACCGAGAGCGCCGACACGATCCGCTACGTGCTCGAGCACAGCGAGGCGAAGGTCGTCTTCGTCGGCAAGCTCGATCCGGTCTGGAAGCACCAGCAGAAGGGCATTCCGGACGGCGTCGCGAAGATCGCCTTCCCGCTCGCGCCCGAGGGCACGGGCTTTCCGCAGTGGGACGAGCTCATCAAGGCGGCCGAGCCGGTGGCGGGCCGCGTGGATCGCGACCCCGACGACCTCGCGATGCTCATCTACACCTCGGGCTCGACGGGGCGGCCCAAGGGCGTGATGCACAGCTTCGGCCGCATCTCGGTCGCGGCCGAGGGCATGGTCCGAGGCGTCGAGTTCTCGGAGAACGAGCGCGTGCTCTCGTACCTCCCGCTCGCGCACGTCTTCGAGCGCGCCTACATCGAGTGCGCGTCGCTCGTCGCGGGTGGCCACGTGTTCTTCGCCGAGGCGCTCGACACCTTCGTCAAGGACCTGAACCGCGCCAAGCCCACGCTCTTCCTCTCCGTGCCGCGCCTCTGGCTGAAGTTCCAGCAGGGCGTGTTCGCGAAGCAGCCGCCGGGGCGCCTCGACTTCCTCCTCTCGATCCCGATCGTGAAGGGGATCATCGGCAAGAAGATCCTCACGGGCCTCGGCCTCGAGCACGTGCGTCTCGCGGGCTCGGGCTCGGCGCCCATCCCCGCCGAGCTCATCGCCTGGTACCGCAAGCTCGGCCTGAACCTCATGGAGGGCTACGCGATGACGGAGGACTTCGCGTACTCGCACCTCTCCAAGACGGGTTTCAGCAAGGTGGGCTACGTCGGCATCCCGCACGAGGGCGTCGACGTGAAGATCAGCGAGGAGGGCGAGATCCTCATCAAGAGCCCCGGCACCATGATCGGCTACTACAAGGCCGAGGACCTCACCAAGGAGGCCTTCACGGCCGACAGTTTCTTCCGCACGGGTGACCGCGGCGAGCGCACGAGCGAAGGGCTGCTCAAGATCACGGGCCGCGTGAAGGAGCTCTTCAAGACCGCCAAGGGCAAGTACGTCGCGCCCGCGCCGATCGAGAACAAGCTCAACGAGCACCCGCTGATCGAGCTCTCGTGCGTGAGCGGCGTCGGCGAGCCCGCGGCCTTCGCGTACGTCGTCCTGGGCGAAGAGATCCGCAAGAAGCTGAACGACGCGATGAAGCCCGACATCGAGAAGCAGCTCGCCGAGCTCCTCGACAAGACGAACGGCACCCTCTCCACCTACGAGCAGATGCAGTTCATCGTCATCGCGAAGGAGCCGTGGTCGATCGAGAACGGCTTCCTCACGCCGACCATGAAGGTCAAGCGCGCCAAGATCGAGGAGCACATCAAGCCCAAGATCGCGGCGTGGTTCGACGGCAAGAAGAAGGTCGTCTGGGAGTGATGCTCACGGACGGGCGGGGGGCCGCGCTCGTGTCAAGTGGACAGGGCTTGCGCCCGCGCGTTCACTCGAGCGAGGCGACGTCGTAGGGGACGATGTTCCAGGTCAGCGCGGCGCGCGGATTGTCGCGGCGGTGGATCACCTCGCGGCGCGGGCGGCCGTTGACCCACACGTAGCGGCGCAGCTCCCCTTGATCGTCGGCCGCGACGTAGAGCTCGTCGCGGCCGTCGCCGTCGAGGTCCGCGAAGGTCGAGGCGT
>JBILLJ010000266.1:0-6380 GCA_044376125.1 Sandaracinaceae bacterium
GCTCGAAGCCGCTCGACTCGCGATCGATGCTCTCGCTCGACCACTCGCTGCGCGGGTTCGAGCCGGGGCGCAGCATCCAGAGGCCGCTCGAGAAGGCGGCCGCGACCATCTCGCGGTGCCCGTCGCCGTCGACGTCGCCCACGGTGAGGAAGCGCGTGAGGCGATCCTGGAGCGTCGCGATCACGACGCCCTCGGTCGGGGCCGTGTCCGCCTCGTAGCGGCGGATCTGCACCGGCTCGACGATCTCGACCGAGCCCTCGGCGCCGCGCGTGAGCGCCTCGACCGCGACGTAGAGCTCGTCGCGTCCGTCGCCGTCGACGTCGCCGACCCAGATCTCCTTCGCGTGGCGGTTGCCGAGATCCGCGACGACCGTGCGCTGCGCCTCGCCGTTGGGCTGCGGCACGTAGCGCACGACCTCGCCGTGCTGCTCGCCGCCGTCGAGATCGTTCGGATCGCTCGGCGTCGCGTAGATCTCGCGCTGGCCGTCGCCGTTCAGGTCACCGATCTCGATCTCGTGCACGAACGTGTTGGGCCGCGCGTCGATGCGCGCCGCGGTCGCCTGGCCGTTGACCCAGCGCAGCGTCGCGACCACGCCCTGATCGTGCGTCGCGATCGCGAGGGCCTCGCCGTCGCCGAAGAGGTTGCCGACCTCGGCGTCGCGCATGCGGTTGAAGCGGCCGCCGAACTCCTCGGTCCAGAGCGTCTCGCTCGTCCAGCCGTTCGGGCCATGGCGCCAGAGCTTCACCGACGCGGCCATGCCACCGAGCGTGATGATGCCGGGGCGTCCACCCGGCGGCGTGAACGGCATCGCCTTGTGGAAGACGTTCGAGCCCGGATCCTCGAACGAGTCCACGCGCCACTCGCCGCCCGAGCGCGTGAGCAGCTCGACGCGCGCGCGCCCCGCGGTGACCTGGATCTGCCCGTTCTCCACGGGGAACGACGCGTACGCGATCAAGAGGCCGCGCGGCAGGGACGCCGGCACCTCGCCCGCGGCCGCCGTCGTCGTGGGCGGTGGGGTCGCGGTGGTCGTGGTCGTCGTCGTGGGCGGCGTCTCGGTCCCTGGCGGGCTCGTCGTGGTCGTCGTCTCACCGCCGCCGCTGCAGCCTGCCGCGAGCAGCGCTCCACACACGAGGGTGGTCGCGATCGATCGAGCGTTCGAGCGTGAGGTCGTCGTCATGCGCACGCGCATACCAACTGCGGATCGCGCGCGCAAAGTTTCGACGTCGCGGGCGGGCGCGTGAGGATCACCGCGCGGTGAGCACGATCTTCGTGACCTCGGGCGGTGTCGCGAGGCGGATGGGCGGGCCCGCGGTGCCGAAGCCTCGGTTCACGTAGAGCTGCGAGCCCTCGCGCTCGTAGCGGCCCATCACGAAGCCGTGCCGCAGGAACAGATCGGCAGGGCGCACGAGGAACGTGACCTGACCGCCGTGCGTGTGACCCGAGAGCTGGAGGTCGACCTCGTGCGCCGCGGTCTCGAAGAATTCCGGGTTGTGGCAGAGGAGCACGCGCGCGGTCTCGGGCCTCGCGAAGCCCAGCGTTCGCGGCAGATCGGGGCCGCCGACGTCGCCGTAGCGGCGCGCCCAGAGATCGTCGACACCCAGGAGCGAGAAGCCTCGCGTCACCTCCGCCGCGCTCGCGCGCTCGCCGTCGGGCACGAGCACGCCATCGTTGCGGAGCACGCGCGCGCCCGCCTCGCGCAGCGTCGCGAGCACCTCGTCGACGCCTGCGTAGTAGTCGTGGTTGCCAGGGATCGCGACGACGCCATCGCGTGCGCCGAGCTGCTCGAGACGGCGCACGAACTCCCCGAGCCGCGGAGCGTAGCGGATGTCGTGATCGATCAGATCGCCCGTCATCACGATCAGATCGGGGCGCGCGCGTCGGATGAGCGCCTCGGCCGCGCGCAGCTCCGGGTCGCCGACGAACGCGCCGACGTGGACGTCGCTGATCTGCGCGATCGTGTAGCCCTCGAGCGTGCGAGGGAGCCGCGACAGCGCGACGGGCACCTCCTCGAGCGCGTAGTCGTGACGACCGAACGTCATCCCGTACGCGCTCGAGCCGCCGCCGACCATCACGGATGCGCCCACGGCCGCGCGGCGGATCGCTTCGCGGCGGCTGATCGGCGCGACGGCCGCCTCGGTGGGCTCCGACGCGGCCGGAGCCTCCGGTACCTCGGCGCTCGGTGTCTCCTCGGACGTTCGCTCGATCGTCGTCGTCTCGATCGGGGCGCGTCGTCGGGCGATGCGTCGCGCGATCGCGTCCACGAGCTGCACGAAGCCGATCGTCGGGACCGACATCAGGCAGGTCAGGGCCACGCCGAACCCCAAGAGCGACAGCGCGAGCGTGTCCTCGACCATGTCGAGCGCGCGAAGAAGGAGAGGAAGCCAGAGCGCCGCCCACACCGCCGCGGTGATCGACCAGCGTCCGCGCCGCGCGAGCCCCGCAGCTTCGCCCGCGTGATGCGCGACCCATCCCGTCAGGCCGAGGACTGCCGGCAGGACCACCGCGACGAAGAGGATGGTTCGTACGCTCATCGGGCGCCCTGTGAGCGTACTCGCGACGAGCGCGCGAGCCCGTGACGTTGCGTGAAGCGCGCCGGTCCCGGGATCAGTAGAGCTCTCGTGCCGCGCCCGCGAAGATGTCGGCCAGCTCGCCGTAGAGCGACTCGCCCTCCATCGCGCTCGCGGCGCGCGGGTCTCCGAAGTACGCGCGGTCGCCGCCCGCCTCGAGGAACGACTTCTTGCCCGCGCGGATCGCGACCGAGAGCGACGTGGGGTTCGCGGGCAGCTCGTCGGCGAGCTCGCTCCGCACGAGGAACGGGCTCGCGGCGAGCACGAGGCTCGTCTCGTAGCTCCCCGCGTGGCACGCGCCGCTCTTGAACTCCTCGCCGAGGCGCAGCGCGTGGGGCTTGCGCGTCACGTCCGGAAAGAGCGCGCGCGCGCCGCGCGCCTCGGCCTCCTGCACGGCCTCGCGGATCGCGACGAGGTTGCCGGGCTCGAGGTGCGCGTTGCACACGACGACACCGCGGAAGCCCGTGCGCACCGCGCCGAGGATCACGTCGCGCAGGAGCGCACGCGCGGTCTCGATCGGCAGGGACACGGTGCCCGTGAAGTCCGCGGCGAACTCGGTGACCGCATACGCGATGGGCGGAAGGACGAGCGCCGTCTTGCCCTCGGCCTCGAGCAGCTTCGCGGCGCGCCGCGCGCCTTCGGCCGAGATGATCACGTCGGTCGAGAGCGGCAGGTGCGGGCCGTGGGCCTCCGTCGCGCCCGTCGGCAGGAGCGCCACCGCGCCGCGTCGGAGCAGGATGCCGGCTTCCTCGTACGTGAGCTCGGAGAGCGCGAACTGTCGCTGGCTGTTCATGGTCTCGCGCCCCTCACGATCGCCCGAGGGCTGGGAGCGTGGCGAGCTCGCGGCGCAGCACCTTGCCGCGGTCGTTGCGCGGCAGCGCCGCCACGAAGCGCACGAGGCGCGGGAACTTGTAGCGAGCGAGGCGCGACTTGGCGTGCTCCTGGATCGAGGCGACCATCGCCTCGTCGGGCGCGTGCCCCTCGCGCAGCACGACGACGGCCTCGGGCACGGTCATCTGCTCTTCGTCGAGGCCCGCGATCACGGCGCAGTCCGCGATGGCAGGGTGCGACGCGAGGCAGTCCTCGATCTCGAGAGGCGAGACGAACATGCCCCGCACCTTGAGGATGTCGTCGCCGCGACCCGAGTAGAAGTAGTAGCCGTCCGCGTCGCGTCGGAAGAGATCCGCCGAGACGACCCAGTCGCCGCCGACGAAGGTCGCCTTCGACTTCTCCTGGTCGCCGAAGTAGCAGAGCGCGGCGGAGTCTCCCTTCACCCAGAGACGACCCACCTCACCGTCGGGCAGCGTCTGTCCGTCGGCCCCGACGATGCGCGCCTCGTAGCCCGGCACGAGCTTGCCGAGCGAGGCCGGCTTCACGTCGCCCGGGTGGTTCGAGATGTAGATGTGGAAGAGCTCGGCGGAGCCGATGCCGTCGAGGATCTCGCACCACCCGAGGCCTCGCCAGCGCTCGTAGAGCTGCGGGGGCAGCGCCTCGCCGGCCGAGAGGCACATGCGCAGCGAGCGCATCGACGTGCTCGCTGCGCGCTCGTGGTCGACCATCTGCCGGATCATCGCGGGCACGTTCGAGAGCACCGTGACGCCGTGCTTCTCGACGTGCTCGAAGATGCGCTCGGGCGTGGGCTTGTCGGGGAAGAACACTGCCGTTCCGCCGAACGCGAACGGGAACATGAGGTTCGTGCCCGTCGCATAGCCGAAGAAGAGCCGCGAGACGGAGAGGAACACGTCGTCCTCGCGCAGCCCGAGCACCCGGCTCGGATAGCACTCGGTGTTGAACGGGAAGTCGTGGTGGAAGTGCACCGCACCCTTGGGCTTGCCCGTCGTGCCGCTCGTGAAGAGCCAGCCCGCGACGTCGTCGCGCGAGGTGTCGGCGTTCTCGGTGCGATCGGGCTCGCGCCGCAGCGCATCGCTCCAGCGCACGAAGCCGTCGGGGATGGACGACTCGGCGCTCGTCACGACGAAGCGCGCCTTGCAGCGCGGGTGCTTCGCGAGCGCGGGCACGAGCCGGTCGAGCACGGACTCGTGCGCGATCACGGCGCGCGCCCGCGTGTAACCGAGCAGGTGATCGAGGTCGGCCTCGGGCGAGAGCGGGTTGCCCATGCAGAACACCGCGCCCGCCTTGAGGATCCCGAACCACGCGACCGCGAACTCGACGCCGTCGGGCAAGAGCAGGAGCACGCGATCCTCGAGATCGATGCCGTGCGTCGCGAGCGCGAAGCGCGCGCGGTTCGCGAGCGACTGGATCTCCGCGTACGTGTAGTGCTCGTCCGCCACCTTCACGGCGATGCGTCCGCCGCGCCCCTCGCGCACCCGCGCGTCGAGGAAGTAGTCGGCCATGTTGAACCGCTCGGGGAAGACCGGCGGGAACCCGTACGCGCTCATTCGCTCACTCTACCTCGTTGTGGTTCCGGACGAGCCTCGCTACGGTGCGCTCGGCGTGGGAGACGTCCGGTCCAAAGGCACCAACATCCAGGGAATCCTGGCGACCGTCGCGCGACTGCACGGCGAGCCCACGCGCGAGCGCGTCGTCTCCGCGATCGGCGGCGAGGCCGGCGAGGCGCTGCGGCACGGTGCGATCGTGAGCAGCGGCTGGTACCCGGTGGCCTGGCACGACGCGACGCTGCGCGCGATCGAGGAGTGCTTCCCCACCCAGCGCGCCATCGTGCGCGAGCTGGCCTACGAGTCGGTGAAGAACGACTTCAGGACTCTGTTCAAGGTCGGCGCGCAAGGCGCGAAGGCTGAGCTCATCGTGCACTACAAGCGCGCGTGATCGTTCGGCTTTCTCCCCGCCGCTGTTGATCCCGACGCGCGCTCGCCGGTATGCTCGCTGCCGTCGCGGGGCCTCCTCGGAAGGAGCGAGTGCGCATGACGAAGTCCGAGCTCATCGAAGAAGTCGCGAAGCGAACGAAGATCACGAAGAGCCGGGCCGAGGCGGTCGTGAACTGCGTCTTCGAAAGCATGGCCGCCGCGCTCGAGCGCGGAGAAGGCGTGGAGATCCGCGGTCTCGGTAGCTTCACGATCCGCCAGCGCGACGCCTACCACGGTCGCAACCCGCAGACGGGCGAGGCGGTCCACGTGCCCGAGAAGCGCGTGCCCTGGTTCACCGTGGGCAAGGAGCTGCGGCAGCTGGTGTCGGGCCCCGAGGTCGCTGGCATCCCCGACGACCTCGACGACGAAGACGACGACGACGAGGGCTGAGCGGCACGGCGCGCGATCCGCCTCCGCGCCGATCGCACCGCTGCTCGCGGCCGCGCTCGATCGCACCGGCGCTGATCACCGGCGCTGCTCGAAGCGGCGCTGCTCGAACCGGCGCTGCTCGAACCGGCGCGGGCTCGATCAGCGCTGTCCCTGACC
This sequence comes from Sandaracinaceae bacterium, assembly GCA_044376125.1. Taxonomy (GTDB): domain Bacteria; phylum Myxococcota_A; class Polyangia; order Polyangiales; family Sandaracinaceae; genus JAFLCL01. Next base: position 5,939 of record JBILLJ010000266.1, read on the forward strand.
CCAGCCGCCGCCCTGCTGCGGATAGCCCTGCTGCGGCTGCTGCTGGGGGTAGCCCTGCTGCGGCTGCTGCTGGGGGTAGCCCTGCTGCGGCTGCTGCTGCGGATAGCCCTGCTGCGGGTAGGCCTGTTGCTGCGGGTACGCCTGCTGCTGCTGGGGGTACGCCTGCTGCTGCTGGGGGTACGCCTGCTGCGGCTGCTGCGTGAGGTGATGCTCCGGGAACGCAGGAGCCTGCATGCGCGTGGGCGCGTCCTCGGAGGCGTCGTCGTCGTCGTAGTCGGCGACGCGGGTCGCCTCGCCCCGCAGGAGCTCGGGCTGCGCATAGCTCGGCGTCGGCGGTGCTGCGTAGGCTTGCTGCGGCTGTGCGTAGGCTTGCTGCGGCTGCGCGTAGGCTTGTTGAGGCTGCGCGTAGGCTTGCTGCGGCTGTGCGTAGGCTTGCTGCGGC
>JBILLJ010000019.1:0-81735 GCA_044376125.1 Sandaracinaceae bacterium
CTCGCGCCGACACACCGTGCACTGAGAGCACGTGGCACTCGGAAGGATCGATGCGAGTGCCACGGGCTCGAATCGGCGGGAGGGAGGCTCTCGCCGATTGACTCGGCGAGAGGGAGGGTCTGCAGCCAGACCCTCCGGCAAGAAACGTCAGAGCATGAATCAACGCAAGTGACTCATGCTCTGAGCGGCTGACATTCAGGCGCCCGGGCGCTCTGCGAGCGCCTGCGCGAACACCTCGTGGGTCTCTTCGTCGAAGAGGACGAAGCGGATCTCGTCGAGATCGCGCACGCGCTCGCGGCACACCTCGGCCGCGAGCCGCGCCGCGAGCGCGACGGGGAAGCGGAAGATCCCGCACGAGATCGCCGGCAGCGCGACGGTGCGCAGGCCTTCCTTCTCCGCGAGATCGAGCGACGCGCGGAACGCCGACGCGAGCAGCGCCGGCGCATCGTGCATGCCCCAGCGCGGACCGACCGCGTGGATCACGAAGCGCGCCGGCAGCCGGAAGCCCGGCGTGATCACGGCGCTGCCCGTCGGGCACCGCACGTGCGGCGCGACCTCCGGCAGGCGCCTGCACGCCTCCACGAGCTCACGCCCCGCCGCCCGATGGATCGCCCCGTCGACCCCGCCCCCACCGAGGCAGCTCTCGTTGGCCGCATTGACGATCGCATCGACCGCCTGCGTGGTGATGTCGCCTCGAACCACCGTGATGCGCGTCGTCATGGCCGCCGAGGATGCGCCGTTCGTCGACTCCTGACGACGCGCGCGCTCATCGCCCACCGAGCACGTCGATGCCGAAGGCTGGGGGACCGCCCCTTTCAGAAGCGCCCGAAGGATGCGACCCAGCGCTGCCAGCGAAAGGGCACGTCGAGCACGCAGACCATCGCGACCGCCGCGGCCACGAGCGCGATGGCGGCCGTGGTGCCGCCTGCGATGGGGAAGGCCACGCCTCCCGTCATGAACACCTCGCTGTCGAACGAGAGGCCCACCAGCGCGACGCCGAGCCCAGCAGTGCCGAAGAAGCCGCTCAACACACCCACCACCTCCGCGGCGGTGCGCTGTCGCTCGATGCGACCGATCTCCTCGAAGGCCGCCGCGATTCCCGTGGAGTCGAGCCGAAGAACGAGGCGCGTCGGTACGCGCAGGCGTACTCCGGCGTTCACCACACGCGCGCGAGCGTCACCCGGTCTCTCGGCCCGCCAGGCGTTGGCGAGAGGCTGAGCCGTCTCCCAGTCGCCGGCGCGCCATGTGCGGAGGAGCTCGTCGGGGATGGCCGACTCTGCCCCTGCGGCAGGCGTCGTCTCGAGATCCTGCGCGCTTGAGGCTGCGGGCCACCAGACCAGGAGGAAGGCGACCAGCAAAGGCCTTCGGAGGAGGCGTCGCGGTTCCCACATGGCCTCATTGTGCACCACGCCGCAGCTGGACGACACGCAGCACGGACCCTCGAGGGCACACGTGACGTCGCGAGCGAAGACCCACTCTGGTTCATGCGTTCGATGCTGCTTGCCGGGGAGTGCTCGCGCCCGCTGCCGCAGCACCTCGCGTGCTCATTCGGCGACGAGTGCGGCTCCGGCAGCGAGCGCTCATTTCGCAGGGGACTCCAGGGGCCGACCTGCGGCACGCTCCGCGCATGGTGGGTGTCGCGCGTTGGGCAGGCTGGTGTCTGGTGGTGCTGGCGGGATGCGGCGGGCCGCGCGTGGCGAGCCGCGAGGCTCGAGCGTCTTCGCACGCGCCCACCGAGAACCAGGCAGCGACGACGCTGCCGCGGACCCCGAGCCGCTCGGACATCATGAGCGCGATGAGCGCGCTCTCCGACGCGGTGGATGCGTGCGGACGCGGACGGCGCGACCAGGTCCAGGTCATCTTCGTGTTCGAGTCGTCGGGCACGGTGACCGAGGCTCGGGTCGCCTCCCAGTACTCGTACGGAAGCCGCGAGCCTGGGCCGGGGTGTGGGCCGCGCGAAGGCGAGTTCTACTCGTGCACACGAGAGCGTCCGGCGGATCCAGAGGTCGACACGTGCGTGCTCGAGGTCGCGCGCCGCGCGCGGGTCACGCCGTTCTCGAGCCCCACGTTCCGCGTCGAGTTCCCCTTCCGCATCTCAGGGGACTGAAGGACCGACAGACCATCAGTTCTCCGAAGCTCCGCGGTGTGCGGACCGTCCATGAAACGCCCTCGGCGTGCTAGGGCTGGCCATGACGCACGTCCGGTTCGTTCCGCTCGCTCTGTTCCTCGTCGCGTGTGGCGCGGCCTCGCCTCGCACCTCGAGCGCCACGCACGACAGCCCTGGTGTGTCGAGCAGTGCATCCGTCGAAGACGCGGCCGCGGGCGTGCACGACGAAGCGCTCGCGACGCTGTTGCGGGATCACTGGGCTGCGACGCTCGAGGACGATCCCGTGCTCGGCACGCTCATCGGAGATCACCGGCGCGATGGCGAGATGCCGGATGCGAGCCCCGCTGCGGAAGCGCGGCGGCGCGAGGCGCGTGCGGCGTTCCTGGCGCGGGCCCGCGCGATGAGCGTGCAAGACCACTCCGACCGCCTGACGCTCGCGCTCTTCATCGACACCCTCACGTCCGAGACCGGCTCGGAGGTGTGTGAGGAGCTCTACTGGAGCGCCTCGCCGATGGACAATCCCATCGTCGCGCTCAACCGCGTCGCGCCCATCCACAGCTTCGACACCGTCGAGCGAGGGCGCGCGTATCTGTCTCGCCTCTCGGCGTGGGCGCCGTTCACCGATCAGGTCGCGGCCAACCTGGTCGAGGGCGCCTCGCGCGGCCTCGTGGCGCCTCACACCACGCTGGAGCGCCTGGTCGCGTTCGGACGTGGTGCGCTCGCTGCGCCGGTCGAGTCGTGGGTCGCGTACCAAGCACCCGCAGCCGCGGTCGAGGGCTGGCCCGAGGGTGATCGCAGCGCCTTCCTCCGGGAGCTCCGCGCGGTGCTCGAAGGCGAGGTGCGACCGGCGTTTCAGCGCTACGTCGACCGCATCGAAGCCGACGTGCTCCCGCACGGGCGAGACGCGGCGCACGAGGGCGTCGCGTCGTTGCCCAACGGCGCGGCGTGCTACGCGGCGGAGATCCGTCGCCACACCACGGCGGCCCGCACCGCAGAGGAGCTGCATCAACTCGGCCTCTCCGAGATCGCCCGCACCGACGCGCGCTTGCTCGAGCTCGGCGCGCGCACGTTCTCTTCCAGCAGCGTGACGGACGTGCTCGATCACCTCCGCTCCGATCCGGCCCTCGGCTACACGAGCGGCGACGAGATCCTGGCGGACGCGACGGCGAGGGTGCGCGAGGCCGAGGCGCGCGCGCCCTCGTTCTTCGGTCTGCGCGCGAACACCGCGTGCGACGTCGAGCCCGTGCCCGCGAGCGAGGCCAGCAGCGCAGGCTTCGCGTTCTACATGCCTGGCGCGCCCGACGGTTCACGCGCCGGCCGCTACTACGTGAACACCGCGGAGCCGGCGTCGCGTCGTCGCCACCTCGTCGCTGCGGTCACCGCGCACGAGGCAGTGCCGGGCCACCACTTCCAGATCACCGTGGCCTACGGCCTGCCCGCGATGCCTGCGTTCCGCCGCTACGCGGAGTACACGGCGTACGTGGAGGGCTGGGGCCTCTACGCGGAGCGTCTCGCGGACGAGATGGGCCTCTACCACGACGATCTCGATCGCCTCGGCGCGATCGATCTCGAGGCCTTCCGCGCCGCGCGCCTCGTGGTGGACACAGGCCTTCACGCGATGGGATGGAGTCGCGCAGAGGCTGAGAGTTACTTGCGCGAGCACACCTCGATGTCGGCCGATCTCATCGTCAACGAGGTCGATCGCTACATCAACTGGCCGGGCCAAGCGCTCGCCTACAAGGTGGGCCAGCTCGCGTTCCTCGCCTCGCGCGCCGAGGCCGAGGCCGCGCTGGGCGAGCGCTTCGACGCCCGCGCCTTCCACGATCGCGTGCTCGGTCTGGGACCCGTGAGCCTGACGGTGCTCGAGTCCGCCGTGCGCGACTGGATCGCCACCCAGCGCTGATCCCACGGGACTTGCTGTATCGTCGGGGTGTGACTTCAGCACGCCACCCAGTGACGGATCCGGCGCGCTTCGTCCCTCGAGCGCGCGCTGCCGCACGCGCGGCGGGGTGGCTCGCGCTGCTGTCGATCTCGGCCTGGGGCTGCGCGCAGGGCCGCGGCACACCCGACGCCCACGGACCGGACTCCCGCATCGATGCGTTCGAGCCTGGTGTGGCGGATGCCCAGCTCGATGCTCCTGGCCTCGACGCCGCACGCGTCGATGCGCCCGGCCTCGACGTCGGGAGCCTCGACGTGGGGAGCCTCGACGCGCGCGCGACCGACGATGGTGGTTGCGGCACGCTCGACGCCGCGTGCTGCGCCGGCGCCACGCCCTGCACCGGGATCCTCGTGTGCCGCGCCGGGATCTGCCGCGCGTGCGGGCGCTCGGGAGACCCGTGCTGCGCGGGCGATGGCTGCAACGTCGGGCTCACCTGCTCGGCGGGCACCTGCACCGGCTGCGGTGCGCGAGGAGAGTCGTGTTGCCCCGGGCCGGCGCCCTGCGCAGCAGGCTCGCGCTGCGTCTCGGGGACGTGCGACGCATGCGAATGCACGCCGGGCGAGCGTCGCGAGACGCCGTGCGCGCTCTGCGGGGTTCGGGTCCAGACGTGCCTCGACAGCTGCACCTGGGGCCCGGTGGGCGCATGCACCGGCATGGGCGAGTGCGAAGCGGGGACGGTGGAGTCCGTGCCTTGCGAGCGCTGCGGCACGCGCAGCCGGACCTGCTCGTCGACCTGCCGCTGGGGCCTCGCGACGGGATGCCTCGGGATGGGCGAGTGTGAGGCCGGCACGACGTCGACGTTCGTGGACGGCGTCAGCTGTGGTGCTTGTCAGGCGTTCGAGTGCGACAGCCGCTGTCGATGGTCGGACACCTGCTCGGCGTGCACGTGCTCCGGCGGTGGCCTCTCGTGCTCGCCGTGCACGGCCGGCTATCACTCGGAGTGGTTCGGCTGCTCTTCGGCGTGCGGCTCGTGCGGGACCGGGGTCAACCAGGTGAACTGCCAGCCGAACTGCGGCAGCGGATTCAGGACCTGTGACGTGTGCCCGGCCGGATACCACACCACGGCATTCGCCTGCTCCGCAGCGTGTGGCTCCTGTGGGGGCGGCACAAATCAGGATGTCTGCGAGGCCAATTCCCCCTCGTTCTCGTCGTGCAGGCAGTGCCCGACTGGCTACCACGCAGTGGCCTTCGCGTGCTCCGCCGCGTGCGGCTCGTGCGGGGGCGGAACGAACCAGGACGTCTGTGAAGCAGACTCCGCTGCCTTCTCGTCGTGCAGACCGTGCCCGGCGGGCTATCGGAGCGTCTCGTACACCTGCTCTTCCGCGTGCGGGTCCTGCGCAGGTGGCAACAACCAGGTCCGCTGCGAGCGCCTCTGACCTGATGCGGCACCGCCGCACCGATGTCACTCCGAGGGATCGGAAGCGGTCGGCATGGGCGCGCCGCGACGCAGCGCGGCCCAGCGCGCGCGGACCTCGGGAGTTGCGAGCGTGTACGCGACGCGGGCCGTCTCCTCGACCCACGCCAACCGCACGTGGATGGGAAGCGATGAGTACGTCGCGATCTGCTCGTCGGAGACGAAGTAGTCGAAGCCGTTCATCGCGAGCCTCGCGGCAAGAGACGTTCGAGGTGCCGTAGGTCGGCGAGGTCCTGCGCCCGACCTGCAGCGCGCTTCATCGCCACGAGGTCAGGAAGGCTCACCACACGCACCGAGAGCTCAGCGGACTCGCGGACGACCGAGCGCGCCACGAGGTCCGCACCGCGAATCGACGGCGTGACGAGGACGTCGACCTCGTGAAGCGGGTTGGAGGGATCCGTGAACGTCGCAGCGATCAGGTTCCGCGCTCGCGTCACGTCGCGGACGAACATCGCCAGACCGTAGCACCAGCCTCAACCCGTGCGCTCCATGTCGCGCACTTCCTTGAGGACTTGCTCGACGCGGTCGAGGCTCTCGCCGGCGAGCTCGGCGGGGAATCTCCGCGTGAGCTTCATGTCGGGGGTGAGCTTCCAGGGGCTCTTGGGGAGCGCGACCTTCTGCATGACCTTCGCGGGATCGAGCAGCGTGTCCTCGCGCAGGTGCAGCGTGACGCGATCCTTGGTGGCCTCGCAGCCGAGCACGCGAATGCGGCGCAGCGCGGGGCGCAGGCGCATCGCGCGCACGTAGACCATCGCTGCGGGCGGTGGAGCTCCGAAGCGATCCTCGAGCTCCTTGGCGAGATCGAGCACGTCGTCCTCGCTCTCGGCCTGCGCGAAGCGCTTGTAGAACGAGAGACGAAGACCCACGTCCTCGACGTAGTCCTCGGGGATGTAGATCGGCGCCTCGAGCGTGATCTCGGTGTCGACCTCGTGGACGATCGGCTCGCCACGGAGCTCGGCGACCGCGTCCTCGAGCATGTGCATGAACATGTCGAAGCCCACGAGCGCGACGTTGCCGCTCTGCTGCGCGCCGAGCACGTCGCCCGCGCCGCGCAGCTCCATGTCGAGCGAGGCCACCTGGAAGCCGGCGCCGAGCTCGCTGAAGCGCTCGAGCGCTTCGATGCGCGCGCGCGCCTCGTCCGTGAGCGTCGAGGGCGGCGGCGTGATGAGGTAGCAGTACGCGCGCTCGCGCGAGCGACCGACACGGCCGCGCAGCTGGTAGAGCTGCGCGAGGCCGAAGCTGTCGGCGCGATCGATGAGGATCGTGTTCGCGCGCGGGATGTCGAGGCCGCTCTCGATGATGGCGGTCGCGCAGAGCACGTCGTAGCGGCCCGCGACGAAGTCCGTCATCGACTGCTCGAGCGCGCTCTCGCCCATCTGCCCGTGCACCACGGCGAAGCGCGCGTCGGGCACGAGCGCCTGGAGCTTGGCCGCGCGCTCGTAGAGACCCTCGATGCGGTTGTAGACGAAGAAGACCTGGCCACCGCGCGAGAGCTCGCGCTGGATGGCCTCGCGCAGGAGGTGATCGTCCCAGCGCGTCACGAACGTGCGCACCGCGCGGCGATCGGCGGGCGCGGTCGTGATGAGCGAGAGATCGCGCAGGCCACCGACGGCGAGCTGGAGCGTTCGAGGGATGGGCGTCGCGGTGAGCGTGAGCACGTCCACCTCGCCCTTGAGCTTCTTGATGCGCTCCTTGTGCGTGACGCCGAAGCGCTGCTCTTCGTCGACGCAGAGCAGGCCCAGATCCTTGAAGTGGATGTCCTTCGAGAGGAGGCGGTGCGTGCCGACGACGATGTCGACCTTGCCCTCCTTGAGGCCCGCGAGGATGTCGGGCTCCTTCTTCTTGTCGGTGAAGCGCGAGAGCGTCTCGATGCGCACCGGATAGCTCTGCATGCGGCCGAGGAAGCTCTGGTAGTGCTGCTGCGCGAGCACCGTCGTGGGGCAGAGCACGGCGACCTGACGGCCGGCGAGCGCCACGCGGAAGGCCGCGCGCATCGCGACCTCCGTCTTTCCAAAGCCGACGTCGCCGCAGACGATGCGGTCCATCGGGTGCTGCCCTTCGAGATCGGAGAGCACGTCCTCGATGGCCTTCTGCTGATCGACCGTCTCCTCGAAGGGGAACGTCGCCTCGAACTCCGAGTACATGCGGTCCGCGCTCGCGAGCGGCGGGCGCTTGGTGGCCGCGCGCTGCGCGTAGAGGCGCAGGAGCTCGTCGGCCATCTCCTGGACGTACTTCTTGACCTTCGCCTTGGTCTTGCTGAACGTCTGACCGCCGAGGCGATCGAGCTTCGGCTGCGCGCTCTCTCCACCGGCGTACTTCTGGATCTGGTGCAGGCGCGTGACCGGGAGGAAGAGCCGGTCGCCGCCCGCGTACTCGACGACGAGCACCTCGACCGAGACGCTCTGCACGCCGCGCATCTCCTCGAACTTCGTCTGGCCCAGGGCCTTCTTCTCGAGGCCGAGGTAGCGGCCGATGCCGTGCTCGGAGTGCACGACGTAGTCGCCGACGGCGAGCTGACGGAGATCCTCGAGGAAGGCGTCTGCGCCCTTGCCGACCTTTCGCTTCTTCTCCTTCTTGCGGTGGGCGCGTGTGCCGAAGATCTCCTCTTCGGTGACGAGCGCGAGCGCGGCCTGCGCGAGCACGAAGCCCGTGGCCACGGCGCCGATCACGATCTCGACGGCGCGCGGCGGGCGCGTCTCGAGGCTCGCGGGCGAGAACGGCGCAGGCTTTCCGGCGATCTTCAGGTCGTAGCCGCGCAAGAGCGTGCCCAGCCTCTCGGCCTGCGTGCGGGTGCGCGCGGCCAGGACCACGCGGAAGCCCGCCTCGAGCCACTCGCGCAGGCGCTCCGCGAGCGGAGAGAGCGCGTCGTCCTTGCCCTTGCCGGCGCGCTGCGCCGAGAGCGTCGCGACGAGCAGCGCGTGATCCTCGGCGCCGAGCGAGAGCACGCGCTCCGGATCGACCGAGTCGAGCGCAGCGAAGGCGCTCTCGTCGTCACCACTGGCGCCCGCGACGGCGAGGCGGTGCACGAGCACGACCTTGCCTTCGAGCACGCGAGCCACCATCTCCGCGGCGTCCGCGTAGAGCTGGTGCACGGGAAAGCACGCGCCCTTCTGTGCGGCCTTGGCGGCGTGATCGGCCTCGGCGCTGGTGAGCTCTTCCTCGATGCTCGTTCCCACCGCGGTGGGATCGAGGATCGCGACGCGGTGTCCCTCGGGCAGGTAGTCCGCGAGCGTCTCGAGGCCCTCGTAGAAGGCCGGCAAGAGGCCCTCGATGCCGAGCACCATGCGGCCGCTCTCGAGATCCTCGATGAGCTGCTTGGCCTGACGGGTGGGGATCTCGAGCTCGTCGCAGCGCTCGCGCACCTTCGTGCGGGCGAGCGCGATCTCGGAGAGTCCGAGCAGGGCCTCGCGCACCGGGTGGAGCGCGATCTCCTTGGTCGTCGAGATCGTCTTCTGATCCTCGGGATCGAAGTGCTTGATCGAGAGGACGAGGTAGTCGTCGAGCTCGATGCGCGCCGGAAAGCGCGCGTTGGGTGGGTAGACGTCGATGAGCGAGCCGCGCACCGAGAACGTGCCCGGGTCCTCGACCATCGGGACGCGCAGGTAGCCGCCCTCGGCGAGGGTGCGCACGAGCTTGTCGCGATCGAGCTCCTCCTCGGTGCGCACGACCATCGAGCGACGAACGAGCGCTTCACGCGGCGGAACGCGACGCACGAGCGCGGGCGCGGGCACGACGACGAAGTCGAGCGGCAGCTCGTGCGCGAGGTGGAAGAGCGTGGAGAGCCGCTCCATCGACGCGCGGCGATCGGGTGCGACGTCGGCGTAGGGCGAGACGTCGGGCGAGGGGAAGACGAGGATGCGGCGCTCCTCGTCCGCCGTGTCGGCGTCGTCGTCGTCGGCGTCGCGGCCGGTGAAGAACGCGAGGTCGTTGGCGAGCGCGCGTGCCGCGTCCAGATCGGGCACCACGACGACGAAGGGCTCGCGACTCGCCTTGCGCGCGGAGACGAGCAGGAGCGCGGCCGCCGCCGGCGGCAAGCCCGTGAGGTCCACGCGCCGCTCGCTCGTGATCGTGCGGACCGCGCTCGCGAGCGTGGTGTTCGTGCGCTCGAGCGCGCCGAGGAGCGCCGTGCCGCGCGCGTTCTCCTCGAGCTCGCGTGCGAGGGGGTCGTCGTGTTCGGTCTCGTCGATGTCGTCGTCGGGGGACACGGGGCTCGTCGGCGGAGAGAGGGGGGCCGAGGCGTAGCATCGCCGAGGCGTGCGGGAGACCCGCTCCGTCGACGAGGGCCGCGTCAGACGAGCGGAAGGATCGCGAGGAAGCCCGGCAGGCAGAGCAGCGCGAGCCCGAGCTGGAGTCCGAACGTCGCGATGGCCAGCCACGCCGCGACGCGCGCGCGCACACGCAGCGTCAGCGCGCAGATCGCGAACGCAGCGAGCGCGATCGGGAAGGTGAAGAGCTCGATCGGCAGCTCGATCGTGCCGAGGAACATCGTGACCGCGAGGGCGGTGTCGCTCTCGGGCCAGATCATCATCGAGGGGCCCGAGGTGGCCTGCCACGCGCGCGCCTCTTCGCGCGTGCGTGGCCGTGCGCGGCGATAGCGCTCGCTCCAGCTGAGGGGATCGGCGCGAGAGAGGTCGTCGTTCAGCCGGTAGTAGATGCGGCCGTCTTCGCTCGTGTTGGAGAGGTCGAGCACCCAGAAGCCGCCTTCACGGGCGTACACGATCACGGGGTCGGCGGGCGAGAAGCGCCCGTGGATCGAGCCGCTTCCGTCGTGTCCTTCGCCGTCGAAGAGACGCGTCTCGTGCTCGAACGCCGCGTGGCTCACACACACCCAGTGCGCGCCGCGAGGCAGACACCAATCCCAGAACCCGCCCGCCGCGCTCGCGTTCTCCCAGCGACCCTCGCCCAGCCAGCGGAGGGCGCGGCCCGGCTCGGCGCGCGGCTGGACCTCGGTGCTCGGTGGCGCACCGAGCTCGGGGGGCCCGACGTGGACGGGGGTGTCGAACGGCGCGTGACGCAGCGAGAGCCCGCCATGCGTCGCAGCCCATTCGGGGCGTGCGCGCGTGCTCTCGTGCGTCCAGCGCCAGCGATCGGGTGCCTGCCACACGAGCACGTCCCAGCCCGCGTCGGACCAGCGCGCGGCGGCGAGCCACGTGTCACGCGTTCGCCAGTCCACCGACGGAGCGTCGTGGATGGGCTGCACCTCGGCCACTCCGTCGCGAAAGGAGACGCGGCGTCCATCGCCGAGCGCCACCTGCAGCGTCGCGCCGACCCAGCGCGCGCCGATCACACCCACCAAGGTGTCGATGCGCGCTGCGCCGTGGTCCACCACCTCGCGCTCGCGGGTGAGCGTGATGGCGCGCAGCCCCCGGTGCTCGATCAGGAGCGTGAGCGCGCCGTCGTCGCGACGCGCGACGCCCTCGACGCGCAGCGAGCCGGGACCGAACGCGTCGAGATCCCAGCCCGTCTGGGCGACGCCGCGGGTGAGGTCGATGCGCACCGCGACGGGGCGATCGGGGGCATGACGGATCGACCAGACCTCGTCCTCGAAGAGGAACGCGCGCTGCGGAAGGCCGTCGTCCTCGGGTGGCCCTTCCCATCGCGCGATGCGCGGCGGTGAGCCCACACTCACGAGCTGACGCGCGAAGAGGCCGAGCGTGATCAGCCACAGCACGCACGCGAGGCCCGCCACGCTCGCGGCCCCGACGGTGAGCGCCTTGTGGCGAGCCACGTCCATCGGCGCTCGTTCCTAACACGAAGGTGTGTCAGGGCTCGATCGTGACGTGGCGCGCGAGGCGGTAGCCCTCTCGGGTGGACTCGATGGCCTCTCCGAAGAGCTCGCGTCGCAGCGTCCAGATCGCCGTCTGCACGCGCTGCTTCTGCGAGGCGGCCGCGATGCGCGTGCCCGGCCAGCCGCGCGAGAAGAGGGTCTCGACCCGCACCGCGGCGTCGCGGGCGTGGGCCTCGAGGAGCGCCTCGACGAGACCCAGGAGCGTCGGTCGCCGCGAGAACGAGGCGCGCTGCGCACCGACGCGCACCGTGCCCGCCGCACGATCGAGCCGCACCGACAGCGCCTGCGAGGCGGGCCGCGCGGCGACCCAGCGCGTGGCCTCGTCGCGCATGGCCGCGATCTGCGTGCGCCACGCGAGCTCGTGCACACGCGAGGTGCTGGTGCCGGACGCACCGAGGAACATCAGCTCGAGCGTGGCCTCGCGCGCGCTCGCGGCGCGGGCGCGAGCGGCCTCTTCCTCGTCGTCGGCGCGGGCGTGCTCCCCGAGCGCGCGCAGCGCGAGCACGTACCGGCTCGTGGTGCCGAGCGCGCTCACGTGGTCACCCATGGCCTCGAGATCACGACGTGCGGCATCGAAGAGCTCGGCCGCGCGTCGCGGATCGCCTTCGTGGAGCGCGGCCTCCGCGACGAAGCGGCGTGCCACCGCGAGCGCACGCGGCGAGGGGCGTGTGCTCGCGCGCTCGGCGGCCTCGCGTGCGCGCGCCGCGAGCGCCGCGAGATCTCCGGCACGGAAGGCGCGGAACATCTCCTGCGTGAGCAGATCCTCGGCGGCATCGGTCAGCGCGTCGCGCGCGTGCTCGTCGAGGTCCGCGCGCGACGCCGCGGCGCGGCGAAGCACCGTGCGCGCCTCCTCGAGCCAGCGTGACGCCGTCGGCTCGTCGCGCCCCCAGAGCGCGATGTGACCGAGGAACACGGCCCGGGTGGCGCGCTGCGCGGTCGAGAGCGCGCGCGGCTCGAGCGAGGTGAGGAGGGCCCGCGCGCTCTCGTGCTCGCCGCGCGCGATCCACGTGCGCGCCAGGCCCATCGCCACACGCGCGCGGGTGTCGCGATCGCAGCGCGGCATCGCGCGGCGCGCGTGATCCCAGAGCTCCATCGCCTGCGGGCGATCGAGGCTGCCGACGAGACACGGCTCGAGGGCGAGCACCGCACGCGCGACGCGACGCGGATCCCCCGTGCGTGCGAGCGCGACGAGGTCCGGGGCAACGCGCGTGATGGCCGCGACCGACACGAACGGCGAGCGACGGTAGCGCCGCGCCGCGCGCTCCGCGTGCGCGAGCTGCGCGTCGAGGAGCATCGTGTTCGTCCCGCGGACGCGCTCGCGGACGGGGCCGGGCACACGCACGAGGTGCTCGGCCGAGAGGTGCACGAGACCTCGCTCGGTGAGCTCTGCGAGCGCGCGCTCGGCACCCGCGCCCGAGGAACCGCGAGGCCACGCGGCGCCCACGTCGATCGCGGCGATCGGCGCGCGCAGCGGCGCGAGCGCCGAGAGCACGCGGCGCGCCAGAGGGCTCAGGCCCTCCATCGCTCGACGCACGATCGCGGCGTGCGCGCGATCGCCCGTGAGCAGGGCCCGCGTGTCCTCCGCGAGCGCGGCGACGCCGAGGGTGCGGGCCCGGAGCGCACACGCGATCGCGAGCGACGGCCAGCCATCGATGCGCTGCGCGAGCAGGCCGAGATCGCCGGTCTCGCGGGCGCCGAGCCGGGTGAGCTCGCGCGCCAGGAGCGCAGCGACGTCGGTCGTGGACCACGGCGTCAACGGAACGCGATGCTCCATCGCGAGCCCCAGGGGTGCGCGCGCTGCGACGACGATCACGAGGTGCGCATCGAGCTCGTGGAGCGTGCGCACGAGCCGTGCGGCGCGAGAGACGTGGTGGGCCTCGTCGAGCCAGACGATGCGCGTGCGAGGTGCGAGCTTCGCGAGGCGGCGCGCCACGCCCGCGCTGCCGCGCGCCGAGAGCGAGACGCGGCCGTGCTCGAGGCCCGCGCTCGCCAGCGCCTGCGAGACCACGGTGCTCGCGCCCATGCCGCCGAGGCCGTGGACCGTGACGAGGCGCGCACCGCTCGTCAGCGCACGCGTCACCGCGCTCGACTCGTCGCGAGGAAGCCAGCTCGTCACGCCCGAACGCTATCACCCGATGAGCCCTCTTCTGCCGCTTTGAGCGCGCTTTGAGCGGCCTCCGCACGGGCGGCGAACACGCTCGGGGCATGCGAGCCCACCTCTTCCGATCTCTGGTCTCTCTCCCGCTCTTGTTGCTCGTCGGGTGCGACGGCGGCACGACGAGCACGACCGACGCCGCGAGCGCCGACGGCGGCACCGCGACGTCCGACGCACCGCCCGACGCGGCCGCGACGCCGAGCCTCGAGTGGGGCAGTTGCCCCGATCGGTTCCGCGACGAGTGCGCGACCCTCGCGATGCCGCTCGATCACGACGACCCCTCGCGCGGCACGATCGACGTGCTCGTGTCGCGTCGAGGCAGCGGCAGCCGACAGCTCTGGCTCCTCCAGGGTGGTCCGGGCGGATCGGCCGAGACCTTCTTCGGCTGGCACGACTTCCTCTCGAACCTCGACCCCGAGCTCGAGGTCTACACGATCGAGCACCGCGGCGTGGGCGAGTCCACGCGCCTGGGCTGCGCGAGCGGCGAGTCGCGCTCGAGCGCCGATGGCGTGCAGATCGCGCGCGCCGAGTGGCCCGAGTGCCAGGCCGACGTCGAGGCCGAGTGGGGCGAGCGGCTGCGCTACTTCGACACCACGCAGGCGGCGCACGATCTCGCGCTCGCGATCGAGCTCACGCGACGCGAAGGCGTGCCCGTCTTCGTGTACGGCGGCTCCTACGGGACCTACTGGGCCAACCGCTTCGGCGTGCTCCATCCGAGCGCAGCCGCGGGCCTCATCCTCGACGCGCCCGTGGTGCCGGGCGCCGATCTGCACCGCTACGACCTCGCGTTCGAGACGGTCGGGCGGCACGTGTTCGAGGAGATGTGCGCCGCGGCGCCGCGCTGCCGCGAGCACCTCGGCGACGATCCGGGCGCGTTCCTCCAGCGCGTGGCCGACGCGCTCGAGGCGGGCCACTGCGGCTCGCTCGGTGTGGACTTCGACACCTGGCGCATCGTCTTCAGCATCTTCCTGATGGACTACAACCTGAGGAACTGGCTGCCCGCGCTGATCTACCGCCTCGATCGCTGCAGCACCGCGGATCAGGCGGCCATCGCGAGGCTCTTCGGACAGCTCTTCGGTGGTGGCGGAGGCACGGGCGTGCCGCGCATGTCGCGCGTACTCCAGACCCACATCTGCCTCTCGGAGTTCTGGCCCGAGGGGCTCGCGGACGAGAGCGACATCGAGCGCGCGCGCGCAGAGAACCTCTTCTTCCAGGACGGCATCGGTCACGTCTACGCGGCGCAGGCGAGCTGGCCTCGCTACGAGCCCGGGCCCATCGCGGACGAATACGCGCCACCGACGCTGCCGATGCTCGTGATGGCGGGCGAGCTCGATCCCGCCGCGCCGCCGGCGGACGTCGGCTACGGCTAGCGCGACAACCTCACCGGCCCCGCGCAGCACTTCGTCGAGATCCCGTATGGCGCGCACACCGTGCTCACGGGCGCGGGCGCGGTGGGCCCGGACATGCCGAGCTGTCCGGTGCAGCTCGTGCGCGCGTTCCTCACCGATCCCGAGGGCGCGCTGCCGGACTGCGCGGGTGACGTGCTCTTCCCGAGCTTCGATGCGCCGACCGCAGCGCTCGATCGCTACTGGGGCACGACAGACCTCTACGACTGAAGAGTCCCGACCGTGCCCGTGCCCCCGTTGCAGTCGCCCGTCAGAACGGGCACGGGCAGGGGCACGGGCGCGCCCGCGGGCTGGCACGGGCGCAGTCTCTGGACCTGACCGAAGGGGGCGGGAACCTACGCCGCGGGGAGAGGTCGGATCGGGCGGGCCGTCCGCTGCGGCCTCAAAAGGTGATAGATGAAGGCCGTGTCCGACCCCGAAGAGATCCCGTCCGGCGAAGAGCCCAGCTCGCCGCGCCTGCGCGCGGCCAAGCCCGATCCCGAGGAGCTCGAGGGCCGGCCGGAGTACATGCCGCAGATCCCGTGGAAGTGGGCGCTCGTGGGAGCGCTCGCGCTCGCGGGCATCTACTTCGGCTACCAGTACCGAGAAGGCGCGCGTGCGGACGCGATGCGCGAGCAGATCCTCTCGACGCACGAGGAGCACCTCGCGCCGATCGTGGATCGCTACCGCACGTTCCGGACGCGCATCGAGGACTGGACGATGGAGGCGGCGAGCGCCGGTGAGCCCGAGCGCTGGGCCGATCCACGCCTGCGCATCACGGGCCTGCACGGCGGCGAGGGCCTCTACCTGCGCGTCCGCGCGGAGGACGCGACGAGCCGCGAGGGCATCGAGCGCGGGGCGCTCGCGATGCGCGAAGACGCTCTGACGCGCTGTCTCGGCATCGCGCCCGCGTCGGCGCGCGGCCTCTTCGAGAACGGCGCGTTCCTCATGCCCCAGTGGCTCGACGCGGTCCGCGAAGAGCCCGACTTCTTGCGCCTGCGCGTGCTCGACGAGCAGCTCGCGCGGAACATGGCGGTCGACGTGCCGATCGTGTCGAACCTCCTTCGCGCGGAGTACTTCCTCCTCGTGGTGCAGCAGGGGGAGAACCGCCGCGACGCGCCCGTCGACGTCTATCTCTGGGACCTCCGCGAGAACCGGCAGCTGCTCCGCACGCGCATCCAGGCGCGCGGCGTGCTCATCCCGGTGCGCATCGATCGCATGCTGCCCGGCGTGCAGGTGCAGGCCGCACCGGGCGTGCCCGCGATGACCTCGGGCGGCGCGCACGACTGCTCGATCGCCGCGCAGATCAAGGCGATCACGGGCGACAGCGTCGTCGAGGTCGGCACCGACACGATCGAGACGCTGACGGGCGCGCGCGAGGCCGCCGCCGCGGAGGCCGCCGCAGCCGAAGGCGCGACCCCGAGCGAAGGCGCGACGGCACCGAGCGAAGGCACGACCGCACCGAGCGAAGGCGCGACCGCACCGAGCGAAGGCGGGCCCACGGAAGCCGAGGGCACGACCGCGCCGAGCGAGGGCAGCGCGCAGCCGTAGCTCGAGTGGGTGAGCGCGACGGGACGAATCGATCCCGAGCTTTGCTTCCCGCGCGCGGCGGCGCACGATGCGCCGCGATGAGACAGAACCCGCTCGCCCTGGTCGCCACCATCGTCAGCCTCGCGATGTCGGGCATCTGCTGCGTCGCCGGCATGGCCTTCGTGCTCTTCACGACCGTGATGCGCGGGACCAGCACGCCCGAGCCGATCTACGCGGAGGCGCCGGTGTACGCGCCGCCCCCGACGTACGTGCCACCGGTGCGCCCGGCCCCGAGCGGCGTGACGGGCGACGTGGCCACGGGCTCGCTCGCCATCGCGGACAACGCGACGCGCGGTCCGGTCGGCGCACCGATCACGATCCACGTGGTGAGTGACTTCCAGTGCCCGTTCTGCTCGCGCGTCGAGCCGACGCTCGCGCAGCTCGACGCTGCCAACGCCGGCCAGATCCGCTGGGTCTGGCACGACTACCCGCTGCCCTTCCACCAGAACGCGATGCCCGCCGCGGAGGCTGCACGCGAGGTGCGTCGGCAGCTCGGTGACGAGGCCTTCTGGCGCTTCCACGACGCGCTCTTCGAGAACAACCGCTCGCTCGACGCGTCGAGCATCGAGCAGCTCGCGAGCGCGACGCCAGGCCTGGACATGGCGGCGTACCGGACCGCGATGCAGTCGCACCAGCACGAGGCGGCGGTTCGCGCCGACATGGCGGCCGTCGACGCGGCGGTGTCGTCGGGCTCGGTCGGTACGCCCTGCTTCCTCATCAACGGCCAGTGGCTCCGTGGCGCGCAGCCCCTCGCGCGCTTCCAGGAAGCGGTCGACGGCGCACGCGCGCGGCCGTCGATGTGAGACGCGACGGGACGCTCGCGAAGAAATTTCGCGACGCGACGCAACGCACGTCGTGACGAGCCGACAACGGGCCCATCGGAGGTCCCATGTCGCAGAGTCATTCGGAACGCGCGTCTCTTCTTCCCCCTCACCAGACGGAGCTCTCTCGCTACGTGCCCGTGCGTGCGCTCGGGACGGGCGGCATGGCCGAGACCTTCGTCGCGCGCTCGATCGACCCCGCGCGCCCAGAGCTCGTCTGCCTCAAGCGGCTGCGACCCGCGCTCGCCGCCGATCCCGCGCAGCGCGCGCACTTCGCCGACGAGGCGCGTGTTCTCTCGCGGCTGTGCCACCCGAACGTGCTCTGTGTGCTCGATGCAGGGACCGACCTCGAGGGTCCGTTCCTCGTCACCGAGCTCGTCGACGGCCTGGACCTGCGCCGCCTCCTCGTCTGGCTCTCCGACCTGGGTGAGCCGATGCCCGAGCCCATCGCGCTCCGCATCGCGCACGACGTCGCCGAGGCCCTCGCGCACGCGCACGGTCACGGCGTCGTGCACCGCGACGTCACGCCCGCGAACGTGCTGCTCGGTCGAGAGGGCCGCGTGGTGCTGATCGACTTCGGCATCGCCCGCAGCGACGCGCAGACGCAGCGCACGCGCACGGGGCTCGTGAAGGGCAAGGCCGCGTACATGGCGCCCGAGCAGGCGCTGGGCAGCAAGCTCGACGCACGCACCGATCTCTTCGCGCTCGGCGTGATGCTCTTCGAGATGCTCGCCGGGCACCGACCGCACGACGGCACGAGCGACGTCGAGACCGTCACCAACGCGCTCCGCGGCAAGCGACGCGCGCTCGGGCGCCCGCTCCAGACGAGCGGCCTCGATGCGCTCATCGACTCGATGCTCGACCCGCGCGCCTCGCACCGCCCCGACGATGCGACGCAGGTGGTGCGTGCCCTCGGTGGTGCGCCGCTCGCGAGCGTCGCAGAGCTCGCAGCCTGGGTCCGCACCGCGTGCGACACGCCCGGCCGCACCACGGCGCCGCGCGAGAGCGGCACGCGCAAGAGCGCGCGCGCCAAGCACCCCGAGACGCTCACGGTGCCCGAGCACGCCATCCACACCTCGGAGGTCCCGGGTTCGGCCATCGACGCGATCGAAGCGGGCGCGGAGCTGCCGGTCGTGCGCGGCTGGCGCGCCGAGACCGATCCACCGACGTCGCTCGACACCACGCGCGACCCGCTCAGCCAGAGGCACGACGAATACGCCTGGCAGCCCGAGCAGGTGCCGGCCGGCGACGACACCGTCGTCATGCCGCGCTTCGAGGATCGAGGCGAAGACGACGCGCCACGCACGGAGCTGTCCCCGGCGCTCGATCTCCCGCGAGGCGAGGCGCGATCGATGCTCGGCGAGCGCGGTCGCGAGACCTTGCCCGTCCTGGCGCCGCGTCCGGCACCCGCACCGCCGGCGCCGCGGCCACGACGCGTGGCGATGATGCTGCGCACCGCCGCGACGCTCGCGGGAGGGCTGCTCGCAGGCGCGGTGACCGGCGGCGCGGTCGCGCTGCTCCTGCGCTGTGTGTCGTGAGTCGGACCGAGAGACCATCCGCTCGAGACACGTCCGAACGGACGCGCGGCGCGCGCAGGGCCCTCAGAGCGTGCGTCACTTGCATTGACGCACGCTCTGACGTTTCTTGCCGGAGGGTCTGGCCGCAGCCCCTCCCTCTCGCCGAGTGAATCGGCGAGAGCCTCCCTCCCGCCGATTCGAGCACGTCCCACTCGCATCGATCCATCCAAGTGACACGTGCTCTCAGGCGGGAAGCCAGAGCCCGTGGAAGGTCATCGGAACCCACTCGGGAAAGCGGAGCGTCGCGATCGGCTCGTCTTCGAAGCGCGCGGTGTCGAGCACGCGCACGTGGCTGCGATCGTCGGCGGGATCGTGGACGAGCGCGAGCGCCCAGCCATCGCCTTCGGGCGCGTCGGGGCTGCGAGGCACGAACACGATCTCGGATCCGGCGAGCCCGTCGGCCAGCGGATGAAGGCGCGCGCGACCGCTCCGCGTGTCGAAGCGGACGAGGTGTCGATGGCCCTCGTGCTCCTCGGTGAGGAAGACGTTCGTGAACGGCGCGTCGGCGCGACCCTCGAAGCGAGGATCGACGCGAGGGAACTCGCAGCGGCCGTCCCAGAGCGGCTCGACGTCGAGGCGGCGACGCTGCGGATCGATCCGTGCGCGCACGAGCACGCCGGTGGAGCGTGGGCCCGTCTTGCGGAGCCCTTCGAAGGTCTCGAAGTCCGGGTGTCGGACGAAGAGCGTCTCGATCGCGTCGCCGTCGTCGCGCGCGCCCGCGAAGTGCCACTGGAAGAACGGGTCCACGGGGAAGCGCGTGACCTCGCTCGGACGATCGAGCGGGACGACGATCACCTCGACGCCCGCCTCGGGGTGGTAGGTGACGAGGCGCGAGAAGTCGCCGAGGCCGAGCAGCGCACGCACGAGATCGATGCGCACGGGAGACACGAGGAAGAGCGCGCGCGTCGGCGTGACCGCGAAGTCGTGGAGCATCACCGGGTGCGGCAGGGGCACGCTGCCGAGCTCGCGCGTGGCCGGTGAGCCGCGGTCGGCGAGCTCGTAGAGGTGGATGGTGGTCGTCGGTCCGTACTCGAGACCGAAGCCGATGGTCGCGGCGCGATCGAGCACGCGGTGCGGGTGGGCCGAGAACGCGTCGCCGATCACCCCGAGGTGCGTCTCGCCGATCGTCTCGAGGGTGCGCGGATCGATCGCCGTCGGCGGGCCCGACTCGACGAGCGCGAAGAGTCGATCGCGAAAGGTCATGAGCGCGGTGTTGCCGGTGTTCTTTCGACCGTGGCCGCGCTTGGTGAGCGTGCGGAGGCTGTTCCAGAGCCGTCGCGGATAGAACGCGCGCGCACCGAAGAGCGGGCGGCCAGCGTGGCGCTCCTCGAGCAGGCCACGGCTCTGGACGAGGCGCACGGCCCCCTCGGCCCGCGGCGCGCCGGAGGGGCCCGTGATGCGGACCGCCGAGAGCGCGCCGTCTGCCTCGAAGGAGTGTCCGACGGGCCGGCCGAACAGCTCGTAGAGGCCGGGGCCCGTGCGCACGAGGGTGCCGCGGAGGCCATCGGGGATCGTCCCGGTGACCTCGAGCGCGCTGAACGGGAGCTCGCGCGCGATGGACTTCATGTCGCCGCGCAATCGAGGGGCCCGAGGTGTGGGGGAGCGTGTCTCGGGGGAGCGTTCGGGCGTGGTCCGCATCGGGGACGAGGATAGTGGGGCGAGCGCGGCGCGATCGACTTGTTCCGACGTGGGCCCTAAGCTGCCGCGCTTTCTGCATGGACCCCGGTGCGAAGACCCCTGCCGCGCGCGAGCGCGAGGCGCCTGCGAGCACGACGCCGAGCGCGAGCGACCCGAGCGCGGACGTGGCCGCGACCGAGGCCGCCGCGGGCGCGACGCGCGAGCCGCGGCGACCGAGCCTGTGGTGGCTCGTGCTCGCGATCGGTGTGGTGGAGATCCTCGGGCAGCTCGTGATCGAGGCGCGCGTCGCACCTCGGAGCGAATGGCAGCAGGCGCTCGGTGCGGTGCGCGCCGAGTGGCAGGAGCACGACGCGCTCGTCGTCGCGCCGCGCTGGGCCGATCCACTCCTGCGCGAGGCCGCGGGCGATCTGATCGATCGCGAGATGGCGGGCCACAGCGATCTCGCCGCCTATGGGCGGCTCTGGGTCGTCTCGATCCGCGGCCACCGCTCGAGCGAAGCGCCCCCGGAGCCTCCCGAGCTCTCGCGCGACTTCGGTCGTGTGCACGTCGAGCGCTGGACGCTGCCAGCGCCGCGCGTGCTCTACGACTTCGTCGAGCACGTGGGCGAGGCGAACGTCACGCGCCGTGAGCGAGGCCAGGACCTGCCGTGTCGGACGATCACCTCGATGGGTCAGACCATGGGCGGCCTCGCGAACGGGCCGATCGAGACGGCGCCGCGACACCTCTGTGATCCGGGTCGGCCGTGGCTCTGGGTCGGCGCGACGACGACGATGGACCTCGAGCTGCGCGGGCGGCACTGCATCTCGCAGCACGCGCAGGGCAGCGAGCCGATCTCGACGAGCTACGACGACGTGCCGCTCGGCGAGACGGTCGTGCTGCACGGCGGCATCTGGTGGGAGCGCGAGCGCTGGCGCAACGGCGGAGACGTCGAGGTCGTGGTCCGACTCGACGGTGAGGAGATCGGCCGCATGACGCACCACGACGGCGACGGGTGGAAGCGCATGGAGGCTGCCATCCCCGAGGCGCGCCGCGGCGGTCGTGGTCGCGTCTCGGTCGACGTGTCCGCCGAGAACCCCGAGTTCCGCGCGTTCTGCTGGGCGGGCTCGACCAGGAGCGGCTCGTGAGCGCCGACGACGAGACGCAGCCCGCCAAGCGGCCGGAGCGTCGGCCGCGACCGCGCGCGGAGGACACCGCGGGCCACGTGGCGCTCGAGCCGCGCACCGGCCCCGAGCGCGCGAGCGATCCGCTGCTCGGCGCCGCGAGCGAGGACCCGGCGCACCTGCCGCTCCACTCCTCGATGCCTCCTCCGCTCACGCCCGTCGCGCCGAAGGAGCCTGCGCTCGCGCACGGACGTGAGCCGACGCGCTGGGACCACCTCGTCGGTCTGCTCCTCGTGGTCGGCTACGTGGCCGCGCTGCTCGCGACCTCGAGCGGCCTCGGGATGAACCGCGACGAGGGCTTCTACGTGGACGCGGCCGAGTCGTACGCGCGGTGGTGGGACGGCCTGCTGACCGGCGTGCCGGACGCGCTCGATCGCGCGACCATCGATCGCGCGTGGGAGACCAACCACGAGCATCCGTCGCTGCCCAAGAGCCTGTTCGCGTTCTCGTGGCTCGCGCAGCAGCGCTGGCACCTCTTCCCCGAAGAGTCGATGGCCTTCCGGTTCCCCGGGATGGTCCTGTCCTCGCTCGCGCTGTGGGTGCTCTATCTGTTCGGCGTCCGCCTCTACGGCCGCCGCGCGGGCCTCTTCGCCGCGCTCGCGTACGCCCTCGTGCCGGGTGTCTTCTACCACTCACACCTCGACTGCTTCGACACGCCGATCGTGTCGATGCTGGTGCTCGTCACCTACTGCTACCACCGCTCGCTGACCAAGCCGGTGTGGGCCATCTGGACGGGCATCGCGTACGGCTTCTGCCTCGAGACCAAGCACAACGCGTGGATCCTCCCGCTCGTGTTCCTCGTCCACTTCGTGTTCGTGTGGGGCTGCGAGCGGCATCGGCGCAAGCACGCGACCGCCGCGGAGGCCGCACGTGCGCGCGTCTCACTCGTGCCCTGGTGGCTGCTCGCCATGGCGCTCCTGGGCCCACCCCTCTTCGTCGCGATGTGGCCGTGGCTCTGGCACGACACGATCCCGCGCATCGGCGAGTACGTCGGCTTCCACGTCAACCACATCCACTACAACATCGCGTACCTGGGCTACACGTACTTCTCGCCGCCCAGCCCCACGTCGTACGCGTGGGTGACGACGCTCTTCACGGTGCCGCTCGTGACGCTCGTCCTGGGCGCGGCGGGCATCACGATCCGCAGCCGGACGCTGATCCCGGCCTTCGCGCTCGAGCGCCTCTGGCGACACGGACGCCTCGAGCCGGACGCGGTGCGCTCGGACGTGCTCGTGTTCGGCAGCTTCTTCACGCCGATGTTCGTGATGATGATGCCGTCCACGCCGATCTTCGGTGGCACCAAGCACTTCCTCATGGCGTACGCGATGCTCGCGCTCTTCGCGGGCGCGGCGTTCGCGCAGATGACGCGGGTGATCGAGGCGGACGCGCTTCGCTGGCTCGCCCGGCTCGGCACCGTGCGGGTCGGTGATGCGATCACGAGCGCCCGCGTGAAGACGGGCGTGCTCGTGGCGACGTTCGCCGCAGCGCTGGCGAGCCCGTTGGTCTCCACGGTGCACAGCCATCCCTTCGGCCTCTCGTACTACACGTGGGCTGCAGGGGGCGTGCCGGGCGCGGCGGACCTCGGCATGAACCGCCAGTTCTGGGGCTTCACGACAGGGAGCCTCGTGCCGTGGCTCAACGAGCACCTGCCCGAGCGCGGCAGCGTGTGGATCTGCGACACGACGGGCACTGCGTTCCACATGCTGCAGCGCGATGGCCTCCTTCGCGACGACGTGCGCGTGGCGTGGGATCTCTCGAACGCCGACTACGCGATCGTGCATCACGAGGATCACTTCAACATCGTCGACTTCCAGATCTGGGAGGCGTACGGCCGCGTCGATCCCGTCTTCGTGCTGACCTACGACGGAGTGCCGATCGTCTCCGTGTACGAGAATCCCCGCCGACGTCACTGAGCGAGCGCCACGCGCGCGTGCCGTCACGCACGTCACGGTGTTCGAGGAGCCGACGCGCTCGATGAGGGTCGAACGTGCGGCGTGTCGCGTGTCGCGTGTCGCGTGTCGCGTGTCGCGTGTCGCGTGTCGCGTGTCGCGTGTCGCGTCAGGCCGCGCGGACGTCGGGGCGGGTGCGCACGCTCTCCTCGGGCGAGGTGCCGAGGCGCAGCACGGAGAGCAGCGTGCGGTCGACGGTGCGACGATCGGTGACGAGCGGCGAGAGCGCGCGGCTGATGGCGCGCATGGAGTGGAAGCGATCCTCGGGGTCACGGGCGAGCGAGCGCGCGATGACCTCGTCGAAGGCGAAGCTGAGGTCGTTGCGGACGAGCCCGGCGCGCGGGGCGTCCTCGCGGATGATGCGTCGCAGGAGGTTGGCGACGTTCGAGCCCGTGAACGGCAGGCGGCCGGTGACGGCCTCGAACATCACGATGCCGAGACCGAACACGTCTGCGCGGGCGTCGACGTCGGGATTGCCGGAGGCCTGCTCCGGAGAGCAGTAGCTGGGCGTGCCGAAGACGCGGCCCATCTCGCGTTCGCGCTCGTCCTTGGGGGCGCGGGCGCTGGCGCAGACGCCGAAGTCGAGGAGACGAACACGGAGCGAGCCGTCGGGCGCGCGGTCCATGAAGACGTGCTCGGGCTTGACGTCGCGGTGGACGTAGCCGTGCTGGTGCGCGGCGTGGAGGACGGTGGCGACGCGCATCGCGATGGCGCCGACGACCTCGGGCGCCAGGACGCCGACGCGGCGCAGGACGCGCTGCAGGCACTCGCCGTGGATGCGCTCGAGGACGAGGTAGGGAGAGCCGTCGGCGCCCGGGTATCCGGAGAGGATCCCTTCGTCGAGCACCTGCACGATGGCGGGGTGGTGCACGGTGCGGGCGACCTCGCCCTCGCGGCGCAGGCGGCGCACGAGGTCCGGGTTGTCGACGAAGGTGGGGCGCAGGACCTTGACGACGACGTTCTCGCCGTCGGCGAGGCGGATGGCCTCGAACGCGACGGCGGTGCCTCCGATGCCGAGCACCTCACCGACGCGGTAGCGTCCATCGAGGATTCGTCCGCGGATCTCTGCGCGTTCGTGCGGGACGTTGAGCTGCATCGGGGCCTCGGCCGTGTCGCGTGGGGGGCGTGTCCCGTGGGGGACGGGCCGACCGTCGGGCAGGCCGCGATCGCGGTCAAAAAAACGTCGCCCGCCAGGGGTCAGAGCATTCGTCGGGGCCTCGTGACGCGAGGGTGCGGGCGCCTTCTCCCCACGCGGCTCCCCTCGCCCCACGGAGGCTCCTCAGCGGGATCGACCGCCGACGCGCGATGGACCGCCCCCGACACGCAGCTGCGAGGACGGAACACGTCCACCCCGCTCGGCGCGCTGGCCTGCGGGGACATCTCGCCCTTCGCGTGTCGCGAGGGCATGGGGAGCTCGAGACCCGGCGAGGGCTACCTCACTTCCATCACTTCCATCGGCACGGGGATGCGGGGCGGAAAGGTCCCTGCGGGGAACGGACAGAGCGCGCCGGTCTCGCGGTAGCGCGCCGAGGCGAGCTCGTAGGCCTCCATGACGCGATCGTAGGCGTCGCGGAACGCCTGCACCTCGTCGTCGGTCCCGTGCGCCCACGGCTGCGGGGACTTCTCCTCGTCGGGCGTGCGACGCGCGAGGCGGTTCGGGTCCTCCGTCGTGTGCTTGGACGGTTCGGGCAAGCGCTTCGCGCCGCGCGCGCGTCGCTCGAGCGCGACGTCGCGCTCCACGTCCTTCATGCGCTGCGCGAGCGCTTGGCGCTGCGCGCGCAGCTCGCGCTCGGACATCTCAGCCCGATGCGGCAGCACGCTCAGCGGCACCGACGCGGTCCGCGTGAACTCGCCGCGCTCCTCACGACGCGCGCCGGCCTCGCGCCAGCTCGCCTCGTCGAACCAGTGCGCCTCGACCGAGCTGCGGCCCTCGACGATCGCCCCGTACGAGCACAGCCCCGGCCACTCGATCGCTCGCTCCACCAACCCGTGATGCACCGACTGCTGGTGCACGTACTGCTCGATGCCCACCGCCGCCTCCACCGACAGGATCGCCTCGTCGCGGTAGCGCCCCTTGAAGAACGCGCCGTCGCGCTCGCGGTGGACGTTGAGCGTGCGAGCGATGCGGCTCTTGAGGAGCTGCATGAAGAGATCGAGCCGACAGCCGCGCACGCCGAGCAAGAGGTGCGCGTGCGTGGATAGGAAGCAGAACGCGTGGATGCGCACGCCGTACTTGGTCGCGGCCTCCTCGAGCGCGCAGGCGATCACGAACGAGGTGTACGCGTCGGGCCGCATGAGGAACGCGTCACCGACACACTTGAACGAGACGTGGATGAGGTCTTGCCCCGGAGGCAGATAGCGACGACGACGGGCCATGGTGGACGCGTTGTCGGGCGGGCTGCCCGCGCGTTGCGTCCTCGCCACGAAAAAGAACGGGGTCAGAGCACGCCCTGGCGGCGACCGCGCGTTTCGGGCGAGGCTCGCGCTCGGAGAGCACGGATGAAGATCCTCCTGATGCGTCACGGCGACGCCGTCCGTCACGACGGCCTCGACGAAGCCCGCCACCTCAGCCGGACCGGTCGGCACGACGTCCTCGCCGTCGCCCGCGCCCTCGTACCCAAGCTCCATGGGCTCCGCATCGCGCACGTGTTGTCGAGCCACCTCGTTCGGGCCGTGCAGACCGCGGAGATCGTGTGCCACGAGCTCACCCGCGCCGGCGTCGAGGTCGACCCCATGGTCCACGCTGACCCGCGCTTCGAGCCCGATGGCTCCCCGCGCCATGCCGCACAGCGCCTCGAGCAGCTCGCGACCGAGCACGCCCCGGCGGCCATCCTCTGCGTGTGCCACGAGCCCATCGTGCGAGGGCTCGCGACACACCTCGCCCCCCGTTCTGGCGGTGCGCCCTTCGCGACCAGCGCCATCTCCCTCGTCGACGGCGGCCTCGTCGCCTGGACGCTCGACCCCCGAACGCTGCTCTGACCCCATGCAGAACCCCGACGTTCGAGCGCTTCTCGCGCGCGGCGACCACGTGGAGGCCGCGCGCTTGCTGCGCGAAGCCGGCGCCCTCCGCGAGGCGGCCGACGTCCTCGCCCAGATCTGGCGGCACGCCGAGGCCGTCGAGCTCGCCCTCGCCTCCGAACGACCGGAAGACGCCTACAAGCACGCGGTCGCCTCCAACGACGTGCGCCTCGTCGAGCGCACCATCGACAGCCTCGCGAGCAAGCCCGACGCGGCACGTCGCGCCGCCGACCTCGCCGAGGTCCGCGGTCGCATCGCCGACGCCGCGTCGCTGCGTCGCGCCGCCGGCGAGCTCCCGGAAGCCGCCGCGCTCTACGAGAAGGCCGGCGAGCTCGGCCTGGCCGCGCGCATCTACGAGCGCACGAACGATCTCCGCCGGGCCGGCATGCTCTACGAGCGCCGCCTCGCCGAGGCCCCCGACGACGCCGCGAGCGCCCTCGCGCTCGGCCGCATCCTCCTCGGCTTCGGCCGAGGGGAGCACGCCGTCCGCGCGCTCCAGCGCGCCGTCAAGAACCCCGACGTCGAGCGCGACGCGCTGCCGTGGCTCCTGCGCGCGCTCGTCTCCCTCGGTCTGTTCGACGCCGCCAGCGAGGTCCTCGATCGCCTCCGCGTCCACGCACCCGAGCTCCCGATCGATCCGCGCGCCGCCGCGAGTGAGCTCGCCGCCGAGGAGGCCGCGCCCCGCACGGAGACGAGCGAGCTCCTGCTCGGTCGCTACCGCGTGCTCCGCGCCCTCGGCGCCGGTGGCTCCGGTCGCGTCCTCGCGGCGGAGGATGTCTTCGCCGCACGCGAGGTCGCGGTGAAGGTGCTCAGCACCGCCGGCGGCGTCCAGGGACGCGACGCGCTCAACCGCTTCGCACGTGAAGCCCAGATCGCCGCCGCCATCGAGCACCCGAACGTGGTGCGCGTCTTCGAGTACGTGCCCGACGGCCCTCTGCTCGTCATGGAGCTCATGCCTGCGGGCACCCTCGAGGATCGACTCTCCAAGGCCGACGAGGCCGTCGCCCTCTCACCGCTCGTCGCACAGCACGTGGCGCGCTCGATCCTCCGCGCGCTCGAGACCGTGCACCGCCGCGGCGTGATCCACCGCGACCTCAAGCCCGCGAACGTCTTCTTCGGTGCCGCGGGCGAAGTGAAGGTCGGCGACTTCGGCGTCGCCCACCTCGTCGACGCACAAGCCACGCTCACCGGCGCGATGATGGGCACCCTCGCCTTCATGGCGCCCGAGCAGATCACGGGCGATGGCCAGCCCGACGCGACCACGGATCTCTACGCGCTCGGCGTGATCCTCTACCGAATGCTCGTCGGCGCGCTGCCCTTTCCGGGGCCGGACTTCGTCGCGCAGCACCTCGGCGAGCCCGTGCCCTCGGCGAGCACGCATGCGCCGTGGCTCGAGCCCGCGTTCGATCGCGCCCTCGAGCAGCTCCTGGCCAAGGAGAAGGAGGCGCGTCCTCGGTCCGCCACCGACGCGCTCTACCTCCTCGACTCGCTGCCCTTCGCCGCCGCCGAAGAGGCCTACCTCCGCGCGCTCGAGCGCGGCGCCCTCGAGGCTCGTCCCTCGACGCCACCCACGAGCCGCACGTCGCGCACGAGCACGCGCCCACCGGGCGCCGCCGACGCGTCTCGCTACGTTCCACGCGAGGTCGTGATGCGCGCGGGCCTCGAGGCCCGTCTCTCTGACGACACACTCCTGGGCCGACGCGTGCTGATCGTGCCGGCGGACGCAGCCTCGCTCGCGCACCACACCGCCCTCGCGAAGGCTGTGTCGCCGTTCCTGCAAGGGGTGCTCGCCATCGATCGCGAGGTCGGCGAGATCGTCCTCGAGGCACCGACCGGCGACACGCCGCGCGCAGCACCGCTCGAGCTGGCGCGCATGGCCGACGTCACCGAGGCGCTCGACGTGCTCGAGCAACACGGTCTGCACCACGGCGCGATCACGCTCGAGAGCATCGTCCTCGGCGAGGCACGCACGGTCTTGCTCCTTCCGCCCGCACGCGGCGAGGGTTCGATCGACGACGATCGACGCGCCGTCGCGCGCCTGTTCGGCGGCCGCTGAGCGACTGCGCCACGATCACCCGATCTCCGCCGGGGCCCGAAACAGAATCGCCTCGACGCGGATGATCCACCGTCTCGGCGATTCCGTTCAGGGGCGCGTGTCGGGGCAGGGCCCGTACATCGGCAGCTCGTAGAAGGCGCTGCCGGCGATCGACGGGGCGATGTGCGCGTGCCCCAGCTCCACGGTCGTCGCGTCGAACGTGATCGTCACCATCGCGCCGCCTGCGCCCGCGCGAAGGCCGCGCAGCGCGCCCCCACGCGGCCAGCAGTCGCCCACGTCGAAGGCGATCGTGTCGTTGTCGATCGACAGCTCGCGCAGACCCGCCGTCGCGCTCAGTGCCTCCACGTCGAGCATGCCCCGCACGCTCGACCGCG
Organism: Sandaracinaceae bacterium; assembly: GCA_044376125.1. Lineage (GTDB taxonomy): Bacteria > Myxococcota_A > Polyangia > Polyangiales > Sandaracinaceae > JAFLCL01. Next base: position 28,972 of record JBILLJ010000019.1, read on the forward strand.
CGGACGAGAGCGTGACCTCGAGCGGCGCGCCGTCGGGGGTCGCGATGGTGTACTCGTTCGACACCAGATCCATCGACGCGCGATACGCGCCGCAGTCGTGGGTGCGAAGGACCATCGAGCCCACCGCGTCGAGGCCGTTGATGCGCGCGCGGGGCAGCTCGAACGAGAAGACGAGCTCTTCTCCCTCGCGGCTCACGGCGATCTCGGTCGCGAGGCTCGCGATGGTGTCGAAGCCGAAGTCGCAGCTCGCGCCCGTCGTCACGTCCACGCCGCTGCCACGCTGGAGCACCTCCGCGCAGCTGCCGAGGTTGCCTTCGATCGTCGCCGCGATCGCCAGCGCGTTCGCTTCCGGGCTCGCGCTGCAGTCGACCGCGTCGGTGAGCACGCGATCGGCGAAGCGCAGGGCCTGGTACTCGATCGTCATCCCGAGCGACGCCTGCCGCGCGAGGCGCTCGTCGCCGATCGGCTCCGCACAGGAGGAAGCGAGCAGCACCGAGACGACGCAGAGGAGCACACGGGCGTGACGCATGGAGCAGCGAGGTACGCGCCGGTCTCACGCGCTCAATCACACGCGTGAGCGAGCGCGCATCGATTGCGTGCGCACGCACGCAACACGAATCGGTGATCCTCGCGTTCCGCGGTACCCTCACGCGATGCTCCGCCGCACGCTCCTTCGTCGCGCGCTGGCAACCTCCGCGCTCACGCTCGCCCCTGCGGGTCTCGCGCACGCGCTCTGCGCGTCGAGGCAGCACGTCTTCGCGCTGCACGGGGCGATCACGGCGACGCGTCCGTGCACGGCGGGCCTCGTGCTCGTGAGCCAGGACGCGCCGAGCCGCGTGGCAGCGCGGGACGTCGCCGCCGTGCGCCTGGTGGGTCCAGGGCAGACTCCGTACTCGTTCACGATCGAGGAGCTCACCCCCGACGTGCTCGCGCTACGTCCCGCCACGACGCTCGCCCGGGCCGCTACGAGCTCCGAGGCATCTCCAGCGACCCGATGCCGCTCGAGCTCGTCGAGGCACCCATCGCCGCGCCTCCGCCACCCGCCGTCGTCGCGATCCGCCGCAGCCGCAGCACGGCGCACGGAGGCGTGCGGGGCATCGACAGCTCGGCGCTGACGCTCGAGCTGCGCAGCGGCGCGCCGACGGGCGCGATCGCGATCGCGGAGTGGACCCAGGGAGGCGAGACCGCGAGGACGTGGGGCGTGATCGGATCCACTGCGCCGCGGCCGACCGCGATCCTCGCCTCCTCGGGGCACTGCGCCGGGCACGGTCGTTTCCCACCCGAGGGCGCTCGCCTCACGATCCGCGTGCTGGATCTCTACGCGCAGCTCTCGCCGCCCTCGCGCGTGCTGCGCGCACCGCGCTGACGCGCCACGCGGCTCGAGCGACGGGGCGTCAGCGCGTGACGCGACCGATCACGATCGGCGTGACGACGTAGCCCTCGCTCGCGGTGCCGAACCAGCCATAGCTCGTGCCGCGGCCCTGCTCGTCCGTGAGGAACACGAGCGTCCCGAGGCCGAAGCCACCGTCCTCGTCGTTCGCACGCGTGTCGTCCTGGTGGGCGAGTGAGGTCGCGTCGGCGACGCGCACCGCGTAGGCGCCTCGCATGCTCGGCACCGGCAGCGGGCGATCCATGACGAAGCCGACGTGCCCCGTGTTGCGGCTCGGGAAGCCGCGCGGCCTGCGCCACGCGAAGAGATCGCCCGGGCGCGCGTCCGCCAACCGCTCGAGGCGCTGCCAGCCCCGCGCGGCACGCTCGGTCGGCGCGCTCTCGATCGCGCGCACGAAGTCACGTGCGACGGGACGGGGCCGCGTGATCCGCCGCATCGCGACGGGCGCCGCGCGGCGCAGCACCCACGCCGCCATGCCCGAACAGTCCCAGTGATAGACGCCGTCCTGCTCGCGCACGCGGGTCGCGTGCTGGTAGCTCGTCTCCCGCATCGTGCGCTGCACGTCCGCCAGCACCTCGAGCACGCGCCGACCTCCGGGCGACTCCGCTGGAGGCGCGGGGTGCGTCGGGCGCACGGCCGGCGGCAGCGGCCAGACGGGCGACGGGATGATCGGCCACGGCACACCCTCGTAGGTCCCGACCTCGAAGAGAGGGCGCCCTTGCGCACGCACGACGGCGGCGAGGCCTCCCTCGAGCGGCAGCCAGGGCGCGAGCATCGCGGCGAGCGCCGCGAGCACACCGAAGGACGCGATCACACGTGCGCGGGTCACGACCACCAGAGACACGAGGATAAGGCACGGGTTCCGCGGACGCCGCCGGCGCCACGAAATCTCCTCATCGTGCCGCGATGAGAACGTGGGAGGGGTGCGCTTCAGGGCTTCCCGAGGCTCGCGGTCGCGGCACCGATCTGCGAGGGCACGGTCGCGAGGATGGCGTCGATGACGACGCGCACGGTCCTCGGCAGGAGGCGATCGGCCGCGAAGAGGAGGTGGAGCGTGTTCTCGCCGAGCGTCCAGTCCGGGAGAATCCGAACGAGCCCCGCGCGTGGCTCGCAGAGGATCGCCGGGACCTCGGCGATCCCCAGACCGCTGCGCGCAGCGTGGGTGATCGTCGTGTAGTCGTTGCTCGAGAGGCTCGGCCGTGTGCGGACGTGAACGGGGTCACCACCGCGAGCGGGAAAGAGGTCGAGCCCCTCGATGCGCCGACGCGGGCCGAATCCGAGGATGCGGTGCGCGACGAGATCCTCCGGCAGGACCGGCGCGCCCGCCGCAGCGACGTAGTCGCGGGACGCCACCAAGACGTGCGGGTACGTCCCGAGACGGCGTGCGACGAGCCGGTCCTCGGCGACCGCGCCCGCGCGCACGAAGAGGTCGATGTCGTCGGCGTAGGGATCGAGCAGGCGCTCCGTCTCCACGAGCACCACGTGTACCTCGGGGTGCGCACGACGGATGTGCGCGAGGGCGCCGACGAGGAGACGGCCGAGGCTCGGCGCAGTGCTCACGCGCACGGTGCCGGAAACGCGGGTGCCCTTCGAGGCCACGAGATCACCCGCGGCGGCGATGGCGTCGAGCCCGCGCGTGCAGCGTTCGTGAAAAGCGCGCCCGAGCTCCGTGACCCGCAGCGAGCGAGTGGTGCGCTCGAGGAGCCGAACGCCCAGCTCGGTCTCGAGCTCCGTGAGCCGGCGGCTGATGGTCGCGGAGGAGACGCCGAGGCGGTCCGCGGCCTTCTGGAGGGTGCCGAGGTTGACCACCGTCACGAAGGCTTCGGCCCCGAGCAGGTTCACTTCTCGATTCTTGCACGGGTGCAAGAGTCGAATCCACGCAGCGCGATGGTCCCTCTCGCAACGACCGCGCACCCTGCTCGCAGGCGACGACACCTCGTCTCGTCATCCGATCGGGAGCAGTGATGAACGACAACTCTGGCATCGAGCACGTGGTCTTCTCCTACTTCGGCGCCTTCGGCCGCGGCGACGTCGAGGCCATCCTCATGCACTACGCCGACGACGCGGTCTTCATGCCCGCGAACCTCCCGACGGTGGTGGGCAAGGATCGGCTGCGCGTCGCGTACGAGCGGACGCTCGAGCGTGTGCGGATCCTGCCCGGCGGCCAGTCGATCGCCGAGGACGTGATCACCCTCGGCGAGCTCGCCTGGGTCCGTACCGACAGCCGCGCCACCGCGGCCGATCCGCACACCGGGACGCAGACCGAAGGTCATTTCCGAGAGGTCTTCCTCCTGCGCCGGGTCTCCGGCGAGTGGAAGATCTGGCGCTACATGTTCAACACCCTGGTGGAGTAGTGGGCAGAACGTCAGAGCATGAGTCAGTCCAAGTGACGCACGCTCTGAGACGCTCGGGGCGACGACGTCTCCTCACCGACTCGCCAGACGCGCCTCGAGCCGCGCCAGGACCGCCTCGGGCGGCTCGGCTGCGCTCGCGCGGATCGCCCGCACCGCCCGACCGAACTCGCCGCCGAAGCGCTCGCAGTGCGAGCAGCCCCGCACGTGCGCCTCGACCTTGTCGCGCGTGGTCCGATCGAGACCACCGGCGAGGTACTCCGTGAGGCCGGCGAGCACCTGACCACAGCGTAGCCCGGCGACCTCGCGCTCCCCCGGCAACGTCTTCGGATCGGAGCTCATGCCTCACCTCCCATGGCCCTCATCGCCGCCATGAAGCGGAGCCGTGCGCGGTGGAGGCGGCTCTTGAGCGCAGCTTCTCCGAGACCGAGCAGGGCGGCGGCCTCGTCGATCGAGAGCCCCTCCGCATCGACCCACGCGAGCACCTCGCGATCGTCGTCGGAGAGCGTGTCGAGCGCGCGCTCGATCTCCTCGCGATCCTCGAGCGCGCGCGACCAGCTGCCCACGCACCCGAAGCCGGCGTTCGCACCGAGGCTCTCGACGTCCTCGCTCACGTCCGCGGGGCTCGGCTCACCGATCCGCCGGCGCACGCGTCGCCGCAGCGCGTTGCGCGCGAGCGCGTACAGCCACGCGCGCGCGGAGCCCTCGCCGCGGAAGGTGCCTGCGTGCTCGAGCACCGCCACGAAGGTGTCCTGCAGGGCGTCCTCGGCCGTGGCCTCGTCGCCCGTCATGCGGCGCATGTACCGGAAGAGGCTCGCCCAGTGCCGACGCACGAGCGTGCTCAGGGACACGCGATCGCCGGACGCGACGCTCGCGAGGAGCATCGCGTCACTGGGCTCGGTCGAGGCATCGGCGCGGGGTTCGTCCACGGGCGGGTTCACGCAGGGTAACGCGCGACGCGATCAGGCGTGCTTCGTCTCGACGGGGCAGCTCGAGATGCCGAAGAGGGTGTAGAGCGGGCAGCTGCCGATCAGGCCGGTCGCGAGCGGCACGATGCCGACGAGGCCCCAGAGCGTCGCGGGCCCGACGAAGACCATGGCGAGCAGCGCGACGCCGAGGGCGACGCGAAGACCACGGTCGAGGTTGCTCTCGTTGTGCGGAAGGATCTTGGCGAGCATGACGGGCCTCCTGGGCAGAGCGGCCGGGGTGGCCGCGTCGTTCTGCCCTGGAGAGCCACGCGCTCGCGCGTTCGATTCAGCCTGCGCGCGACGCGTGTGAGAAAGCCCTCACCGATCGCGCAGCGCGACGTGCACGAAGCCCGACGCGACGACGGCATCGACCGTCTCGATCACCTCGTCGTAGCGGATTCCGTCGTCCGGGATCACGGCGACCTCCGTGTCGTCTCGCTCCGCGACGCGGCGCTGCGCGAGCGTGTCACGCAGCGTGGTGAGGCCCTCGTCGCGCGGCAGCTCGATGCGATCGCCGACGCTCGAGGCGAGCACGAGGCGGTCGGCGGAGACGAAGAGCGAGAGCGAGGGTGTGTCGGGAGCCGCGCTCGCCGTGGGATCCGCGGCGCCGGACAGCGGCGTCTGGACGGCCGCGAGCCGGTTCCACACGGCAGTGACGAGCAGGAACATCACGCAGCAGAGCAGGAGATCGATGAAGGGAACGAGCGGAACGTCGTGATCGACGGGGCGCTTCGCGCCGTGTCCGCCGGAGACCTGGATGGACGCCATGAGAACCTCCCCGCGCTTCGACACGCGCCTTCGAGGCGAGTTCCGCGAAGCAGGCCTCGTCACTCGCGCGGGATCGCGAACGCACCGACGAACGTGGGCGAGCCGGTGGTCGGCGTCGCGCCGAGGCGCGTGAGGGTGCCGTCGTCCTCGATGCGGAAGCGGACGATCACGTCGTCGTCCTGCGCGCCCGCGAGGAGGTAGCGACCGAGCGGATCGATCGCGAAGCTGCGAGGACGCCGCGCCTCGAGGAGCACGTGGCCTCGGGCCTCGACGCGATGATCGGTGCCGATGGCGAAGACCGCGATGGAGTCGTGCCCGCGGTTCGACACGTAGACGAAGCGCTCGCCGGGGCCGAGCGCGATCTCGGCGACCGAGTTGCGAGAGGCGAAGCCTGCGGGCAGCGTCGAGACCGCGCCGAGCGACTCGAGCGTGCCGCTCGCCTCGTCGAAGGCGAGCGCCTCGAGGCTCGAGTCGAGCTCGTTCGCGAGGTAGACGTGCGTGCCGCTCGCGGTGACCGCGAGGTGCCGTGGTCCCGCGCCCTCGCCGGTGTCGTGCGCGCTCGCGCCCGAGAGCGTGCCGCTCGTCGCGTCGAAGGCGAGCACCGCGACGCGATCGGCGCCGAGGCACGGCACGAGCGCCCAGCGATGGGAAGGAGTCGTGAGGATCTGGTGCGCGTTGGCGCCTGGGATCTCCTCGTCGAGCGCGTCGCCGAGGGCGCCGTCGACGCCGAGCGGAAACGACGCGACGCTGCCCGCACCGTAGTTGGCGACGAGCGCGTGGGCACCGCCGGCGTCGATCGACACGTGTGTCGGCCCCGCACCGCGCGAGCTCCGGCGCGCGCCCGACTCGCGCGCTGCGCCGGTGCCCGGTGCGATCGCGAGACCGACCACCTGCGCGTCGCCTTCGAGCACGGCCGCGCCGCGCATGCCCGAGGCGTCGAGCGCGACGAACGAGGTGCTGCCGGGGATCGCGGTGCGCGACAGCTCCGTGAGCGCACCGGTGGCGTCGTCGAGCGCGAAGACCACGAGCTGCTCGTCGTCCTGACCGACGTACACGCGCGTGATGCGCGACGCGCCCGGAGCATCGGTCGGCTCGCTCACGTCCTGCACCCGCTCCGCGTCTCGGGCCTGCGCGACGTCACCCGTGGCAGGAGCATCGCTCGTCTCGTTCGCATCGAAGGCGCCTCGGCTCGCACAACACACCGCGGCCGCGCCGACGCTCAGCGACACTCCGGCGACGACGAGCGCGCGACGCACCATGACCGGAGGGTAGCAAGCGCGCGTCGACGACGCGGCGAGAGGGCGTGGACGTGCTCTTGGCCGGGACTCGATCTAGACCCGCCACGATGTCGATCGATCTCCTGCCTGGCCACGCGAAGCTCCCGCTCCCGGGTCAGCGCATCTTCTGCAACCGCACGCTGAACCTCCGCTCGATCCAGGCGATCGGCTTCGACATGGACTACACGCTGGTCCACTACCACCAGGATCGGTGGGAGGGGCGCGCGTACCAGCACTGCAAGGAGCGGCTGCTCGCCAAGGGCTTCCCCGTCGCGTCGCTCGAGTTCGATCCGGAGCTCGGGATGCTCGGCCTGATCCTCGACACCGAGCTCGGCAACATCGTGAAGGCCAACCGCTTCGGCTACGTGAAGCGCGCGTGTCACGGGAGCCGGATGATGGACTTCGAAGCCATGCGGAAGGCCTACGAGAACACCGTCGTGGATCTCGGCGACAAGCGCTGGGTGTTCGTGAACACGCTCTTCGGCCTCTCGGAGAGCTGCATGTACATGCAGCTCGTCGACCTCTTCGATCAGAAGAAGCTCGAGGGCGTGATGAGCTACACGAAGGTCTACGACCTCGTGCGCCAGAACCTCGACGCGGCGCACATGGAGGGCGCGCTCAAGGCCGAGATCATGGCGGACCCGGACCGCTTCGTGGACCTCGATCCGGATCTCGCCCCCGCGCTCGAAGACCTCAAGCACGCGGGCAAGAAGCTCGTGGTGATCACGAACTCGGAGTGGTTCTACACGAAGGCGATGATGTCCTACGCGTTCGACCGCTACCTCGGCGGACGCGGCTGGCGCTCGCTGTTCGATCTGGTGATCGTCGCGGCGCGCAAGCCCGCGTTCTTCTCCGAGCGCATGCCGGCGTTCGAGGTGATCGACGAAGACGGACGCCTCGTGCCGGCGCCCGGCCGCCTCGAGCAGGGCAAGAGCTACCTCGGCGCCAACGCGCGCCTGGTCGAGCAGAGCCTCGGCATCCCGGGCGACGACATCCTCTACGTGGGGGATCACATCTTCGCGGACGTGAACGTCAGCAAGAGCCTCTACCGGTGGCGCACGGGCCTCATCGTGCGCGAGCTCGAGCGAGAGCTCGACGCGCTCGAGTCCTTCAAGCCGACGCAGGCCGAGCTCAGCAAGCTCATGGCCGAGAAGGAAGAGATGGAGCATCGCTACTCGCTCCTGCGCCTGCTCGCGCAGCGTGTGGAGCAGGGCTACGGCGAGCGCCCCGAAGGCATCGAGGTCACCAAGGTCCGCGCCGAGATGCGCGAGCTGCGGAGTCACCTCGTCTCGCTCGACGACCGCATCGCGCCGCTCGCGAAGGCGGCCGGAGAGCTCAACAACCCGCGCTGGGGCCTGCTCCTGCGGACGGGCAACGACAAGAGCCACCTCGCGCGACAGATCGAGAAGCACGCGGACGTGTACACGTCTCGCGTGTCGAACCTCCTGCACTCGACGCCGTTCGTCTACCTGCGCTCACCACGCGGATCGCTGCCGCACGACTTCGGTCCGACGGGCGGCGTCAACGACTGAGCGGTCGGCCGGAGCCCGCACGACCTCGATCCCGAGACGCGAACGCTCCGGGTGCGTGGGCGGGTCAGTCGAGACGGATCGCGAGGCCCAGCGTCATCACGAAGCCGCCTGCGAGCTCGGCACCCGACGCTCGCCCCTCCACGCTCACGTCCGCGGGACGGACGCGGAGCTCACCGCGCGCGTCGAGCAGGATCGCGATGCGCGGGTCGACCGAGACGCGCGCACCCACGCCCAGCTGCGCGAGCACGCGCGGGCTGAGTCCCGTCGACTCGAGCACGAGCGCGGTGGCGGCGCGTCCGAGCAGCTGGAACGCGACGGAGTCGGAAGGGCCGAAGTCGCGCCAGGCCTCGAGGCCGAGGTGGAGCTCGGAGGGCGCGCGCGTTCCGAGCTCACCGAAGTAGCCGGCCACGAGACCGCCGCCCCAGCCATCGCGCGCCTGCAGGCCGAAGCGCGCGGTCATGCCGCCGAGCGGCATCCCGAACGCGCCGGACATCGTGAGCTCGCCGCGCAGCGTGAGGTCCGGGACGAGCCCGGGGTCGGTGCTCGTAGCAGCGGGCTCTGTCACGAGCACCACCGGTGCGGGCTCGGCGAGCACCGTCTCGGTGCTCGTGGTGGTCACGCGTCCGGTGACGGTCACCTCGGCCGTCGTGGTCGACGAGCGCTCGATGACGGTCTGCGCGGTCGCGCTCGAGGCCACGAGACTGAAGAGGAACGGGACCGCGAGGGCGGGGACGAGGTGCGTCTGCATCGGCTGGGAAGACGCGCACGTGTGCGCTCGATTCACGCGCTGCGAGCGCGTGCGAGTGGCCAACTGGCGGGAGGCAGCGCGCCGTGCGCTCAGGGATCGTAGGCGCAGCGCAGTCCGAGATCGGCGCGCTCGCTGCGCTCGTCGAGCCAGGTGCGCGCAGTGACGCGCATCGAGACGGCGGGGTGGAGGTAGCTGCCGCCGCGCACGACGAGGCGCGCGTCCCGGTCGGTGGGGCGGGCGGAGTTGCCGAGATCGAGGGGGCGCGGGCGGGAGGCGGTCCACTCCCAGACGTTGCCGGCCATGTCGGCCAGACCGTACGGGCTCCGTCCTCCGAGGACACCGACCGGGGCCAGGCCACGGTAGCCGTCGCTCGCATCGGCGCGGAGCACGGGCCGACCGTGGTTGGCGAGGGCGCCGTCGTAGGCGTTGCCCCACGGGAAGCGACGAGCGTCGTCCGCGCCGCGCGCGGCCTTCTCCCACTCGTGCTCCGAGGGGAGCCGGCCGCCGCGGAACCCGCAGTAGCGAGCGGCGTCGATGGCATCGACGCCCACGATGGGGAACGACGGTGCTCCGAGCTCGACGTCGGCGTCGTCGACGCGAGACGGTCGGCAGAGCCCGACGGAGACGCACTGGGCGTAGAGCGCGCGGCTCACCTCGGTGCGGTCCAGGCCGAAGCGTCGGAGATAGACGCGGGCGCCCGGCCGCTCGTGTGAGAAGCGCTCGGGGATGCACTCGTCGGCGAAGGCGAGCTCGTTCTCGTCCTGGCAGAGCTGGACGGCGTAGTCGATGTCGCGCGCATCGGCGCCGAAGACGAACGCGCCTTCGGGGATCCACACGATCGAAGGCTCGGCGAGCTGGACCTGCGCCCGGACGTCGCTCCGTGTGCCGGTCGCGGCGAGCAGGGTGGAGGCGCCGAGGAGCGCTCCTGCGAGCACGCGGCGTCGGCGCGCCATCTGCCGGGCCTCGGTTCGAGCGTCGGTCGTTCCGCCGTCGAACGCATGCTTTCGCGGAGGCGCCATGGCGTCCTAGGGGGACGCGGCCGCGCTCGGAGCAGTCGTGGTGGCCTCGAGCCGGCGTGCTCGGAGCAGGCCCACCACGCCGACACCGATCACCGCGAGCGACACGAGCTGCGAGGTGGAGACGAGCCCTCCGAGGAAGACGCCGCGCACGCCATCTCCTCGGAAGGCCTCGACGACGGCGCGGAGCACGCCGTAGACGATCGCGTACGTGGAGATGCGGCGACCGCTGCCCGGCGCACCGAGCCACCTCGCCTCGAGGGGGGTCGCTGCGAAGACCAGCGCCACTGCGAGCAGGCCGAACGCCTCGTAGAGCTGGACGGGATGGCGAGGCACCGACGGATTCGCCATCGGAGACATCGGGTCGGTCGCGGTGACCGACCACGGGCCATGCCACTCGGCGCCGAAGCAGCATCCTCCGAGGAGGCATCCGACGCGACCGAGGGCATGACCGACGGCGATCGCGGGGACCGAGAGGTCGATCATCTTCCACCACGGTACCCGCAGCCAGCGCGCGGCGTAGTAGGTGCCGAGGCCGGCGCCGGGCACGGCGCCGTAGAAGACCAGGCCGGGACCGTGCGAGAGCGCGACCTCGACGTCGAAGCCCGAGCGTACGAGCTCGACCAGGTAGAAGAGGAGCGCGGCTCCGAGGAAGGCGGGGACAGTCGCGTAGCCGATCGTCGCGATGACGGCGCCCCAGTCCTCCTTGGCGTGGTGTGCGGCGCGCGCGGAGAGGAAGCCCGTCGCGAGCACACCGAGGGAGACCATGAGCCCATAGCCGCCGATGGGACGCGAGACGCCGAAGACCTGGAGATCGTAGACGATCGGGAGCATTCACTGGCTCGCACGGCGGCGACGACGCCGGTCGGCGGGAGGGTCCTCCGCGTCGACTGCGCTCGGCCCTGCCGCAGGCGCGTCGCTCTGCCCGTCCTCGGAGGACGTGTCGGAGGGCTCGGAGGACGCTGGCTGTCGTGGCACCGCACCCGCGCCCGCGGGCCCGGGCGGCAGCGGCGGCGGTGGAAGCGGCGTCTCGTCGCCCTGACGCTCCATGGGAGGCGGCGGTGTGCTCGGAGGAGGTGTCGGCGCGGCGACCGCTGCATCGGGCGGATCGAAGAGGTCCTCGAACGGGTTCGAGTTCGGGCCACCGTCGCGATCCCAAGGGACGCCCTGATGCGTCGAGTCGGGCGGAGTGAGGAACGCACCCGTGCACATCGTGTTGCACAGGCCGCACGTGAGGGCGACGAGCATCGCCGGGATGAACGCGAGGATGTTGATGACGAGGCCCGCAGTCGCGAGCCCCTCGTTCTCCCCCATGCCCTGCTTCGCGCGGGACATCGCGACACCTCCGAGGATGACCCCGGCGATGGCGAGGATGGGCGAGAGGAAGGACAGCATCGTCCCGAGGAACGGAACGAAGACGAAGATCACCCCTGCGATCATGAGGAGGAACGAGAAGATCCCGAGGATGATGGAGCCCAGGCCCATGCGTGCCGCGGCAACTGTCCGGGACGAAGCGCGCGGGGTCAACCGCGGCGCACCGAACACGCTCGCAGGCCCATCGTTCGGGCCGACGTCACAGCCGACGTACCGACCTCCACGTGATCGCGCTGGGGGCGTCGACACGAGCGCCGACGCAACCTGCCGAGGGGTGGCGTCCGCCAGGGGTGGCGACCGCCAGCCCGCCAGGCGAGGGCCGAATTCCCTTCGTTTCGCACCGTCGAGGGCCGGTGCGATCCCTGCTCGAGCGTCAGGCATGGCCAACAACATCGCCTGGTACCCACCCGACATCGTCTACTACGAGATCGTCATCAAGTGCGCGGGCGATCAGATGCTCATGCGCCCGGACGAGAAGACGACGTGGATCATCGCGGACGTCCTCGGCCACGTGGTGCGCAAGCACGACATCCCGCTGTACGCGGTCGCCTGCGTGTCGACGCACGGACACCTCATCGTCGGCAGCCGTCCGGAGCTGCGTCTGGACAAGGTGCAGCAGGACCTCAAATCACAGCTCGCGAAGCGCCTCAACGTCGAGCGCGACCGGATCGGTGTCTTCTTCCAGCGCAAGAAGCCCATCCCGATCCTCTCCACCGAGGCCTTCTTCGACCGGCTCCGGTACACGCACGCCCAGCCCGTGCATCACGGCATGGTCGAGCGCGTCGAAGACTGGCCCGGGCTCTCGAGCTTTCGTGCGGTCGTCGAGGGCAAGCCCTCGATCGAGGCGAGCTGGTTCGACGAGCGCTCGTGGCGCGACGCAGGTGCCGACCCGACGCAGAAGGCGGCGTTCCTGCACGTCGCGACGGTGCCGATCACGCCGCCGCCCGAGTGGGACGGCCTCACCGACGAGCAGCTCCGATTCCAGCGCGCGGCACACGAAGAGTCCGTGCGCGACCGCGAGCGCGAGCAGGCCGCCGCCCGCGGCACGAGTGCTCCCCCGCCACCGGAGCCGAGCCACTATCGACAGGTCGATCCGTTCTCGCGTCCCGTCGGTCCGATCCAGCGTCGACCGGCACCGATCGCGCACGGATCCGCAGACGAGGTGGCCGAATACCGACGGCGGTATCGCATCGTCGTTGCGGCACACCGCGAGGCCTCGGCGCAGTATCGGGCGACCGGCAAGCTCTGTCCGTTCCCGCTGGGCACCTTCCCGCCACGCATCGAAGTCCCGTTCGAGACGGCGTAGGACGCGCTCGGACCTCGGCTCCTCGCCTCGCGGCCCTGCGTGTGGCCCTCGAGGGGCTTGCTGCTATCGTCGGCGCCCTTCGATGAACGCCGCCCCCGCATCCACGCGCAAGAAACGCGCTCCGAAGATCACCGACGTGCGCGCGGGGCGCGTCGCGATCGTCGGCCGACCCAACGTCGGCAAGTCGACGCTGCTCAACGCGCTCGTCGGACAGCGCCTCGCGATCACGACCCCCAAGCCCGGCACCACGAGGACGGTGCTCCTCGGTGTCCACGACGGCACCGACGACGAGGGACGTCGCACGCAGATCGCCTTCCTCGACACGCCTGGTCTGGAGTCGCCGCGATCCGTGCTCGGGCGCGTCCTCGTAGAAGAGGCACAAGGTGCGCTCGAGAGCATCGACGCCATCGTCCTCATGGTCGACGCCGCGGACGTCGCGCGGGCGGGCGATCTCGCGCCGGCCGATCAGCGCGTCCTCTCGCTCCTCGATCCGTTCGCCAAGCCCGTCGTGCTGGTGCTCAACAAGGTCGATCGCGTGAAGGACAAGGCGAAGCTGCTCCCCGCGCTCGAGAAGCTCGAGAAGAAGAAGCGGTTCGCCGCGCTCGTGCCGCTGAGCGCGACCCGTGGCAGTGGGCTGGGCGGGCTGGTCTCGGAGCTCCGCGGTCACCTCGGCACCGCGCTCCTCTACGACGACGACAGCGTGACGGACCGCCCCGAGCGCTTCTTCGTCTCCGAGCTCGTGCGAGAGGCCATCCTCGGAGCAACGCGCGAGGAAGTGCCGTACGGCACGGCCGTGCTCGTCGACGAGTGGGTCGAGGAAGGCAACCTCGTCCGTGTCGGTGTGACGATCGTCGTCGAGAAGGACTCGCACAAGGGCATCCTGATCGGCGCACGCGGCACGAAGCTCAAGGAGATCGGCGAGTCCGCCCGTCTCGCGATCGAGAGCTTCCTCGAGCGGAAGGTCTTTCTCCGAACCTTCGTCAAGGTCGTCCCTGGATGGACCAAGGACGCCGCCAAGGTGCGACGCCTCGTCCACGAAGGCGTCCTGCCCTGACCTCCGAGGAGCCGGTCTCCGAGGAGCCCGTCTCCGAGGAGCCCCTCACCACTCCGTGGCGCGCTCGGTCGGCTCACGGCGGGTCTCGACAGTCTCCGAGCACCACCGAAAGCCGCACGATGGCCCGCAAGAAGCCCCCCGCGAACGAGAGCCCCGAGGACACCACGCCGGAGATCCGCACCGCGTCGGCCGACCTCTCGCGCCGCCGTCGCCGCGGCGAGTCCCTGCCGGCGGGTGCGATCGGCGCCCGTCCGGTCGTCGCGATCATCGGCCGTCCGAACATCGGCAAGAGCACCCTGTTCAACCGACTCGCCGGTGCCCGCCTGGCCATCGTCGAGGACGTCCCGGGCGTCACCCGCGACCGCCACTACGCCGACACGTTCCTCCGAGGACGTGACCTCGTGCTCGTCGACACCGGCGGCTTCGACCCCGACAGCGACGATCCGATGAAGGAGGGCATCGCACGGCACGTGAAGGCAGCGCTCTCCGAGGCCGACGTCGTCGTCTGCGTCCTCGATGCGACGACACCTCCGACGCCCGCGGACCGCGCCGCCGTCCAGCTCCTGCGCAAGGCCGACAAGAAGGTGGTCTTCGTCGCCAACAAGGCCGACTCCAAGGCGCAGGCCCTCGAGGCCTCGGAGCTCTACGCGCTCGGCATGGAGACGCTCATCCCGATCTCCGCGCTCCACGGCAACAACCTCGTGGACCTCGAAGAGGCGATCGTCGCCGCGCTGCCGCCCCCCAACGAGGGCAGCGAGCCTGTCTGGGGCGAGGACGCCCGCCGCGTCGCGATCGTGGGTCGCCCCAACGCGGGGAAGAGCTCGCTCACCAATCGCCTCCTCGGAGAAGACCGACAGCTCGTGGACTCGCGCCCGGGCACCACCGTCGATGCGATCGACTCCCTTCTCGTTCGCAAGACCCGCGACGGCGAGCGCCAGTACGTCCTCATCGACACGGCTGGCGTGCGCCGCAAGCGCGGCATCGAGGAGGCCGTCGAGTCGATCGCGGTCATGAAGGCCATCCGCTCCATCGAGCGCAGCGACTGCACCGTCCTGCTCGTGGATGCCAAGGAGGGCATCGCAGAGCAAGACGCGCGCTTGGCCGGTCTCGTCGTCGACCGCGGCCGCGCGCTCGTCGTCGGCCTCAACAAGAGCGACCTCTTCACGACGGAGAAAGAGCGTCAGCGCGCCCTCACCCTCGCGCGCGAGACCCTCGCCTTCGCACCGTGGGCGCCGATCATCCTGCTCTCGGCCAAGACCGGCCGCGCCTCCGGCAAGATCCTCGAGGCCGCGGACCAGGCCATCGCTTCGCACCGGGCCCGCGTCACCACCTCGGAGCTGAACCGCTTCTTCGAGGAGGTCCTCGACCGCCACCCGCCCCCGACCTTCCGGAGCAAGCCGGTCCGCTTGTACTACGTGACGCAGGCGGAGACGAAGCCGCCGCGCTTCGTCGTCGTCACGAACGAGCCGGAAGGCATCCACTTCTCCTACCAGCGCTACGTCGTGAACGCCCTCCGCGAGCGCTTCGGTTTCGAGGGCACTCCGATCCGCGTCACGTACCGCGCGAAGTCCAAGCGCGAGTGACGCGCTCGCCGCCGCGTCAGGCCCGGTACGAGGTCATGGCGGCGGCGCGCCCGAGACGCTATCGTCCCGCCCCGCCACCCCCCCGGAGGCTGCTTTGTTCGCTCGCTCGCTGGCCCGAGTGACCGCTCACTCACTCTTTCGTTCGACCCACGCGCTCCGCTGCGCTGCGCTCTTCGGGAGCCTGCTCGGCCTCGCGCTCGTCGCACCCGGATGCTCGAACGGCGTCGGCTCGAACTGCGAGATCTCGCAGGACTGCGCCTCGGGCCTGACCTGCTGCACCGCCAGCTGCGCGAACCCCGCGCGTGGCACCTGCCAGGCGAGCTGCGACGGCGTGGTCTGCGTCGACGCCGGCACGTCCGAGGTGGATGCAGGCACGTCCGAGGTGGATGCCTTCGCGTCGACGGAGACGGACGCGTTCACCCCGAGCGAGCCCGACGCGTCCAGCACGCGCGATGCGTTCACCCCGAGCGAGCCCGACGCGGCGTCGGACGTCGACGGAGGGACCTGAACCGTGCGCAAGCCCCCGGTCGATCCGCTGATCGGCCGCACGATCGGCGGCCGCTATCGCTTGATCCAGCGGCTGGGATCGGGGGGGATGTCGAGCGTCTACCTCGCGCGACACGTGCTCATCGATCGCCTCATGGCGATCAAGACCCTGAGGCGTGACCTCGCCACCGACCCGGTGCAGCGCGACCGCTTCATCCGAGAGGCACGCGCCGTCAATCGCATCAACCACGAGAACATCGTGGAGATCTCGGACTTCCGCGAGACGGAGGACGGCCTCCTCTACCTCGTCATGGAGTACGTGCCGGGCGAATCGCTGCTCAAGGCGATGGGCGAGGGCCCGTTCCCCCCGCTGCGCGCGCTCGACATCGCAGAGCAGGCCGCGAGCGCGCTCGCACGCGCGCACCAGATGGGCGTCATCCACCGCGACCTCAAGCCCGAGAACCTCCTCCTCGTGCAGCGCCCCGACCGCCCGGACTTCGTGAAGCTGCTCGACTTCGGCATCGCGAAGCTGATGGACCAGCCCTCGCTGACGGGCAGCCAGCAGATCTTCGGCACGCCGGGCTACATCGCGCCCGAGTACATCCAGAGCGCGAACATCGACGGCCGGAGCGACCTCTACTCGCTCGGCGTCATCCTCTACGAGATGGTCACCGGCGCGCTGCCGTTCGACTACGAGTACCCCGGCGACCTCCTCATCAAGCACGTCACCGAGCCGCCCGTGCGCCCCTCGCTGCGGCGGCCCGGCCTGCCGGCGCCCATCGAGGAGCTCGTCCTGCGCTGCCTCGAGAAGTCTCCCGAGAAGCGCTTTCGCGACGCGTTCCACTTCCTCGAAGAGCTCCGCGCCTGCCGCGAGCGCCTCGGGTCGGAGCTCGAATGGGGTGCCCTGTCCGGCCCGAAGGTCTCCGCGCGCTCGGAGGTCGGCCCTCCCGGCAGCGGTGGCAAGCGCGCCGTGTCCTCGATGCCCACGCCCTCCGAGGACGCCAAGGGCGCGCTGCCCTCGATCCCCATCGCGCTCCCCCCCGCCGAGCTGATCACACCGCTCCGCGCGGACGCCGCCGAGGGCCGCCTCTCGATCCCGATCGAGGTGGACGCGCCCACCCCGAGCGAGGCCGCGAGCGCGGCACGCGTCACCACGCCCTCGGCACGACCGAGCGGCTCGAGCTCGCGCACGTCCATCGAGTCGCCCGTGCCCGGCCAGAGCGGTCGGCCCATCACCGCCGACTACAACCGCCGCTCGATCCCCGTCGCGCCCGGCGACGACCTCTCCATCGACGTCGACATCGCTGACCCCGAGAGCATGCGGCCTCCGCCGATCACCGCCGGGCCGGACACCTCGAGCCCCAGCACGAGCGGCGAGCACGGCCTGGCCGGCACGCGGCGCTGGCGCGAGCGCTTCGAGAGCCTGCGCGCGTGCCTCGACGAGCTCGTCGAGATCCAGGTGCCGCCCGCAGAGATCGATCACGCGATGGCCTTCGCCGCGCGCGCGCTCGAGGAGCTGGAAGAGGCCGCGAACGCAGCCCGGCGCGAGCAGCGTGCGCTCGAGGGCGTGTCGGAGAAGGCGCGTGACTTCCGCGCGACGATCGGGCGCACGCTCGACGAGCTCGCCGCCCAGCTCTCGCACGAGAAGGGCGAGCTCGATCGGCTCACGGCGCAGCGCGTGAGGCTCGACGAGCGTCGCGCGCAGCTCCGCGGCCAAGGGCGCGAGACCGAGGCCGACGGAGTGCTCTGGGAGCTCGCCGCCGTGGACCAGGCCGTCGGTGAGAAGGCCGCCGTGCACGAGGTCCTCGCAGGACAGGTGGCCGAGCTCCAGCAGCAGCTCGATCGCGAGAACGAGCAGCTCGAGCAGGAGATCGGTGTGCTCTCCCAGTCGCTCGATCGCGAGATGGCTCGCCTCTGGCCCATGGCCGGCGCGCTGCGAGAGCCACTCGATCGCGTCGAGCAGTACGTGCGCGACACCTGGCAGGCCACGGGTCGCTGAGCGGGGAGGCCACGGGTCGCTGAGCGGCAGGCCACGGGTCGCCGAGCGCACCTGCTCCGCGTTCGTGCGGCGGCGCGACCTGCGAGAAGGGACTGGCCACGCGTCGTGCGGCCGCGGGCACGCGACGCTATCCTCGGGCCGTATGCGCACGCTCCTCCTCGCCATGGTGCTCGTGCTCGGCTGCCTCGGTTGCAGTGGCAGTGACGACGCCGCAGGCGGCGAGCCCACGACCGCGGCCACCGACCTCGCGAGCGCAGGTGAGATCGTCGATCCGCCCTTCGCGGTCCGCGGCGAGGCCGAGGGTCTCGTGCTCACGTGGTTCGATGCGCAGGGCACGCACGTCGCGGAGCGCCGCACCGACGTCCCCGAGAGCGCGCGCGCCGAGGTGCGCGTCGACTCTCTCACGCTCGCTCCCGAGGATCGCGACGCCGAGCACGTGCTCGTCGCCGATCTGCGCAGCGCCGGCGAAGGCGGCCGATACGTCGTGCGGCGCGTGACGCGCGAGGCCTTCGAGGCGCGCGTGCGTGCGGCGCGCGAGGCCGTGGTGGCCAACGTCGCGAGCGGCGAGATCATCGTCTTCGGCGCGTCGTGGTGCGGTGCGTGTCGCCAGGCCGAGGGCTACCTGCGAGAGCGTGGCGTCGCGTTCGAAGAGCGCGACATCGAGGCCGATCCGGGCGCGCGTCAGGACATGATCCGCCGCGCACGCGCTGCGGGCATCACGCCCAACGGCATCCCCGTCATCGACATCCGAGGTCGCGTGCTCCAGGGCTTCGATGCGCAGGCGATCGATCGCGCGCTCGCCGAGACCGGAGGCGCGGGCGGCGCGCCGGGAAGCGCGCCTTCGCCCGGTGCCGGCGCGCCCTCGGGTGGCGTGACGATCTGATCGATCGAGCGCGTCTCGATCGACGCGCGACGCGGATCGAACGACCGCCTCGATCGACGCGGCGATCGACCCGCCGCCTCGACGATCGAGCGTGTGTGCGGCGGGCGAAGCAAACGCACGCGCGGGTCAAGAATCCGCGAGGGCGCCGGATCGTCGCTGAAAACTGGAGCGGTCCTCGGAAGGGCGGGAGGATTCCGCACGTCGATGACGGTCATCCCGCTCCATCCGCATCTGCGCCGGGCCACTGGTGCTGAACGACGCTTCCAGTCCGCCGACCTCGTGCGCCCGGTCGCCGATGCGCGCGCGCTCGAAGAGGCTCCCTCGCCCACCGCGCGCACCTCGCGCGTCGTGGCCGAGTGGCTCGAGACGCTCTTCGGCGGCACGCCCGAGCTGCTCGCGCGAGGCACCCGCCTCGAGGGCCTCGGCGCGCGCGTCGAGGTCGCCAACGATCGCGGGGCCGAGTGCGCCGACCTGCCGTCGCCGCGCGACGTGCTCGGCGCGCTCGTCGCGATGGCCGAGGGCGCGCGCAAGAAGGTGCTCGTGCCCTTCGCCGGCGTGCCCCTCGAGATGGCCCTCTTGCGCCGCGGCGCGAGCGTGCTCGTGAGCCTCTACCACACCGAGGCCGCGCCCGACGTGCTCGTGCTCGACCGCCGCGTGCCGCTCGATCAGGCGATCGAGTCGAGCTGCGCGGTGCTCGCGGCGCTCGAGCCCGATCAGCACCAGCGGCTGCTCCAGCGCGCCACGGAGCTCGACATCGTCGAGGAGCGCGACACGGGGCTGTCGGCGACGCGCCAGCGCGGGGGTGTGCTCGAGGATCCGGGCGAGCGCGAGACGCTCGCGTTCGGCTTCGAGGCCGCGATCTTTCCTTCGCAGGAGCTGCCGCGCGACGGCGTCTCGCACGCCGACGTGCACGCGATGCTCTTCGGTGGCCAGCTCTGGGCCTGGGTGCGCGGACGACGCGTGACGCTCGTGCGCAGCGGCCCGGTGCTCCTCGCCGTGCAGCGCATGGTGAGCGCGGTCGGCGCGCTCGTGACCGCGTGGGAAGAAGACCGCGCGCTCCACGTGCGCCTTCGCTCCGGCTCCTTCCTCGTCGGCGTGCGCCGCGACCGCAAGGACGCCAGAGAGATCGCGCTGACCCTCGGCTGCGAGGACGACGGCGCGATCACGATCCCCGCGCTGGCCATCGAGGACGCGTGCATGCCCGTCTTGCGTGTGGCCGCCGAGGTGCTGCGCGCGCTCGTCACGGTCGATCGCACGCAGGGACGCAACCTCCGCATCGCCGCGCTCCGCGAGGAGGTGCGCCGCCTGCGCCGCACGGTGCGCGCGCGCACCAAGGCCGTCGGCTTCACGAACGACGACCCGGAGCGACGACGCAGCATGAGCCTCGCGCTCGACAGCGAGCCGCCGCGTGCGCGCAACGACGAGCGCGCCCCCGGCACACTGCGCTTCGCGTCTCGCTGGAACGTCGTGATCGACGGTCTGGACGCGACGACGACCTTCTTCTGTGGCGATCGCCTCGTGCTCTCGAACGAGCGTCGTGTGCTCGCGCTGCACCGCGACGACGGTCAGTGCCTGTGGCAGCACGAAGGCGCCGCGCAGTCGGCGTTCCTCGCGGACAGCTCGGTCGTGCGCCTCGGCGCCGATGGCCTCGTCGAGGTCCGCGAGATCGCGACCGGTGAGCTCATGCATCGCATGCGCCTCGCGCCGCGCGTCGGTGGTGCGCCGACGGGTGTCTTCGTCGGTGGCGGAGGCATCCCGCCCATCGGGCTCGTCGCCGAAGGCCGCGACCGGCTCGCGGCGATCGATCTGCGCACGGGCGAGCTGCGCTTCCGCTACACCGCGCGCTCGCCGGGGACGTTCCGCCTGCGTCGTGCAGGCCGCCTCGTGATCGCGGTGAACGGCGACGGCAACGTCGACGCGATCGACGTCGTGAGCGGCGAGGTCGTCTGGCGCTGCACGGCGCCGGCGAAGTTCTGCCTCACGCCGACGACGCACGGCGCGATGGCGATCGCCGTCGCCGGAGAGCCCGGCCGCGGTGACGCGACGCTCTACGGCATCGATCTCCTGAGCGGTGAGCTGGTCTACAAGCAGCCGCTCGGTGGGCCCGTCGCCACGGCCCCGCAGATGCTCGACCGACAGCTCGTCGTCGCCCTCACCGGCGCGCGGCGCGGCGTGCTGGCCTCGCACGAGCCCGAGACCGGCGAGATCCGCTGGGCGATCCCGGATCCCGGCGTCGGCACGGGCGGCGGCGTCGTCTCGACCGATCGCGCGATCTTCGTGAACGCCTCGAGCGGCAAGCTCGTCGCGCTCGATCCGCAGACGGGCGATGCGCTCTACACGCGCGTGCTCTCGAACCCCGTCTCCGACGACGTGCCGCGCAAGCTCACGCCGCTCGTGCGTGGCGGTGCGCTCTTCGTTCCTTCGGCCGCCGTGCACGTGCTGCGTCCCGCCGACGGCTCGGCGATCGGCGCCGCGCCGCCGTGCGATCTCGTGCCGGACTCGCTCCACGTGGACGAGCGCGGCTGGATGTACGTCGCGGAAGAGAGCGGTCACCTCCTGGCGCTGGCGCCGGTGCAGGCCCTGCGCCTCGTGCTCGGCCGCAGCTGACGCGCGCCGTTCGCTCACGCCGCGGGCTGCGCTTGATTTCGCGGTCGCTCCGGTGGCTCACTCGGACCTCGTGGCTCGCCGCCTGAAGCTGGTCGTGTACGCCGTCGCGCTGAGCGCGTGCACGCCGCTGCGTCCGCTCGACCCCGTGGGCGATGCAGGCCGCGGAGCGATGGACGCTGCGCGCAGCGACGCTGGCTCGTTCGACGCTGGCTCGTTCGACGCTGGCTCGATCGACGCTGGCTCGATCGACGGAGGTCCCCTCGATTCGGGCAACCCCCCGACGCACCGCGCCCGGACGCGCCCGGCCTCGACGCGTTCTCCCCCGATGCCTTCGCGCGCGACGCCTTCGTCCCCGATGCGCGGACGGCCGACGCCTTCAGCCCCGACGCGTTCGTGAGCCCGACGCCCCTTCGTCCGAGCAACGCTGGCGACGTCGTCGTGAGCGAGATGATGCCCGTGCCTGCAGGCGGTGACTCCGACGAGTGGATCGAGCTCTACAACCCCTCGGCGCTCCAGGCCTTCGATCTCGAGGGCTGCGATCTGCAGGGTCGCTTCAGCTCGATCCGCATCCGCTCCCGCCTCGTCGTCATGCCGCGCTCGTACGTGACGCTCGGCGCCGCGGGCGCACCCTTCCCCGTCGACTACCCCTGGGGCGCGGGCGGCGCTGGCACCTTCCGCCTCGACAACGACGCTGATCGCGTGGCGATCTCCTGCGCCGGGCGTCTCATCGACGAGGTGGACTACGACCCATCGTTCCCTGTGATCGACCGCCGCAGCGTCATGGTCGAGTCGGCCGTGCTCGGCGGCGCGGACCCGGCGTCGGGCAACGATCTCGCGGCGAACTGGTGCAGCGCACCGTCGACGACCTCGATCGACGGGCGCGACTTCGGCACGCCTGGCGACATCAACGTCTGCCCACCGTGAGTCTCAACCCTCGATCGCGGCGCGCCGCTCGGCCTCGACGCGACGCTCCGCGATGACTGCCACGAGCACGGCCTGCACCGCGCGCGCGTCGAGCCCCACGAGGTGACCGAGCTCGTCGACGAGATCCGGCATGCCCGCGCGCAGCAGCGTCGGGTGCGTGATCGGACAGTCCAGCGAGCCGTCGTGCACGCGCTTGAGCACGCGCTCGAGCTTCTCCGTCGGCACGTGCGTGAGGCCGCCGCCCATCGTGCGCTTCTTCACTGCTGGGCCCCCGTCGCGTCGCTCGATCCCGCCGCGCTCGTGCTCGCCGCACCGCTCGTGCTCGCGCCCTGCTCGGTCGGGTGCGAGTAGACGCGCACGAGCTCCTCGCCGCGGTCTTCGCAGAAGTCTCGCCACTCCTGCCAGGCCGGCCCTTCGCTCACGCCGGCGAGCTCGTCGAAGGCCGCGACGCAGAAGCGGTAGCCCTCGAGCGAGCGGCGCACGAGCGGCATGAGCGCGTCGTCGAGCGCGCGCGTGTAGACCGCGAGCAGCTCCGCATCGCCCGACACCGAGGGGGGAATCGGCGCGCCACGCGCCTCGGCCGCGGTCTGCTCGTGGAGGTAGCCGAGCACGCCCGCCGCGACGCCGCGATCCCACGGCGGCGCGCCCTCGAGGCCGCTCGCGTGTCCCTCGGCGCGCTGCGCTGCCGCGAGGCGCTGCGCGAGCCACGGCGAGAACGCGCTCTCGTACCAGCCCGTCAGCGCCGCCTCTTCGGTCGCCGCCGGGGGCTGGGGCGGGCGCACCGCGACGGCCTGCTCGACCTCGAGCCAGATCTCCTGCGTCGGCGACGCGAGCCGATCGCGCGCGATCGCCGGCTGCGGCACCGGCACGGGCGTCGTCGTGTAGAGCGTGTGCGGTGCCTCGGCCTCGCCGCCGCTCGTCTCCGCGGTCGAGGTGCCCGCGGAGCCCGATCCTTCGTCGTTCCGAGGGCTGCTCCCACCGCAGCCGATGACGAGCAGGGACAGAGAGGTGAGGAGAACCGAGAGGGCGTTGCGCATGGCGGCGCGAGGGTAGCTCATGCCGCGCAGACAATGCGCGCGGCGCCGGGTTCCGCCCACGAGCCCGAGGCGCGCGGGGGTTGGCCTCGGAGGCCCGTGCCTGCAAGAGTCCGCGCGTGATCGATCGGCGCCCCACACCTGGCCTCGCGAGGATCTCCCTCCTGTCGCTCCTCTCGCTCGGGGCCCTGCTCGTGCTCTCGGCGTGCGAGGACCGCGTGCGCAACGAGGCGATGCTCTTCCTCACGCGCTACGACGCGCTCGATCTCGACGCACCGCTCGAGGAGCGCCGCGAAGCCGTGTCCAACCTGCGTGGGCTCGTCTTGACGAACGAAGACGTGATCTCCGCGCGCGATGCGTGCGCCGAGGCGTACGAGGCCGAGATCCTGGCCGAGGACCAGCACGCGGCGGCGACCGCTCAGCTGCTCGAGGCCTCGGCCGGTGGTGCCGAGCGCGTGCCCACCGAGGCCGCCGCGCGCATCGAGGCCGCGATCCAGTCGTCGCAGGAGGCGATCGAGCGCACCCGCGAGCTCTTCCCGCGATGCGAGCGCGAGGCCCGCGCGCTGCGCCTGCGCTTCTCGGCGCCCCGCCCCTCCGAGCGATGAGCGCGCGTCACCGATGAGCGCGGAGGGCCGCGCCTCGGCGTCGAGCCACGACGGCGGTCGCACGCTCGCGGCCCTCGCGATCGGCGCGCTCGCGATCGGCTTCGCGGCTCCGTTCTTCCGCGCCGCCGAGCCGATCGATCCGCTGCTCGCCTCCGCCGTGAGGCTCGCGCTCGCCGCCGTGCTCCTCTCGCCGTCGCTGCCGCGCGCGCGCGCGAGCGGCAAGCTCTCGGCGCGTACGCTCCGCTGGGCCGCGATCGCGGGCGTGCTCTACGCGATCCACTTCGGCACGTGGGTGGCTTCGCTCGGGATGACGAGCGTCGCGGCCTCGGTGACGCTCGTCACCGCGACACCGCTCCTGCTCGCGGTGATCGGCTGGCTCGCGGGCCGCGACGCGCCCACGACGCGGCTCTGGCTCGGCCTCGCGCTCGCGGGCGTGGGCACGCTGCTCATCGGCGGTGCGGACGCGAGCGGCCCGCGAGAGGGCGCGCTCACCGGCGACGTGCTGGCCCTCGTCGGTGCCGTCGCGATGGCGGGCATCCTCCTCCTCGTGCGCCGCGAGAAGGCGCTCCTCGAGGCCGTGTCGTTCTCGTCGGTCGCGGCGCTCTCGGGCGCGCTCGTGCTCGCGCTCGTGCTCGTGCTGCGCGGCGCGGTCACGAGCGACTGGCCTGCCGCGCCGAGCGCGACGTCGCTCGCGTGGGTCGCGGCGACCGCCGTGATCTCGCAGCTGGTCGGTCACACCGCCCTCACGTGGGCGCTCTCGCACGCGAGCCCCACGATGGTCGCGCTCGCGACGACGACCGAGCCCGTGATCGCCGCGCTCGTGACCTTCGTGTGGATGGGCGAGCTGCCCGCCTCGCTCGTGATCGCGGGCTCCGTCGTCACGCTCGCCGGCGTCGTGCTCGGCATGAGCGGATCGCAGCACACCGACGTGCCCGCTGAATCGCCTACCAAACAGGGCGATCCCGAGCCTCTCTGAGCGCCGTCACTCGCTCGGGCCCGTGTCCCAGAGCTCCGCGAGCGCGATCTCGTGCGCGTCGAAGGGCTCGGCGCGCATCGCCTCGGCGTCGGCCCACACACCGATCTCCACCCAGCGGCCACGCTCGTTGCGGCTCGCGATCACGGTGCGTGCATCGACGTCCACGATCCACATCCAGCGCACGCCCGCCTCGGCGTAGAGCGGCCGCTTCACGCGCTGATCGTGACGTCGCGTCGAGGGCGAGAGGATCTCGCAGACCCAGTCCGGGACCACCGTGATGGAGCCCTCGCTCGGCAGCGTCGGCATGCGGGCCCGTTGCCAGCCTGCGAGGTCGGGCACGATCTCCTCGACGTCGTACGCGGGCATCGAGATTCCGGGCTCGGTCAGGATCCACCAGCCACCCGGCCCGCCGGCGCGTCCGCGCTGGAACGGACCGTTGAGCTCCGCGCCGAGCACGCCACCCGCTGCCTGATGTCGGGCGCGCGGGCGTGGCATCGCATAGAGCACGCCCCGGATCAGCTCGCCGACGACGTTGGACGGCAGGGCCTCGAGGTCAGCCCAGGACGCTCGGCGCTGCGCCGGATCAGCCATCGCCCGAGGATGACACAACGGAGCGCGCGAAGGTCGCGAGCCGCTGCCCTCACGGGCTCGGCGACGCTCGCGCACATCGCGCAGCCCGTGCCGTTCGTCGATCGTGCGGCCGCGGCGCACGCAACGTCCTCGTGAATCGTCAGCCTCGACCGAGGCTCGCGGCGATGGCGCGCGCGCCGCGGTGTGCGATCGCTTCGATCGTGACCATCGGGTTCACGCCGCTCGGCGTCGGGAAGCAGCTCGCGTCGAGCACGTAGAGGCCGGGCACGCCGTGCACCTGGTTCGTCTCGTCGCACACCGAGCGCTTGGGATCGCTGCCCATCGCGGCCGTGCCGCTCGGGTGGAACGAGCCGTACGTCGTCTGGTTCGCGCCGTAGCCGTGCGAGTCCACGCGCGACAGGAACCCTGCGAGGGGCTCGCCTCCGCCGGGGCGCCACACGATCGGGCGCGACGTGGCGGTGCGGATCTCGGCCGCGCCCGCGAACGCGAGCGCGCGCGCCGCGTGCTCGATGCCTCGGCGCACGTGCCGCACGTCGGCCGCCTCGAGCGCGTAGTGGTACGTGGTGGGCGCCCAGCGCGAGGTGCGCACGTGCCCGCGCGATCGATCGCGCAGGAGCACCGCGAGCGGCACCCAGTGGCGCGCACGCCGCAGCGTCTCCTTGAAGTCGTAGGCGCCGCCCCAGCCGCCGAGCACCGCGATCTCGGCCGGATGCACCGACGCCGACTCGATGCGCACGCCGTAGCCGCGGCCGTCGAGGTCCGCGAGATCGCGGCCGATGCGCGCCTGCATCACGCCGCCCCACGGCTCGGCGTCCTCGTCGGGGAAGTAGCCCCACACACCCGTCACCGGGTGCAGGCGCAGGTTCTGTCCGAGCGCGGGCGAGCGCACGCCGCTCTGCGCGAGCAGCACTGGCGTGTACGGCGCACCGCACGCGACCACCACCGCCTTCGCGAACACCGTGAGCGGCACCTGCTTGCCCTCGTGGCTGACCTGCCCGCGCACCGCGACCGCGCGGCCATTCTCGAGGATCACGCGCTCCACGTCGCACTCGGCCACGAGGCGCGCGCCGCACACCGTCGCGTCCTCGAGCCACGTGCGCATCGTCGACTGCTTGGCGCCGAGGCGACAGCCGAAGTTGCAGTAGCCGCACGAGAGGTCCTCCGCACAGCCGCGCACGTTGCGCGGCAAGACGCCCACGTCCCAGCCCAGGCCGCCCTCCGCGCCGCACGCCTCGATCACACGGTCGCGCTTGCCCGGCCGCGACGCGCGCGAGGTCACGCCGATGCGCTCGGAGACCGCGTCGAGCGAGCTCGCGAAGTCGCGGCCCGAGAACACGTTGCGAAAGCCCGCCTCGCGATCCCACTCCGCGCGCACCGCGTCCGGCGTGCGGAGCGACGTCGCGTAGTTCACGACCGTGCCGCCTCCGACGCAGCGCCCGCTCAGCACGCTCACCCCGAGATCGAGCGTCGCGCGCACGTCGTAGAGATCGCGATCGGCCTCGTCCTGGTAGTGCGTGAAGTCGCGCTCGCTCTTGTACGGGCCGCGCTCGAGCACCACCACGTCGAGGCCCGCCTTCGCGAGCACGCCCGCCGCCACACCGCCGCCCGCGCCCGAGCCGACGATCACGACGTCACACGTCCACGTCGCCGGCTTGCTCACGCGCAAGGGGTGCAGGCGCCGCGGCGTCTCGGGCGGCGCACCGAGCGGGCCCGGGTAGCCCATCGCCTCCCACACCGGCGAGGCCTTCACGCGCCCCTGCGCGTCGCGCAGCGGATGCGCCACGAGCACACCCACGAGCGTGCGGATCAAGCGCGCGTGCTGGCGTGCGATCGCGCGATCGGAGCCGAGCATCTCGAGCAGCGTGCGCTCGAGCTCGAGGTCCGAGAGAGACGTGAGCGCGACGGCTCGGCCGAGGAGCACGAGCCCACCCGCGCGCGAGCCCGAGAGCCGAAGCATCGCCTTGAGCGCGAGCCGATCGGCGTCGCTCGCGAGCCGCGCGACGAGCGCGTCCAGGCGCGGGCCCATGTCGAGGTCGCGCGGACCGAGCGCCGCGAGCGCGTCGCCGCCCGGCATGGGCGCGAACATCACCTCCGCCAGGCGCAGGAAGATCCGCTTCTCTTCGGCGTCGAGGCCGATGCCGCTCGCGCTGCTCACGTGCTCCTTCGTCTCGCCATCGCTCGAGTCGCGGATCGCCCTCTCACGGATCGCCCTGTCACGGATCGCCCGTGTCACGGATCGCCCGTGTCACGGATCGCCCGTGTCATGGATCGCCCGTGTCATGGATCGCCCGTGTCATGGATCGATGGTGAAGGTCTCGGCGGCTCCGTCCTCGACCTCGCGCCGCTCGAAGCGGAGGCGACGGTAGCGGTGCTCGACCCAGTCCTCGTGGAGGTTCTCGTAGAACGGATCGCCCGGCACACCGGAGACGCCGCGCGGCATCTGGAAGTAGGCCTCGGGTGTTCCGTCGTCGCGGAAGCGCGCGACCATGCGGTACACGGCGCCACCACCGACGTCGATGCGCTCGTACGGCGTCTCGCCGTCGAAGAAGCGCGAGCTCGCCACGTTCACGGTGCCGTCGCCGCCGTCGGTCGGGAGCCAGTCGTCGTCGAACGCCGGTCCGTACACCGAGCGGAAGCGGGCGCCGTGGAAGTCGGCCCAGGTGTAGCGCGACGTCTCCGTGCCGCCGAAGCGCGCCATGAGCCAGTGCGCGGTCTCCTCGAGCGCGCCCGCCGTCGTCTCCGAGCGCGTGCCGTCCCAGAACACGTCGCTCTGGGGGATCGCGTCGCGCACGCAGAGCGACGTGAGCTTGAGCAGGTACATCGGCTCCGCTTCGAGGATCGGATCGAAGAGCGCGGAGAAGTCGTCGGCCAGGAGGTGCCGCGTGAGGAAGTAGACGTACGCGTGGAAGATCACGGCCTCGGGCGAGGTGCGCTCCATGCGGTGATCCCAGCCGCGCAGCGCCTCGACGAGCGCGTCGAGGTCCGGTCTGTCGCGGTAGCTCACGAGCGCCGCGTCCGTCGCGCGGCCGTCCCACACCGAGAGCAGCCCCGGCAGCACGTCGTCCGCGAGGAGCGATCGCGTGTCGTCCTGCAACACCTGCATCTCCTCGAGGGTCACGTCGCCGCGCGCCGTGAGCCGCTCGAGCTCGGCCTCGATGCGCGCCGCGCGCGTGCCCGGATCGAAGAACATGCCGAAGTAGAACGGACCGTTCGTGTAGTCGCCGTCGTCGTTGAAGCCGTAGGGCTCGTTGTTCGCGGTCACGAGCCAGCCGCGCGTGCCTCCGCGGCTGTGGGGAAGCTGCATCGGCGTGAGCACGTCACCCGACCAGAACGACCGCGGGTCGTCGCCGTCGAGGATCGTCCACGGCGTGCGCTCCGCCGTGATCGGCCCGCTGCGCACCGGCACTGCGGGCGGCGAGCGATAGAGGATCCCCGTCGCGTCGGCGGCCACGAAGTTGAACGTGCCGATCTCCATGAAGCGCATCGCCGCTTCGTACTCGTCGAGATCGGTCGCGAGGTCGTAGCCCGCGAAGCCCTGCGCCTCGCGCGTCGGCGCGAAGCCGATCCAGTCGAAGAGAATGCGCTGACCGACACGCGTGATCGGAAGGGGCGCGAGATCGCTCGGGAGGATCACGCCGTGGCCCGGCACCGTCTCGATCTCCACCTCCACGGGCGCGCCACCGCGCACCAGGATCGTCTCGGTGCGCGTGACGATCGGCACGTCCTCGCCAGCGAGCGAGACCGAGTCCGCGTCGCCGCTCACGGCCCACATGTCCATCACGTCGGGGTACGTCGTGGTGGCGGTCCACGCGACGTGGCGGTTGTGCCCGAGCTGGATGGCTGGGCTTCCGAGGAAGCTCCAGCCGATCACGTCGAGGCCGTCTTCCGCGCGTGCGCTGTGCATGTGGTGGAGCCAGAAGATGTTCGGGCTCGAGAAGCCCTGGTGCGGATCGCCCGCGATCATCGGGCGTCCGTCGACGGTGTGGCGCCCGTCCACCGCCCAGTTGTTGCTCGCGCCGCGCGAGCCCCCGAGGCCGGGCACGTCCGCGAAGCGCGCGAAGAAGTCGCGCATGCGCTCGGCGGCGTCGGGCGGCAGCTCGCGCGGCGCGCGACGCGCCTCGGAGAGATCGCTGGGCACCTGGGGCCGCTCGCGCGCGGTGAGCGCCATCGGCCGCTCCTCGGGCGGGATCGTGTGCGCGTCGCGCAGCGGCAGAAAGAGCGGCACCGCCGCATAGAGCTCCTCGAAGTACTGCGAGAGGATGCTCGTGAGGATGTCGTACTCGATCTGGCTCGCGTTGCCGAAGAGCAGCAGCTTGGCCACCGCGAGCGCTTGATCGACGGTCCAGTCCTCGGGCACGAAGTCGAGCTCGTCCGCGCGGAAGCCGGCGGGCCGCGGCACCTCGCCGCTGCGGATCTCGGCGAGGTAGCGGTTCACGCCCGCGGCCCACGCCTCGAGGAGCACGTACTGATCGGGCGCCTCGCGCGCGAGGCTCGACGCGTTCACCGCGCCCCAGTGGCCGATCTGGAGGATCCGCATGAGCGTGTCGTCGTCGACCGAGCCCTCGCCGAGCACCTCCGCGCGCGTGCCGAGCGCACGGCGGCGCATGAGCTCCATCTGCACGAGGCGGTCGTGCGCCTGCAGGTAGCCGGACGCGAAGAAGACGTCGCCCGAGCTCTCTCCGTAGAGGTGCGGCACGCCATCGGCGTCGCGGATCACCTCGACGGCCGCGGTCGGTCCCTCGAAGCGCGGGCGACACGTCGGAGGTGTCACCTCCGCCTCGCACGGATCGCCAGCGTCGCCCTCGAAGCCACCATCGCTCGCGCTCGGCGCATCGAGGCCCGCGTCGGGCGAAGGGCTCGGATCGGAGCAGCCAGCGAGCGAGGCGAGCGCGAGCACGGCGAACGAACGCGCAGATCGAGACATGGCGGACCTCCGAGGGGCGGGGGGCCGAGCGTCGCCAACAGCGAGGTGTCCGCGCAAGGCCGTGTGTGGGGGCAGCCCGTCACGACCAGGCACGGGCCGGGGATCGAGCTCCCGGTCCGCGGTCCTTGATAAGGTGTGCGGGCGATGGATCCGCATCGCGCGGGGCAGGCTCGACGTGGAGATCGCGAGCACGGCCCTGATCGAGGCGCGCGACACGGACGGGAACGGGCGTGCAGAGCTCGTGCTCGATGGGCTCCAGCGACGTCGCGTGAGCGTGCTGCGCACCCTCGCTCGCTGAGAGCTCCGGGCCCGCGTAAGGACAACCGGATCGGTTGCGGCCGCGTGGGGCGCGCTCGCGGCTTTCGTCCTCGGTCCTCACTGCGGCGTACCCTTGGTACGCCTCGCTCCGGGCCTGCGGGCGCGCCCGCGATCGCACTCCGTCGACGCGACCTCACTCGGATCAGTTGTCCTTACGCGGGCCCTCACGTCGTGCGAACGCGAGCGGCGCGACCTCGATTCGGCGCGACCTCGGCTCGGCGCGCCCCTCGATTCGGATCATCGGGCGCGAGGGAGGGCTCCGGGCACTCCCTCAGGACGCTGCGCGGCCGAAGCCCGCCTCGCGCTCGATGGTCTCGAGGGTGGCGTCGGTCACGCCGTAGCGTGCGAGCGGTCCGCGCAGATCGTCGGGGATCGGCGCGACGACCTCCACGCGGCGCTCGGGGTCTTGCCAGTGGGGGATCGAGAGGGCGAGCGCGTGCAGCGCGAGGCGATGGAGCGCGCCGTGCGCGCGCAGCGCCTTGTTCTCCTTGTTGTCGCCGTAGCTCGTGTCGCCGAGGATCGGGCAGTGCACGTGCCGCATGTGCCGCCGGATCTGGTGATAGCGCCCGGTCCTGGGCTCGCACACCACGAGGCCGTAGCGCGGCGAGCCCGTGCGCACGTCGTCCGCGATCGCGACCGTGCGGTACGCGGTGACCGCCTCGAGGCGCTCTTCGCTGTCTTCGCTCCGGGGCACCGGGTGGTCGATCACGCCCTCGCGCGGATCGGGCGCACCGCGCACCCACGCGAGGTAGGTCTTCCTCGCCCGGCCCTCCATGAACGCGCGCGCGAGCGCGCTCGCCGCCTCCTCGTTCAGCGCGAACACGAGCGCCCCGCTCGTCGCGCGATCGAGCCGATGCGAGGGCCACACCCACGTGCCGAGCTGCCGGTTCAAGCGCCTGAGCACGTTGTCGTCCGAGCGATCGAGCCCCTTGTGCACCGCAATGCCCGAGGGCTTGTCGACGACCGCCATGCCCTCGTCCTGGTAGAGGATGCGCAGTGTCTGCGTGGCGCTGGGGTCGTCGGTTCCGGACTCACCGTTCATGGGGTGCTCTCGAGCGACTCGGCGGAGACCCTGGACCACACGTCGGCCGCCCTCTCACGGCGCCTCTGCGCCCGCGTCGTTCGCGCGGGCCTCGGACGTTTTTTTCGGAGCCGTGTCGAACGGCGGGGGGCTCGGGGCTCGTGTCGTCGAAGCCCGCGCACGTCGCGTCGCTTTCATCCATCCTCGCACGACCGGAGAACGATCCATGCAATACATCCTCCTCCTCAACGAGTCCCCCGCCGAGCTCGCGAAGCGGCAGAGCCCCGAGCACGCCCAGACCTACTGGGGTGGCTGGAACGCGTTCATCGGCGCCATGGCGCAGGCCGGCATCGTGGTGAAGGGCGACGGGCTGGAGGGCCCGGTGCTCGCCACGACGCTCCGCGTGCGCGACGGCAAGCGGGTCGTGCAGGACGGGCCATTCGCCGACACGAAGGAGGCCCTCGGAGGCTACTTCGTCATCGAGGTCCCCGATCTCGACGCGGCCCTCGCGTGGGCGGCCAAGGCGCCTTGCGTGCACGATGGCTCGGTCGAGGTTCGGCCGGTGCTCCCCATGCCACCCCCGCCGCGCTGAGCCCACCCACGCGCGCGACGCGAGCACACGCTCCGAGCTCGACGCGTGTGCTCGACGAGACGCGAATGCCCGACTTCGAGCATCCCCCCGACGACGCGAGGCGCGCGGCCGAGCTGGCCGCGCGTGCCTCGTATGGCCGCCTGCTGGCGATGCTCGCCGCCCGGACGCGCGACATCGCGGCCGCCGAGGACGCGCTCGCGGAGGCCTTCGCGAGCGCGCTACGCACCTGGCCCGAGCGCGGCGTGCCCGACAAGCCGGAGGCCTGGCTGCTGACCGCCGCGCGGCGAACGCTCTCGCACGATGCGCGGCATCGACGCGTGGTGGACGCAGCCTCGGAGGCGGTGCTCTTGCGCCTCGACGAGCGCGCCGAGCTGGACGAGCACGCCATGGACGAGCGCCTCTCGCTCCTCTTCGTCTGCGCGCACCCGGCGATCGATCCGAACGTGCGCACACCGCTCATGCTCCAGACGGTGCTCGGTCTCGAGGCCGGGCACATCGCGAGCGCCTTCCTCGTCGCGCCGTCGACGATGGGCCAGCGTCTCGTGCGGGCCAAGCACCGCATCAAGGAGACCGGCCTTCGCTACGAGGTCCCTTCCGGCGACGAGCTGCCGGCGCGCCTCGAGGACGTGCTCCGCGCGGTCTACGTCGCGTACGGCGTCGGGTGGGACGACCTCGCAGGTGGTCGTGGCCTCACGGAAGAGGCGATCTTCCTCGGTCGGATGCTGGTGCGTCTCATGCCCGACGAGCCGGAGGCCCGAGGCCTCCTCTCGCTCATGCTCTACTGCGAGTCCCGTCGCGCGGCCCGACGCGACGCGGCCGGACGCTTCGTCCCGCTGGCGCAGCAGGACGTGCGCGCGTGGTCCGTGCCCTTGATCGTCGAGGCCGAACGACACCTCACCGACGCGGCTGGCCACGGCCGCTTCGGACGCTTTCAGTGCGAGGCAGCGATCCAGTCCGTGCATTCCCAGCGAGCGATCACCGGAACGCTTCAGCATGCGGCGCTGCGCACGCTCTACGACCTGATGCTCGCGCACGCGCCTTCGGTCGGCGTCGCGGTGAGTCGGGCCGCCGCGCTCCTCGAGGCCGGCGACGTGGACGAGGCGACGCGGTCGCTCGCGGCGCTACCGGACGACGACGTCGTGGCGTACCAACCCTACTGGGTCACGCGCGCGCGCAGCGCCGAGATGCGGGGCGACACGGACGATCTGCGACGCTCGCTCGTGCGAGCCCTCGGCCTGACCGACGACCCCGCGGTGCGGCGCTACCTCGAGGACCAGCTCGCGCGAAGCCCCGGACAGCCACCGCAGCGTGATGGCCATCGAGCCAGAAGGACGTGAAGCATGCAGAAGGTCGGCATCCTCCAGATCCTCGGAATCGTCGCGTTCTTCGGCTTTGCGCTCGCCGTGCACCTCTGGACGTCGGGCCCCAGCGTCAGCGGCTCGTTGCGCATCGACGGGGTCGAGCTCGGCGCGGAGCGCTGCAGCGGCTTCGCGGGCGGCGTGCAGATCTACCTCGAGGGCGAGGGCTACCACTCGGTCACGGGGGCCAGGACGCCGTGGCCGAGCGGTCGCTTGCTCCGGCACGCCGGCCGCCCCGGATCGGTCGACGTCCGAAGGTATCGCTGGAGCGCGTTCAGGCGACCCGTAAGCTCGCTCCGATGTATGCCCGCCGCGCCCAACGACCGGCCCTGCGATGGATCCCTCTCGGTCTCGTGCGGTGCGTGCTGGCGCTCGCCCTCGTGGCCCACGTCTCCTGTGCACGACGAGAGTCGACAGCCGCGCCTGCGGTTCGCGAGACCTCCGGGTCGACGGCCGCCGCCACCACGGAGGCGAGCCCCGTCGAGGTCCCCCTGCCTCTGTGGAGCTCGGAGCAGCTCGAGCTCGAGGAGCGTGTCGATCCGTCCGAGCCCTTGCCCGACGCTCCGACCCCGTCGGCGGATCCCGCGGCCGCCGCTCTCGCCGTGATCGTGGAGCGCAGCGCAGGCTGCTACCAGCCCACTGCCATCGATCGACCCCTCCATCTCGCGCCCGCCGACTGTGAGTCGCTCTTCTCCCAGCTCGAAGCCGGCGGCGATGCGGCCTCTTCTGCGGTTGGAGAGTACCTGGCCCAGAACGCCGAGCGCCTCCAGCGTGACGTGGTCCTCAGACTCTCCTTCGTGCTCGCGGCGAATCCGCGGTCGGGTGTCGCGTTCCTCGTTCGGCGGCTCCACCAACTCGCGGCCCACGACGAGGTCGCCGCGCGCAACGGCGTTCTGCTGAGGACCACTCCGAACGAGCTTCTGGTGCGCTCGCGCGTCGTCTCGATGTTCGAGCTGGCGACGGGGTACCCGGTCGAGTTCTACGCGGGCGAGACGACGCGAGACGAGGACGTCGCGCACGATCGCGTCGTGGCCGTTCGCGCCCTGCGCTTCTGGCATCGACATGCGTCCGACCCTGCGAGCTGGCCGCGTCTCGGTGAGCAGCGGGTGCGCTCCTGGCTCGCCGCGGACGAGTCGCGGATGGTGAGCGCGGCACGGCTGGTCCGGGATCGCCCCGCGTACGGCCCGATGGTGCCTCTGGTGCGCGACACGCTGCGTCGGGTGGCGCTGCACAACCGGGAGGCCCAAGTGATCCTCGAGGATCTGGACCGGCTCGACGACGCGCGTGAGAGCTCCGACAGCGGCGACTTCTGATCCTCGACGACGCATCTCCGTCGGTGGAACAGGGGAGTCTCACGTCCCCATCCGAGTCCGGGGCACCGCGCGTGCACGCGATCGCCCCACCACCTCGAGGTGGTCTCGCGCCCGCGGGTCCGCGCGGAGGTGGCGCGTGTGGGGCATGCTCGCGCGATGCGCGTTCCCCTCGAGCTGAAGAAGAGCTGGCGTCTGTTCAACCACGGGCCGGTCGCGCTCGTGTCGGCTGCCGCTGGTGGCGCCTCGAACGTGATGGCCGCTGCGTGGGTCACGCCGCTCGACTTCGATCCGCCCAAGCTCACCGTCGTGCTCGCGGCCGACACGTACACGCGCGAGCTCGCGGTGCGCTCGGGCGCGCTCGTGCTCCAGGTGCCCACGGTCTCGATGCTCTCGATCGTCGAGGGCGTCGGCACCACGAGCGGCCGCGACGTCGACAAGTGGTCGCGCTTCGCGATCGAGCGCGAGGACGAGCCCTCCGCGCCCGCGCCGCTCGTGCGCGGCTGCGTCGGGTGGATGGTCGCGCGCCTCCTCGAGGAGCCCCACCTCGCGTCCGCCTACGATCTCTTCGTCGTCGAGGGCACCGCCGCGTGGGCCGACGATCGCGTCTACCGAGACGGTCGCCTCCGCGACGACGTCCCACCCGAGCTGCGCACGCTGCACCACGTCGCCGGCGGCACCTACGTCGTCGACGGCGAGGTCGTCCGAGCCCGCTGAGGACACGCTCCGTGCACACACCGAGCGGGCACCCTGTCGGAGAGTCCGCCTCACAGGATGCCCGCGAGACGCTCGCGGAACGCTCGCGATCCGGCCGCCGCACCGCTCAGCGGGGCTCGAGGCGGACCCAGGTCACGCTGTCGGACTCGGCCTCTCGGCTCGAGTCGAGCACGACGGTCACGGTGCCGCCGAGGCGCCGATCGCCGAAGAGCACCTCGAAGTACTCGCCGCTCGCGTCCACTTGATCGATGCGCATCTCCTCGCCGTTCACGACGAACAGCGCGCCGCGCGGGTTGCGGTTCGCGCTCGATCGGAAGCGCACGTAGACGCCGTAGGTCGAGGGGATCACGTCGGGGAACGTGAAGGTCGCGGTGCCACGCTCGCCGCTGCCTGCGCGGTAGAGCCCGTCGCAGTCGGTGCTCTCGTGCTCGGCGCCGCTGGCGGTGAACGCGTAGTCGCGGATCGCCACCCAGCGCGGGTGGCCCGGCGGACAAGGCACGACCCACGTCGCGCGGTTGGTGTAGGTGGCCTCGTGGAAGTGCAGCTGCCGGCGCACCGCCGTGGGATCGGGCGGCGGGTCCGAGGGCATGCACTCGCTCACGCGCGCCGAGAGCTCGAGCGACACGAGCGAGACGCGGAAGAAGCTGCGGTCGAGCGGACCGGGCCCGAGCTCGATCGTGTTGTCGCCGGCGATCGTCTGCCCCGTGACGTCGACCGTGACGACCGACTCGACGTTGTCCCACGCGAGCATCGCGGGGATGTCGAGCGGCGCACCACCGTTCACGCGGATCACGCCCTCCTCGCCCGGATGATCGGCATCGAAGATCGAGAAGCGCAGCGTGGCGGACGCGACGAGCGATGGATCCGGCAGGCCCGAGACGGTGAAGCGCAGCCGCTCGGCCGAGGTCGGCCCCACGTCGAGCTCGAGCGGCGCGCCCGCGTAGCTGCTCGATCGAAAGCTGCACGCCCTCGCTGGCGGGCTGGACGCGTCCGTGCCCGGATCGACGAAGGCATCCTCGCTCGCCCCCGCGTCCTCGCCCACACCCGCGTCGTCAGCCGCACCCGCGTCGCTCGCGCCGCTCGCGTCGAGCCCCGCCGCGTCCCGCACCACGCCCGCGTCGCTGCGATCGCCGATCACCGTCGGCTCGCAACCGAAGACCACGATCGAGATCAGCGCCAGGACCCGCGACGCACGCATGCCCACGAGCTTGCCAGAGATCGGAGCGTCGGGGGCGTCGCGACGCTCTCCGCGTCCGCTCAACGACCGCACGACGTGCAGGGATCGATGCGGAGCACGAGCGGCGCGTCGCCGCTCGGCGTGACGGCGAGGCCCACGCCGACACCGACGCCGATCGCCACGGCGCCGATGCCCGCCCAGAGCCACCACTCCTCGAGCAGCGAGTGCGGTGGTGGCGGCGGCGTGATGGGTGCTTCGTCGATCCACGCGAGCGCCTCGGCGAGCGGGGCGTCGTCGTCGGAGGCCCCGATCTCCGCGGCCGCGTCGAGCGTCAGCACGCTCGCGTCGTCGACGCGGCGCGGCGCATCGCACGCGCCGGGGCCGCATCGCACGATGACGCTGCGATCGAGCGCGCCGGTACCCACGTGCACGAGCCACACGCCGCGCGCCACGCCGCCATCCGCGACGACCTGCGCGAGCGCCGCGGCCACGTCCTCGGGCGAGCCCTCGAGCACGGCACGATCGAGCGCCTGAGCATCGCGCGTGGGCGCGCTCGGTGCGAGGTCCACGATCATCGGGGCGCGCGAGCCCGGAGCGAGATCGACGAGGCGGGCGTACGGGCGGTGCCCGCGCGCCTCCACACGAAGCACGTGGAGCCCCGCGGGCAGCTCGAGCTCGCGCGGCAGCGCTCCGATCGGGCGATCGTCCACGAACACCTGCGCGGCCGCGTGCTCGCTCGCCGCCGTGCCGAGCACGCGCACCTCGATGCGCGCGCGGCGCACCTCTTCGCGCATGAGCGCGATCGATCGCGCGACCAGCTCGGGGGGTGCCTCGCCTTCCTGGAGCGCGCGGTCGGGCGCGAGCGCGAGCGCGCGGCGCAGCGAGGCCTCCGCGAGCGCCTGGTCGCCTCGTTGGGCCGCGACGATCGCCGTGACCACCTCGACCTCCGCGAGCCACGCCGCGGCTCCGGGCACGTCGAGGAGATCGCGGGCGCGCCGCGAGGCCGCCGAGAGCGCGCGCAACGCTTCGGCCTCCTCGAGCGCGACCTGCGCACGACGCGCGACGCCGAGCGCGGCCTCGATCTCCTCGAGCTCGATGAGCCGGCGCTCCTCGATGCCCGCGCGATCCCAGTCGATCGCCTCGGGCACGACCACGCTCGCGCCCGAGCGACGCAGCGCGCGCGTCACGCGACGCGCCCAGAGCTCCGCGCGCCCCGGGAATTCGGGCGATCCTGCGACGCGCACGATCTGCTCGTCGGGTGCCTCGACGATCGCGGGCACGCGTTCGCCGTCGCTCGCCTCTTCCGCGGGCGGAGGCTCGTCCTGCGCCCACGCCGTCGCGGTCGGGACGAGCCCGATGATCACGGCGAGGAGAAGCGAACGCGGCATCCGCGGGCACGGTAGCCAAGCCCGCGCTGCGCACGCAACGTTCGTGGCCCCGCGCTCGAGCGCGCGATCAGTCGCAGGTGAGCGTGTTCGCTCCCCACCGATGGTCGTCGGGCGTGCTCAGCCCGAACCCGAGCCGCGTCTCGAACGCGAACGGCGCCCCTCGGAACACGACGAAGCCGTCGGAGGGCAGACAGTCCCCGGGGACGAAGCTCGCTTGGCCGCCGAGCTCGGCCGTACCGGCGGCGCCCGACCACGATCCCTGGAGCACGAGAGAGACACCCTCGTCGTGGAGCGGCGTGAAGGTCGTGAACGACACGCTGCCCGTGAAGGTCAGCGTCGTGGTGCCCTCGACGTCCGGGTACTGCACCGCGCCACCCACACCACGCGAGCTCATCGACGGCGGCTCGGTCGCACGAAGCGTGATGTGACCGTCGAACGCCGTGTCGCGGATCACCAGGTCACCGAGCGCGATCACGAGCGCACCGTCGACGACCTCGAGGCCGACGGCCCCGCTCACGCGTCGTGCACTGATCCCGAGCCGGCAGAGGTCCAGCCGGACCGTGGCTCGACCGCCCTCCCACATCGTGCTTGCACAGGCCGGGTCTGCGACGAAGCGCGCGCTCGCGACACCCCGCTCGATCACCGCGCGCTGGTCGGCCGACGTCGGCGCAGACAGCTGCGCGTGCTCGTCCAGAGCCCCGCCGAATCCCCAGTCGAGGCTCGCGATCAACGCGAGCGTGTCGACGAAACGATCGAGCGTCTCGTCCGCGACCGGAACGTAGACGGGCGGCGAGGTGTCGATCCACGAGCCGTCCAGGGCTCCGCGCTCGGGATCGCCGCGATCGCAGCCGCCGAGCCAGCCCAGCACCAGGGCAGCGACGAAGCTCCTTCCACGCGATCTTCGCATAGGCTCCAAGGTACCTCGATCCGGCATCGTGAAGTCACTTCGCGGCCATCGCGACGAGCTTCCGGGCCGACCGATCGCGGCGCTGAAGACCACCGGCGCGACGCTCGCCGTCCACGCGATCGGCGGGTCCCCGACATCTACTTCGTCGGTCGAGAGGAGATCGGCCCAACGCGCGCTGCGCAACGTTCGTGGCCCCCTCGTCTCGTGGCGTACCCGTCGCGCGTCGCGCGTCGTGCTCGCGCACCCGTACAATCGCTCCGTGGAACACCTACGAGCGAAGCTCGACGAGATCCGCCGCGCGAAGCGAGCCTGCTTCGGCTCCGAGAAGCACCGCTTCGAGCTCGAGCCTCCGCTCGACGAGAAGACGGTCCTGGCCTTCGAGAAGCGCCGCAAGCTGACGCTCCCGGAGGACTTCCGACGGTTCTTGCTCACCGTCGGTGCGGCGGGGGCCGGACCGTTCTACGGCCTCTTGCCGATGAAGGATTGGCGGGTGGGCGTGCGCGGCAAGAAGCAGGGCGTCGTCACGCTCACGCTCGTCGATCAGGGCTGCAACAACTGGGGCCTCCTCGTGCTCGAAGGCCCCACGCGCGGCCGCGTCGTGTACCTGAGCGACCTCGGAGCGCTCTACTACCCCGACAATCCGAGCTTCGTGTCCTGGTACGAGCGATGGCTCGACGAGACGCTCTGGGGCTACGACTACGTCTGGTTCGGAACGGGGATGTCGGGTCGCGAGGCCGACTTCCTCCGCGCGACGAAGAGCCACGACGCGGCAGTGCGAAACGAAGGAACGCTGGCGCTCGCCCGCCTCCCCAGCCCATCCGCCGAGGCACGCGCGGCCATGCTCGGCGCGCTCGGAGATGCCGACGCGCAGGTCCGCGCGACCGCTGTCATCGTGTTGAACGCGCGCGACAGAGCGGCCCTCGCAGCGCGTCTGCCGGAGCTGCTCCGCGATCCGGATCGCCGCGTCGTCCTGGAGGCGCTGCGCTCGCTCCCGGACACGCCGCATCGAGCGCTCGCTGCGCCCCTCGTGGGATCGGACGACGCGGAGATCGTGAGGTCTGCGATCCACTTCGGAGAGATCCCCGAGCGAGACCTCGCGCGTCAGCTCGACGGTCCCGCCTGGGAGAGCGCGACGACGGCGCTCCGCACGCGCGGCGATGGCTCGGCGACGCCGCAGCTCATCGCGATGATCGAGGACGAAGACGTCCAGCGCAGGCGCGCTGCGGTGGTGTGTCTGCGCATGCGCAAGGAGCCGTCGGCAGCGGCGGCGCTCCTGGCCCGGTTCGCGCGCGAGACCGATGCGCAGATGCGGATGCACCTCGTGGAGGCGATCGGCGCGTCGGGAGACCTCGAGGTCCTCCTCGGCTTCGCGCGACACGAGGACCCACGCGTGCGCTTCCGTGCCGCGTACGCGCTGCGCGAGCACCACGTCCCGCGCGCCATCGAGATGCTCCGCACGCTCACGAGCGACGAGACCAGGCCCGCCGGCGCGGCATGGACCATCGCGGAGCAGGCGCGGAAGTCGCTCGCTGCGCTGGGCGAGTCGTCGTGACGCGGGTTCGCGACTGCGGGCCTCGCGCCCGCGCCGATCGCCGAGGCCATCGCGCTCCGCACGATCGAAGGCGAGACCAACCCACCCGAGCTCTGCGACACCCAGGCTCGTCGCCGGGTTGAGGTCTCGGCGCGGATCGACGACCGTGCCGGCGCGAACGATCAGCGTGGCCGTTTCGCGGCCGCGCGTGCCCGCTTCGGTGCCTTCTCGCGCGACGGCGTCGCGGCGTTCGAGCGCGCCTTCGAGCGCTTCGCGGCGTTCTGGCTGGCCGTTCCCTCGTCCCTCGTGCCCGCTTTCGTCGCCTTCGGGCTCGGGGCGCCTCGCGGCTCGTACACGTAGGTCCGCCACACTCGCTCGACCCGACCGTACGCGGTGGGCTCGAAGCTCTCGACGACCTGGCAAGGCGGCTCGCCCTCGCCCTGCATCCAGGTGCAGTGCCCGCTGTCCTTTGCCTCTCGGACGAGCGCGAGGCCGCGGGCCTTCGCGATCGCAGCACCGACCCTTCCGTCGTGCACCACGGGAGCGCCCCGTCGCTCACGCTCGAGCGCGAGCTGCTCCATCCGCTGCGCCAGCGAGTCCGCCGCGTAGAAGGAGACACCGAGCTCGTCGACCTCGATGACTTTGCCCTCCACGTCGACGAGCCAGCTGACGAAATCGAATCCCCCCACGATGGCGTAGGTCGTTCCGCCGCGCGTCACCTGCCTCGGTGAGCGGTTGAAGGTCACCGTCCGGCCGTCCCCGTACGGCTCGTCCTCCGTGACGAACGCCTGCGCCCGCGCCGAGAGCTTCCCCAAGAGCATCGGCGGGATGCCCTGGAAGAAGTGCTTCGACTTCGGGCGCACGGCTCAGTTCCTCTCTGCGACGCAGCGCTGCTGCCGACTCCTACGCGACCTCGACGACCGTGATGGACGTGACCCGCGCGCGCAAGCCCTGGAGACGTCCCGCGACTCGTTCCGTCGTCGAGGGTCAGCGTGTAGGCCTCGCGCAGCGCGGCGGAAGCGGGCCGATGATCGCGATGCGCGCTCACCCGCAGTCACGCGGTGCTGGCGCGACGCATGGCCTGGACCGTCTCGCGCTGGAAGCGGCGCTGGTAGGCGCGCGTGACGGGCGCGCCGAGCCGCGCGAGCAGCGCATGCGGGCGAGAGAAGGCCTGAACGTCGTAGCGAACGCTCTCGTCCTCGAGCGTCACGACGAAGCGCTCCTCGCCGCACTCGGCATGTCCCGGCAGGGTGCCGAAGCCGAAGCCGAACCGCGCCGGCTCGTCGATCACGTAGAGGATCCGACAGGGATGCACCGAGCAGAAGCCCATGTGCGAGACGACGGTGGCGAACTGGCCGCCGGGCTCGAGCTTCGTGGGCCTGCGCACGATCCGCGTGAACGAAGGCGGGTAGTTCTCGATCCGAGAGAGCGCTGCGCGCGCGCGGTCGAAGACGTCGCGGCCCCGACCGAGCTCGACGCCGTAGCGGTCGAGCACGAAGCCCGTCGGTGGGCGGCTCAGGTCCTCGCGCGTGCTGCCCTGCGGTGCGTAGGTCAGCTCCGCGCCCCGCAGCCCATCCAGGAAGGCGAGGATCCGATCGTCGCTCGGCGCCCGCAGGTAGAACATGCCGAATCGTAGACAGAAACGGGATCGCCTCGCACGAGCCACACGCGGTGAAGTAGCGTCGGGTCCATGACGACGACGAGCCTCGAGCTGCGCTCCCTCCTCCACGACAGCGGCGAGATCGAGGTCTCGCTCACGCCCGTGCCCGTGCCGGTGCTCCAGGCGGACGAGCTCCTCGTGCGTGTCGAGGCCACGCCGATCAATCCGTCGGACCTCGGCCTGCTCTTCGGCCCGGTCGATCCGCGCAACCTCGTCGCAGGCACGAACGAGCACGGGCCGACGCTGCGCGCGAGCGTGCCCAAGGCGATCCTCCCCGCGCTCGCCGCGCGCGTGGGTCAGTCGCTCACCGCAGGCAACGAGGGCGCGGGCACGGTGATCGACGCAGGCAGCGCCCCCGAGGCGCAGGCGCTCCTGGGCCGCACGGTCGCGCTCCTCGGCGGCGCGATGTACGCCGAGCGACGCGTGGCCCGCGTGCGCGACGTGCTGCCCCTGCCCGCAGGAACGCCCGCGCGCGACGGCGCCTCGTGCTTCGTGAACCCGCTCACCGCGCTCTCGATGATCGAGGTGCTCCGCCGCGAGAAGCACGGCGCGCTCGTGCACACCGCGGCGGCCTCGAACCTCGGCCAGATGCTCGTGAAGCTCTGCAAGGCCGAGGGCATCCCGCTCGTGAACGTCGTGCGGAGCCCCGCGCAGGTCGCGCTCCTCCGCGAGCTCGGGGCCGAGCACGTGCTCGACTCGAGCGCACCGAGCTTCCAGGCCGACCTGATCGCGGCGCTCCGGACCACGGGCGCGACGCTCGCCTTCGACGCGGTCGGCGGCGGCAAGCTCGCGGGCCACATCCTCTTCGCGATGGAGGCGGCGTGTCTGTCGAAGATGACGACGTACAGCCGCTACGGCTCCCCGACGCACAAG
Organism: Sandaracinaceae bacterium; assembly: GCA_044376125.1. Lineage (GTDB taxonomy): Bacteria > Myxococcota_A > Polyangia > Polyangiales > Sandaracinaceae > JAFLCL01. The sequence goes on from JBILLJ010000019.1 coordinate 72,220, forward strand.
CAGGTCTACGTGTACGGCGCGCTCGACCTCGGCCCGACGGAGCTCCCGCGCGCCGTCGGCCTCGCGTGGAGCGTGAGCGGCTTCCTCCTCACGTACTTCCTCAAGACGCTCGCGCCCGAAGACGTCGCGCGCATGCGCACGCGCATCGCGACCGAGCTCACGACCACCTTCGCGAGCCACTACGCCGAGACCATCTCGCTGCGCGAGATGCTCGATCCCACCAAGGTCGCGACCTACACGAAGAAGGGCACCGGCGCGAAGGTCCTCGTCGACCCGAGCCGCCCCTGAGCGCCGCGCGACCGAGCGCACGCACCTTCTCCGGGGCTCAGCGCTTCGGGCGTCGGCCGCGGAACGTGGGGTCCCACGCGAAGCCGTCGTCGGCCATGACCTCGAACGACACGTGGTCACCGAGCTCGACGGGCTCGCCGCCGATCTCGTCACCGCTCTCGCGCGCGTAGGCATCGAGCGAGTCGATCGAGCGCCAGGCGAGGTACTCCCCTGCCGGCCCGCTCGCGCAGGTGATGATCCCCTGGTGTCGACCGTGGACGAAGCGCGGCCCCTTCTTCGCCGTGACGGCGCGGACACGGCGCGCCTGCGCGCTTCGGCGACGAACGTGACGAGCGAGCCGCGCTCGAGCCCCGCGACACGCTCGTCGCATCGATACACCACCCGCTGCGCGCGCACCTCGAGCGGCGACGCGGAGATCACCACCCCGTGAATCCGTTTGTCGGCCATCTCGCATACTCCTTCGCACCGCCAGTCTCCGTCGGCTCACCGATTCGGTCGAAACATGCCGCACCGAGGAACACCTCGTCCGCGACGCGGATGTGCGGGAACGAGCGCTCGAGCGGGCAGGGCAGCGACGCGATCAGCGCCGGGGCGGCGCGCAGGGTGATGTGCTGCCAGAGGAAGTCCGCCGCCGCCTCGTGCAACTCGATCTTCGCGTTCTCGGCCTCCCGGAGCCGCTCGTGGAGCTGCGCCGGAAGCGCCTCGGTGTCGCTCTCCATCACGCCGTCTCGGTGGCGCGACGCTGGTTGCGCTCGGCAGCCCGCGCGGCCCGAGCCAGGGCGTTCTTCACGCGGCGATCCGCGGCGGCGAGCTCCTGCTCCGTGAAGGCCCCGTGCTCGGCTTCCCAGTCCGCGATCGCCGCCAGGCCTGCTTCACCCCGGCGGCGCTCCGCCGCCGCCGGGTCGAGCCAGCTCGACGGGCTCGCGCCTTCACGCTTCTCGCTGGCCTCGGCGTGACGGGCCGTCTCGAGATCGAGCGCGACGGCGAGCTTCCGGACGGTCATGCGTCGACGGTACCACCGCGGTGCGAACGCGCCTCGTGACGCGCTGTCAGACGAGCATCGTGACGGGGGCCTCGAGGAGCTTCTTCAAGGCCGCGAGGAAGCGGGCGCCGACGGCGCCGTCGACGACGCGGTGATCGCACGAGAGGGTCATGCGCATGCGCTTGCCGGCGACGATCGCCCCGTCCTTCACCACCGGCTCCTCGCGCACCGTGCCCACCGCGAGGATCGCGCCCTCGGGCGGGTTGATGACGGCCGCGAACTGCTCGATGCCGAACATGCCGAGGTTCGAGATCGAGAAGGTGCCGTTCTGCATCTCCTCGGGCTTGAGCTTCTTGTCCTTCGCGCGCTTGGCGAGCTCCTTGATCTCGGCAGAGATCGCGAGCACGCCCTTCTTGTCTGCGTCGCGCACGACGGGCGTGAGGAGGCCATCGGGCACGGCCACCGCCACGGAGATGTCGACCACCTGGTGGAAGAGCACCTCGCTGCCGAGGAAGGACGCGTTGCACTCGGGCACGCGGCGGAGCGCGATCGCGCACGCCTTCACGAGGAGATCGTTCACCGAGATCTTCGCGTCGCTCTTGGCCTCTTCGAGCTGCGCGTTGATCGATGCGCGCGCGTCCAGGAGAGGCTGCGCGTCGACGTCGATGGTCAGGTAGAAGTGCGGAACCGTCTGCTTGGACTCGGTGAGCCGCCGCGCGATGGTCTTGCGCATCTGCGAGACGGCCTGCTTCACGGGCTCACGCCGCTCGAAGCTCGCCGAGGTGCCACCGCTGAACGCGTACGTCGCGCTCGAGACCGGCGCGCTCGCCGCGGGCGCTGACGCCGCAGAGACTCCGCGCGGCGCACTGTCGAGGTCGCGCTTGATGATCCGACCGTGCGGCCCCGTGCCCGCGATGGTGCGCAGATCGATGTCCTGCTCGCGCGCGAGCTTGCGAACGAGCGGCGACGCAAGCACCCGCCCCGTGCTCGTCACCGACGCGGAGCCACCCGCCGCACCCGGAGCAGGAGCCGAGGCACCATGCGTCGATCCCGAAGCGCCCCCCGAGCCACCGTGAGCAGATCCCGAAGCGCCCACCGAGCCACCGTGAGCAGATCCCGAAGCGCCCCCCTCCCGCCCCGCGGGAGGGGCCGGGGGAGGGGAAGCGAGACCTCCACCCACCTGCGCCAGCAACGCCGTGATGTCGTCGCCCTTGTTGCCGATGATCGCCACGGGCTGATCCGGCTTCAGCGTCGAGCCCTCGGGCACGAGGATCTTGAGCAGCACGCCCTTGTCGAGCGCGCGCCACTCCATCGTGGCCTTGTCGGTCTCGACCTCCGCGACGAGGTCGTCGATGGCGAGCGCGTCGCCTTCCTTCTTGGCCCACTTCGAGAGCGTGCCCTCTTCCATCGTCGGAGAGAGCTTGGGCAGCCCAACGATCTTCGCCATGGTGCTCAGCTCCTGTAGAGGCTCTTCAGGATCGTCTGCTTGATGCGGTCCTTGCCGACGATGACGTCGGTCTCGAGGCCCGCCGCGTACGGCATCGGCACGTCGAGGTTCGTCGCGCGAAGCACGGGCGAGTCGAGGTGATCGAAGGCCTCGCGCTGCACGCGATCGACGATCTCCGCGCCCGGCCCGCCGTAGGGCCAGTGCTCGTGCACGACCACGCAGCGGTTGGTCTTCTTCACGCTCTCGAGGATCGTGCCGTGATCGAGCGGGCGCAGCGTGCGTGGGTCGATCACCTCGCACGAGATGCCGTCGGCCTCGAGCTCCTTGGCCACCTCGAGCACCGTGACGTAGGGCCGGCCCCACGTGACCACCGTGACGTCCGTGCCCTCGCGCGCGATGCGCGCCTTGCCGAACTCGATGACCTCGTCCTCGCTCGCGTCGGGGACCTGGCCCTTCTGGTTGTAGAGCGTCTCGCCCTCGAGGAAGACGACCGGGTTGTCGTCGCGGATCGCCATCTTGAGCAGGCCCTTGGCGTCCCGCGGCGTCGACGGATACACGACGTAGAGGCCCGGGAAGTTCGCGTAGACCGCGTCGACCGAGTGGCTGTGCTGGCTGCCGACCTGGCGCGCCGAGGCGTTGGGCCCGCGGAACACGATCGGGATCTTGAACTGCCCCGCGCTCATCTGGAGCATCTTGGCGGCGCTGTTGATGATCTGGTCGATCGCCACGAACGAGAAGTTCCACGTCATGAACTCGATGATCGGGCGCAGGCCCGTCATCGCCGCGCCGACGCCCACGCCCGCGAAGCCGCTCTCCGCGATGGGCGTGTCGATCACGCGCTCGGGGCCGAACTTCTCGATCAGGCCGCGCGTCACCTTGTAGGCGCCCTGGTAGTAGCCGACCTCTTCGCCCATCAGGAAGACGTTGGGGTCCCGGACCATCTCTTCGGCGATCGCCTCGTTCAGGGCGTCGCGGTACGTGATCTCACGCATCACCGGCCTCCTTCGGCGCGGAAGGGCGCATGGGCGCCGTCGAAGCGCTGCGGGTAGGCGACCGAGGGCGCGAGCACCGTCGCGTTCACGACCTCGTGCGTCGCAGGCGCCGACGCATCAGCGAACGCGACCGCGTCGGCGACCTCCGCCTCGATCTCCGCGTCGAGCTTCGCGAGCGCCTCCTCGCTCACGCCGCGCGCGGCCAGGCGCTCGCGCGCGATCTTCACCGGATCGCGCGTGCGCTTCATCTCCTCGACCTCCTCGGCCGTGCGGTACTTGCCCGGGTCCGACATCGAGTGGCCGCGGAAGCGGTACGTGAGCACCTCGACGAGCGTCGGCCCTTCACCGCGGCGCGCGCGCGCGACCGCGGTCTTCATGCGCTCCTTCACGACCTCGACGTCGTGACCCTCGAAGCGATCGGTCGGCATGCCGTAGCCGGCGCCCTTGAGCGTCACGTCCGACGTCGGGTTCGTGCGCTCCATCGGGCTGCCCATGGAGTAGTGGTTGTTCTCGCAGACGAAGACGATCGGCAGCTTCCAGATCGCCGCGAGCGTGAGGCCCTCGTGGAAGCCTCCGATCGGCGTCGCGCCCTCTCCGAAGAAGCAGAGCACCACGTCCTCGGTCTTGAGGTACTTGCAGCGGAACGCCGCGCCCGCGCCGAGCGCGATGTGCCCGCCGACGATGCCGTGCCCACCGAGGAAGCGGTGCTCGGCGTCGAACATGTGCATCGAGCCACCCAGGCCCCGCGAGATGCCGGTGTCCTTGCCGTACAGCTCCGCCATGATCGCCCGCGCGCTCGTGCCGCGGACGAGCGCGTGACCGTGATCGCGATACGTGGTGATCACGTAGTCGGTCTTGCGGATCGCGCCCTCGCTGCCGACGGCGACGGCCTCCTGGCCGATGTAGAGGTGGAGGAAACCGCCGATCTTGCCGCCCACGTAGGCGCGCGCGGCCTCTTCTTCCGCGCGGCGGATCAGCTGCATCTGGCGGTACTGAGCGAGGAGCTCTTCGGACAAGCACGACCTCCGTCGAAGGGGCCGGACCCTAACACGACGCTCGTGCTGGGCCGGGGGCGCATGCGTGGCGCATCCGAGCCTCGCGCGCACGACGCACCGCGTCGTTCACGCCTCGACGCGAGCATCGAGCCGGGGCCCGCGCGGCGAGGGGCCCCACGTCCATCACACCACCCCGTTGATCCGCGGGGCGGTCCCGGCCAAAGATGGAGCGTCGCCTGAATCTCTCGGGGGACCCCTCGTCCGAGGGCTCACGCCCTCGACGCTCGATCCGGACCGTTGCTCCGGTCGCGCGCGGGGATGTCCCAACGCACCGTCGCGCCCAGGGTGGCGCGCGGTCTCAGCCAGGAGCCTGCATGAACAAGCTCGGTCTCGGCGTCATCGGCCTCGCGCTCGTGCTCGCCTCGTTCGCCTCCACCTCCACCGCGAGCGCCCAGTTCGTCCCGACGACCTGCGACATGAGCGACGCGAACGTCCAGTACGGCTCCATCACGCCGGGGGCGACCGTGCAGCTCGCGATGCACACGCCGTGGCGCGGGGACGCGAACTGGAGCGCGGAGATGAACCGCTTCGTGGGCATGACCGCGGTCGTGACGAGCCTCGAGGGCGTCGACGGTGTCGGCTGCCCGGTGGTGCGCGTCAACGCCGACGGCGGTCAGTACTACTGGCGCATCCGCGACATGCGCCTGCTCGGCGCCGCGATGCCGGCCGTGCCTCCGGGCGATCCGATCCCGCGCTACTGCGGGCTCACCGCGGCCACCGCGCAGTTCGGCGCGCTCCGCCCCGGCACCACGGTGGTGCTCGGCGCGCACACGTTCGCCGGCGCGGGCGACGACCTCAACTGGAACGCGGAGATGAACCGCTGGGTCGGCTCGCAGGCCGTGATCACGAGCCTCGATCAGGTCGATGGCTACGGCTGCCCCGTCGTGCGCGTGACCGCCGATGGCGGCCAGTACTACTGGCGCATCCGCGACATGCAGCTCGTGGGCGGCATGGGCATGGCGCCTCCGCCGCCGCCCGCGATGACGATCCCGACGTGGTGCGGCATGCCCTCGGGCGCGCCGCAGTACGGTCCGGTGCGCGTGGGCAGCTGGGTGGTCCTCGGCCAGCACACCGCCGACATCGGTGATCCGAACTGGGCGGGCGAGATGGGCCGCTGGGTCGGTCAGCAGACGACCGTCACTGGCTTCGCCGGCACCGACTCGCAGGGCTGCCCCACGGTGCGTGTCGCCGCCGACGGAGGCGCCTACGCCTGGCGCATCCGCAACATGACGTTCCTGCGCTGACTCGGCGCGAGGGGCCGTGCGAACGCGGCCCCTCCCTGCAGAAGGGCCCGTTTCGTGGGGATTTCATCGCCGTCGTGATGGACAGCGGGCCCGTCCACGCGGGTGCGTGACGAAACGATGGCTTGAGCGACGGGCGTGTGTGCGCCATCGTCCGCGCCCGTGACGTCCCAAGCCGTGCTCGAGAGCCGTGATCTCGCGCTGGAGCTGCATCGAGCGTTCGCGGAGCTCGATCGCGGCCTGCCCTTCGGTCCAGGCCGAGGGCGTGCGCGCCGCGTGAGCGAGAAGCTCACGGATCTGCGTGCGCGCCTGGGCGCGTGGCTCGACGCGACGCCGCCCGCGCTCAGCGAAGCGCAGCGCGCGGAGTGGCGCGAGGTCCGCGGCGAGCTCGAGGCCCTGCCCGAGACGGCGACCGACCGCCCGAGCCTCATCGCGCTCCGCACGCGCGTGCAGCCGAGCTACGAGGCGATCGTCCGCGAGCTCGCGGAAGAGCTCGTCTCGATCCCGTCGCTCCGCCCCACGAACTACGCGCGCAACGTGCTCCACCTCGCCTCGGCGGCGTCGGGGATCGTCGCGCTCGAGCTCGTGCCCTCGTGGCGCTGGGCCACCGGCATCGCGCTCGCCGTCGCGCTCACCGGCTGGACGCTCGAGATCACGCGCACGCGCAGCGAAGCGGTGAACCAGTTCTGCATGAAGCTCTTCGGCCGCACCGCGCACCCGCACGAGGCGCACCGCGTGAACTCGGCCACCTGGTACTCGACGGCGCTGGTCCTGCTCTCGCTCACGCAGTCGCTCCTTCCGTGCCTCGTCGCGCTCGCCGTGCTCGGCGTGGGCGATCCGGCCGCGGCCATCATCGGCCGCCGCTTCGGCCGCACCGAGATCGTCCACGGCCGCACGCTCGAAGGCACGCTCGCGTTCGTGCTCGCCGGCGGCCTCGCGGCCTTCGGCTACGTCTCGCTGATGCACCCCGCGTCCTCGGCAGGCGGCTTCGCGTGGCCGCTCGTGATCGCCGCGTCGTTCGGCGGTGCGGTGACCGGCGCGGTCGCCGAGCTCGTGAGCCGCCGCATCGACGACAACCTCTCGATCCCCCTCGCGGCCTACGCGGGCGCGATGATCACGGCGTCGATCGCCGGCGTCTTCGCCTGACCTTGCGGCGCCTGAAACCTCCTGAAAACCAGGGGATCCGAGGCTCGCGTCGCGGGACGCGCTGCTAGCGTCGCGCCCATGACCAGAGCTCGGGGACCTTCCTCCGCCACGGCCGGCGCGCGGGTGCGCGCGCTCGTCGCGGTCGGTGTGCCGCTCACCGTCGTGGCCGCTGGCTGCGGCTCCTCGCCGATGCCCGAGGACGCGGCGCTCACGGACGATGCGGCGCGCCTGCCGACCGACGATGCGTTCGTCACGTCGGTCGATGCGGGCGCGGCCGATGCGCCCTCGATCGACGCGGCGGGGCCCGACGCGTTCGTGATGCGCGAGACGATCGAGATCGCACCGCCGTACAGCGAGAGCACCGGCGCGATCGGAGAGCTCGACGTGCCCGTCGAGATCACCGACCAGCGCTCCTTCATGGTCGTCGCGAACAACGCCGAGTCGGCCGCCCGCGTCTCGGTGCTCTCGATCACCGATCCGAGCGGCACCGTCGTGTTCCGCTGGCAGGACTGGTACGACCGCACCGAGCGCCTCACGAACGCGATCTTCGCCGAGCGCACGGGCACCACGATCCACTGGCCCATCCGCGAAGAAGATCCCGCGCTCGTGCCGGGCACCTACCTCGTGCGCGTCGGCAGCTACCGCATCGATGGCGTCACCTCCCGGCCGAACGTCGACCTCGACATCACGACGATCACCAACCGCGATCACGAGCTCTCGCGCGGCGCGGTGCGCGTGGCGATCGTGTGGGCCGACGGCCTCTCCGCGGACGCGGCGCTCGTGAGCGCGACCGCGCGCGCGGTCGAACACTGGAACGACGTGTGGGGCGCGGTCGGGCTCACGGCGGAGGTGCGCTACGTCGAGAGCACGATCGACCCCGCGCTCCCCGCGCCGTCGGCGATGTCGGGCGACGTGCTGCTCACGGCCTCGGGCCTCGTCGAGCCGGGAGAGATCGCGATGATCGTCGGCGAGACGGTCGACGGAGGCACGAGCCTCTACGGCATCGCCGGCCACATCCCCGGCCCGATCGTGCCCTCGCCGCTCGGCGCCATCGTCGTGGGCTGGCTCGCGAACGCGGGCGGTGACGGCACCTTCAGCGACGACGACATCACCTTGTACGGCGAGGTCCTCGCGCACGAGGTCGGCCACTTCGTGGGCCTCTGTCATCCCGTCGAGCGCAGCTACGACTACTGGGACGCCCTCGACGACACGCCCCAGTGCACGAGCGCCCGCACCTGCGAGTCGGTCCTCGGCATGAACCTGATGTTCCCGTACTCGATCTGCGACGGCGGCACGTGCGTGAGCACGATGGAGATCACCCCAGGGCAGCAGGGGATCATGCAGCGCTACACGGGCACACGATGAACGGGCACACGATGAACGGGCACGCGATGAACGGGCACACGATGAACGGGCACACGATGAGCAGCAGCGCCACGACGACTGGCCCGGTGAAGACGCGATGGTCGAGCCTCGTGCTCGGTGCAGGGCTCGCCACGCTGGGCACGCTCGGGTGCGCAGGCACGCCGGACGAGCCTGCGAGCACGAGCACGAGCGCCGAGACCGAGCGCGCGCCCGCGGTCGCGCTCAGCGTCGATGCGCAGCGCATCTACGAGCGCACGCTCGTGCGCGACGGTGCTCCGCCGTGTGCAGCGCTCACGGCCGACGTCGCGACCCCGGTGCCTGCGCTCCTCGAGATCGCCGAGCGCGTCACGGCGCCGCCGAGCTCGGGCATGCGCGCGGCCGAGTGTCTGCTCGAGGGGCACGCGCTCGAGGTCGAGCCGACGCTCACGTCGTGGGTCACCCACGAGTCGACGCTCGGCTTCGGCCTGCTCGTGCTCGGCCACCTCGACACGCTCGAGCCCGCGCTCGCGGATCGCCTCGCACGCGCGGCCCTCGCCGGAGAGCTCGCAGACCGTGCGCGGAGCCGCATCGCCCGCTCGGAGCGTCACCACGCGCTCGTCGAGGGCCAGACGCCTGGCACCACGACGACGCAGTGATCGGACGGCCGCGGCGCATCGACGCACGCCGGGCGCGGTTCTAAGGTTCGCCGCACCGTGGCCCGCAAGAAGACGCCGCAGCGCGACGAAGACGACGCCCGCCCCCAGCCCGCGCCGAACGTGGGCACCTCGCTCAAGGGCCTGCTCAAGGGGCTCTCGCTCGATGGCAAGGGCACCAAGGCTTCGCAGGGCCAGGCGAAGCCTTCGCAGGGCCAGCCGAAGCCTTCGCAGGGCCAGGCGAAGCCTTCGCAGGGCCAGGCGAAGCCTTCGCAGGGCCAGCCCAAGGCCTCCGGGCCCTCGCACAAGAACACCGAGCACGTGCTCAAGGGCGAGGCCAAGCCGGGCGCGCAGCGCGTCCCCGGATC
>JBILLJ010000117.1:0-28066 GCA_044376125.1 Sandaracinaceae bacterium
GGCGGGGCCGATGAACCACCCTTGCTGTCCGAGATGCGGAACGCGTCGAGTGCGTCGGGGGTGCCGTTCTGGTGTGTGCGCAGCCCGGGCGACGATGTCAGCGATGGAATCGCATCGCCGTTCCTCCTTGGCGTGGAGGGAGCTGCGTCCGGCCTTGGCGCAGTGGCCAGGTGGGCGACGCGCCTGCTCGATCGTTCGATTGCCAACAGTGTGACCCTCTGGGTGACCGATGGGTTCGACGACACCTTCGAGAGCACGGACTGTGCTGCGAGCGAGCTCGAAGAACGGCTCGTACAGATGGTCCGCGCGACGGGCGACCATCCGTCGCTTCTCATTCGGGTGAGTCCTTGCCCTGACTGTGAGGCGGCGCGGTGAGTCGCCCTGACACGGAGGCCCTTCTCGGTTCTGTCCGGACGCTGCTCGGGGGACGAGTGCTGAACTTCTATCGAGTCAACGTCGTGTTGGCTGGAGAGCCGGTTGCGTTGGACGAGACTCTCGTTCTCTGTGCGGAGAGCCCCTCGTCCGTCTGCTGGTTGCAGCTTCTAACGGATCATTGCCAGCCTACCCTCAGGGCGATGGGTGGAAAGGAAGACTACGTGATTCTCGGAGAGTACTCGGGCCGAGAATCGGATTCTCTCGAGGTCGTGGACAACAGTTGGACGCCCTTTGTCGTTGACCACGTTGTGGCTGTCTGGCAGCGAATGGGGCAGTCTGGAGAATCACTCCTCGCGCTCGTCTTCTACGCCCCAGATGGAGTGTCCTCGTCGATACTGTTCGACAACGACGACATACTGCTCGTTTCGGCAGAGCGAGTATGGCGTGATGTCCTGGCCATCCTGCCTCATGCAAGAGAAGTTCGCGCCGAACCGCTCCATAGGGAGCAAGGTGGGGTAGAGGCGATGTGAGGAGAGGGTATGCCTACTCCTGTCCGGCACCGTCGTCGACGACGGTGGTCGCCGCCGATCGCCGGCGCACCGACCCGGACGCGCCGCGGTTCTTCGCCGTGCTCGTGGAGGCGCCCGCCCGCTGGCTCGATCATCGACAACACCTGCACCGTATACGACGTTCGCAGCCGGGGCGGTCGGGTAGCATCCGGGTACCTTGCCCAAGCATCCGCCCACCCAGCTGTCACTTCACGGCCTCTCGGCCCGTGTTCATTCCGAGCGCACCAAGCAGGCTCGGTTGCTCCAGCGCATCGCGCGCAAGCGGGCCGAGCTCGCGCGGATGCGTGAAGGGGAGCACGACGCTCGGGCCGAGCTGGCGCGATCAGCCCCGCTCATCGACGAGGCGATGGAGCTCGCGCGCGGGATCTCGCAGGCCTTCGAGACCATGCTGGGTGATCCCAAGCGGTCGAAGACCCAGCGGAAGAAGATCGGCGAAGTGCGTCGGCTCCTCGTGCAGCTCGGGGTGATCGAGGCTCCCGCCTCCGAGGTTCCCGGTTCCGACGCGGAGGCTGTCGGCTTCGATGCCGGCGGTGGCGAGGGGCCTGGTGCGGACGTCGGCGGGGGTGGGGGCGACGTGCCGCCGGGTGCGGTCGTCGCGGCGCCGCGCGCTCGGGGCGCGAGCGAGGACGTCACGAAGGCGCTCTTCAAGAAGCTCGCGGAAGCGTCGCACCCCGACAAGGCGACCGACGAGGCGGAGAGGGTGCGGCGCACCGAGCTCATGAAGCGGCTGACGGTGGCGTACCGCACGGGTGACCTCGCGGCGCTGGTGGAGCTCGAGCGCGCGGTCGCGACGGGGGCGCCGATCTCGGCGGCGACGACGGACGACGAGCTCGCTGTGCTCCTCCGCGTCAACACCGCGCTTCGCAAGCAAGTGCGAGCCCTCGATGGGGAGCTCCGGAGGGCGCGAGGGAACAACGCGCAGCTCGATGCCACGTCCGCTGCCGCCCGTGAGACCGTCGAGCAGTACCGAACGGTTCACGAGTTCGTGATGAGGTTTCGCGACGGCAAGATGAGCCTCGATGAGTTCCTGAAGGGACCGCCGCTGGGACCGGAGGACGACGACGAGACCGACGAGATGCGAGAGCTCGCCGAGCTGGTCGAGGCTGGCGTGTTCGCCGAGGTCTTCGACCTGCTCGACGAGCTGGCTGCGCCTCGGCCTCGACGATCACGTCGACGCGGCTGAGCCCATCGAGAGCAGGACCGGGCGGCGAGCGCTCAGCTCTTGGGCGAGGGCTCAGTCTCCCGCGGCGCGGGCGCCGCGCGTCGGGGGCGTTGCCCCCGAACCCCGCACGACCCTTCGATCCCGAGAAAGATCCCGAGAAAGAGGGTTCTTTCTCGGTCTCTCAGGTCTTGTCGACGACTTCGGCGTCGGAGACGTTGGCCTTCACGTCCTGCGCACTCGACTTCTCCGGGACCCGCTTGTCCTTCGAGGTGACCTCGATGTCGTCGTCGGTGTTGAGGCCGCGCTTGAGGCCCTTGATGGCCTTGCCGAGACCCTCGCCGATCTGCGGGAGCCGGCTCGCCCCGAAGACGAGCAGCACGATGAGCAGGATGATGATCAGCTCGCCCATTCCGAGATTCGGCACGGGATCCTCCTAGAAGGTCTCAGGGTACGTGGCCCGTCCGGGCGCGGCAAGGCGCGCTCCTCGGTCGTCGGCAAGGCGCGCACCTGGATCGTGGTACGCGCCAGCGCAGTGCTTCTTCACCCGCGGCACGCCAGAAGGCGCGGCGGGGCGCGGCGGGCTGGCAATGCAGGCGGGGCGTGCGACAAAGCGCGCGTGGCGAGCATCATCCTGTCGCGCGGCCGCGTGCAGCCCGTCTGGGCAGGGCACCCATGGGTCTTCGCGCAGGCGATCGAGCGCATCGAGGGCGCGCCGAGCGGCGGGGACGTCGTCGACGTCGTCGATCCGGAGGGGCGGCACCTCGGACGCGGCTACTACTCGCCGAGCTCCGCGATCCCCGTGCGCATCGCGACGCGCGATCGCACCGACCCGCTCGATGGGCTCTCGATCGGCAAGAAGATCGAGCGCGCCGCCGCGCTTCGCGCGCGATGCGGCCTGCCGAGCGAGGAGACGACGGGCTACCGCCTCGTGCACGCGGAGGGCGATGGCCTGCCCGGCCTCGTCGTCGACGTGCTCACCGACGTGGCGGTGGTGCAGATCCTCACGCTCGGCATGAAGCGGCGCGAGGACGACGTGTTCGCGCACGTCGCGCGCGTGACCGGCGTCAAGACGGTGATCGAGGTCGCGAGCGAGAAGGCCGCCGAGCGCGAGGGCTTCGCGGCCGAGACGCGCGTCGTGCGCGGGCCCGATCCCGAGCGCATCGAGCTGCTCGAGCGGGGCCTCTCCTTCGAGGTCGAGACGACCATCACGCAGAAGACCGGCTTCTACTTCGATCAGCGCGAGAACCGGGCGCGCGTCGAGTCGCTCTCGCACGGCGCGCGCGTGCTCGATCTCTACTCGTTCGTGGGCGCGTTCGGGCTCTCGGCGGCGCGCGGCGGCGCGAGCCACGTGCTCTCCGTCGACAGCTCCGCGCCCGCGGTCGCGATGGCCGCGCGCAACGCGCACCGCCACGGGCTCGCGGGCCGCATCACGACCGAGCGCGGCGACGTGCGCCACGTGCTCACCGAGCTCCACAAGAGGCACGAGCGCTTCGATCTCGTCGTGGCCGACCCGCCCAAGCTCGCGCCGAGCATCAAGCACCTCGAGCGCGCGCGGAGCGCGTACCGAAAGCTCAACGCCGAGTGCGTGAAGGTGACCGCGACCGACGGCATCCTCGTCACGTGCTCGTGCTCGGCCGCGATGGAGCTCGACGACTTCGTGCGCACGGTGACGCTCGGCGCGCGCGACGCGAACGCGGACCTCACGCTGCTCGCGGTGGGCTCGCAGGGCCCCGATCATCCGACGCCCGCGGCGTTTCCGGAGGGTCGCTACCTCAAGTGCGCCTTCTTCCGCGTGGTGCGATGAGACCGGTCCACGAGATCCGCACGCGAGCGCGCGTGCTCCTCTTCGACGTCGACGACACCGTGACCACGGAGGGCCGCGTCGAGCCCGTCGCGATCGAGGCGCTCGAGCGTCTGCGCGCTGCGGGAATCGCGACCGTGGCGGTGACGGGGCGGCCGCTCGGCTGGGCCGAGGTGATCGCGTGGACGTGGCCGGTCGACCTCGCGGTGGGCGAGAACGGTGCGGGCTGGATGTGGCGCGAGGGGCGCCGCTTCGTGACGCGCTACTTCGAGGACGACGCGACGCGGAGCGCGCAGCGCGAGGCCCTCGACGCCATCGCGCAGACGATCGGGCGCGAGGTGCCCTCGCTCCCGCACGCCGGTGACCAGGCGCTCCGGCGCTGCGACGTCGCGTGGGACGTGGGCGAGACGTGGCACGCGCCCGAGGCGGACGTCTCGCGTGCGCGCGCGCTGATCGAGGCGGCCGGAATGCGCGCGCCGCAGTCGAGCGTCCACCTCCACGCCGTGCCGGGTCACTGGGACAAGGCGCGCGGCGCCGTGCGCGCCGTGGCCGACCGCTGGGGTCTCGGCGACGACGAGGCGCGCGCCTCGTGCGTGTTCGTGGGCGACTCGGGCAACGACGCCGAGGCCTTCGCCTTCTTCGAGACGAGCGTGGGTGTCGCGAACGTGCGCGATCACCTCGCGCGCATCCCGACGCCGCCGCGCTTCGTCACCCCGAGCGCGCGGGGACGCGGCTTCGCGGAGCTCGCGACGCGGCTCGTCGATCTCGCGAGGGGCGATGGCTGACTTCCGCGACAAGCGCATCTCGACACCGCTCGTGCTCGCTGCCTCGAGCGGGATGATCGCGATCGGGCTCGTGGCCTTCATGGGCGTCCAGACTGTGCAGCAGGTCGAAGACGAACAGGCGCAGCGCGTCGAGCTCGCGGCGCTCGTGCTCGACGATCGCACGCCGGAGGCCGTCGCCGAGAGCTACCTCGACGCGTGGCGCCGCCGCGCGTGGGACGACGCGGCGCGCGTCTCGGTCGGGGACGCGAACGCGGCGGCGCTCCAGAAGAAGCAGCTCGACCTCGAGATGGACCCGACCGATCGCGCGATGGCGCGCGAGGTCTGGGAGCGTCTCGCGAGCGCACCGCTCGAGATCGAGTTCTCGGAGAGCGAGAACCTCGAGGGTGGCGCCGTCGCGATCTCGGGCGTCGCGTCGTACCAGTTCATGGGCTCGCCCTACCGACGCGAGGTGCGCTGGGAGATCGTGCCGCACGACGACGCGACCGAGACCACGCTCTACCGCGTGCGCCGCATGGACAACGGCGCGGTGCTGACCGACGTCCCGGCGCTGCTCCGCGGCGCCGAATGACCCCGCGCGCCTCCGCGCGAAAGGCCCGCCGATGACACGAGGCAAGAAGGGTTCACGAGAGGGGCACTCGCCCGACGCGCTGCGCTGGGCGACCGACGCGCACTACGAGGACGCCGAGCGCTACGACCGCACGTACCGCCTGCGTCGGCACGACGTCGCGTTCTACCGGGAGATGGCCGCCGAGCACGGCGGCCCGGTGCTCGAGCTGGGCGTGGGCACCGGCCGCGTCGCGCTCGCGATCGCGCGCGACGGTCACGAGGTGATCGGCCTCGAGCGCATGGCGCCGATGCTCGCGAAGCTCCGCGCGCGCCTCGCGAGCGAGCCCGACGCGGTGCGGGAGCGGATCGAGCTCGTGCGCGGCGACATCCGGCGCTTCCGCTTCCCACGTCGCCGCTTTCCGCTCGTCATCGCGCCGTTCAACGTCCTCATGCACCTCTACCGGCGCGAGGAGCTCGAGGCGATGCTCGCGTGCGTGCGCGCCCACCTCGCGCCGCGGGGCGTGTTCGTGCTCGACGTGCGCATGCCCGACATCCGCTCGTTCACGCGCGATCCGGAGCGCGCCTTCAAGTGCCCACGCCTCAGGGATCCGAGCGATGGAACGCTCTGGGACACGGCCGAGCTGTTCCAGTACGACGCGCTGACGCAGGTGCAGATGATCACGAGCTCGTTCCGCGAGGCCGAGCCGGCCGAGGGCATCCCGCCGCGCGTGTACGTGAAGCCGCTCGCGCACCGGCAGTTCTTCCCGCAGGAGCTCGAGCTCCTGCTCCACTACAACGGCTTCTCGATCGTCGATCGCTGGGGCGACTTCGAGCGTGGCCCCATCCACGTCGACTGCGAGACGCAGATCGTCGTGGCGCGCGGCCGGAGCGCCCCGCGCTCCGCGCGCCGCTGAAGGTTCCGGACACCGCACCGAGCGAGTGTACCGACCCCGCGCCGAGCCGCCCTCGCGTATCGTGCGAGGGTGCCCCGCCCGGACTCCCCGAGGACGACCCTGCCGCAGCGCGCAGCCCGCCACGCGCGCGACGTGCCGCGGCTTCTCGCGCTCGTGTCGCTCGGCCTCGCTTGCTCGACGCCCGAGGCCGCGCCGATCGTGCCGCCGCCTCCCGATCCGTGCGTCGCGCTGCGCGCCGAGATCGACGCCATCCACACCCGCCATGCCTGCGGGACCGACGCGGACTGCGTGCTCGGGCGTGGTGTGCTGCCCGCGGGCGCCGTGCCCTCGAGCCGGCCCGGACGCTATGGGCTCGAAGGTCCCGAGCGCGAGGCGGCGCCCTGCGGCGCGGCGATCCACCACGACGATCTATCTGCGCTCGACGAAGCGCTCTCACGCTTCGCGTCCGCGGGCTGCGGGCCCGTGTCCGAGGCGGGCAGCACCGCGTGCGTCCCGAGCTCGCACGGCGCGCGTGCGACGTGTCACCAGGGCCGGTGCACGCTCGCGTTGTGACCCGAGAGGGTGAGGGCCCGCGCACGAGCAACCTATCCGCTTCGCCGTCGGGGCATCCCCTCCAGCATCGCCCGTTCTCATGGCGCCGCTGGTCCACGCGGAGGGCCTGCGCGTCTTCGCGCTCGGCTTCGTCGCCGACGCGCAGTACGAGCGCGGCTCGCTCGACGCGTACGAGGCGCTCTACGTGGCCGGCTGCGACATGCTGCAGTCGAACGCGATCGACCGGCTCGGGGCGTTCCTCGGACGCTGACGCCGCGCCGCGGTGAGCGCCGCTCACTTCGCCGTCGCCTCCGCGGCCTCACGTCGCGGGGAGGGCGACCGTCTCGCTCGCTGGCGTGCCGGCCGCGAGGCGATCGAGCGCTTCGCGCTCGTGGGCCGGCAGGAGGAAGGTCCGGTGCGCACCGAGGAGGCCGTCCAGCGCCCGGAGCGTCGCGCGCGCATCCCTGGGCTCCTCACAGATGCCCGCGATCTCGCCACGTCGGAGCTGCGCGAGCGAGAACACCGCGTCGCCGGCGAAGAGGACTCGCGTGCCGTCCTCGGCGCGCGCGAGCAGGCCCAGGTGTCCCGGCGAGTGCCCGAAGAGAGGCACCACGCACACGCGCTCGTCGCGCGTGACGGGCCGCGCGCCTGCGAGACCGTCGATCGTCGGGCCCTCGCCGTCGACGAGCGTCGGGGCGAGCGCTGCGGGCCAGTGAGCGGGCAGCGCTCCCTGGTGCGTGGGCCAGTCGCGCGCGCCCACGTACGCGGCCTCGGTGCCGAGCACCGAGAGCGCGTCGGCGTGATCGCCGTGCCGGTGGGTGACGACCACGCCGCGCACGCCACGAGGGTCGAGCCCGAGCGCGAGGAGGCGTCGATCGATGCGCTCCTCGCTCCGGAACGCGAGGCGGAGCTGGTGTCGGTAGAACCACCGCGTGCCCGGATCGCAGTCGAGCGTCTCGGCGTCGGCGGTCTCTTCGCGCTGCCCCGGATCCACGACGAAGACGCCCTCGGGGTGCTCGATCACGTAGCTCGTGACCGGCATCCACTCGGTCCAGCGACGATCGAGCACGATGGCGGGGAGGCGCAGGAAGTCGGGCACCGACAGCGTGCGGTGCGCCTCCTTGCACGCGACGAAGCCGGAGCGGACGGCGTGCACGGTGAGGCCTGCGAAGCGGCGCGTCACGACGTCGGGCTCGTGCCACGGCGGCTCGGCGCTCGAGGGGGTGCGCACCGGAGCGGCGAGCGAGGGGGCGGGGGGCGTGTTGTGTGATGTAGTGAGCATCGCTCACTTGCAGCTGGGGCCCGATCCGTGGCACGTCAAGCCGTGCCCAAGACCTCGAGCCCCGCCCGTGCGCGTCGACCCTCGGCGCCCGCGCTCGCACCGCGCGACCCGGAGGCGCGCCGCGCCGCCCTGCTCGCCAGCGCCGCGCGGGCCTTCTCCACCAAGGGCTACGAGGGCTCGAGCGTGAACGACATCGCCAAGGACGCCGGGGTCGCCGTCGGCACGCTCTTCAAGCAATTCCCCGACAAGGCGGCGCTGCTCGAGGCCGTGCTCGCGGAGATCGAGCACGACTTCGTCGCCGCGATGTCACGCCCGGAGATCCACGTCGGCCCCCACCGCGCGCGCCTGCTCCCGATGATGCGGGCGCTCTACGGGCTCGCGGCGCGCCGCGAGCACTTCTTCTGGGCGCTCACCTCCGGCACGCAGTCCCTGCGCGGCCGCCGCGACGCACAGCCCGGCGACGCGATCCGCGCTGCCATCCGCGGCTTCATCGAGGACGGGGTCGCCCGCGGGGAGCTGCGCGACGTCGGGGACGCGGGCCGCGTCGCGGCGCTCGCGTTCGGGCTCGTCGAGGCCGGCATGCGCTCGTGCTTCCTCGTCGAAGGCGGAAAGCACCGCGAGGCCTGGGCCAAGCTCACCGCCGAGCTCCTCGACCGCACCGTCGCCCCTTGAGGCTCGGACCTCGGGCGCGGCTCGCCCGTTGGCGGATGGGTGAGCGATGCTCACGAGCGGCTGCCCTCTCAGGGCTTGCGCCCAGGTCGCGCCCAGCACGCCGAGGTGTGCGGTGATGGCGAGGACGAGCAGCGTCCAGCGTCCAGCCTCGGGCAGCGGCAGCGCGCGGGCCGCGAGGGCGACCAGCGGCAGCAGCTGCAGGCCGTGCAGCGCCACGAAGTGGGCGACGCGCAGATCACCGTGCGTGCTGCTCCAGCCAGTGACGGGCAGGCTCGCGCCGCCGTCGCCCCCGCCGATCGTGTGGGAGAGGCGTCCGCCCATCGCGAATCCGATCGCCGCGCCCACGGGCAGGAGCCAGAGGCCGACACGGACGGCCAGGGCGAGCAGTGGATCGAGCGCGTCTCCACGCGCCCCGAGGAGCGGGCGCGCCGTGGCGACGAGCGCCGTCGCGACGAACGTCAGCGTCGCGACGACCGCGGCCACGACCATCACCTGCCACATCGCGGCGTCGAAGGGCGTGCTCGTGTGGAAGTGCGAGCGCGTACCACGCGCCGCCTGCACCGCGATGGGGATGCTCTCGACGAGCATCGAGCCCGCCAGGAGCGCCGCGAGCACGCGCTGCCACGGCGCAGGGAGATCGAGGCTCGGGACGATCCACGCGAGTGTCCCGAGGAAGATCGCGATCGAGAGGCCGAAGCGGAGCGGCTTCTGGGCCGGGTGCTCCCCGAGGATCGGCGTCGCCTCGACGGCGAAGAGCAGGCAGGCGCACACGAGCGCGAGCGCCGCGTGCACGGTCGCGCCGACGAGGAGGACACGATCGGGGGCTGCGAACGATGATGGCATGATGGTCATCATGGAAACCGACCGGCCGATCGGGAAGCCCCCTTGCCAAGCGTCGCGGTCTTTTCCATGATGCTCGTCATCTCATGCGCTATCCCGACACGCACAAGGCCGAGGTGAAGGAGAAGATCGTCCGCGCCGCGGCGCGCCTCTTTCGTCGAGACGGGCTCGAGGCCGTGAGCATCCCCTCGCTCATGAAGGAGGTCGGGCTCACGCACGGGGGCTTCTACAACCACTTCGCGGATCGCGACGCGCTCGTGGCCGAGGCCGTGCTCGCCGCCGCGCACGACGGCGCGATCGCCGACGAGAGCCGCACGTTCGAGGCGACGGTGCGCGACTACCTCTCGGACGCGCACGCCCAGCACCCCGAGGTCGGCTGCGTGCTCGCGGCCCTCGGTCCCGACGCCTCGCGGCAGGGCAAGGCCGTGCGTCGGACGTTCGCCGAGGTGGCACGTGGGTTCTTCGCGCGGCTCGAAGCCAAGCGTCTGGGCGCGGCGAGCGCCAGCCGACGCAAGAGCCCCACGGACGAGACGCTCGCGGTCGGTGCGCAGCTCGTCGGCGCCGTCGTGCTCGCGCGCCTGGTCGACGATCCCGAGCTCGCGAAGCGGATCCTCGCCGTGGCCCGCAAGGAAGCGCTCGAGCGCGCCTGATCCCCGCGCCGCGCCGGACGTCCGCGACGCCGCGCGTCTGGCGCGCTCCAAGAGATGATGATCGTCATTGCATGGGCGAGAGGCCCGAGGAGAGACACGTGAACCCACCGCTCGCCCCCGACACCGAGATTCCCGATCCCGCCGACACCGAGACGCCCGACCCCACCGAGCCCCGCGCGGAGGGCACCGCCGCGCGACCGGGCCCGTACGACGCGCACCCGAGCGCGCGGGCGGTGCGGGCTCGTGGGCCTGCGGCGCCGCCGCGCCGCTGGACGCACGACGCCTTGAGAGAGCTCGCCCTGGCCTGCGGCGCCGACGACGCCGCCGCCGTGTCGCTCGATCACCCCGAGCTCGCCGACGAGCGCGAGCACGTGCTGCGTGCGCTGCCCGGTACGCGCACGCTCGTCTGCCTCGTGGGGCGCATGCACCCGGACTCGGTGCGGAGCCCCGCGCGGAGCGTCGCGAACCTCGAGTTCCACCGCGCGGGACAGGCGCTCGACGAGGTCGCGCACCGCGTGTCCGTCGCGCTGTCGGAGTCGGGGCACCGGAGCCTCAACCCCGCGATGGCGTTCCCCATGGAGATGGACGCGTTCCCGGGGCGCGGCTGGATCGTCTCGCACAAGCGCGTCGCAGTCGCCGCGCAGCTCGGACGCATGGGCATCCACCGCAGCGTCATCCATCCGCGCTTCGGCCCGTTCGTGCTGCTCGCGACGGTGCTGACCACCGCGGAGATCGACGGAGGGCCGCCGCCCCTCGAGTTCGATCCGTGCCTCGGCTGTCGCCTGTGCATCGCGGCGTGCCCCGTGGGCGCCATCGAGCCCGACGGTTTCCGGTTCTCGGCCTGCTACGACCACAACTACCGCGAGTTCATGAGCGGCTTCGCCGACCTCGCAGAGACCATCGCCGACAGCCCGAGCGCGCTCTCGCTGCGCGAGCGCGTGAGCCAGTCCGAGATGGCCTCGATGTGGCAGAGCCTCTCGTACAAGCCGAACTACAAGGCCGCGTACTGCCTCGCCGTCTGCCCCGCGGGAGAAGATGTGCTCGGCCCCTTCCTCGAGCGGCGCGCGGCGCACACGCGCGACGTCGTGAAGCCCCTGCTCGACAAAAAGGAGACCGTGTACGTCGTCGCCGGCTCCGACGCGGAGGCGCACGTGACGAAGCGCTTCCCGCACAAGAAGGTCCGCGTGGTGCGCTCGTCGCTCCGACCGCCGAGCGCGGTCGCGTTCTTCCGATCGATGCCGCTGACGTTCCAGCGCGGGCCCGCCAAGGGCTGGAAGGCACGCTTCCACTTCGAGCTCGGAGGAGAGGATGCGGCACGTGCGACGGTCGTGATCGACGACGGCGCGCTGCACGTGGCGCACGAGCTCGTGGGTGAGGCCGACGTGCACGTGCAGTGCGAGGGACGCGTCTGGCTCGAGATCGTCGACAAGCGACGCAGCCCCGTGCTCGCGGCGCTCACCGGGCGCCTCCGTGTGCGCGGCGATCGCGGGCTGCTCTCCAAGCTCGCCGCGTGTTTTCCACGTTGAAGGAGGCTCCGATGTCCCAGACCCACGTGTCCTATCCGCCGCTCGGTACGAGCTTCCTCGCTCGCTACGGGCCCCACGCGCTCGTGACGGGCGCCTCCGATGGCATCGGCCGAGAGATCGCGCGCGCGCTCGCGGCCTCGGGCCTGGGCCTCGTGCTGGTGGCCCGCCGCGGTGAACGGCTCGAGCGGCTCGCAGACGAGCTCCGCGCGAAGCACCGCGTGGAGGTGCGCGTGATCGCGGCCGATCTCTCGCGGGCCGAGGACGTGACCCGCGTGATCGACGAGACGGCCTCGATCGATCTCGGGCTCTTCGTCGCCGCCGCAGGCTTCGGCACCTCGGGGGCCTTCCTCGAGGCAGAGCTCGAGGACGAGCTCTCCATGCTCGACGTGAACTGCCGCGCGGTGATCGCGATGACGCACGCGCTCGGGCGGCGCTTGGCCTCACGCGGGCGTGGAGGCGTGGTGCTCTTCAGCTCGCTGCTCGCGTTCCAGGGCGTACCGCGCGCGGCGCACTACGCGGCGACCAAGGCCTTCAACCAGGTCTTCGCCGAGGGCCTCCGGCGCGAGCTCGCGCCGCGCGGCGTCGACGTGCTCGCGTGCGCGCCCGGTCCGATCGCGAGCGGCTTCGGTGCACGTGCGGACATGCAGATGGGCATGGCGATCCCCGCCACGCTCGTGCCGATGCCCACGCTCCGCGCGCTCGGGCGCAGAACGACGGTGAGGCCGGGCTGGCTCTCGTGGCTGCTCGAGCTCTCGCTCTCGACGCTGCCGCGCTGGGGCCGCACGTGGGTGCTCGCGCGCATCATGGCCGGCATGACGCAGCACCACGCGTGAGCGCGCGGCGCTTCACGTGACGCGTCGCCAGGTGAAGGAGTCGATCCAGCCGCGCCAGTACGTCCATCGCTCGTTCGGGAGATCCCACGACACGTCGGCCTCGGTGGGGATGCGCGCGCCGCCGAGCTCGCGGTAGCCGCGGAAGCGGCCGCTCCACGGCGTCGGGCCTCGATCGCCGCGCACGCGCGAGGTGGATCTCACCTCGGCGAGATCACCCGCGGCGTCGAACACGCAGTCGACGTGGCTCGCTTCGTCGTGGGCCCACACGCGGATCTCGCCGCCGGGTCTCGATTCGAAGCGGAGCGCATCGTTCCAGAGGATCGCGAGCGGGTTCCAGGGGAGCTCGGCGAGGTAGCGGATGAGCTCGCCGCGATCGAGCTCGACCCCAGGCGTGCCCTTGGCGACGCGCAGCACCCCGAAGACCTTGGCCTCGAGCCGCCCGTGACCGTCTTCGTAGGCGTCCTCGACGACCGCGGTGACGAGCGGGGCCATGGTCACGCGCGCGTGCCACACGAAGCCGGGTCGCGCGGCCTCGAAGGTCTGCTCCGCGGTGAACGGGCGCCACTTGCCATCGTCCATGCGGATCTCGCCGTGCTGCGTGAGGAGGCTCCCCACGGCGTCTTCCGGGAGCTCGGGGACGTTGCGCTCGACGAAGGAGCGGAACGCGGCGGGGAGATCGGCGCGCATGCGCAGAGCCTACACACGTCGCGGCGCGACACGAGGCTGCGCGACGCTCGCGAACCCCGAGATCGGGATCCGCGAGCGTGCAGGAGTCGAGCGTGCAGGAGTCAGTGTCGGTTGGCGTGGGCCTTGTCGAGGGCCTCCTGGACCATCTTGTTGTGCTCGGCGGGATCGGCCCAGCGGCGCTGGCCGGCCTCGGGCAACAGATGAAGCGGGTCGAAGTACAGGAAGTACTGACCAGGCTTCACGCTCGGGGCCATGAAGACGCTGATGCCCGTCGTGCGGTCGTAGTGCTCGTAGCTGTGCACCACGCGCTTGCCGCCGCCGCCGGGGGCGTCGACGACGAAGGTCGGCGTGTTGAAGCCCGCGGTCGTCCCACGCACGGCCTTCTCGAGGTAGGTCGCGGTGTCGACCGTCGTGCGGAGCTCTTCGACGCCCTTCACGAGGTCGTGCACGTAGACGTAGTAGGGCTGCACGTTCACGTAGGCGCAGCGCTTCACGAGGACCTGCATCGCCTCGACGGTGTCGTTCACGCCGCGCTGGAGCACGCTCTGGTTGCGCACGACGACGCCCTCGGCGTGGAGCCGATCGAGCGCGCGCTTGGTGATGCCCGTGATCTCGTTCGGGTGGTTGAAGTGCGTGTGGAGCACGACCTCCTTGGCCATCGTGCGGCCGCGCTTCACGACGGAGACGAGCGCGTTGAACCACTCGTCGTCGGTGAGGAGCTTCTGCGGCATGACCGCGGGGCCCTTCGTCGCGAAGCGCATGCGGCGCACGTTCGGGATGTCGAGGAGGCGGTTGCCGATCTCGCTGATCTGATCGGCGCGCAGGTTGTACGAGTCGCCGCCCGAGATGACGATGTCCTCGAGCTCGGGGCGCGTCGCGACGTACGTGAAGATGTTCTCCCAGCGATCCTTGTTCGCCTTGAGGCTCAGCTTCTCGAGCTCGCCCTGGTCGGTGTCGGGGCCGACGGCGTAGCTGCGCGTGCAGAAGCGGCAGTAGACCGGGCACGTGTCGAGCGCGAGGAAGAGGGCCTTGTCGGGGTAGCGGTGCGTGAGGCCCGCGACCGGCGCATCACCCTGCTCGTTGAGCGAGTCGAACTTGAGCTTCGGGTGGTCGTGCATGATCGCGCTGCCCATCGGGATGAACTGGCGGCGCAGCGGATCCTCGTAGGGGTTCTGCCAGTCGATGAGCGCGAGCAGGTAGGGCGAGACGCGCACGGCCATCGGCGCGGCCTTGAAGCCGGCCTCTGCGTCCGAGATGAAGCCCGGCGACACGAGCCCCTGGAGCGCGGCGAGCAGCTTGTCGACCTTGGTGATCGTCTGCTTCATCTGCCACTTGTGATCGAGGAACTCGGCCTCGGTCACGTTCGCGTAGGCGGGGATGCGTCTCCAGAAGTCGCCCTCGAGCAGGTTGCGATGCGACAGCGTCGCCGGATCGACCGGCGGCCTGACGGTGCGGACCTCGTTCACGATGGGCAGCGATTCCATGCGATCTCTCCTCGTCCACGGCCCGGAGCGCGCTCCGGGCAGGGAGGCGGCGAGATAGCACAAGCGCAAGAGCCGCCCAACGCGCGGCGCGCGGGCCGCCGGGGCGCTCGAGCGCCCGCAAGGCCCGATTCGTCGAGGAGCGGGCGAACCCCGCCCGGCGACACGCGAGTGGTCTATCCTCGGCGCGCGCGGTGGACCCATGCCCTTCGGACCTCTCTTCGGAAAGAAGCACCTCTGGGTCGAGGAGGACGTGCGCCTCGTGTCGCGCGCCGGACCCGCTGGATCGGGCGCGCGCCTCGTTCGGCGAGCTCGGGATCGTGAGCGGTCGCAGGCCCCCTGTCGGGTCGGTTTGTTGACACTGCGATCGCGCTCCGACACACCCGCCTGCGATGTCCACCGCCGTGCAGGATCGCCTGCTCTTCGTCGTGTCTCCGCCGCGCAGCGGCTCGACGCTGCTCCAGCGCATGATCGGCTCGCACTCGAGCGTGTTCACGCACCCCGAGCCGCACCTCGTCACGCCGCTCGCGTACCTCGGCTATCACGGCACGGTTGACAAGGCGCCGTACGACCACATCAACAGCGCCGAGGCGATCCGCCTCTTCGTCTCGAACCTCCCGAACAAGGAGGCCGACTACCTCGATGCACTGCGCGCGTATGCCGACACGATGTACGGGCGCATGCTCGAGCCCGATCCCGGCAAGCCGAGCGGCAAGCGCTACTTCATGGACAAGACGCCGGCCTACGCGCTGGTCTTGCCGTTCCTCACGCAGCTCTATCCGCGCGCGAAGTACGTCGTGCTCACGCGCCACCCGCTCGCGATCTTCTCGAGCTTCGCCAACAGCTTCTTCGACGGAGACTGGTCTCGCGCGCACGAGTTCAACCCGCTCGTCGAGCGCTACGTGCCCGCGATCGCGAAGATGCTCCGCGAGCGCCCCGTGCCGCTCTGCCACGTGAAGTACGAGGAGCTCGTGGCCTCGCCGGAGCAGCACCTCGAGCGCGTCTTCGCGTACATGGACGTCGAGAACGAGCCCGAGGCCGTGAACTACGGCGAGCGCTTCAAGGGACAGAAGGGGCCCGGCGACCCGATCACGGTGAGCCAGCACAACCGCCCCGTGACCGACTCGCTCCACAAGTGGGCCGCGGAGCTGCGCGCCGACGACCACAAGCGTGCCCTCGCCGAGCAGATGATCGCGCGCCTCGACGACGCGGACCTCGAGCTCTGGGGCTGGCCGCGCGCGCGCGTGTTCGATGCGCTGCGCGAGGCAGGTGGTGTCGAGGCGCCCAAGCCGGTCGTCAACGCCTACACGATCCAGCGCAAGGTCATGCTCGCGCTGAAGAAGGACATCCACACGCGGCCTCACGGCGCGATCGTGAAGCGGCTCCGCTACTACTGCGACGTGCTCCTGCGCGAGTCGTGAGCGCACGAGAGGTCGCGATCGCCACGGCGGAGCGAACGTGCACGAACTGGGCGGGACGGCTCCAAGACGCTCGTGGCACGATCGCGCGATGAGCGCTCGTGTCCTCGGGGCCGCGCTGGCCATCACCTTCGCCTCTGGCTGCGCGCCAGCGGCTCCTCCGAGCGAGTGCATCGAGGGGAGCTCGCCCGACCTCCTGCCGAGCGGGCGCGACGAGTCCGTTCCGGACACGGGCTGTCCGGGGCTCGTGATCGCGGGCAACCCACCGCCGCCGTACACGATGAACATCGGCGGGCGCGAGCTCGTCTTGCGTGGCGGCTTCGCGTGGGAGCGTCAGGGCGACCGCCTCTGTCGGATCCCGGAGCAAGGTGCGACGGGCTACTACGAGCCTCCGCTCTTCGACGGCTTCGCCGATGCCTTCGTCGTCGAAGGGTGCGTGCTCTCGCGCACGGCCGACGACGGCTCGCGCGTGCCCGTGGGCCGAGACTTCGCCGCGGGCTTCGAGGGCGTCGACGACGTGTGCGCGCTCGTGAGCCCGGTGCACCGCTTCACCGCGTTCACGCTGCAGAGCCCGCGCGCCCCCGAGATCCCCGACTACGTCGCGCTCCGAAACCGCGTCTGTGGCGAAGGCGCACCGTTCCTCGACAACACGCTGACGGTGATCGCCGACGCCGCGCACGAGGGCAGCCGCGGGCTGCGCTGCTTCGCCGTCCCGCAAGACGCGACCCTCGCGGCGGGCGGACATCCCTCGAAGTCGTCGATCGAGACCGAGGTCATGCACTTCGTGCGCGGCGACGTCGCGCGCATCGAGCTCTGGCTGCGCGTGGTCCACGGCCTGCCGCTCGGGCTCCTCGATCTCGAGACCACGTTCGTCGCGTCGCGCCCCGGGCCGCGCTTGCTCGTGACCGAGGACGGTCACTTCGAGGGCGAGCTGAAGTGGGGGGACAAGCCACGTTTCCCTTCGCTGCCCGGCGCGAGCACGATCCCGATCGGCCGATGGTTCCACCTCGTCGTGGAGCTGGCGCTCGAGCCCGACGAGACGGGTCACATGCGCGTCACCGTGGACGACGAGGTCGTGATCGATGCGGATGGCCCGACGCTGCCGATGCCCAACACGATCCTGAACTCGCTCGAGCTCGGGCTGACGTCGTCGATCGTGGAGACCACGCTCGACGTCGACGACGTCCTCGTGAGCGGCGGCCCGTGAGCAGCGCGGTGAGCAGTGGCGGGGAGCGAGCGCGGTGAGCGGCGGCCGGGTGCTCAATCCTCGACGTAGGGCAGGAGCCGGCTCTTGGCTTCGAGCAGCAGCGGGTGCCCCGGCTCCTGCTGCAGGGCCGACTCGATCATGCGAAGCGCGGTCTTGTAGTCCTGCGCCTTCGAGGCCGCGAGCGCGCGCGCGTAGAACGCCTTCGCGGTCGGGCTCTGGATGTCCTGCTTGATCGAGGGCTTCGCGCGCGCCGCGGGCGCGATCGACTTGCGGCCCGCGCGCGTCGTGCCGGCCGAGGACTTCCGCGCGCCCGAGCGCGAGCTCTTGGCGCTGCTCGTGCGCGCGATCGTCTGCGCGTCCTGCGTCAGGCGGAGCTCGCCGCGGGCGAGCACGATGTCGTAGGCCTTTCGCTTGGTCGGGTCGACGAGCGTCTCGAGCGCCTCGCTCCCGCGGCGATAGATGCGCGTGGCCCGCGCGATCTTCTCGTCGTCGCCGCCTGCGTGACGATCGGGGTGGAACCTCAGCGCGAACTTCCGGAACGCCACACGGATCTCGTCCACGCTCGCCGTCGGCTCCACACCGAGGAGGGAGTAATAGTCGAGTTGATCGAGCTGGTCGTTGGCCATCGCGAGTCGCCTCAGCAAGCGGGGCTGGGGCCCCGCGCGCAGCGCCGCGCAGCGTCAGCGGTGCGCGCGGCGGCCGGGTCTGGGGCGGAGCCCCAGGACGAGAGAGTAGTCGAGTTGATCGAGCTGGTCGTTGGCCATCGCGAGTCGCCTCGTGGAGCAAGCAGGGCTGGGCGAGAGTTCGAAGGGCGTCAGCCTCCGAAGAGGCTCTCCTGGCGCTGCCGCATCGCATCCACCTCGGCGACGTCGACGCCGCCTCGGAGCGCGATGCGGATCGCCTGCGCACGCTGCGCATCCATGTCCGTCGCCTTCACGTCGAGGATACCGTTCTGATCGATCATGAACGTGATCTCGATGCGGACGTCGCCGCGCTTGGCCTGTCGGAGCGGTCCGATCATCAGCACGCCGAGCGCCTGGTTCTCATCGAAGCGGTTCGACTCGCCCTGACAGATCTTGAGCTCCACCTCGGTCTGCCCGTCTCGCGCGGTGGCGAACACGCGCGAGCTCTCGGTGGGGATCGGCGCGTTGCGGTGCACGATCTGCTGGCAGTAGCCACCCGCCGTCTCGATGCCGAGCGAGAGCGGGGTGACGTCCATGAGCAACGGCGCGGCTCGTTGCGGCATGGACACGACGGGCTGTCGCGGCGCGAGCTGCTGCGGTGCGGGCTGCGGTGCCGGCTGCGGTCGCGGCGCGGCCGATGGCACGGGCGCGGTCGGCGGCTGCGGTGCGAAGCCTTGCGGCTGCGGCGCGAAGCCTTGCGGCTGCGGTGCGAAGCCTTGCGGCTGCGGTGCGAAGCCTTGCGGCTGCGGTGCGAAGCCTTGCGGCTGCGGTGCGAAGCCTTGCGGCTGCGGTGCGAAGCCTTGCGGCTGCTGGCCGAACGCCTGCTGTCCGAACGTCTGCGGCTGCGCCTGCGGCGCGATCGGGGGAAGGGGCTGGCCGAACGCTGGTGCCGCGGGCGGTGGCAGCTGGGCTGCGCCGCCGAGCGGTTGCGTGTGCTGCACGGGTCGCGGCGCGGCCTCGGGCGGCTGAGCGCCGGGGAGCGGCAGCTCTGCGCCCGTGCCCGTGCGGAACGGCTTGGTCGCCTCGCGCGGCGCCTGCTTCTTGAGCGGCTTGGAGAGCTCGGCCTCGGCCTCGCGCAGCGTCTCGGCGAGCTCGGGGTCGATGTCGTCCACGCGGAACGCAGCGGAGGGCAGGTCGAGCGGCTGGTCCACCGGGCGCGAGGGCGGCGCGGGCGGCGGTCGTTCGCCGAATGCGCCTGCCGAGTCGGGGAGCGCACCGAGGAGCGTCGCCTTGCGGGGGCGATCAGCCGGCGCCTTGGGCGGCTCCGAGATGCGTGTGGGCTGCGCGTCGAAGGCGTCGTCGTCGCTGGGTCGCGGAGGCGGCTTCGCGCCGACGCCCACGACACCCACGCTGCGGATCACCGCCACGGGCGCCGATGGAACGTCTCGCTGCGGTGGCCGCGGTGGGTCGACACGGCCGGGCGTGCTCGCGAGCATCGCGCTCGCGGTCGTCTCTTCGGGGACGCTCTTCGGCGTCTCGTCCCCGCGCGGGACGCGCGGCTCGAGGGATGCGCTGGCGGTCGTCTCCTCGGGGACGGGCGCAGGGTCCTGTCGCGGGATGCGCGGTGAGAGCATCGCGCTCGCGGTGGTCTCTTCGGGGACGGGCCCACCGATCTGAGGGATCGTCTGGCTCGAGCCACCGGGGAAGGTGCCGCCGCGCCTGGCGCCTGGGCGGGCCGCGAGCTTCGTCGCCTGCTTGGCTCGCTCTTCGGCCTCGCGCGCGAGGAGCTTCTGGAGGTCCGGCCGCGCGCCGACCTGCGTCGGCTCGTCTGCGACCTCGAAGTCGTTGCCGAGGTGCGCCCCTGGTGGTGGTGGTACGGGCGGCTGCGTCTTGGGGCGCACGGCGGGCAAGCCCGTCTGGCTCGGCTTCTTCTGGCCGCCCTCGATGCCCTGCGCGGCGCGTGCGAGCGGCGACATCGGCGCGGGCGCCTTCACGCCCGGCGAGGTGGGAGGACGCGCGAGCGGGGGCAAGCCCTGCACGTCTCCGTCGTCCACGACGCGCGCCTGCTTGTCGTCGCGTCCCTCTTCGGGCGCGAAGGCCTGCTGGCGAGGGATGCGCTCTTCCTTGATGGCCGTGATCGGCTTGGTGACCTTCTTGAGCGCGACGCGCGCGAGCGCCTTGCCCTTGTCGGCTGCGGGCTTCTCCCCCGCGATCGTGAAGCCGTGGATCGCGGCGCCCTGCGCCACGACGAGGTCCGGGTCGATGTCGATGCGCGCGGGCTTGCCGAAGAACTCGTCGACCATCGCGCGCACCATCGGGATGCGCGTCGAGCCTCCCACGAGCACGACGGAGTCGACCTCCTTGGGCCGGCGACCAGCCGCGCGCAGCGCGTCGTTCACGACGTCGAACGTGCGCGCGATGAGCGGGTGGATGAGCGCCTCGAGCTCCTTGCGCGTGATGTGGAACGTGTAGTCGACCGTCTTGCCCGAGCCGTCGCTGAAGAGCTCTTCGAGCGTGACGTCCACTTCCTTCACGCCCGAGAGCTGGCACTTGGCCCACTCGGCCGCGGCGCGCATGCGCTCGAAGGCCTGCGAGTCCGCGCGCGCGTCGAAGCGATGCTGACGCAGGCAGGCGTCGGCCATCTTCTCGGCGATCGCGAGATCGATGTCGTCGCCGCCGAGGAAGGTGTCGCCTGCGGTCGAGACGACCTCGAACACGTCCTTGTCGAGGTCGAGGATCGTGATGTCGAAGGTGCCGCCGCCGAGGTCGTAGACCGCGACCTTCTCCGCCTTCTCGCGCGACAGACCGTAGGCGAGCGTCGCGGCCGTGGGCTCGTTGAGGATGCGCAGCACGTCCAGACCAGCGACCTTGCCCGCCGCCTGCGTGGCCGAGCGCTGGAGCTCGTTGAAGTTCGCGGGCACCGTGACGACGGCGCGGCCGCACGGCTCACCGAGCGAGTCCTCGGCGACGCGCCGCAGATGGCGCAGCACCATCGCGCTGATCTCGGGCAGGGCGAACGTTCCGCGCCGAACCCGGACCTGCACACCACCGACCTTCGTCGCCTCCAGATCGAAGGCGAAGCGCTCCTTGGCCTTCTGCACCTCGGAGCTCGAGAACGGGCGCCCGATCAGGCGCTTGGTCGAGTAGACGGTGTTCTTCGCGTCCACGAGACGTCGCTCGCGTGCCTCGTGGCCAACGAGGATCGACCCGTCGGGGTGGAACGAGACGACCGAGGGGATCAGCCGTCTCCCCTCCGAGTCGGCGAGCACGCGGGCCTCGCGTCCGTTCGCGATGGCGACGACCGAGTTCGTCGTGCCGAGATCGATGCCGAGGACTTTGCCGGTCATTCGTGGGCTCGCCTGCTGCCGCCGCGCGTCCGCGCCGCGGCAGGGGCGTGAGGATACCGCCCCTCACCCATCCGCGGCCAGATCACAACCGCCCCTCGGCGCAAGCGGAGCCAGCGCCGCGGAGCCTCGCCTCAATCCGGATCGCAGACGCCGTCGCACGTCTGCTCGACCACTCCGTCGGGGTGCCAGTAGCGGTCCATCATGCGGTGGCCCGCGGCGGAGCGACGCACGCCTTCGTGCGCGGGGTTGTCGTCGATGGGGTCACGCGTGCCGAGCGGCAGCACGGGCGTGCCGGGGATGGCGAAGATCGCGAGCGCGTCGAGCACGCGCGCGCTCTTGTCGCTGCCCGTCGTCGTCTCGAGGCCGTAGGGCATGTAGGGCGAGGGCACCAGCACGGGCACGCCGCCCACCGTGCGGGCCGCCGTGTCCGCGGTGATGTTCGCGACCTGCGCGTCGTCCTGACCGATCATCATGAGCACGTGGTGGCCGGGCGTGACGCCGCCGGGGCAGTACGTCTCGCCCAGCGAGCAGGGGAGCGTGTTGCCCTCGTGGATGAACGCCGCGTAGGTCGAGGGCTCGCCGTAGTCCCACTGTGACTGCGCCATCGTCATGAGCACCGCGCGGTCGATCTGGCGCGGGTAGCTGTTGCCCATGATCGCGCCGTAGACCTGCCAGTTCGTCGAGCGCGGGATCATCACCGAGTAGCTCATGCCGCCCACGCCGCTCACGAAGCGCGTGATGTCGGTCGAGATGCCCGCGAGCGCCAGGCCCATGATCCCGCCCTGGCTGTTGCCGTAGTAGTAGCGCTCGTTCGGGTCGTACGAGAGCACCGGATCGCCGCCGGCCATGGGCGCGATGTGGAGCGGCTCGGGCACGGCCGTGGTGCCGACGATCTCGCAGCGATCGAGGCCTGCGTTGATGAACGAGTGCGTGAGGATGACGAAGTTCAAGAGGCCCTGCTCGAGGCGCTCGGGCGTCGCGACGAAGCTCGAGAACTCGCCGAGCGAGCGCGTGACGCGAAGGACGTCCTCGCCCGACATGCCCCACCAGTCCACCGCGATGCCGACCATCTGGAGCTCTTCGATCGTGTCGCGGAACCAACCGGAGTAGGTCTCGCCGCGGTCACCGAAGAGGCCGTGGCCGTACGTGAGCAGGCGCGCGGGCGCACCGCCGGTGCGCACCGACTCGTAGACGCTCGTCGGGATGGTCGCGGTGAAGGGCACCTCGGCGAACGGGATCTCGTCGTTCTGCGTCGGTCGACCCATCGCGTCGCGGTGCAGGCGCGAGAGGTTCACGCTCTCTTCCGTCGCGCCGCCGGGCTCGGTGCCGTTCACGAAGAGCGGCACGCGGATCGTGCCCTCCATGCGGCGGTACACGTTCGCGTCGGGCATCTCCTCGATCGTGTTGATCGTGATGCGGCAGTTGCCCGCCATGTCGTTCTGGCGGATCGCCTCGTCGCGGATCGTGACCATGTCCGTGTAGAGGCTCTCGTCGCTCGCGGTGGTGAAGTCCCACGCTTCGATCAGGCTCGCGCGCGTGACGCCCGCGCCCTCGAGGATCGTGAAGATGTCCTCGAAGTGAGCGCGGCGGCCTTCGAGATCCTCGGCCTCTGGCAGCGGCGTCTCGTCGCGCAGCGCGCGGAAGTAGTCCGAAGGCACCACGGGGGCGCCGGCGGTGGTCGTGAGGTCGCGGATCGCGACGACGTAACGCGTGCGCGGGCGGAGGCGTGCGGCCGGTCGGATGTAGAAGGGCACGAGGCTCGGATCGACGTCGCCCCACGTGTCGATCTCGGCGAAGTGCGCGATGCGCACGGGCTCGCCGGACTCGGGGATCTCGAGCAGGACCGTGCGCGAGTCGGCGGCCAGCGAGTCCTCGATGTGCTGCTCGTCGGCGAGCACGCTCGTGTCGAGCGCCTCGTCGAAGACGGTGACCATCGACGTCGCGGGGCTGAAGCCGTCCATCGCGTTCCACTGCGCGGGGTCGGCGCGGATGGTTCGGCGGTTCGGGGGCATCGCGGCCCGCGTGAGCGCGCCGAGGCGGCGACCCGTGCGCGTCGTGGGGTCGTCGACGAGCCATCGATCGGAGGGCCACGGCGCGAGGCAGTGCAGCGGGTTCAGGTTCTCGCACTCCGCCGGATACGGATCGGCGACGAACGCATCGGGCTCGGCCGGTGCATCCGTGCCTCCATCGCTCATGGGCGTGATCGCCGCGTCGGGCTGGACCTCGGGTCCAGGGCAGCCGGCCATCGAAGAAGCGAGCGCGAGGACGATCGAGGTGCGGACGTACGGCGAGGACATCGCCGCGAAGCATAACGGATCGCCGCCCTCGGGCGTGTGTGACGGATCCGTCGGCGCGGACCGCTTCGCCTCGAGGTACGGGATGGGGAGCGACGGGATGGGCGGACCCGGGATCGAACCGAGGACCAGCGCCGTGTAAAGACGCAGCTCTACCGCTGAGCTATCCGCCCTGTCACGGCAGCGCCTTTCGGCGCTGCGCGTCGGGAGTCTACTGCTGGGCTCCGGGGGCGGGGACGCTCGTGGCGGGCACGCCGTCGTGCTCGTGCGCGGCGGCGTGGTCGATGACCTTGCCGTTCACGACCTCCATCGGAGGCACGCGCTTGCCGAAGACGCTCTCCGGATCCGAGAGCACGAGCGCCTCGCGCAGGACCTCGTCCATGTGCTCGACCAGCACCACGCGCGTCGTCTGGAGCACGCGCTTGGGGATCTCGCGGAGATCCTTCCGGTTCTCCTTCGGCACGAGGATCGTCGTGATGCCCGCGCGGTGCGCGGCGAGCATCTTCTCCTTGAGGCCGCCGATCGGCATCACGCGGCCGCGCAGCGTGATCTCGCCCGTCATCGCCACGGTGCGGCGCACGGGGATCTTCATCAGCGCGCTCGCGATCGAGGTCGCGATGGTCACGCCCGCGCTCGGCCCGTCCTTGGGCACGAACTCGGGGAAGTGCACGTGCACGTCGAGCTTGCCGTGGAACTCCTCGTCGAGCCCCAGCATCTGCTGGCGCGAGCGGATGTAGCTCATCGCCGCCTGGGCGGATTCCTGCATGCCCTTCTCGAGCAGGCCCGTGATCACGAGCTTGCCCTTGCCGGGCACGACCGTGACCTCGCACTCGAGGATCGTGCCGCCGTACTGCGTGTACGCGAGGCCATTCGTGAGGCCGACCTCGTCGTGGTCGCTCGTCTTGGTCGAGTGGTACTTCGGGATGCCGAGGAACTGCGGGACGTTCTTGGCCGCGACGCGGTACTGCTTGTCCTTGTTCTTCTCGTCCTTGGCATCGACGAGCACCTGGCGCGCGATCTTGCGGCAGATGGAGCCGAGCTCGCGCTCGAGGTTCCGGACGCCGCTCTCCTTCGTGTAGTGATGGATGACGGTGCGGATCGCGTTCTCGGTGATGTCGACGTCGACCTTGCCGAGGCCCGCCTCTTCGCGCTGGCGCGGCACGAGGTAGCGCACCGCGATGTTGAGCTTCTCGAACTCCGTGTAGCCGGAGAGCTCGATGATCTCCATGCGGTCGCGCAGCGGCGCGGGGATGCCGCCGAGCGAGTTCGCCGTCGTGATGAACATCACGTCGGAGAGGTCGTAGTCGAGATCGAGGTAGTGGTCGTTGAACGACTTGTTCTGCTCGGGGTCGAGCACCTCGAGCAGGGCCGCCGCGGGATCACCGCGGAAGTCGCTCGACATCTTGTCGATCTCGTCGAGGAGGAAGACCGGGTTGTTCGCGCCCGCCTTGCGGAGCGACTGGATGATGCGGCCCGGCAGCGCGCCGATGTACGTGCGGCGGTGACCGCGGATCTCGGCTTCGTCGCGCACGCCACCGAGCGAGAGGCGCACGAACTTGCGGCCCGTCGAGCGCGCGATGCTGCGCGCGAGCGAGGTCTTGCCGACGCCGGGCGGACCGACGAGGCAGAGCACGGGGCCCTTGAGCTTGCGGACGAGCGCCTGCACCGCGAGGTACTCGAGGACGCGCTCCTTGATCTTCTTCAGACCGTAGTGGTCCTCGTCGAGGATCGTCTCGGCCTGCTCGATGTCGTAGTTCTCTTCGGTCTTGTCGTCCCAGGGCAGGGCGAGGACCCAGTCGATGTAGTTGCGGACGACCGTCGCCTCCGCGCTCATCGGCTGCATCATCTTGAGCTTGCGGAGCTCCTTCTTGATCTTGTCGAGAGCCTCCACGCTCATCGACTTCTTCGCGAGCTTCTCTTCGAGCTCCTGGATCTCGTTCTTGAACTCGTCCCGCTCACCCAGCTCCTTCTGGATCGCGGACATCTGCTCGCTGAGGTAGTACTCCTTCTGCGTCTTCTCCATCTGCTTCTTGACGCGCGATCGGATCTTCTTCTCGACGTTGAGGATCTCGATCTCGGCGTTCATCAGCTCGAAGAGACGCTCGAGGCGCTTCTTCACGTCGACGGTCTCGAGGACCTCCTGGCGGTCCTGGAGCTTCATCGCGGTGAGGTGCACGGCGACGGTGTCGGCCAGGCGCGAGGGATCGTCGATCCCCTGCACCTGCACGATGACCTCGGGCGCGACGCGCTTGTTGAGCTTCGCGTAGCCGTCGAAGGTCGACTGCACCGAGCGCGCGATGGCCTCGAGCTCGGCGCCGGGGCCCTTCACGTCTTCGACGCTCTCGTGCTCGACGAGGAACATGTCGTCGTTGGGCACGAAGCGCTTGATGCGCGCGCGACGCTTGCCCTCGACGAGGACCTTCACGGTGCCGTCGGGCAGGCGCAAGAGGCGCACGATCGTGCCGACCGTGCCGACTGTGTAGATGTCCTCGGGGCTCGGGTCGTTCGTCTTCGCAGTCTTCTGGGCCGCGAGGAGGATCTCCTTGTCGTCCGCCATCGCCTCCTCGAGCGCGCGGACCGACTTCTCTCGGCCGACGAAGAGGGGCACCACCATGTAGGGGAAGACGATGATGTCCCGCAGCGGGAGGAGCGGAATCGGCCGCGTCTTGGGCGCGGCCGGAGGCTTCGGATCGTCGGAGCGATTGAAGAACATGGACCCCTTCACCTATCGCAGGGCAGGGCGCGGCACAGCTGACCGCGCGGAGAGGACGTTGCGAGCGGAGGCGCGGCCGCCGCTCGCCGCCTCAGCCCGTGCCGGTCTCCTTCTCGAAGACGAGCAGCGGCTTCTCGCCACGGAGAATGACGTCCTCGTTCACGTGGACCTCCTTCACGCCACCGCGCGAAGGGATCTCGTACATGATGTCGAGCATCGCGTTCTCGAGGATCGCGCGCAGGCCTCGGGCGCCCGCGTGACGCTTGAGCGCCTCCTTGGCGACCGCCACCAGCGCGCCTCGCGTGAACTTCATGCGCACGCCGTCGAGCTCGAGGAGCTTCTGGTACTGCTTCACGAGCGCGTTCTTGGGCTGCGTGAGGATGTCGATCAGCGCCTCTTCGTTCAGCTCGTGCAGCGTCGCGACGACGGGCAGGCGGCCGATGAACTCGGGGATGAGGCCCGCGCGGATCAGATCCTCGGGCTGCACCTGCTCGAGCACCTGACCGAGCTTGCGCTCCTTCTTGCTCGGCACCTCGGCGCCGAAGCCGAGCGTCTTCTCGCCGACGCGTCGCTCGATGACCTGCTCGAGGCCGACGAAGGCACCGCCGCAGATGAAGAGGATGTTCGAGGTGTCGACCTGCAGGAACTCCTGCTGCGGGTGCTTGCGTCCGCCCTTGGGCGGCACGTTCGCGACCGTGCCCTCGATGATCTTCAGCAGGGCTTGCTGCACGCCCTCGCCCGAGACGTCGCGCGTGATCGAGGGGTTGTCGCCCTTGCGCGCGATCTTGTCGATCTCGTCGATGTAGACGATGCCGCGCTGCGCGCGCTCGACGTCGTGGTCGGCGTTCTGGAGGAGCTGGACGATGATGTTCTCGACGTCCTCGCCGACGTAGCCGGCCTCGGTGAGCGTCGTCGCATCCGCGAGCGCGAAGGGCCCGTTGAGCACGCGCGCGAGGGTCTGCGCGAGGAGCGTCTTGCCCGTGCCGGTCGGGCCGATGAGCAGGATGTTCGACTTCTGCAGCTCGACGTCGTCGTGACCGGTGCGGGGCGTCTCGATGCGCTTGTAGTGGTTGTGCACCGCGACGGAGAGCACCTTCTTCGCGCGCTCCTGCCCGATCACGTACTCGTCGAGGACCGCCTTGATCTCCGAGGGCTTCGGCAGCGGCGCGCCCTGAGGGAACGCGTCATCGCGATCGACCTCCTCGGCGATGATGTCGTTGCAGAGGGCGATGCACTCGTCGCAGATGTAGACCGTCGGCCCTGCGATGAGCTTCTTCACTTCCTTCTGCGACTTCCCGCAGAACGAGCACTGGAGGTTCCCGTGCCCATCGTCGCGACGTCGGTCGACCATCGATTCTCGTGCTCCTGCGCGGGAGGTCGTCCGACCGACCGATCACGCGGCGAATGAGGATAGGCCCGGGGGTATCCGACGGCAAACGCGCGGCGGATCCCCGAAGACGAAGACGTGTAGCCCCAGGGGGGCTCCCCGTGACGGATCGGTCGAAACGGGCTCGGTCCTTACCCCCGAGCCCACGAGGCCGAGCCCACGAGGGCGGCGAGGAGCGAGGCCCTCCGGCCCCGCTCACGCCTTGCGGAAGGCGATCACCTCATCGACCAGACCGTACTCCTTGGCCTCCGCGGCGGAGAGGAAGCGGTCGCGCTCGGTGTCGGCCTTGAGCTTCTCGACGGTCTGGCCCGTGTGCTTCGAGAGGATCTCGTTGAGCTTCGTGCGCATCTGCACGATCTCCTTGGCCTGGATCTCGATGTCCGTCGCCTGACCACGCGCGCCGCCGTGCGGCTGGTGGATCAT
>JBILLJ010000237.1:0-8736 GCA_044376125.1 Sandaracinaceae bacterium
TGCGCGCCGCGTGCGCGCGCCCGTAGCCGCGCTCGAGCAGCTCGGCGAGCGTGAGCTGCAGGAGCAGCGACGTGCCGAGGCTCGCGGTGTGCTGGAGCGCCGCGAGCGTGGGGCGCAGCGGCTCGGGGGCGAGCACGAAGCCGATGCGCAGCGCGGGCACGAGGCGCTTGCTGAAGCTCGACGTGTAGAGCACCTCGCCATCGAGCGAGCAGTGCACGAACTTCGGTGTAGTCTGCGGCGGATGGCTCGGACTTCGTCGGGGCGACCGGCTGCTGCGCGATCGCTCCATGCGGATGCGATGGGTGTGCTCAGCAACCTCGAGATGCTCGAGCGGGCGGGAGTCCCGACTTCGTCGTTCTGGAGCGAGCTCGGCCTCGACCCCTCGCTCGTGTCGCCGGGGCTCGAGGTGCCGTGGGACGCCTACGCGCGCTTCGCGGAGCGTGCGATCGAGGCGGCCGGGCCCGATCGCATCGACACCGCGGTGCGAGACATTTCGAGCCAATTCCGGGGGCATTGGAAGGCGATGTCCTCGAGTCGCGACGCGATCCGTTTCCTCGTGGACGAGCTCGTGCCCGCGCTGTGGCCCTGTGTGACAGCGACGCTGTTCGATGCGGAGGCACCGCTCTTGGCACTGCAAGTCGAGCTCCCAGAGCCCCTGTACGCGTTTCGCAGCTACCACCGGATGAACGCGACAGGCATCGCCGGCTTTCCTCTGGGGATGGGCCTGCCGGCGCCGCGCCTCCTCGATGTGGCCATCAGCGACGACGGTCGTCGCGGTTCTCCTCGAGCTGACCGACGAGTCGCTCGGCGCTGACCGTCTGCCCACCACCAGCGTGACGCATGCAACATCGATGGGCGTGCTCACCAACCTCGAGATGCTGGAGCGCGCTGGCGTTCCCACGGCGCCGTTCTGGTCAGAGCTCGGCATCGATCCGTCGCAGGTCCCGCCCACGTCTGTGGTGCCCTGGGACACCTTCGCACGTTTCCTCGAGGCGAGCGTGGCACGGCAGGGCCTCGAGCCGATCGCCGAGGCGGCTGCGCAGCTGACGCGACAGTACCGACCGCACCTTCCAGAGTGGCCGTCGTGTCGAGCGGGCTTGCGCTTCGTCGTCGAGGAGCTCTCGCCGTCCGCATGGCCTTGCCACCACGCGCGCGTCGTCGCTCTCCCGCCCCCGTTCTTCGCGATACGCGCCGAGATCAGACCACCCTTGGTCCCCTCGCGCAGCTTCCTCCGTCTCACCTCGGACGCACTGAGCGGCGCGCCTGCTGCGGTCGATCTCCAGGAGGCGGCGCTGATCGCCGAGCGGATCGATCCCGGTGCGCGTGGGCATGTTCGTCCTCCGGCTCGCCGACGAGAGGGTGACCTCCCCCGAACGGGTCATCGAGGAAGCATCTCCGATCGACACAGCATCGAGCGTGGTGACGGACGCAGACGCCATCGGTGTCCTGTCGAACCTCGAAGTGTTCGAGCGACTGGGCGTGCCCGGTCGTCCGCTGTGGGACGAGCTCGGCGTCGATCCTCTCGACGTGCGCCCCGGCCTACGGGTGCCGTGGGATCCGTACGCGCGCTTCATCGAGGGCGCGATCGCGCGGCTCGGAGAGGACCGCGTCGCCGTGGCTGTGCGCGACATGCCGCGGCAGTACCAGGCACACTGGCCGAAGCAGCAGTCGATCCGCGATGCCCTCCGCTTCATGGCGGCGGAGCTCACACCGACGGTGTGGCCGTGCTTGCGCATTCGCTTCTTCGAGCTCCAGCCTCCGTTCTGCGCGGTCGAGGTCGTGACACCTCGGCCCCTCCATCCCGCACCGGGGATCCAGCGCATGAACGGCATCGCGTTCGCCGCCGGGCCTGCCGCGCTCGGCCTACCCGAGGCGACGCTCGTGGGTTCGATCGTCGAAGACGAGGGTCGACGCGGCCTGCACGTCTTCGTGCTCGACGACGAGCGCGTCCAGGTCCCGCTCGGCGAGCTCGGCGCGTTCGTGCGCGGAAACTACTTTCTCGCCTTCGTGGACATCAGTGAGCTCGCTGGGGTGGATGTGCAGGATTGGATGTCTCTGCACGGACTCGATCGGAGCCGCCTCCTCGCTGGCGACCTAGTGGAGTGGCGAGTCGTCCGGGACCTCTTCGACCATGCTGAATCAGCGGTCGGGAGCGCGGCGATGCGGCACGCCGCCCAGCACTTCGCGGATCTCACTCGAGCACGCAGCCAACCCCCGCCCACCCGCGATCCGTACGTGCTGCTCGAGCTCCTCCATTCTCCACCGCTCCTGACCGATGGTTGGGGAGTGATCGCGCCAGCCTCGGTGCATCGCCTCGGTGCCCGACATGTGGTCATCCACACGCGATTGAGGGACGGGGCGGAAGGTTCGTCGGCGATGTTCCGGGCCCACCTATACGCGCTCGAGAGCGTGACGCGGCACATCGATCTTCCCCCACTGAGATCCGTCGCTTCGCGTGTCGACGATCGGGAGGGCATCTACGTCCTCGAACTGCCCGACACGGCGCACCTTGCCGTTGTTGACGAACGGCGCGATGGGCCAAGCACGTCAGAGTTCGCCACGAAGGTCATCGAGGGCGTATACCGTGAGCGGGTCGAGGCGCGCGCTTCGATGGTGGAGCGCCTCGGGCGCGAGGTGGCGCGACGCACCGACGTGCACTCGATCGCGGAAGTGCTGACGCGCGACCTCCGCGACCACCTGGACGCGAACGGCGTCGAGGTTCGGCTCTTCGTCGATGGGAAGGACGTACCGCTGCGCATGCACGGCGCGCGCGAGGGGTCACTCCTCACGCGCACGATGGCGTACGGCAGCCAGTCGATCGGCACCGTGCGCGTGTGGTCCGAGCCCGAGTCCACCGGCGCGATCCTCGCCGTGCTCGACGTGATGATGCCGTGGGTCGGCGTGGCGTTCGGCACGGCCATCGATCGCGCGGATGCGTCGAGCGCGCTCGCGACGACACGCGGTGAGCGCGACGCGATCCGCGACGCGCTGGCCTCGGTGCTGGCGACGCACCCCCACGCCGTGTACGTCGTCGATGCGCGCGGCCACGTGGAGCCTGCGAACGGACACGCGAGCGAGCGGCTCGCGGCAGACGGCAAGGCGGTGCTCGAGCGCATCGCCGAGGCGGTAGGGACGGGGGGGCCGACATTCGAAGTC
The DNA here is from genome assembly GCA_044376125.1 of Sandaracinaceae bacterium. Lineage (GTDB taxonomy): Bacteria > Myxococcota_A > Polyangia > Polyangiales > Sandaracinaceae > JAFLCL01. The sequence goes on from JBILLJ010000237.1 coordinate 3,157, forward strand.
CATCCCGTGCGGCACGGTGATCTCGTCGATCGCCTCGTCGTGATCGAGCGCTCGCGCGGTGCCCTCGCGCTCGGCGACCGCGTCCAGAGCGCCGCCGCGCAGTGGAGCCTCACGAAGCGGCAGACCGAGGTCGTGACACTGCTCGCTCGCGGTCTCTCCAACAAGGAGATCGCGAGCGAGCTGGGCTGTGCGGAGGTGACGGTGGAGAAGCACCTGACCGAGACGTTCAGGCGCGCGGGTGTGACGGGACGAACGGAGCTCGCCGCCAAGCTGTGGGCGAGCGCCTGAGGCGACCCACGACTTCAAGCCGCGCGCTTCCCGTGCCGTTCCATACCGTCGCTTCGGACCGTAGGGCTTTCCGTCATGGCGCCGCCCTCGACGAACGGCTTCACTCGAACCCCTCGCGAGGAAGCTGCTCATGACCTCACGTATCGTGTCGAAGGCTACGGCGCTCCTTTCGCGCTCTTTACCGTTGGCTACTCGGCGCTTGGGCACGTGTTTCAGGCACGGCTCCGTTAATACCATCCGTGTTGCGGATTCGAACAACGACGGCCGACTGGATCTCACGCGGGACGTGGACCATCCAGACGGGTTCCGAGCTGACGGTCGTCCGTGGGTATTCATGGCGACTGTGGAGTAGAAAGTTGTTCGGTAGACGGAGTTCAATTTTTGATAACTCTTTTTCTCGAAGCGAAGCCTGGTGTCGTAACAACACGTTCTGATGCCGCAACGCTTGCTCTTTGGACGGTGGTGGGCTGTGGTCCTGACCGCTGAATCAAGCCTGCCACGTCTGCGCACACTCATGACTCCTGGACGAGATACATGACTCTTGATGCCCGCATTCTAGTCGTGGTGCTGTTGGTCTGCATTCTCGGTGGCTGCGGCCGCGAGGTGGAGATTGATGGGCTGCAATTGTCGTCGCCGGGCACGGCCCTGCGAGGGCGCTTCGGAGCGCCGGCGAGCGACCTGCTCGTCCGCCGCACGTCGATTGAGCGCGGTGACGGCGGCTGGGACCTTTCGCGAATCAGGGCGTCTGCCCACGCCGAGGGGGATCAGTCGGCGACGACCCCGGGGGAGGCGTCGGACGTGCTTCGCGTCGCCAGCAATGCTCGCGAAGCAATCCTCCTCTCGTTCGCGGCGCGTGCACCGCTGCGAGTGTTTGAGGAGGGCGCGGACGGTCAGAGTGAGGCGATCGAGGGGACAGTCAGCTATTCGCGCGAAGGAGGACGAAGCTACTGGACTGTGGCGGAGGGCAGCGCTGGCTTCGAGGAATGGCTCGACATCGAGGCGGGTCGCGCGTACGCCGGTCGCGTCCTGGCTCGCTGGCGCATCGACGGCCATCGCGTCCGAGAAGTCGAGGCGACTGGCGGCGTGCACGTGCTCGACGATGCAGGTCGACCCGTGGTGTACGTCAGCGCGCCCGAGGCATGGACCGGCAGCGGCGTGCGTCTGGTTCCCACGCTTGCTGTCGAGGAGGACGCCATCGTCCTCCGCGCGGATGCAGGCGGCGAGGCGGTCCTCGTCGATCCCATCTGGGTGCCCACGGGAACGATGATGACGGGGCGGGGCGAGTTTTTTCAGGGCTATGGCGCCATTCGTCTGGTCTCCGGTCGTGTTCTGATCGCGGGAGGCGCTGTCGGCGCGACCGCCCTTTCCAGCGCCGAGATCTACGATCCGACCACTGAGGTGTGGACGGCGACCGGGTCGATGACGACCGCGCGCTTTCAGCACAGCACGACGCTGCTCGCGGACGGAAGGGTGCTGGTTGTCGGAGGGAATGACTCCTCCGACTATCTTGCGAGCGTCGAGGTCTATGACCCGATGACGGGCCTGTGGTCGGTGGCTTCACCCCTCGCAGTCGGGCGTTGCCAGCACACGGCTACCTTACTGGCGGATGGACGCGTAATGGTCGTGGGCGGCTACGAAGCTGGAACGGTCACTCGCCTCGCGACCGCCGTGATCTACGATCCGACGACGGGCACGTGGTCCAGCACCGGTTCGATGACAACGGGCCGTGGCCGTCACACTGCGACGCGGCTCCTGGATGGCCGCGTGCTGGTGGCCGGAGGGGAGACCAGCGTGGGTCCCGAGACTTTCCTGTCGCGAGCAGAAGTCTACGATCCCACGACCGGTGCCTGGGCGATGACGGGTTCCCTCGCGACGGGACGCATGGTGCATACAGCGACGAGACTCTTGGACGGTCGCGTCCTCGTTGCCGGTGGCCAGGGCGCGTCGGGCTACCTCGCCAGCGCGGAGCTATACGAGCCAACAACGGGCAACTGGTCACCCGCGGCCGCGCTCGCAGCAGCGCGCGGGTACCCGACGGCGACCCCGTTGGACGATGGACGAGTGCTGGTCGTCGGCGGCATCAACTCACTGGTGGGCTACGTGGCAGGCGCGGAGGCCTACGCTCCTCTTTTAGGCACTTGGTCGAACGCCGGCTCGCTCGCAACGGGCAGACTGTTACATACCGCAACGCGTCTCGCGGACGGGCGGGTTCTGGTCGCTGGCGGCGAGGAGTCTGGGGATTTGTCGAGTTCCGAGCTGTGGCTAGACACGGCATGTGGCAACGGACTCGTCGAAGCTGGCGAGCAGTGTGACGGCGGGGACTGCTGCACCTCTGCGTGTGTCTTTCGACCGAACACTCACGTGTGTCGCGCGGATCTGGGCGCGTGCGACGTGGAGGAACGTTGCTCCGGGTCGGACGCCAGTTGTCCTTCGGACGGTGCTGAGCCGGTGGGAACGGCGTGCGGCGCGGCGCCCGTTGGCGTGTGCGATGCCCAGGATTCGTGCTCGGGTGTGGTCGGCTCCGCAGCGACTTGCACCGCGCGTTACGCCCCGTCCAGCACCGTTTGTCGTACGGATGAAGGAACGTGTGACCGGGAGGAGCGTTGCACGGGGGCCAGCACCCTCTGCCCCCCCGATGCGGCCGAACCAGTCGGCACGCCCTGCGGTGGTGCTCCAATGGGCATCTGCGATGCTCAAGACACATGTGTGGGCACGTTGGGCGCGTCTGCGACCTGCATGGCTGCCTACGCCCCGGCCACCACGGTGTGTCGTGCCGTTGGCGGGGCCTGCGACGTCGAGGAGCGTTGCACGGGCTCAGGCACGATGTGCCCGGGCGACACCGGCATGCCCGGTTGCTGCGTGAACGACAGCGACTGTCCCGAAGTGGACGGCGACCTCTGCACGATGCCGAGTTGCGACTCGTCTACGCGGATGTGCATCGAGAGGGCAGTGAGCTGCGACGACGGCGACGCCTGCACGGTGGACGCCTGCGAGACCAGCGGCACTTGCTCGCACACAGATCTCGCCTGTGACGATCGCGACGTGTGCACGATGGATCGTTGCACTTCGGATGGTCGGTGCGCGAACGAACCGATCGCGGGGTGCACGACGCCCGACGCGGGTCCGACCGACGCTGGGTCCTTGGGCCGAGATGCGGGCCACGCGGATGCTGGCTCGGGTCCCTCTCCAGTCGACGCAGGTCTTGCTTTCGACGCGTCCAATGACGCTTCGATGGACGCGGCCGGCGCGGCCTCAGATTCCTCGACTACACCGATGGTCGACGCCGGCCGAGCGGAGAGCGGGGGAACGAGTTGCAGCTGTGCGGCTCCCGGCGTGCGTGGGCGGGACGCGGACGGGGAGCTGACTTCGGTGCTCGCGACGCTACTGCTGCTGGTACTGCGGACACGGAGGGGTCAACGCGCTGTCCGAAACGGCGCCCGCGGACGACGGCGAGGTGCGCGGTGAGTCTCTTTCATGCTCGCTTCTTTTGGCGTGTGACGGTGCTGACGCTCGGCTTCGCGCAAGCGACCACAGGTGCGGAGGCCCAGGCCACCCGTGACGTCGTTATCACCACACACCCGTCCGGCGCGACGGTTGTCCTCGATGGCACAGAGCGAGGGCCGGCACCGATTCGGGTGCCACTCGCAACAGGGACCCATACGGTCGTGTTGGTCCTCGCGGGACACACCGTCACGGAGCGAGCCATCGAGGTTCCCTCGGGAACGGGCGATGTCTTGGTGGTCGTGCCGCTGTCTCGGGACGCGGTGGTGGATCCTGTCCCGGACCAGACCGATCCGCGGAGTCAGGAGTGTCCTGCGGGCATGTACCGACGCAGCGAGGACGAGGAATGCTGCTGGGCTGGTCAACGCTGGGCGGCGGACAGAGAAACGTGCATCGGGGCGCCCATCTGCCCAGTCGACCAAATGCGCGTGGGCTCGTCGTGTCAGCCGGCGCCTTGCCCGCCAGGGCAGGTCCTCTCACGCGGTGAGTGCGTGGATGCCTGTCCGGACGGCCAACGCCTAGACATGGAGACGGGGCGCCACTGTTGTTCTGCTGGAGAAGCCTGGTCCGTGGAGGACGGCGCGTGTCGCGCCGGTCCTGGCGAGTGCGCGGCGGGCGCCGCGCGTACTTCAGACGAGTGCAGCTCTGCGGCAGGGACGGCCAGCGTGTCGCCGACCGGCCCGCCGGCACCGATCGAGGAACTGGCACGCCTCCTCCATCAACCGGCAGCCGAGTCACAGCGCGTGTGGTGGCCCGACGTCGTTCCCACAAGCAATCTGCCGGAGGCGAATGGGCTGCGGTATCGGAGCATTCGGCTGAGCGAACTCGTTGTCGCGTTGGCCGTCGTGCCCCACTGCGAAGACGACGCCGAGAGTTACGCGGTGCAGAGCTACGAGGCCGATCGGGTTGCGAGGATCACGGTCCTCGTCTCGAGAACGTGCGAGGCAGGTGTCGCTTCCATGGAGTCATTCGCGGCCACGCTTCCTGTGCAGGGTGACGGTCGCGCGACGGCGCACTGGGAGGGAGGAACGGTGACCGCGTTGCGCCGCACGGGAGGGTTTGCGTACCGGCTCGACCTGGTCGCGCGGGAACGGTCCGGGGTAGCGGCACCCCCACCCCGACCACCCACGATGCTGGTCTCCGGCGCCGCCGTGCGTCGCGAGGGCGCGGAGGATGACAGTCCGCAGCCGTCGAGCAGCGGCAACAGGGGGTCCGGCGACTTGGTTCGTGTGAACTTCTTGAGTCACCTCCCAAGGACCGTGTTCCCGCGGGAGAGGCTCAGTCTGCGCGTGGACGGCGAGGACTGCCCTGGCGGAGAGTGCGTGCGCGACTTTGAGCCCGGACACGTCGTGAGGCTTCAGCTCATGGGTGAAAGTCGTGTGGCAGGCAGGTTTCAACTGAGGGAGTCTCGCGTCGCGTTGCCAACCCAGGAGGAGTTGTTGCAGGAGGAGTCGATGCGTGAACTCTGGATTTCGACGGGAATGCGGTGGAGAGAGGAGGAGAGGGATCTGTTGATTCTACTCTTCGCTCCCGGCGCGCTCTTTCTGGCGGGCGGAATTGCCATGCTCGCTGTAGCCTCGGAGGATGACTTGGGCGTGCGGCTCGGAGGCGGAGTGTTGCTGGGCTTGGCGGCTGTTTCGGCGATCTTTGCTTTCACAGTTAGATGGCGGGAGACGCAGTACGGCGGCCTCGAGTGGTTCTTGTTGTGAAGGGGTATACGGAAAGAGTCGCGATCAAGTCTTGGGTGGCCGTCGTCGCTCTGGTCACCCTCGGTACCGTTCTTGGGTGTGG
>JBILLJ010000118.1:0-27829 GCA_044376125.1 Sandaracinaceae bacterium
TTCGGAGGAGCCACCAGCAGCCCACCGCGACGCTCACCAGAATACTGGTGAGATAGTGGTGAGAAACGCCCTCTCCGAAATGAACTCGGGGAGCTGCGATGGTGGTCGCAACTCCCCGAATTCTCTCAGTCTGCGGAAGGCGGGACTTGAACCCGCACGAGTGTTACCCCGCTGGAACCTGAATCCAGTGCGTCTGCCAATTCCGCCACTTCCGCGTGGCACCCACCTCTCGGTGAGCCCTCGTCCGAACGCGAACCTCCGGACGGAGGGCGCGTTGGATACGCTGGACCGCGCGGCGCGTCAAGGCCACGTGGGAACGTGATGGGCGGTGCGACGCTCTCGGGTCGGTGCGCGGGTCCGCGGAGCGTCAGCGCGGCGGAGGGAGCGTGTCGCGCTCGGGGGTGGGGAAGGTGAGCTCGTGGGCGACGGCGGGCAGCAGCTCGTGCGCGCTGCCCGTGAGCTCGGTGACGCCAGCGAACGGCGCGGGCTCGGGGTTCACGTTCACCATCCGCGCGCCCGAGACCTGCGCGCAGCGCATCGCGCTGGCGGTGATGCCGACGGAGAACGACGTGCCGACGAACACGATGACGCTCGCGTCGTCGAGCGCGCGGCGCGCGCGGTGGGCCTGGTAGAACGCGTGGCCGTCGTAGCGCTCGTCGAAGAGGAGCACGAGCGGGCGCATCGGCTCGTCGCAGCGAGCGCAGCGCGGCACCACGCCCTGGTCGAGGCGGCTCAGATCGACCGACTCGAGCGGATGATCGATGCCGCGGCAACCACCATCGGAGCTGCAGACGAAGCGGTCGTGGCGGCCGTGGATCTCGACGAGCTGCGACTCGGGGTGTCCTGCGCGCCGGTGCAGGCCGTCGATGTTCTGCGTGATCACGAGATCCCGCGGATCACGCCCCACGAGCTCGACGAGCGCCTCGTGGCCTGCGTTCGGGTGGACGTCGTCTCGAAAGAGATCGGCGTGTGCGCCGAGCCAGAACGTCTTCCACCACGCGAGGGGATCGTCGAGGAAGCGCTGGCGCGTGCCCCACTCGAGCACGTGCTCACCCCAGACCGCGTTCTTTCCGGAGCGATAGGCGCGGATCCCACTGGGCACCGAGAGGCCCGCGCCCACGAGGTACACGACCCGATCGGCGCGGCGGACCCAGCGTGCGACGCGCTCGATCGTCATGGCTGCACGCACGCGACCCAGGCGATGTCGCCGTCGTTCTCGATGGGTCCGAAGCCACTGACGAAGCCGTTGGCGGCGCAGTAGCGGTTGATCGCGGCGTTGCAGTGCGGGCCGAAGCGGATCGCCACGCCGTCGCATCCGCCGAAGTAGCTGGAGAGCTCGGTGAAGGTCGTGCCGCGCGGCTCGGCGTTGCGCAGGCAGGTGATCGTCGCGTTGCCCTCGGAGAGCTCGACGGGGCCGAAGCCCGTCGTGTAGCCGTTCATCGAGCAGTAGCGGCTGATCGCGGCGTTGCACGCGAGGCTGTAGGACTCCGTCACGCCATCACAGGGGCCGAGGATGGAGGCGAGCGTGGTGTAGGGGACCTCGAGCACGTCGCCGATCACGCACGTGCCGTTCGCGATGTCACCGTCGTTCTCGTTGGGGCCGAAGCCGCTCGTGTTGCAGCCGAGCGCGCGGCACTCACGGTGGAACGCGGTGTTGCAGAAGGCACCGAAGCGCTCGGTGATGCCGTTGCATCCGGGAGAGTGGGCCGAGAGCGCGCTGTAGGTGGACGGATGTCCGCTCGCGCGGAAGCCCTCGTCGATCGTGCCGTCGCAGTCCTCGTCGGCGCCGCTGCAGCGCTCGCTCTCCGCGGGAACGCACGGTCCCCACTGGCAGCTGCCGTCGCAGTCGTGCGTGCCGACGCTGCCACACGAGGTCGTGCACACCTCGCCCAGGCCCGCGCTGCAAGCGAAGCCATCGTCCGTCGTGCCGTTGCAGTCGTCGTCGACGCCGTTGCAGGTCTCGCCAGGTGGCGAGCACACGCCCACGTGGCCGCCGCTGCACGTGGCGCTGCCGACCGAGCCGCAGTCGGTCGTGCACGGAATCACGTCCCCCTCGATGCAGTCACCTGCAGCGTCGATCGGTGCGGTCCACGCGTCGGGCAGCTCGGGAATGCCGGCGTCCGGATCGGGCAGCCGCATCTCGCAGCCGCGACCCGGCACGCAGATCTCCATCGGGCCGCAGCGCGAAGGATCGGCGAACTGAAAGCACACGCCGTCCACGCAGCGTGGCGCTTCGCACGCGGAGCCCGCCGCGCACTCGTCATCGGTGGTGCAACCGGGCGCTCCGCAGCTCGCACCGGTGCAGTCGGGCACGACACAACGCCCACCTTCGCACTCGGTCGCGCGCGGGTCGGACATCGGGCACGTGATCTCGGTGCAGCTCGCCGTGAACGTGAAGAGCACGATGTGTCGACCCGTGACGCGCGTCGTGCGCGAGCGTCGGAGCACCGTGCGGCCGCGGAACCGCAGCTCCGCCGCGAGCTCGAGCACCGTGCCCGCGAGCACGTCGCGGTACTCGACGACGACCCGCGGTGCATCGAAGCGCTGGCTCCCGGAGACGACGAACGAGTGTGCCTGTCCACGTCGGAGCACCACGACCTCGTCGAACTGGGACACGGGCGCGAGGTCGGTGAGCACTTGCACCGAGATCTCGGGCTGATCGGATGCACAGCCCGCGAGGAACGAGGGCGTGCACACGAGCGCGAGCACGCTCGAGAGAGCAACGGCCAGGTGCGAGGGGCGAACCGACACGCGCCATCAGCATACGCCCATCGGCTCCAGCGATTGTCACCCCGTGGGTGGTGGAGAAAGGGGCTTCTCCTCGCGGGGTTTGGTCCTAGAGTCTCCGCCATGGGTCCAGAGAGGCGTGAGCTCGCGTCCCGGGGAGACGCCGTGGACGACGCGGTGTTCCGCGCCCTCGAGTCGCTTGCGCTGCGGCGCGCCGTGCTCGGCCTCGAGCTCCAGTTCCACCACGACCTCCTGGTCGACCGCGCGGAGACGATGCGGCTGGGATCGCCCTTCGCGTGGGCGATCGAGGCCAGCGTCCTTCGCAGCATCTCGGCGGCGGTCGGGGTCGCGCTCGCTCCGGACGAGGTGGTGGATGGGGCCGACGTGCGCGCGCTCGAGCTGCTCTCGAACGATTCGATGCTCGAGGAGCTCGGCAGCCTCGGCCCGATCGGCGTGCTCACGCGACACCTGTGTCGCGCGACCTGCGACGCCGTCGAGGCTGCCTCGGGCGACGACGAGGACACGCTCGCGGCGTACCGGTCGGCGCTCGAGTCGCTGTCGACGAGCGTGTGGCCGTGTGCGAGCGCTCTCGACGACCGGCCGTGGGGGATCCTGCGGCCCGAGCTCGGACGCTGTCGTCGAGAGGTCGTCGAGGCCCTGCGCGCAGGCGCCTCGACGAGTCAGGTCGCGCACCTCTATCGCGAGGCCTGGGCGCTGAAGCCCGCCTGACGCGACACCGGGTCAGCGAGACGCCGTTCCATCGACCGCGCTTCGCGAGACGATTCGCCTCGATGCGGCGGATCCGTCGCCTCGTGCGAGCCCATTCAGGACGCGACGCGCTCGCGGCGAAGGACCTCTTCGAGCACGCGCCGGGCGACCTCGTCGAGGTTGCTCGCGTCCACCTTGCGCAGGAGTCGCCGCACGAGCGTCTTGATCGAGTTCTCCGACATGCCCAGCTCGGGAGCGAGCCCGCTGCGCGGCGTGCCTTCGAGCACCAGACGCAGGATCTCCGTCTCTCGCGCGGAGAGTCGCGCCACGGCGCTGTAGTCGTCGACGACCGCGCGTGAGCTCTCGGCGATCGACGTGGCGACGGCCGCGCTGCGCTCCGCGAAGACCAGGACGTCGTCGAGCACCTCGGGCTTGAAGACGCACCACGCATCGAGGGCGTGGCATCGCGTCGCGAGAGACGGGTCGAACTGACCGGAGACGAAGAGGCAAGGAGTGCGATCGCTCCGCGCACGCAGCTCGGAGAGGAAGTCGAGGCCGAGCCCGTCCGGCAGGCCGCCGTCGAGCACGATGCCGCTGTAGCGCTTGGTCGCGATCGCCTCCCGCGCGGCGCCGACCGTGCGTGCCCACGCGGTCGTCCATCGTTCCCCGAGCACGGATGCGAAGGCACGCCCCACCAGCTCGTCGTCCTCCACCACCAAGAAATTGGGGCTGATCGACATCGGTCACCTCCCTCCCGCCTCGGTCGTCCGCGGCGCAGGCCACGCGTGTCGGGAGCATGCGCCCCCGAACCCCGCACATCCATCGGTTCTCGTGCGCGAGCAGTGTCCTCACGAGGGCGCGCGCTGGCAAGCGCTCTCGCGAGGAGGATGCGAGCTCGCGCAGGTGCGACGCGTGTCGAGCAGGTCGTGAGGCCCGTCGAGCCGGTGACGAGGCGTCTCGAGCGTGGCTCAGCGTGCGTGGACCGCGCTGGCAGGCGCCGCGCCGTGTCCTCGCGCGCGACCCTCGCCCGCGGGAAGGGTCACGCGCCACGCGAGCGGCTCGATGGCGATCGTCCAGCCGCAGGCCTCGAGCCCCTGCTGGTGCCGAGGCTCGAGCGCGGGCAGCGAGGTCTCGTCGCTGCGGATCTCCAGATGCTGATCCGCGAACGAGAGCTCGAGTACGTCGCGCTCGCCGCGCACGCGCGCCGCGTGCACGAGGAGCTCCGCGATCGTGCGGCACGTGACCTCGGCGCCCGCCTCCGAGCGCAGCTGTGTGCTCGACCCGCTCACGAGGACCTTCACGCCGCGGCTGCGTGCGAGGCCGATGCCCACGCGGATGCATCCCTCCGCACGGGGCAGACGTCGGTCCGGATGCGCGGCGTACGCGTGGGCAGCCTCGAGCAAGCGGGCGGCGCCACGCGTCGCATCGCGAGCGAGCCCCAGCTCGTCGGAGCCGCCACCGCGTCGCACGGTGGCGTCGAGGCTCGCGAGGCTCGCGGTGAGGAGGTCGCTTCCTTGTTCGACGAGCGCATCGAGCGCGCGGCGCGCCTCTTCCTCGCGCTGCGTGCGCGCGCGTGTGCGCCACGCGATCCAGAACCCGAGCGCGAGGCTCGCGGCGAGGGCTGCGGTCAGGAGGCCCGTCGCCATCGGTGCGCGACCTCCCTTCCGAGCGCGCCGACGTAGCCGAGCAGCACCAGCGCCACGGCAGCGGTATCGGCCTGGTTGAGCTCGCTCCACCACGCGTCGAACGCGTGCGTGGCGTGAACGATGGCGTTCAGGAGGTCGGTCGTGGCCAGGACGAGCAGGGCGGCGTGGGCACCGTCGGGCGTCGTCGTCTCGCGGCGCTTCGTGATGCTCCAGCCGATGACCAGCACACAGGCCAGCGCGGTCAGCGCCGAGAGCCCCTGGTGGTACGTGACCAGCGAGATCCCCAGCGTCATCTTCGTGACGACGAGCGTGGCGAGCGCACCGACGAACGCGAGCGCGATCGGAAGCGGTGACAGCCGCGCGAAGTGCACCACGATGGCCGCGAGGATCGTGAAGCGCACCGACATCGCGACTGCGTGATCCACGAAGTAGAGGCAGAGCGTCGCACCCGAGTACGGCCACGGGCCCGCGGCGTCGAGGTGTGGATCCATCGCCATGCGCAGGACATCGGCTGCCAGCTGCCAGCTCAGGAGCGCCCCCACCACACGATGCTCGCGGCGCGTGGTCGCCAGAGTCCAGGCGAGGCCCGCCGCGACCATGAGCAGGAGTGGGTAGACGAGGCGCTCGCTCACGCGGCCGAGCTTACACCTGCGAAGCGAGCATGCTCGCGACGCCGCCGCTCGTCGCGAAGGAGAAGCGATAGGTCTTGCCGAGGTAGGTCACGAGGCCCGTGTTGGCGTCGTACGTCCCGTTCTTCACGGTGTCGTAGGTGCTCTTTGGGATCTTGGCCTGTACCGACGTCCCGGCCTGTGCGGTGGTCCCCGCTTCCCAGATCACCGGGTTCGAGATGGCGGGCGTACCGTTCTGGTTGAGCCAGGCGACGACGGCATGGCCGCTGCTGTCCTCGATGCGCTGCTGGACGCCGTCCCAGCTGCATCCCGCGAGGTAGTTGCGGACGGCGCTGCTCAGGTGCGGACGGGGCGGGTCGGACGTTCCGGGCATGGATCACCTTTCCTCGCGCAAGGCCGCCAGCGGCTTGCTGGTTCGGCGCGGGTGGATGGCGGCGCGCTGGAGGCGCGCCTCGAGCAGCGAGCGCGCGAGCGCGTCGAGGCTCGTGTGGCCGGTCTTGCCGAGGAGGCTGCGGACCAGGGCCTTCGCGGTGCTCTCCTGAGTGGCGAGCGCAGCGGCGATGTCCTTGCGAGCAAGGCCGCGTCCCACGAGGAGCGCGAGCTCGACCTCGCGCTGCGTGAGCGCGCGCTCGACGCCGAGCGCGTCGACCTGTCGCTCGAGCTCACCGCCCGTGTCGAGCGCGGCGCGTGCCGCGAACAGAGCGAGCGTGTCGTTCGCGAGCGGCTCGTAGACGCAGCTCGCGCCCAGGCGATGGCAGCGGCTCGCCCGACGTCGATCGTGAGTCGCGCTCACCACCAGGATCGGCGCGCGGTCGCCTGCGCTGCGGAGCGACTCGATCAGCGCGAGCACGTCGTCGTCGCCCTCGCTCGCTGCGACACGGCCGAACACCCACGCGTCGAAGGTGCGCTCCGCGGCCGTGCTGCGCGCCGCCACCAGATCACCGAGGGCCACCACCTCGATCCCTCGCTCCTCGAGCACACGCGCGAGGCGCCGACGCGTCCGCGTTCGGTACTCGACGAGGAGGATCGTGGGACCCGCTCGACCTGCCACGGCGGCGACTCTGCAAGCATCCGCGACGCGACGTCCACCCACGCGCCCGACTCGCCACGTGCGCCGTGCGTTCGGTCGCTGTCGTGTCACCCCTGGGGAGGTCGAAACGAGACGAACACGTTCCGGGCCCGAGATCGCGTATGATCTCGCTGGGCGGGCAACCCGAGGCACTGCCACCCATGATCCTTCGCACCGAGATCGTCGAACAGACGATCGATCAGAGCCAGCGCGCACTCTTCGTCAAGGACGTGATCATGACGGCGGGGCCACACCCGCTCGGCATGGTGCGCAAGCGTCTGGCCCACGGCCCGCTGCGGGGGACGGTGATGCTCGTGCACGGGTTCGGGCAGAACCGCTACACGTGGCACTCGAGCCGCCGCTCGTTCGCGAACTTCCTCGCAGCGGAGGGCTGGGACGTCTTCAACGTCGACCTGCGTGGTCACGGGCGCTCGCGGAAGTTCGGCGCGCCCATGCCGCGCATCCTCGACGAGTACATCCAGGAGGACGTTCCGGCGTTCGTGCGCGAAGCGCTCGCGCTCTCGGGCGCGTCGCAGCTCTTCCTCGTCGGTCACTCGATGGGCGGGCTCATCAGCTACAGCGTCGCGGGCAGCGCACTGCGCTCGCTCGTTCGAGGGGTGGTCACGATCGGCTCGCCGTACCGCTTCGGGCAGGGCTCGGCGCTCTTGCTCGCGCTCCGGGAGCTGGCGGCGCTCGTCGGCTTCACTGGCCTCTTCGACGCCAACCCTGCGCTTCCCGTGCGCATGATCGGCCGTCATCTCCACAAGCGCGCGGCGCTGTGGGACTCGAGCGCGCTGCCGATGCCGATTCGTGGGTGGGTCCCCGGCGGCATGGAGCGCGACGTGCTCAGCGAGTACCTCAAGAAGTCCTTCGAGCACACGACGCTGGCGATCGCGCTCGACATCTTCAAGGCAGGTCGCGCCGAGGGCTGGAAGAGCCTCGACGGAATGACCGACTACGGCACGGCCTTCGAGATGCTCGAGCGCCCGCTCCTGGTCATCGCGGGCACCGAGGACCACCTCGCGCCGCCCGAGTCGGTGCGTCCCGCCTTCGAGGCCTCTCGCTCCCGCGACAAGACGTACCGCGCGTTTCCCTTCGGCCACATCGATCTCATCATGGGCCGCGAGGCGACGACGACCGTGTGGCCGCTCGTGCGCGACTGGCTCGACAAGTACGAGCCGCGCGTCGCGCTTCCGCAGGCCGTCGCGATGTGAACCGGGGAGAGAATCGATCGGGCGCCCTGCGGCGCCGAACGGCGCGCAGAGACTCGCTCAGAAGCTCGCTTCGAGGCCGCCCTGCACGAGCAGCGGGCGGCCCGTGCGCGCGCCGAACGGTCGACGCGCGACGATCGGTCGGCTGTCGGTCAGGTTCTCTCCGCGCACGTAGAGGCGAATGCCCGAGAAGATCTCCACGCTCGCCATCACGTCCAGATAGACCTGCTCGTCGGTGCCTTCGCCCGCGAGGATGGGACCGATCGAGGCGACGTCGCGCATCTGGCCGACGTACTGGAACTGGGTGTTGAGGCGGAGCATCCGCCACTCGAAGCCCACGCCGGCGGTGAGCTGGTGTTCGGGGATGTACGGCAGGTGATCGCCCACCGAGACCTCACCCAGCTGCGGGCTCTCGGAGACGAACGCAGTCGCGAGCCGCGTCCAGGTGTACGTGTAGTTGCCGCGCACCGGGAAGCGCGCTTCGTCGACCGAGAACGTGTGCGTGCCCTCCGCCTCGACACCGAGGATCGTGGCCCGATCACCGTTGAACATGCGGTCGATCAGGGCCTCCGGGCATCCGCCCGCGCCCGAGCACTCGCCGGTGATGTTCTCGTAGTCCGAGAGGAAGAACGCGAGCTGTCCGTGCGACGGGCGGTCGATGCGGCCATAGCGTGCGCCGACCTCGTAGTTCCACGACAGCTCGGGTCGAGTGCCATCGGGCTGACCCGGCGCGACCGGTGAATAGCCCTGGTGAACACCGGCGAACACGGCCACGTCGGGGATGACTTCGTAGGTCGCGCCCAGTCCGGGAAGGAGCTGAGCCTGCTCGGTGATCTGGAAGAGGCCACTGCGACGATCGAAGAACTCTCCGCGCACCGCCTCGACGCGCAGGCCCGGCGTGACCGTGAGCCCTCGGAAGCGGAGCTGATAGGCGCCATACGCCGAGAGGGCGAGGGACTGTGCCCGATTGTCCGTGAGGAGGCGCTCGGGGGTCGTGAGCAGCGCGCCGCTCTCGATGGTCACTGAAGTGCCGGTGTGGTGCCGGTCGATCTCGTCGTAGTGCACACGCAGACCGAGCTCGATCACGTGCCGGACCTCGTCGGTCTGGGCCCGGATCCGCGCGCGCGCCTGCACACCCTGCGAGACGAACACGCGGCGGTTGACGACGCGAAGGAGCGCCTGGCCGGCCGAGGTCGCCGGCTCCACGCCCGTGAGGACGTCGTAGTAGACGGCGTTGCGGCCCGAGTCGGGGTTGGCGAGCACGTCGGCGAGCGGGGTGCCATCGACGAAGCCGTCGAGCCGCTGCCAGGCACGCTCGAAGTCGTGGCGGTACGCCGTCACGAGTACGTCGACCGGATCGGAGAGCAGTTCGTAGCGGGCCATGACGCGCGTGCGCCACCAGTCCATGCGGTCGCTGCCACTCACGCCGTAGCGGCGAAAGGGGTCGGCGCGGAGGTCGGCATCGGTGAGCCCGAGGTAGGTCTCGTTCGAGCGCTCGAGGCCGAGGCCGACGACGAGCTCGAAGCGGTGATAGATGTCCTCGGTGAGGTCGCCGTGCAGCTCGCCGCGTGCGGTGATGTCGGTGCGATCGAAGCCCGTGGAGGAGTCGCCCGACACGAAGTCGAGGCGACGAAATCCGTCCGTCCGCAGGTGCACGGCCTCGACGAGGAAGCCGCCCCAGTCGTTCGAGTCGCCGTAGTGACCGTGGAAGCGGCCGAACCACGTGGAGCCGAGCGCGAGATCGAGACCGCCCTCGTGCTGCGTGGGAATCGGCCGATCACGGAAGTCCACCGCGCCACCCACCGTGTGCGGGCCATACGGGATCGCCGCAGGCCCCATGAAGACGTCGACGCCGGTCATGCGCGTCATCAGCGGGAAGTAGTAGGCGGCGGGCGCGGAGTAGGGCGCGGGCCCGAGGAGGACACCGTCCTCCATCAGCGTGACGCGTCTCGAGCGCTCGGCGTTGGCGCCGCGGATGCCGATGTTCGGGCGGAGGCCGAAGCCGTCTTCCTGCCGGACGTACACACCCGAGACGTTGGCGAGGATGGCAGTCGGATCATCGAAGTTGAGCTGTTCGAGGACCTCCTCGCTCACGCTCTGGGCGGAGCCGCCGGTGTGGAAGACCTCGTCCGCCTGGCCCGTGACGACGGTGTCGCCGACTCGGTAGCTCGGCTCCTCCCGTTCCTCGTCTTCGTCGTCGGAGCCGTCGTCGTCGGAGCCCGCGAGGTCTTCGGAATCGTCGCCCTCCGGGGCGCCTTCGGTGGAGCCTTCGACGTCTTCCGCGGTTGCCGCCGCCGCGGGCTCGGTCTCGGCGGGGGTCTCGGTCTCGGCTGCCTCCTGCGCTCGGGCGGTCGGCGAGAGGCAGAGTCCGAGCAGCGCGAGGGTGCTCGCGAGGTGGGTCGTCGTTCGCGTGATCATGGCGCGCTCGGTGGTTGGCCGCGCATGCGTGGCGAGCCGGGCCTCCGGCGGCGCACTGCGATTCGCGACGGGATCGTTCGGAGTCGGGCTCTCAGTCGTTGTCGCCTTCGACACGATTCGGCAGCGTGAGGTCGAGGATCACGAGGACCTCGTCCTTGAACAGGTTGGCCACGGCGAGGATCGCGTCGTGAAGCGCGACCACGTCGGCGCGGTCGGCGTCCACGGCGAGCTCGAGCGGTCCGTCGACGGCGTCGAAGGCCGCGAAGGCGACGGCGATCGCCTCCTGGATGCGTCGATCGAGGTCGTCGGCGCCGACGCCGCGGAGGAGGTCGTCGAAGCCGAAGCCTTCGACCGGCGGCGCGGCCCCGAGGTAGGCGTCGCGGAAGGCCTCGAGGTTCGCGCGCACGTGATCGAGCGAGGTGTCCGACCACGGCGACTCGACACGATCGGGGCAGGTCGTCGTGGTGCAATCGACGTAGACGCCCGCGGGGATGCCGAGCTTGAGGTCCACGACGTCCTTGTAGAGGTAGAAGAGCGCGTCCGAGAGGCCGTTGAGCGCCGCGCGCGCCGTCGTGTAGAGCGTGCTGCCCGCGCCCGCCGTGCGGAACGTCCCGAGGAAGTCCTCGCCGTCGGGCGACCACGCGAGGCGGAGCTCGCGCGCGCGATCGCGCACGACCACGGACGCCGAGTGCGCGAACACCAGGCGACGACGTGCGATCTCGTCAGCACCGAGCGCCGCCCAGCTGCCGCTCGTGTTGATCGCCGAGGTCGGGCCGCAGCGGTTCTCGCCGCTCTCGTCGAAGAGCACGTACTCGATCGCCGACAGGCCACGCGTGTTGACGGGCTCGGCGCCGAGCAGCGCAGGGTCTGCGTGGATCGGAGCGACGGTGTCCTCGTCGACGCTGCAGAAGCTGACCAGCGGCCACGGGTGGATCTCGTCGCGCAGCCCGCGGCCGCCGAGCGTGTAGAGGCCCAGGCCTGCGGGCCCGACCTGCAGCATCTCGACGTGCTGCCACGCGCGCATCGCGGTGCGCCATGCGGCGCGCGCGGCGTCGCGATCCTCCACCATGCCCGAGGCCGCCGCGCGGTCGGTCGCCGCGACGAGGGCCTCGGCGGTGCGCTCGAACTCGGACAGCGACGCGAGGATCACTCGCTCTCCGACCGACGAGAGCACCGCACGCGTTCCGTCGTCTCCGGTCGGCAGCGGAGCGTCGCTCGAGGGCGCATCGAACGCGCCCACACCGAGGTCGAGGGTGTCGCGGTCGAACGGCGCGTCCATCGCGGGCGCGTCGAGGTCCGCGTCGGGCCGCGCGGCGTCGGGCCGCGCGGCGTCCGCGCGGTACGCGTCAGGGCCGCCGACGTCGCGGTAGCTGATGTCCACACGCACGCAGCTCGAGGTCGCGCACGCGAGCCCGAGGACGAGCGGCGCGATCGTGTCGAGACCCGTGTTGCGGGAGCGGCTCATGGAATGCGCGAAAGATAGACGAGCGCGTCGTCGTCGGTCGCCGGATTCGTACCGCCGATGCCGACGGCCACCATGCGCGTGCCCGTCGGGTCCACGTCGATGCCCCAGAAGTGGTCGACCGTGCCGGCCGCGAGGTTGGCGAGCATCACGCCTGCGGTGCCGAACGTCGTGTCCGGAGCGCCGTCGCGCGAGAGCAGCACGATCGCGGCGTCGGCCTCCGTGGAGGACGTGCGAAGCGCGCCGACGTGCACCGAGCGGCCGTCGGGCAGCACCCGGATGTCGCGGGCGTTGTCGCCGAAGTCGTAGCCGGGCAGGAGCGAGTAGCCCACACCGCCGTACGTCAGGTCGCGGCTGCCCGTGGTGGTGCTCACGCGCAGCGAGACGAAGTCGTTGTCTTCCGGCCCGAGCTCGCGGCCATAGCCCACCGTGACGAGCGAGTCGCCCTGCACGGCGGCGGCGTAGATCTCGGTCTGCGCCATCAACACGATCTCGGTGTAGAGGCCTCCGGTGCCGAACGTCGTGACGGGATCTCCGCTGTCGTCGACCAGGTAGATGACGGGCCGGATGGAGCCGCCGTTCGAGTAGTAGCCGGTCCCTGCGAGGCGCCCGTCGGGGAGGATCTCGACCTCGCGCACGGTGGCACTGACGTTGTCGATGTCGCGCTGGTAGAGGCCGCCTCCGGCGAACGTCGTGTCGAGCGCGCCGTTGGCCGCGAGACGCACGAGGCCGAAGTCCGTGTCGGTCCCGCCCATGCGCTTGACCTGCACCGCGATCACGATGCGGTCGGACGCATCGACCACGAGGTTCCATGCACCATCGGCCGCGTAGCCGGTGCCTGGGGCCGGCACGGCTTCACCGTCGGAGAGATCGAGCAGCACCGCACCAGCAGTGCCGAACGTGTCGTCGAGCGTTCCGTCCGTGTCGAGCCGGATCACGGCCACGTCGCGGTCTCGCGCGTCCGCGCCCACCGCCACGTGCTCCACGGTCGCCGCGACGACGATGCGACCGTCGCTCTGGAGGCCGATCGCGCGCGCGATCTCGCCACCGAGGCCCACGGCGAGGTTCGACACGAACCAACCGCCGGTCCCGAAGCTCGTGTCGAGATCACCCGAGGGCGTGAAGTGCCCGACGATCGTCTCGAAGTCGTTCGTCGTCGCGTCGGTGCCCGCGGCGCGCACGCCGACGACGTAGAAGCTCGAGTCGGGCGCGAACACCACGTCGTAGAGTCGGTCATGGCCGTCGGCCGACGCGGGCACGAGGTGCGGCGTCGGATCCGTGATCGCGGGCAGCGACGGTCCTGCATCACCGCTCACGAACGCGTCGCTGCCAGCATCGGCCTCGACGAACGCATCGGGCTCGACGGGTGCATCCCCCGCTGCGAACGCGTCGGGGTCTCGATGCGCGTCGGTCGTGGCCATGCCGCCATCGGTGCCCGCGTCGGAGCTGCCAGTGAACGCATCGGGCGACATCGCTGCGTCGTCGGTCGTCGCCGGACCGGGACAGCCCGCGAGCGCGAGCCCGAGAGACGGAGCGAGGAGGGCGAGTCGACGAGCCATGGAAGTGGACCTCACGTGCGGGAATGGTTCTCAGTCGCGAAGAGAGAGCGAGAATGACTCTCTCTTTGCGAACGAGCAAGAGCCCTCGTGAGATTGCTCGGCGACTGGTGCGCAGCTCAGCCTACGGCGTCGCGCAGACAGTCTTCCAGGCGCGTGAATCGGAAGGAAAAGTGGGCCTTCTGCGCGCTCTCGGGCAACACCCGACGGCTCGCGAGCAGCTCCTCCGAGAAGGCACCGAGCGCTGCTCGGAGCGCGAACGCTGGTGCCGGGAGGAAGGCGGGGCGTCCCAGGACGTGGGCGAGGACCTTGGCGAAGTCGCGCTGGCGTTCGGGCGATGGCGCCGTGGCGTTGAGCGGTCCGCGGAGCTCCTCTCGCTCGAGCGCGAGGCGCACCAGGCCGACGAGATCGTCGATGTGGATCCACGGCCACCACTGCTCGCCCGAGCCCATCGAGCCGCCCAGCCCCATGCGGAACGCGGGCAGCATCGCGCCGAGCGCGCCGCCCTCGCGGCTCATCACGAGCCCGATGCGGAGCATCACGGTGCGGACGCCGAGGGACTCCGCGCGCGCAGCCTCTCGCTCCCACTGCACGCAGACGTCCGCGAGGAAGTCGCTGCCGGGGCTCGAGGTCTCGGTGAGGACTTCGTCGCCTCGATCTCCGTAGAGCCCGATCGCGCTCGCGGACACGAGCACACGTGGCCTGCGTTCGGCGGGCAGCGCGTCGATCGCGTCGACGAGCCGGCGCGTGCCGTCCACGCGGCTCGCGCGGATCGCGTCTTTCTTCGCGCGCGTCCAGCGCCCCGCGACGGGCTCACCGAGCAAGTGGACGATGCCATCGAGCGCCACGTCTTCGGGTCGTGGAGGCCAGGTGCGCGCGTTGCGCTGCTGCGCAGTCGGCAGGCGCTTGGGGTCGCGCGAGAACGCAGCGACCTCGACGCCGTCGCGCTCGAGCGATCGGGTGAGAGCCTGACCCACGAGCCCCGTCGCGCCCGTCACTCCGATTCTGCTCGCGCTCATGAACGAAGACTGGGGCCCGCGCGCGTCGACGGGAAGGGCTCGTTCACGTGATCACGGGCTCGTCGGACGTCGCGGCAGCCTCGCCGTGTCGCTGCGCGATCGGCCGAAGGGGAGCATGTGTGCCTGCGCACCACGCTCGTCGCCGTGGGCGGCGCGCACCGCGATCTCGCCTCCATCCCATCGACCACCCGCAGCCTCGAGGAGCACCTCGGCGAGATCGATCCGCGGGATGCCATCCATCGTGCCGATCTCGATCTCGGGACCAGCCAGGACCCAGCCCGCGGTCGGTCCATCGCCGAGGCGCGGAGGCCTCACGATGACGTGCGCGCGCCCGAGGCCGCGCATGCCCTCTCGCACGATGCGCTCGGAGGCGAGACGATCCTCACGCGCGGCGCCGAGCAGCGCTGGAACGACACGGTAGAGGCCGTGCGTGTGATCGCTCGGGTGTCCGATCATCGCGCCCGTCACGAGCACGATCCGCGCGAGCGCCGTGTCTCGTGCTGCCTCGACGAGCGCGGTCGCCGCGCGTGCGCAGAGATCCGGCGCGGCCTCGCGCACCGGTCCCACGAGACAGATCGCGGCCTCGCACCCCTTCACGATCTCCGCGACGCTCTCGAGGTCGGTCGCGTCGCCGGTGCGCTGAACGAGCCCATCACGCAACGGAAGCGTTCGCACCGCGCTCCCCGGTCGAGCCGGCCGAACGAGCGCGTGGACCTCGTGGCCGTCGCGCAGAGCCGCGCCGATCACGAGCCTTCCCGTGGCGCCCGTGGCGCCGAGCAACGCGATGCGCATGCCCATCGGTCTAAGCACGCAGCTCTCTCGGACCAACCACCACCAGGGTGCGCAACGACGACCTCGACGCGTCGATGGAGCGCGCATGACGGACTCTCTCGACACCGTCGCGTCACCATCCGACGACGCGATGACCACGCATGGCGACGAGGCCAGCTATGGTGCGTGCCCCGTGCCCGCCGAGACCCTCACCGATGCCGCGCTCGATGCACGCCTCGCGGCGCGCTTCGGCCTGACGGGCTTTCGGCCCTGGCAGCGAGACGCCGTGCGCGCGCTGCTCGATGCACCGTTTCATGCGCTCGTGGTCGCGCCCACGGGTGGCGGCAAGTCGCTCACGTACCAGTTTCCGGCCACGGAGCTGGAGGGCACGACGATCGTCGTCTCGCCGCTCATCGCGCTCATGGACGATCAGGTCCGCGGTCTCGAGGCGCGCGGCATCCCTGCGACCTACCTCGCCTCCACGCTCGAGCCCGACGAGCGACGCCGGCGCGAGCGGGATCTCGCCGCGGGCCGCTATCGGCTCGTGTACGTCGCCCCCGAGCGGCTCGCCAACGACGGGCTGCTCGCGCGCCTCGCCGCGCTGCGGCCTCCGCTCGTCGCGATCGACGAGGCGCACTGCATCTCGCAGTGGGGGCACGACTTCCGCCCCGACTACCTCGCGCTCGGTCGCGTGCTCGAGGCGCTGCGGCCGCCGCGCGTGCTCGCGTGCACCGCGACGGCGACGCCGACGGTGCGCGACGAGATCCTCGATCGTCTCGGGCTGCGCGAGCGGAACGCCGCCGTGGTGCTGCGCGGCTTCGCGCGACCGAACCTCCACCTCAGCTCGTTCGAGATCGATGGCGCCTCGACGCGGAAGAAGGCCGTGCTCGGCTCGCTTCGCTCGGCGCTCCATGATCGCGCCAAGACCGGCGAGGGCGCGGCCATCGTCTACACCGCGACGCGCAAGGCCGCGGAGGAGTACGCGACGCTCGTGTCGGGCGCGGGCTACCGGAGCGCCGCCTACCACGCGGGCCTCTCCTCGGAGGAGCGCACGAAGGTGAGCGGCGAGTTCGCGTCGCGCCGGCTCGACGTGGTGGTGGCCACGAACGCATTCGGCATGGGCATCGATCGCCCCGACATCCGGACCGTCGTGCACGTGCACCCACCGGGCTCGATCGAGGCGTACTACCAGGAGGTCGGGCGCGCGGGTCGTGACGGTCAGCCTGCGTGGGGCGTGCTCTTCACGGCCTCGGCCGACATCGCCTTGCGGCGTCGCCTCATCGAGATGGATCGCGATGGCGATCGCCCGGACGCTGCGCGGATCCAGCGGCAATGGGGCATGTTCCTCGACCTCCTGCGCTACGTGGAGGCCGGCAGCTGCCGCCACGACTTCATCCTCCGCTACTTCGAGGACACCGAGGAGACGCTCGGCGGCTGTGGGCACTGCGACGTCTGCGAGCGCCTCGAGTCCGAGGGCGAAGGCGAACGGCGCGTGACCGACGAGGATGCGCTCACGGTGCGCAAGGCGCTCTCGGGTGTGGCGCGGGTCAACCGGCGCGCGGGCCTGCGTGCCGTGGTCGACATGCTGCACGGCGAGACCAGTCCTCGCATGAAGCAGCTCGGCCTCGTGTCGCTCTCGACGCACGGCTTGTTCTCGCGTGAAGACCCCGACTGGATCCTGCGGCTCCTGCGTCGCTGCGTCACGGCGGGGCTCGTGGACATCACGGCGAGCGAGTACCCGATGCCGTTCCTCACGGCGCTCGGCATCCGCACGATGAAGGGCGAGGAGCCCGTGCGCGTGATGCCGCCGCCAGCGAAGGGGCGTGCAGCCAGGCCGCCGTCGATCGGTGCCGCCAAGAGCAAGGCGACCGAGGGCCTCGACGGCCCGACGGGCCGCCTCTTCGAGGCGCTCCGTGCGACGCGCGCCTCGATCGCTCAGTCGCAGAAGATCCCCGCGTACGTGGTCTGTCACGATCGCACGCTGCTCGAGATGGCCAAGCAGAGGCCCTCGAACCGCGGCGCGCTCCGCGACGTGCACGGCATGGGGCCGGCGCGCATCGCGGCGTACGGCGATCGTTTCCTCGAGACCGTCCGGGCTACCCTCTGACGCGAGAGTCTCCGCAGGCGAGCTCTCGCGTGCGGCGAATCCTTCGGACCCGTCGTGCGTCACAGGAGAACGACTGCAGACGGAGCTCCCCATGCCGAAGGCCCGCCACGTTCTCCTCGCGCTGCTCGCCCTCTGCTCGATGCCATCGGGTGTCGCGGCGCGTGCGGTGTGTCGAGACGCGGACTGCGGAGGGGTGGACGAGCTGCGGATCATGCCGCCGATCCCGCCGGATCCGGGGCCGCCCGCCCCGCGCGCGCCGCTGCGTCTGGCCGAGGTGAGGCCGCGCCTGGTCGCGCTCGCGCCGCGGGTGGACGAGTGCTTCGCGACGCACTTCGAGGGCGATCGCGCGCCACGCACCTATCCCGTGACGCTCTTCGTGCATCCCGATGGGCGCTGGTCTCTGGCGTTCGGTGCGCGCTCGCGCGCGCCCGAGCGCGGCGCGGAGCTTCGTGGCCAGACGCCCCTCGAGGTCTGCGTCTCGGACTGGATCTCCGGCGAGATCGGGCCCCGCATCCAGCCGCCGGGAGGTCGCGCGCCGCGACGCGTCGCGGTGTCGTATCGTCCCCGTCTCGCGGCCACGCCGGCCGCTGCCTCGGTCACGCCATGAACACCTCGCGCACCTTCGTCTTCGCGTTCTTCGCGATCCTCGCCTCGCTGCTCGGGCCGGCGACCACCTCGGCTCGCGCGATCATGGCCATGCCGCCGCCGACGTCGATCGCCGACGTGCAGGCGGGGCTCGCCGCCATCGAGCCCGAGGTCCAGCAGTGCGCGAGCAGCACGAGCACCACCTCGCCTGCGCGCGTGATGGTGAACGTGCACCTGTTCCCGCAGGGCATGTGGTCCGTCTCGTTCGGTTCGCCGCCGCGCACGCCCGCGATCGGGGCCCGCGGCACCTCACCCTTCGAGGGCTGCATCGCGAACGCGATCATGAACCGCATCGGCCCGCGCACGGAGCGCTTCACCGGCACGCGCCCTCGCACGGTGAGCCGCCGTTTCCGCCTCGTCGCGAGCACGCCCACGGTGACGGTCACGACGCCGACCGTCGGCCCGGTCACGGCGGCGCACGCTGCGGTCGTGCGTCGCGTGCTCGCGTCGCGGCGCACCGAGATCCAGGCCTGTTTCCCGCATTCCGCGCGCGCGCCGCGGGCCTCGATCCGCTTCCGTCTCGAGATCTCTCCGAACGGTCAGATGCGCATCACCGGGCTGCGCCTGCCTGCGCACGTCGACTTCGCGACGGTCGCGCCCTGTCTCGAGCGTGCGATCGATGGCGTGACGGGCCCGGTCTCTCCGAGCACGCTCCGCGGCGAGATCCCCTACGCGGTGCAGGTCGATGCGGTCGCGCCGTCGAGCACCGAGTCGCCACCTCCGCCGGCGCTCTGATCGCGACGCTGATCACGACGCGAGGCGCGGCCGAGGGAGACTCGAGGCCTCGCCGACGAATCATGGCGGTGCGCTCCGCCTGGTCGCTCGCTCTCGCTCTCCTCGCCGTGATCGTCCTCCTGGGCGTGCCGCGTCGCGCGCAGGCGTGCTCGTGCATCGCGCCCCGCCAGGAGCGCGTGCACCTTCCCTCCGATGGCGCGGTCGGCGTGCCGGTCGACGTCACGCTGCGCGTCTTCCTCGGCGCGTACTCGCCCGCGCTGCGCGCGCGCCTCGCCACCGAGTACCAGCTGCGCGACGCGAGCGGGGCGCTCGTGCCGCTCGACGCGACGGTCGTGGCCACGCGCCTCGACCTCCGCCCGCGACGCAGGCTCCGACCCTCCGAGACGTACACGCTCGAGCACGTCTTCGCGTTCGGCCGCGACGGCACACGTCTCACCGACACCGAGCGGCTCGGTGCGTCGCCGGGCTCCACGCGCGGCGCGTTCTACCCGGTCGTTCGCTTCACGACGGCCTCGGGACGTGCGCCGGCGCGCGCGCCCTCGGTGCACGTGGATCGTGCGTCGCTCTCGTTTCGGCAGGGTGGCGGCGACTGCGGGCCGGGCGCGGCGATCGCGGTCGAGGTGAGCGTCGCGGGCGCCGGCCCGCTCGATCTGCTCGAGCTGCGCGTGCGTGGGCTCGGCGTCGCGAGCACCCAGCCAGTCGGCGCCTCGACGCTCTACGCGGGGGATCTCCTCTGCAGCCCCGACCCCGTCACGCTGCCTGCGGGCCCCAGCGTCACGTACGAGATCGCTCTCGTGGACGCGCGCGGTCACGAGCTCGTCGTGAGCCCCGCGTCCACCGTGTCGGGCGGGCCGTTTCGTCGACGCGCGGGCCGGACCTTGGCGCAGCTCGCGGTGCCTGCAGGCTGGCCCGCGACGATCATCCCCACACCCGCCGCAGCCGCGGGCTCCGGACCTCCGGGGTGTGAGCACGGCCTCGAGGAGACCGCGCGCGTCGAGCTCGTCGCCGCGGGCGCACCGTCGGCGTATGCCGATCGCCCCACGCTCGCGTTCGACGGCACCTCGATCTGGTCTCTCTACGTGGCTGATCCCCGTGATGCGGCGGCGCGAACGGTCCGCGCGTTCTCGTTGCCTGCGTCTTCGTCGCCGATGCTGCACGCGCTGCACGCGACGACGCTCGCGGGTTGGCCCGAAGCGATGGTGACGGCGGGATCGCGCGCGCTCGTGCTCGCGCGACGCTACGAGGAAGGGGGCGCCTGCCACGCGACGCTCGCCGGCCTCGAGCTCACCTCGCCCGGAGCGCTCCGCACTGCGTGGGAGACACCGTTCGATGCCTCCGCGGGGCGCTATCGCATGGCGCTCGGCGGCGACGAGCTCGCGATCGTCTACGGACGGCGTCCAGAGGGGCAGTACAGCGAGTCGCTGTCGTTCGTGTTCGTGGACGTGCGCGACGGACACGAGACGGGCGCGGCGCTCCACACCGCGCACGGCCTCGACACCAACGCCGAAGGCGCGGGGCTCGCGTACGTGGGTCGTGCACCGACGGGGGGCTTCGTCGTCGTGTGGCCGAGTGGCTCGGGGCTCGTGGGTCGCGGACCGCTGCGCGCGGCCTCGGTGTCGTCACGTGGCCTCGGCACGATCGTCGATCTGCCGATCGAGTCGTACAGCCCACCCGATCTCGTCTCCGCGGGGGATCGCGCGGGTCTCGCCACGGCGACGCGCGACGGGCGTGTCGAGCTCTCCACCCTTGCTCCGGATGGGACCCTCGTGCGTGGCCCGATCGTCCTGAGCCGTGGGGTCGGCGGCCACGACAACCGCGTGCCGCGCCTCGCGTGGGACGGTCGGCGCTTCGCGGTGTTGTGGGAGACCCACCCCGAGACGGGAGTGCACGTGGTGAGTGCCACGTGCTTTCAGGGCACGACGATCGTCGTTCGGCCTTCGCTCGCGATCGCGGCGGCGGTCTCGAGCATCTCGCCCGCCGGCGTGAGCGCGTTGGGGATCACCGCCCGAACGCCATGAGCAGGCAGCGCACGCAAGAGACCCTCGTGGTCGAAGCGCCAGTGCCCCTCCACGCGCATGCGCGGGAGCTCGACGCGTCGACCGCTGCGATGCTCGACGGCATAGCCGCCGGGCCGCATCGAGACGCGTGCGGCGTCCGCCGGGAGCGCATCCTCGCGGACGAACGACACCGGGATGCGACCGCTGCTCGTCGCGAGGTGGGTGATCGCGAGCGGCGTCTGCTCGAGCGAGCGCACCACGCGTGCGACGAGGTGGGTCGGCACCGCCCCTTCGACGCGCATGGCCACGCGCCCACGTCGCGCCGCGGCGATGGCGGGCTGGGCGGCGAAGCCGTCGATCGGGCGCACCACGGGCGGCATCTCCGCGGGGAACGCGACGGTGGTCGTGCTCGGCCAGCTCGGAGTCCCGCTGTCGAGCAGCGGGCGTGCATCGGAACCCACGCGCGTCCGCGGCACGTAGCCGAACGCGACGCCCGTCGGGGTGATCGTGAGGAGCACGTCGATGTCGTCCATCGACGTGTCGGACACCACGATCTCCGAGAGGCGCGCGCGCGTGGCGTCGATGCGCGGGCGGATCGCGAGCAGGAGCGGATCACCGGCCTGCGCGGCGCGCTGCGCGGCCGAGAGGGCCTGCATCGCGGCGATGATCCGACGCACCTCGTTCGCATGCTCGGGCACGATCTCGAGCGTCGAGTCCACGACGGGGTCGAAGCGCTCGCGCACGCGGGCACGGAACGCCGCGGGGTCCGTCGGCGCGGTCACGAGGAGGATCGCGTCGTTGCGCGCGCCGTGCGCCGCGGGGCGCCCATCGAGCGCCGCGAGCGTCGCGCGCGCCTCACGCGCAGCCACGGCGAGCGCCCCGCTCGGGGTTCGCGCGAGCTCGGCATCGAGGAGCGCGCTCATCGCCGCACGATCGCTCGTGCCGAGCGCCTGGCCGAGCCGCTCGAGCGCGGTCTGATCGCCGAGCACGGTGGCCGCGACGAGGAGGTCGACGCCCGCGTAGGCGCGCACGGCACGTGCGGTCGGTGCCTCGGCCCCGTTCGCGTCCGCGACCCGTCGCAGGGTCTCGAGCGCCTCGAAGGTGCGTGGGTCCGCGAGGTCGTAGCGCGCGAGCGCTGCCTGCGCGGAGGCGAGATCCTGCGCTCGTGCTGCACCGAGCGGTGCGAGCACGAGCGAGGTGACGAGGGCGAGCGCGACCAGCGTGGACCGGACCAAGGGCATGTCTCCTCTAGAACGGTTGCTCGTGGCTACTTCTTCAGCTCTCGCTTGAGGATCTTGCCCGTGGGGCCCTTGGGCAGGCTGTCCATGAACTCGACCACGCGCGGGTACTTGTAGGCCGCGAGCTTCTCCTTGCAGTAGGCGATGATCTCCTCGCCCGTCACGGCCTCGAAGCCGGCCTTCTTCGCGATCACGGCCTTGACCTCTTCGCCGTGGCTCTCGTGCTTGATGCCGATGACGGCGGCCTCGGCGACCGCCGGGTGCCCGTAGAGGATCTCCTCGATCTCGCGCGGGTACACGTTGAAGCCGCCGCGGATGATCATGTCCTTCTTGCGATCGACGATGAAGTAGTAGCCCTCCTCGTCGCGGTGGGCGATGTCGCCCGAGTGGAACCAGCCGTCCTTGATCGACTCGGCGGTGGCCTCGGGCTTCTTGTAGTAGCCCTTCATCACGTTGTGGCCGCGGATGGCGATCTCGCCGGGCACCATCGGGTCGACGATCGTCTTGCCCTGATCGTCGACGAGCTTGAAGTCCACGCCCCAGATCGGGAGGCCGATCGAGCCCGCCTTCTTGGGCTTGTCGAGCACGTTGAAGCTCGCGATCGGCGAGGTCTCCGACAGGCCGTAGCCCTCGAGGATGTTGACCTTGTACTTCGCGTCGAACGCCGACATCACCTCGACGGGCATCGCCGCGCCGCCCGAGACCGCCGCGCGCAGGCTCGAGGTGTCGAAGTCCGCGGCCTTCCCGAAGTGGAGCATCGCGAAGTACATCGTGGGCACGCCCGCGAAGATCGAGATGCGGTGCTTGTGGATGAGGCCGAAGGCGGACTCGGGGTCGAAGCGCGGAAGGAGCACCATCGTGCCGCCCGCGGCGAGCAGGCCGTTCTGGATGACGGTCTGGCCGAAGCTGTGGAAGAGCGGCAGCGTTGCGAGCGCGACGTCGTTCTGCGAGTAGGAGAGCAGCATCGTGCGCGCGAAGTGCGCGTTGAAGAACAGGTTGAAGTGCGTGAGCTCGGCGCCCTTGGGGCGACCGGTCGTGCCCGACGTGTAGAGGATGACGGCCGTGTCGTCCGGCATGGTCGCCGGGACCTCCATCACGGGCTCGGCCGTGGCGACGAGGCGCGTGAAGGAGTGCGCGCCCTCGGGCGCCGAGACGTCCGAGCGATCGGCCTTGGCGATGATGAGGTGCTTGCACGTGGGCACGCGCTGCACGGCGGCCTGCGCCTGTGGCGCGAACATCTCCCACGCGACGAGCGCGACCGCGTCCGAGTCCTCGAGGTGGTAGGCGATCTCGTCCGCGGTGAGGAGCACGTTGAGCGGCACGATCGGGTTCGCCGCGTAGTGACCACCGAAGTACGCGATGGTGAAGTGCGGGACGTTCGGCAGCATCAGCGCGATGTGCTGACCCGGCTTGAGCCCGAGGCCCTTCAGCGCGCCTGCGAAGCGCCGCGCGAAGGCGTCCAGCGTGGCGTAGTCGAGGGTCGTGTCGCCGAGGATCACGGCGCGGTTTCCGGGGTGGCGCTTCGTGCTCTCCGCGAGAAGCGTGGCGAGGTTCAGGCTCATCGTGTCCTCCGCAGGGGTCCGGCCGAGCTCGTGGTCGGGGCCGAGCTCGTGGTCCGACGAGGTGCAGGCTCGCTCGCCCGGGCTTCGGAGATCAATCCCGGCGTGCACCATCGTGATAAGGAGCGCGCGTGTTCGAGAGCCGCGCGCACGTCCCCCGCCATGCCTTCTCGGTCCGCGACGCGGCCCGCGCGGGCGACGTCTGGCGGGCCTTCCAGGAGATCGCCGTCGACGCCTCGAGCGCTGCGGGCTGGCCGCCCAAGCGCTACCGCGACGAAGGCACCGCGTTCATCGTCCGCACGATGACCGTGCGGCACGCGCTCGAGCCCTACTACGGCGAGGCGCTCGTGGGGCGCTCGTGGATCTCGCGCATGCGTCGCGAGATGTTCTCCACGCGCGAGGTGCGCATCGTGTCCGAGGAGCGAGGGCCGATCGCGTCCGCGCGCCAGGAGTGGGTGCATGTGTCCGCGACGCTCGAGCCCACGCGGGGCAGCGCGTCGCTGCTGTCGGCGTTCCCGGTCGAGGCGAGCCCACCGGCCGACGACATGCTCGCGCCCGAGCTGCCCGCGATCGCGACGCCGATCGCCGACGCGCCCGTGCAGCGCTTCGAGCTCGAGGCGTGGTGGACCTGGATGGACCCGCTCGATCACGCGAATCACCCCGCCTACCTCGACTGGTGCGACGAGGCGCTCTGTCGCCGTCTGCCGGCGATCGGCGTCCCGCCCGTGGCGCTCGCGCCCGTGGCCGAGGAGATCACCTACCGCGCAGGCGTCACCGGCGGGCAGCGCGTGCGCGTCGAGTCTCGCGTCACCGGCCTCACGGCCGAGGGCCACGTCGTCCTCGCGCACAAGATCTTCGCAGCCGACGTGCTCTCCGCGACCGCGACGACGGTGCGCCGCCTCCACGGTCACGACGACGCGTCCGCGCTCGTCCGCGCGCTGACCCCGTGACGCGCGGCCTCAGCGCCGCGCAGGGATGAAGACGCTCGTCAGCACCTCGGCGCCGGGGGCGGCCTCGAGCTGGAAGCGACCGTGCGCGACCGACGCACGCGCGAAGCCGTCGCGATCGAGCGCGCCCACGTCGTTCTGGAACGTGCAGCGGAGCGTGCCGCGCGTGGGCTCGCGCGGGTCGGGGCTGATCGCGACGTGCAGCTCGTGGAAGCCCATGAACGTCGTCGTGCGCGGGTACTGCGCCTTGTAGAGCGCCTCCTTCGCGGAGAAGAGCACGAGCGCCATGCGGCCGCGCATCGGCATGTCGAACGCCGCATCGAGCGCGTCGATCTCGCGCGGCAGAAAGACGGTCTTCCAGAGATCGCGCTTGAGCTCGTCGCGGTGCTCCACGTCCACGCCGACGGTGCCGTGCTCGGCGCGCGTCATCGCCACGACCGCGAGGCGATCACAGTGGCTGATCGAGCCCGCGATCCCGCTCGGCCAGATCGGCGCGCGATCGGGGCCGTTCAGGATCTCCACGCCGCGGTGATCGAGCTCCGCGAGCGCGGCGCGCGCGAGCTTGCGACCCGTCGCGAACTCGCGCTTGCGCTTGTCGATCGCACGCTCGACGAGCGCGCGCTCGGCCGCGGTCAGCTCCGCGACGGCGTCCGCGTCGATCGGCGCCGCGAGCGTGATCACGGCCTCGTGATCGAAGAGCTGTGGGAGGCGGAGCACCACGGGGATCTACGTCGCCCCGCGCTAGGGCGAAAGCTCCACCGACCCGAACACCCGGGCCTTGCCGAGCTCGCCGCGGTGCTCGGCCTCGGTCGCGAAGACGCCCATCACACCGACGAGCTCGACGCCGCCGAGCGAGCGCGCGTAGGCCCGCACGCGCAGGCGGAGCACGTCGCCCGCGAACGACGGCTTCCGATACGCCATCTCGAACCGGCTCACGAACCGATCGGTGGGCAGGCCCTTGCGGTGACAGAGGCGCAGGGCGGCCTCCTCGAGCTGCTGCGGATACACGAGCGAGTTCACGTGCTGGTTCGAGTCGGTGTGCCCGAGGCCGAGCACGAGCGGCGTCGGGTCCTCGACCCACGCGTCGTCGAGCCAGCGCGCGCCATCGGGCAGCTCGATCGCGCGCAGCGGCGGGACATACGCCACGCGTCGCGGCGTCCCGAAGCCCTCGGGCACGCGATCGACCGTGCGCTCGCTCGGCGGCGCGAACGGCCGCGTCATCACGTGCTCGCCCCACATCGCGCCGATGGCGATCTCCTCGCCGTCGCCCGGCGCGCTGCCGAACGTCCTTCCGCGCGGCGCGCGCAGATCGGCCCACATGTCGGCGCGGAAGCGCGACTTGCCTGCCTCGTCGATCGCCTCGACGATCTCGAAGGCACCCTCCGCGCGCACGCGCGCGCGCACGCCGATCGGGCCGCCTCCGACCACCACGACGAGCCGCGCGAGGATCGGCAGTATGCCCTGCCCGACGAGCACGGGCGTCAGCGGATGGCGCTCGAGCACGTCGCGCCACACCGCCGCGCCGATCGCGTAAGAGGCCGCGCGCGACACGAGGCGACCGTCCTGCGTCACGTCCTCATAGCGAACGTAGACGTCGCCTCGACCGCGCTGCGCGTCGGGCACGTCGGGCAAGGGTGGGAGTCGCTCACGGAACGGCGCGGAGTCGCTCATCGAAGGCTGGTGTAGCAAGCCCATCGGGCTCTACCGCCGTTTTGTTGAGGGCCTCGCGCACGCGCTGGATTCTCGGCGCATGCCCGTCTGGCTCCAGACCGCCGGTCTGCTCCTTCTCTCGAACGTCTTCATGACCTTCGCGTGGTACGCGCACCTGCGAGATCTCCGCGATCGGCCCGTGTGGATCGCGATCGCGGTGAGCTGGGGCATCGCGTTCTTCGAGTACTGCCTGCAGGTGCCCGCGAACCGCATCGGCGCGGGGCAGTTCGAGCTGGGTCAGCTCAAGGTCATGCAGGAGGTCATCACGATGGTCGTCTTCATGGTCTTCGCGACGACCTACATGCGGCGACCCTTCTCGATGGATCTCGTGTACGCGACGCTCTGCCTCGTGGCGGCCGCCTACTTCGTGTTCCGTGGGGGCGGTGAGGCGTCGGCGCTGCCGCCCGTGCCGCCCGAGGCCGGCCTCTGACGCGCGCACACCGCGTCCATGCCGGGGCGCTGCTCTGGTAGCGTCTCCTCGATGAAATTCGATCCGTCCCTCGCCCGCGCGCGCCTCGAGAAGTTCTGGTCGCTCCACGCCGAGTTCGGCATGGAGCACAACGCCTATCGCGTGTACCTGAACGAGATCGTCAGCGACCGCTACGTGCTCGTGAACGGCCTCCAGCTCATCCGCGACGAGCTCCAGCTCGCGGGCGACGAGGAGGTGAACGATGGCGAGGACGTGATGGCGTGTGGCGCCGACCTCGGCCTGCCGAGCGTGATGACCACGCTCGCGCACACCAACTGCGGCGACCGGATTCACCAGGGCGAGGCGACGACCTCGTACGAGCAGGTGGTCGCGTCACGCTTCGCCACGATGTCGGAGATCGGCGAGTACAAGCTCGAGGCCTTCTCCCCGACCGGCGGCGGCACCGACGACGGCAACACGCTGGCGCACGTGACCGCCGCGCACATGCTCGACGAGCCGATCCGACAGCGCTTCTACCAAGGTCACCCGGGCTCGTACCTGCTCGTGAACGTCGATCTGAAGACGCACGTCGGACGCCTCGAGGTCGATGGCCGCCTCCTCCTCGGCCGCACGCAGGAGTCCAAGTGGCGCGAGCCGCGCACCGCGTGCGGTGCCGTGGTCGGCACGCTCAAGAGCTACAACGAGGACAACGCCGTGCATCGCCGCATCCGCGACGACCTCGGCGAGGCCAACTTCGAGCTCCTCACGAAGAGGGGCATCAAGAGCAAGGACGGTGTCGACATCACGGCCGCGGTCGCGTCCTCGATCGTCGCGATCCAGGGCATGCTCAACACCGCCAAGGCCTTCGAGACCGAGCTCGACGAGCGCGGCATGGGCCACCTCACCGCGTCGATGACGGTCAATCGCCCCCACATCGACGACACCATCGTGTACCTCGCACGCGCGACGGTCTTCGGCGGCGAGACGCGGGTGCAGGGCTTCGGCACCGACGCGGCGCGCTACTCCGCCCGCACGGTCGAGTATCGCGGCGACAAGCGCATGTTGCTCCTCTACGACGGACTCGACTCGATGGAGCACCGGACGCGCAGCGCGACCTACACACCTCGTCCCGCGCCGTTCTGAGAGCACGTGTCACTTGGATGGATCGATGCGAGTGGCACGTGCTCGAATCGGCGGGAGGGAGGCTCTCGCCGATTCACTCGGCGAGAGGGAGGGTCTGCGGCCAGACCCTCCGGCAAGAAACGT
>JBILLJ010000238.1:0-8657 GCA_044376125.1 Sandaracinaceae bacterium
CGTCGAGGAGTACCGCGAGCGCTACTCGCAGACGCGTGCGATCCACAAGGTCGCGTCCGAGAAGTTCCGCGCGACCGGCAAGCCCGTGAAGTTCCCGGCTGGCACGTTCGCGCCGTCGTCGTGGGACGTGACGCGTCGGTAGCGAGTCGATCCCGATCCCGAAGCCGTCCTGGTCGCGATGCGCGACGGGAGACGTGTGCCCGCCGACCGAACGGTCGAGCGGGGTAGACGTGTTTCCGTCAGCGCGATGCGCGCGAAGGGGAGTCGAGAGGGGAGCGAGGCCAGGAGAGGTGCGCGCGCCGAGCCTCGAGCGTCGCGTCGCGCGCGAGCAAGCGAACGATCCAAGGTGAGGTCCGACACCGCCCCCCATCGCGCGAAGAAAGTCGAGGGCGTCGAGAGTAGAGCGAGGCGAGGAGAGGTCTGCTCGCCGAGGTTCGTGCGTCGCGTCGCGCGCGAGCAAGCGAGCGATCCAAGGTGAGGTCCGACACCTCCCCCATCGCGCGAGTCGCATCCGCCCATTGCGCGATGGAGGTGAGGGCCGACGCCTCAGGTGGCCAGCCTCACGCGGGCTCGCGCGCCTCGCGCCGCTGCCACGCCACCGCCTCGGCCTCGACACGCTTCACGAACGCGCTCTTGGCCTCGCTGTACGCTGCAGGGTCCTCCGGGTGGAGCGCGGCGCAGCGACGCTTCTCGTCGGCGTACGCACGCGCGATCTCGGGGTGCGTGCGCAGGTAGTCACGGAACGCGAGGTGGCGCGCGAGGCCCGGGTCGCCCGAGGCGAAGCAGTGCACGTTCGCGAGGCGCGTCCCATCGGCGGCGATCCGCGGGCAGAAGCGCCGCCCCGCGATGCCGTACTCGCCCCAGAACGCATAGCCCGCGGCCTCGATGGCGGCGCGGGCCCGATCGATCACCTCGAGGTGCTCCACCTCGGGCATCAGGTCGATCAGCGGCTTGGCCGCAAGGTCCGACACCGACGTGGAGCCGATGTGGTGGATCGCGACGAGGCCCTCTGCGCCGACGGCGCCCGCGAAGCGCGCCATCTCGCGCTCGGCGAGGCGAGGCCACTCGGGGTCGTAGGCTGAGATCTGCACGCGACGCATGGCGGGAACCATGCAGCCACGTGTCTCTCGGGTTCCATCCCCTTTTTCGAGCACGGGCACGGGCAAAGCCCCGAGCACCGTTCTACTCTCGGCGCGCCATGCGGCCCTACTACATCACGACGCCCATCTACTACGTGAACGGCGAGCCCCACATCGGGCACGCGTACACGACGATCGCCGCCGATCTGCTCGCGCGCTTCCACCGCATGCGCGGCCGCCCCACCCGCTTCCTCACGGGCACTGACGAGCACGGCCAGAAGATCGAGCGCAAGGCGAGCGAGCAGGGCCTCGATCCGCAGGCCTTCGTGGACCGCCTCATCCCGAGCTTCCACGAGGCGTGGAAGGCCATCGGCTGCGAGCCCGACGACTTCATCCGCACCACGGAGAAGCGTCACGAGGTCGTCGTCGACGAGCTCTGGAAGCGCTGCCTCGCGAGCGGCGACATCTACCTCGGGCACTACGAGGGCTGGTACTCGGTGATCGACGAGGCCTTCTTCACCGAGAAGGACATCGAGAACGGCAAGGTCAAGGAGACGGGCAACCCCGTCGAGTGGGTCAAGGAGCCCGGCTACTTCTTCCGCCTCTCGAAGTACACCGACAAGCTCCTCGCGTTCTTCGAGGCACATCCCGATTTCGTGCGACCGGAGGGCAAGTTCAACGAGGTGAAGGCCTTCGTGAAGCAGGGCCTCGAGGACCTCAACATCTCGCGCACGACGTTCCGCTGGGGCCTGCCGGTTCCGGGCGCGCCCGATCACGTCGTGTACGTCTGGTTCGACGCGCTCACGAACTACATCAGCGCGCTCGGCGGCTTCGGCGTGAACGGTGGCGCGCCCGGCGCGCTCTACGCCAAGCACTGGGAGCCCAACGGCGAGGCCGTGCACCTGATCGGCAAGGAGATCACGCGCTTCCACTGCATCTACTGGCCTGCGTTCCTGATGAGCGCCGGGCTGCCGCTGCCCACGCAGGTCTTCGCCCACGGCTGGATGACCGTGAACAACGCGAAGATGAGCAAGAGCGCGGGGAACTTCCTGCCGCCCGCGCCCATCGCCGAGGCGATCGGCAAGGACGCGCTCCGCTACTACCTCATGAGGGACGTCGCGCTCGGATCCGACTCGGACTTCAGCCACGCGAGCCTGCTCGCGCGCTACCACGGTGATCTCGGCAACGGCCTCGGCAACCTCCTGAACCGCATGGTCGCGAGCATCGTGCGCACCTCGTTCGAGGGGCGCGTGCCGCACGTGAGCCACGATCGGCTCGGTGAGCTCGAGAAGAGCGTGATCGCGACGGCCGAGCGCTCGGCCGAGAGCGCGGCGAAGTTCTTCGCCGACATCGCGCCGCACCGCGCGCTCGAGGCCATCTGGGAGCTCGTGGGCGTCACGAACAAATACGTCGATCAGACGGAGCCGTGGGCGCTCGCGAAGAAGGGCGAGACCGCGCGCCTCGAGGTGGTCGCGTACACGGTGCTCGAGTCGCTGCGCTGGCTCTCGCTGATGCTGTGGCCCGTGATGCCGAGCAAGTGCGACGAGCTCCGCGCCCAGCTCGGCCTTCCGCCCGTCGCGCCCACCGAGGGCCTCGATCGCTGGCCGAGCGCGTGGGGCGGGCTCGTGGCCGGTATGCAGACCAAGCCCGGCGCGCCGCTCTTCCCGCGCCTCGACGACGATCAGCAGCGCGCGTTCTACCTGCGCCTCGGGGCGCCGGTGCCCGCGGCGCTCGAGAAGAAGGTCGAGCCGAAGAAGGCCGAGCCCAAGACCGACAAGGCCACCAAGGCCCAGGATGCGAAGAAGGAGACGAAGGTGACGACCAGCACGACGAGCGACGCAGGCACGGGCCTCATCACGATCGATCAGCTCTCGGCCGTCGACATGCGCCTCGGCCTCGTGAAGAGCGCCGAGCGCGTCGCTGGCTCGGACAAGCTGCTCGAGCTCAAGGTCGACATCGGCGAGCCCGAGCCGCGCACGATCCTCGCGGGCATCGCGGAGCACTACGCGCCCGAGGCGCTGGTCGGCCGCCGCATCACCGTCGTCGCGAACCTCGCGCCGCGCACGTTCGCGAAGTTCGGCAAGACCTCGCACGGCATGGTGCTCGCGGTGAAGGACGCGAGCGGCCTCAGCGTGCTCTCGCCCGACAAGGACATCACGCCCGGCGTGAAGGTCAGCTGAACACGATTGCCGCGCGCGGGCAGAGCGGGGAGGATGCTCGGGTGGGACTGCGCGTGGCGAACGCCCTCGGGGCGTGGGTGGTGTCGGCCGTCGTCGGAGGCCTGCTCTCGGTGGGAGGCCTCCTCTCGAGCTGCGTCGAGGTCGCGCCCGCCTCGTGCGTCGTCGGCCGGACGCGGTCGTGCACGTGCGCGAGCGGGCGGATGGGATCAGAGGTCTGTCTCGCAGACGGGCGCTACGGCGCCTGCGACTGCGCGGCCTGCAGCGAAGGCACGAGCCAGGCGTGTACCTGCGCGGACGGACGCGCGGGGATCGCGACCTGCGAAGGAGATCTCGTCGGCGAGTGCGTGTGCCTCGATCCCGCCGCGCTGCCGTGCGTGCCAGGGGCGCGCTACGCGTGCTCGTGCGTCGGGGGCGCGGAGGGCAGCCAGGACTGCTTGGTCGACCGCACGCTCGAGGACTGCCAGTGCGGCGCGAGCGACTGCGAGCACGGGCGCATCGCCGCGTGCCCATGCCCAGGCGGGCAGATCGGGGGCACCGAGTGCCGGTATGGGTCCTGGCAGCCTTGCCAGTGTCGCGACGCGGACGCGGCGCTGCCGCTGGTGCCAGACGCCGCGGTCGTGCTCGATGCGGGCCTTCCGCCCGAGCCCGAGTGCCCCGCGTGCGGTTGCACGCCGCCTGTGGTGCCGACCGCGATCGAGACGCCGACCGTGACCACGATCGCGACCCCTGCGCCTCCGCTCGGCTGGTTCGCGTTCGAGGAGGGCTACGTCGTGGTGACGGCGGAGGCCGCGTATCTCTACGGTCGCGACGGAGTCGTGCGCGCCGAGCGCCGTGCAGGCCCGCTGCGTCCGTACCTCCAGGTCGTTCGCTACGACACGTTCGTTGCCGCGATCACCGAGACCCAGATCGACGTGCTCGCGCCCACCATGACCCTCGTCCGCTCGATCCCGCTCGAGCACTCGACTGTGGCCGATCGTCCGGGGAATGCATGGCCCCTGCCGTGCCATCGACTGCTCCATCTCGGTGGTGCCACGTACGACTTGGACACGTCGCGGGTGGTCGAGCGCTTCCCCGCGGTCTCGTTGGGCATCAGCGCAGTGGTTCCCGATCGCGACGCGTTCCTCTGGCTCGGCCACTACGCGCGCTGGACCGGGTCCGAGCTCCTGCCGACATCGCCCGGCCGGCTGGAGTCGGTCCTTGCTGTCGTCGGCCACTCGTCCGTGTTCACGTCCGATCGCGGTGTCGTCTCGCTCGACGGCTGTGCCGAGGGCGACTCGGCGCGCTGCTTCGCACCGGTGCGCTGGGTCAGCGGATCGGTCGGCCCCGCCACGTACAGCCTCGATCAGTCGTTCTACTTCCAGACCTCTTTCCGCGAACTCTGGCGCTACGAGCCCACGAGCGGCCAGCTCGGCTTCCTGGGGGACGCGGACGAGCTGCTGAACCACATCGAGCACGATCCCTGGGGAGGCGTGATCGTCGCGCCGACCGATCTCGGGGCGAGACTCATCGCGATCGAGGCGGGCCCATGAGCGGGATCCTCTCGCAGATCGCATTCGCGCTGGCCGCGTGGTGTGTGCTCCTCGCGGGATGCGCAGTGAGCAGCGAGCGTGCTCGATGCGAGCCTGGGGCCGAGATCGCGTGCACATGCGCGAGCGGCGCGAGCGGCCTTCAGCGTTGTGAGGACGAAGGCACGTACGGCGCGTGCTCTTGCGCGGACGCGGGCACGACGAGCCTCGAAGCGGGCACGTGCTTCGAAGGGCAGACCGCTACCTGCGAGTGCAGCGTCGGGCGGAGCGGCCTCACGATCTGCCGTGGTGGGACATGGAGCGAATGCGAGTGCCCGCTCCGGCCCGGCGATCGCTGCGAGGTGCCGAGCGAGCCCGCGCCGAGCCCGCGACCGAGGCAGCGCGAGGGCGAGGACCTCTATCTGCGCGCGGGCTCCGGTCCGACGGAGATCTGGGCGACCTCGGATGCGTACGTGGGCCGCGTCGCGCAGCAGTTCGTGCGGGTCGAGCGCGAGGATCGACGCCTCTCGTTCGAGGCGATCCCCGACATCCTCGCCGTCGCGCGCCGCGGCCCCACCCTGTACGTCGTGAGCCCGGATCGCGTCGCGACGTACGACGAGCACCTCTCGCAGCAGTCGAGCGCTCCCGTCACCGAGTGGATCGACAGCTGCTCGATGCTGGCCTGTCCTCTCTGGGTCTGCATGCCCGCGTCTGGCGCGGGGTACCCACTCGTGCTGAGCCCGGTGACGGGCGAGTTGCTGGCCGCGACCTCCGCGTTCGGTCCACCGCTGCCGCTCACGGACGCCGCGGCCTTCGTCGATCAGGCGGGGTACGCGGAGCACGACGCGCTCGGCCTGATCACCCGGCGCACGCCATTCGACCTCGCGTACCGCGACCGGTACGGCGTGCTCGGTGTCGCGCCGCACCGGGTGCTCGCGACCGGCAACGAAGCGCTCGACGTCGAGGCTTGTGTCGCGGGTGACGAGTCTCGGTGCCTCTCACCACGGTTCCGGTTCGGGACCGACGGACGGTCCCCAAACCTCTACGCGTCGGGAGGTGACGTCGCGCTCGCGGCGGGCAACGGTGAGCTCGTCGTGGTCGACCTCGCGACTGGGCTCGGGACGGCACGCGCGCTCGCCGGCGTCGTCGGCTCGGAGAGCGTCGAGTTGCTCGCCCTCGCCTACGATCCCTGGGCGGAACAAGCCGTCCTCGCGTTCCGGCGCTGCGAGACCTGCGAGGTGCTGCTGCGATTCGCCGACGTGGAGGCGCCATGAAGCTCCTCCGTGGGCTCGCGTGGACGCTGCCGCTCGCAGCGCTCTGCGCGGTGCTCGTTCTCGGATGCGCGGAGCGAGCAGTCCCTGCGCGCTGCGTCCCCGGGATGGCGGCTACGTGCGTGTGCCGCGATGGGCGCGCGGGCGCACAGGTGTGCACGAGCGAGCGGACCTTCGCGGCGTGCGCGTGCGATGGGTGCGCGGAGGGCCAGGCGTATCGCTGCGCGTGTCGCGACGGCAGAGCGGGCCTCGCGTCGTGCGAGCGCGGCGTGGTGCAGGCGTGCGCGTGCTTCGATCCGCGGCCCGAGCCGTGCGTGGCGGGCGCGCGTCGAGCCTGCGAGTGCGCGGACGCGAGCGAAGGCTCGCAGCGCTGCGAGGCCGACGGTCGCTTCGGCGCCTGCGTGTGTGGCATGTCTTGCGAGAGCGGCTCCGCGGTCGCGTGTGCCTGCGCGGATGGCCGGAGCGGCGTCGCGCGCTGCGAGGGATCGAGCTGGGGCGTGTGCCTCTGCCCGGAGCCCGACGCAGCCGTGGACGTTCCGAACGATGATGCGGGCGCGGACGCTCCGGTCGCCCCGCCGATCGACGCGGGCCTGCCGCTCGAGCCGAGCTGTCCTGCGTGTGGTTGCGAGAGGATCGAGCCCACGATCGCGCCGGGACCGCGACGAACGCTTCATGCGGGCGCCGAGTACCCGCGGTGGTTCGTGAACGAGGAAGGGTACGTCGGCGTCCGTGATGGCGAGGCCATCCTGCTCGATCGGGAGGGCGTGGTGCGCGCCACGCACGTCGCTCCCGCGCGCCGCTACTACGTCGGCGCGAGCAGTACGGAACGATCGCTGGTCGTCTGGACCCACACGGAGATCGAGGTGCTGTCCCCTGCGCTCGAGCTCGTGCGGACGATCGCGCTGCGTTCGCCGTGCAGGCTTGGCGTGGTGCTCCCCTGCGGGCGCCTCGTCTGCATCGACCACACGACGGTCACCTACGACCTCTCCACGGGAACATGGACATTGGGCGCTTCGGGCATCGAGCCCTACGACTTCGATCTCTGGTCGGCTGATCGCGGGCACGCCGTGCCCGACCGCGACGCGGTCCTCTACAACACGTCGCCCGAGACCACGTACCTGCGCTGGGTTGAAGGCTCGATGCCGGTCACTTCGGCCCTCCCAGCGACGTTTCTGGCCGTCGGGCCGAGCCTCGCGATCACGGCCTCGGGCGAGATCCGCTCCCTCGAGGGATGCGGGGAGGGAGACGCCACACGCTGCTTCGCCCTCGTCGGCTCGGTGGGCCACGACATCGCCCACGCCGCCTGGGGTGACGGTTCGTTCTACGTTCGCAACGGCTTCGTGCTCGAGCGCCTCGAGGTGGACACGGGCGCGCTCTCCACGCTGGAGGTCGGCTTCCCCGGCTCCCAGCTCCTCTACGACCCGTGGAGCCGCTCGGTGATCAGCGTCGACTACGCGACCGTCGAGGTCGTGCCGGTGCCGTGAGCGTCACAGTTCTTCGATCACCACGAGGTGCTCGAAGCGCGCCGTGGTTCCTCGCACGCGAAGACCGAACGAGCCGCCCGTGCGGGTCAGGTCTCCGCCGGTCGTGAGGTCGACGCCGGGCGCGACGAAGCGAAGCGAGCGCGACGCGTTCAGGCGTCGGTACGCGAAGACCGTGCGGCGACCGAGCTCGAACGACGTCGGGATCTCGGGCTCCGGGAAATTGATCGAGCCGCGGTTGGCGCCGCCGTCGAGCTCGATCATGCGAAGGTCTGCGATCTCGGCGTCCACGATGTCGTCGAGCGGCGCCATCATGAGCGCGCTCTCCACGCCGGCGGCGCCCGTGACCTGATCGACGAGGCCGTAGTTGCGCACGCGCGTGGAGGATCCCGGTGGCTCGACGCTCTCCAGCGTGACGGCGGTCCAGATCGCGTAGCGCGTTCCGGTGGGCCCCGGTGGGCCGCGGAGGATCGCGACGTTCGCCTCGCTCGCGCCGAGCACGAAGGCGTCGCCCTCGACGCGCGCCGTGAGCGTCCCGCCCGCCTCGATGTCGGCGGTCCAGCCGATCGGGTTTCCCTCGAAGGTGAGGAACGTCGTGATGCGGTGCGCGGCATCGAGCGACGGGTCGCACTCGTCCCACACGCCGTCTGCGTCCACGTCGGTCTGGTCGGTGCTCGCGACGTGTGGGCAGCCATCGCAGGCGTCACCGAGGCCGTCGGTGTCCTCGTCGTGCTGCGTCGGATCGGACACGTCGGGGCAGAGATCGGTGGTGTCGGGGATGCGGTCACCGTCGCGGTCCGTCAGCGCGTCGTCCGGGGCCGCCGAGTCGAGCGACGCGTCGACGGCCTCTCCGCTGTCCGCGCGGCCCGCATCGTTCTGGACCGCGGGGGCGTACCTCAACCGCCCGCAGCCGAGCATGGCGAGCGCGGCCAGTGCGACGAAGGCTGCACGACGCATCGAGGGAACGAATGCTGCCACGACCCGCGCGGGGGGCGCAGCGTTTCGCTCCGGCGTTGTAGAGAGCAGTGAACATGTCCGGGGCATGAGCACTTAGGGATGTCCGCCCTCCGGGCGACCCGTAAGCAGCGCGATGGACGCGCTGCAGGACGAGGTCGCCAGGAAGGCGCGGGAGATGACGAGG
>JBILLJ010000020.1:0-80541 GCA_044376125.1 Sandaracinaceae bacterium
CGAGCAAGTTCGGCCTGAACGGCTTCACGTCGTCGATCGCGATCGAGCTCGAGGGCACGGGCGTGAACGCGGGCGTCGTGTGCCCGAGCTTCGTCGCCGAGGCCGGCATGTGGGCCGACACGGGCCTCCGCGCGCCCGCGATGATGCGCGAGGTGCGCCCCGAGGCCGTCGCCGACGGCGTGGTCGCGGTGATCCGCGGCGCCGAAGAGGTGCTCGTCACGCCGACACCGGTGCGCCCGCTGCTCGCGCTGCGCGAGCTCGCGCCCAAGCTCACGGGCTCGCTCCTCAAGCGCATGGGCGTGCTCGCCACGCTCGAGGCCCGCGCCGCGCACGCGGCCAAGCGCTGAGCGTGCTCACAGAGGCTGCCACGGCTCGGTGACCACCCTGCACCGGCGATCCATCGCGAGCGAGCCGCGCTGCAGGGACTCGAGGCTCAGCTCGCGATCGATCTCGTTGTGCGTGATCTCGTCGATCGCCCGCACGAGCGAGGTCCGCTGCCGATGGACGAACGGGCGCATCGTGTGGACGAGCAGCGCTCGAGCGTCACCCCTGAGCGCGAAGAGCGGCGCGCGCATCGACGCGAGGATGTCCTGCGTCGCCCCGAGCTCGCTGGCGATCGAGACGAGGAGCATCTCCACGCGGAGCTCGCCCAGGCTGCGCGACCTGAGCTCCACGTAGATCGAGGGAGACCTCTCGGTCTCCACGCACTGCGACCATGCGGGAGACATCACGTGCGTGGACTGGAAGAGCCAACCCTTGCTGCTCTCCAGCGTGGTGGGCGACTGGTGGGTCCAGGTCTGCGCGCTCTGCTCATTCCAGCGCAGCGCTGGAAACCACACGGCGCCCGAGCGATCACGGTGCATCTGGTGGCTGCGGATCTCGACGAGCTCCGGAGCGCGCACCCAGCGCGAGAGCTCGCGGGACAGGCTCTGCCAGACGCTCCACGACCACAGCGCTCGCCCTTCCCATGCAGGGCGGACAAGGAGCTGAACGACGTGTCTCGTGTCGAGCAAGCCCATGAGTCCTGTTCGATCACACCCTACGCAACGCGCGCTCGCGTGTCACTCGGGGAGCACGGTGCGCGTGCTCGAACACGCGTTGCGTCGCGGTCGCGGACGAGGTGACGATGCCCGCGTCGGCGCTCGACGGTGCGTCCTCCGATGAACACATCTCACCTTCGCCCTCGTTCCTCGCTCCTCGCGTGCTCGCTGGCCCTCGCTCTCTTCGGCCTCGTGCTCGGCGCGGGCTCGGTCGCGCGCGCGCAGGAGGAGTCGATCGAGGCGCGCTACCAGAGCTGGCTCGCGCTGTTCGCGCACGGTCCGCTCCATCAGGACCTCTGGCTCTGGGTCGACGTACAGCCTCGCTTCTTCGAGCCGTTCGAGCCCGCGGCGTTGCTCGTGCGCCCGGGCCTGGGCTGGCATGCGCTGGCGCCGCTCTGGCTCACGGTCGGCTATGCGTGGACGCCGTCGTGGCGCCAGCCGCCCGAGCCGCGCAGCTGGGGACAGCTCGACTTCACCGACGAGCATCGCCTCTGGGAGCAGGCGCTGCTCGCGCTCACCGATGACGCGAGCGGCATCGCCGGTCAGATCCGCGTCCGCGTCGAGCAGCGCCTTCGCACGAGCGGGTCGAGCGACGTGGGTGTTCGTCTCCGCCTCTTCCTGCGGCTCTCGGTGCCGCTCGTGCGCGATCGCTCGTTCTACTTCGTGCTCTGGGACGAGCTCTTCACGCCCCTCAACGACACCGGCTGGGGCCAGCGCGCGGGCTTCGATCAGAACCGCGTCTTCGTCGGGCT
The DNA here is from genome assembly GCA_044376125.1 of Sandaracinaceae bacterium. Taxonomy (GTDB): domain Bacteria; phylum Myxococcota_A; class Polyangia; order Polyangiales; family Sandaracinaceae; genus JAFLCL01. The sequence continues at coordinate 1,793 of JBILLJ010000020.1, forward strand.
GGGCTGGCAGGCGGTGCCGGGCACGCTCCGCCTCGAGCTCGGCGCCGCGAGCCAGTGGATCGTGCGCGAGGCGCGCGACACCGCGAACACCATCGCGGCTCTGAACGCCTTCGTCGCGTGGCGATGAGCGCGCACGGCCACGGCGAGCGTTGCGTCGCTCGCGCGCCGAGGTGACCATGCGCGTGTGCGCGTCGCGAGCGGTGTGGTGTCGTGCGTTCTCGTGCTCTCGGGCTGTCTCGTCGATCGCAGCGCGATCGCCCCGAGCGAAGACGTCGACGGCTCGAGCGAGCGCGACGGCGGATCGCGCCCGCGCGATGGCGGTGCCCTCGACGCGAACCTCGATGCGCGCCTGCCCTCCGAGCGCGACGCGCCGACGCCGGATGCGTTCATGACGCCCGACGCGTATGCGCCGCCCGATGCGTACGCGCCGCCCGATGCGTTCGTGCCGCCCGATGCGTACCGCCCCGACGATCTCGTGGCCTGGTATCCGTTCGTCGACGGCGATCCGCTGCTCGACGCGACGGGAAACGGTCACGCGCTGACGAACGCGGGCGTGAGCTTCTCCGGCAGCGTCGGTTCCTTCGGCTCGAGCGATCAGCTCACGACGCCCGACGCCGCGGATCTCGATGAGATCCGTGCCCTGTCGGTGTGGGTGCGACCGAGCATGCGACGCTCGAACCGCATGGGCGTCGTGGATCGCGAGGGCAGCTGGGGCATCTTCGTCCAGCCCGAGGGAGTCGCGTCGTGCACGATGTACGGATCGACTCGGGTCTTCGCGCCCGCAGCGCTCCCACTGGACGAGTGGTCGCACGTGCTCTGCACCTTCGATGCGGGCACGGTTCGTCTCTACGTCGACGGCGCCGAGGTCGTCTCGACGGCGGACGCCACCCTCGCCGCCGGCACGAGCCGCATCCAGATCGGACAGAACTGCTGCGATGGTGCCGACGAGCTCCGCGGCGATCTCGCGGACGTGCGCCTCTACCGTCGTGCGCTCTCCGATCGTGACGCCGCGGCCCTCGCCCGCACGCCTCCGTGAGCGCACGAGCACGCTGGCGAGGGTGATCAGCTCCTGCGCGCGACGACAGCGCGGCGATCGAGCTCGTTGTGCATCAGTGCGATCGCGTCCTCGGCGAGCACGCTCGTCGGGCCGAGCGAGACGGACAGGGCCTCGCCGAGGCTCGCGCGTGCGGCCTCGTCGAGGCCGAGGTGATCGCCGAGCACGAGGGTGACGTCGTCGTCTTCGAGCGACGCGTCGCGCACGTCCGCGCCCCGCTCGTCGAGCACGATGCGCCGCGAGCTCGCGGGGATCGACGCGAGCGCCACGTCGAGGCCGCCGTTCGCGACCGCCACGCCGTTGCGGAGCACGAGGTAGGGACCGTCCTCGTGATCGCGCACGGGCGAGCGCTCGCGCTCACGCTCCTCGAGCGCGCGCTGCACGATCAGCGCGAGGCGCCGCTCTTCGGGCCGGATCCACTCGGACACGCGCCCGTCGATGCGCACCACACGCGCGGGCCCTTCGCCGCGCGCGGCGGGTCCACCGAGGAGCACGAGGTACACGATCACGTCGCGCCGCACGCCGTGTGACACGAGCAGCGCCGCGCGCAGGCAGCGCACGAGCACGTCGAGCCGACCGCTCGTCCCCGCGAGGTCCACGAGCGAGAAACGCGGCGAGCTGCTCGCCGTGCGACCGACCACGACGAAGCGCCGCATCGGTCTGGCTCACTCTGCGGTGGGCGGTGCGCTCGGGTCGCCGCCCGCTTCTTCGGCGAGCTTGCGGTAGATCGTGCGCGCGGAGATGCCGAGCAGCTGCGCGGCGAGCTGCTTGTCGCCCTTGGTGTGCTCGAGCGTGACCTTGATGACGCGGCGCTCGATCTCCTCGAGCGGCGTGCCGAGCGAGAACGTGAGGTCGGTGCCTCGACGCTCGGCCTGCGCCACGTGCGGGGGCAGATCGTCGACCGTGAGCTCCTTCGTGCGGCCGAGGACGACCGCGCGCTCGATCACGTTCTCGAGCTCGCGCACGTTGCCGGGCCAGTGGTAGCTGACGAGGCGCTCGAGGGCCTCGGGCGTCGGCGTGATGCGCGCCTTGCCGTTCTTCTTGCAGTACACGTCGAGGAAGTGGTCGACGAGCAAGGGCACGTCGCCCTGGCGCGAGCGCAGCGGCGGGCTCGTGATCGCGATGACGTTGAGGCGGTAGTAGAGGTCCTCGCGGAAGCGGCCCTCGCTCACGAGCTGCCTCAGATCCTTGTTCGTCGCCGCCACGAGGCGGAAGTCCGCCGAGCGCGTCTTTCCGCCGAGCGGCTCGAACGTGCCCTCCTGGATCACGCGCAGGAGCTTCACCTGCACCGCGAGCGAGAGCTCGCCGATCTCGTCGAGGAAGAGCGTGCCTCCTTCGGCCTGCGCGATGCGGCCGTCGCGCTTGGCCACCGCGCCCGTGAACGCGCCCTTCTCGTAGCCGAAGATCTCACCCTCCACGATCGTCTCGGGCAGCGCCGCGAGGTTCACCACCACGAGCGGTCCCTTGCGCTTGCTCTCGGTGTGGATGAAGCGCGCGAGCAGCTCCTTGCCCGTGCCGCTCTCTCCGAGGATCAGCACGTTGGCCGTGGAGGGCGCGGCCTGGCTCGCGATGTCGAGCGCGTGCCGCAGCGCCGTCGAGCTGCCGATGATCGGGCTCGACATGGGCTTGGTGCGGAGCTGGCTCAGCTCTTCCTTGAGCGTCTTGTTCTCCGCGACGAGCGCGTGTCGCTCCGCGGCCTTCTGCACGCTCTTCACGATCTGCATGCGCTTGAGCGGCTTCTCGACGAAGTCGTACGCGCCTGCGCGCATCGCCTCGACGGCGGTCTCGATCGTCCCGTACGCGGTCATGAGCACGACCGACACGTCGGGCGCGACCGTCTCGAGCGCCTTGAGCAGCTCCATGCCGGTCATGCCCGGCATCATCAGGTCGGTGAGCACGACGTGGACGCGGTGCTGCCGACAGAGGTCGAGCGCCTTGCGGCCCGAGTCCGCCGTGAGCACGCGATAGCCCTCGCGGCTGAAGATCCGCTCGATGGCCTCGAGGTTCGACATCTCGTCATCGACGACGAGCAGGGTGGTCTCTGCGCTCAAGGCTGTATTCCTGGGGAGATCGGGAGACGGGCTCCGCGCCGGAAGCGACGGGCCCTGGAACGTGATGCTCTGCACGCCAGGATGACAGAGCATGACGTTCTGTCTATTCCCCCGACGAATCGACAACATCGTGGCCATCACGCTGTGAGCGCCAGGCGGCATGGAGCGTTCACACGTCGACGCGGCCGCGTGATCGTCGGCTCTGCGGGATCGGGCTCAGCGCTTCTTGGCCTTGGCGTCTTCGGGCTGCGCGAGCAGCGTGAGCGCGTGCGTGAAGCCGCCCTCGCCGTGCTGCAGCTGGCGGTTGCCGCGCGTGACGGTCGTGACCGACACGTCGAGCGTGAGCGCGACCTCGCGCTGCGTCATGCCCGCGGCGAGCATGCGCACGATCGCCCAGCGCTCGACGACGGCCTGGATCTCCGCGGGCGTGAGGAGGTCCTTGAGGAAGCGCTCGATCGCCTGCGGCTCGTCGAGCTTCGCGAGCACCGCGGCGAGATCGGTGAGAGACGGCGCTGGCTTGTTCGACATGGCGCTCGGGACCCTATCACCCGGCGCCCGACCCCACGAGCCGCCGCCCCGACGATGACATCGCGCCCGCGACGACCTCGCGCCCCGCGACGGCATCGCGCGCGTAGGCAGGACCCATCGATCTCGGTTTCCCCTACCATCGCGGCCCATGTCGAAGGTCACGAGCGAGCGTGAGCTCACGGTGCGCGCGGTGGCGACGGGCGCGGTGCTGGGTGGCGTGCTGTCGCTCTGCAACATCTACAGCGGCCTGCGCATCGGCTGGGGCTTCAACATGTCGATCACGGCCGCGCTGATCGGCTGGGGCTTCTGGTCGGCGGCGCGCGTGGCGGGCGCGAGGCCGTTCTCGAAGCTCGAGAACAACCTCAACCTCACGGGCGCGAGCGCGGGCGCGGCGATCTCGTCCTCCGGCCTCGTCTCGGCGATCCCCGCGTGGACGATGATGACGGGCCAGACCCTCTCGTACACGTCGCTCGTGATCTGGACGTTCTGGATCAGCATGCTCGGCGTGATCGTCGGCATCGGCCTGCGCAAGCAGATGCTCGAGGTCGATCGCCTGCCGTTCGCGAGCGGCATCGCGGCCGCCGAGACCCTCGACAAGATCCACGGCAGCGCGGGCGAGGCCTCCGCACCGGCGAACGACGGCAGCGACGCGCGCCGCAAGCTCTACGCGCTCCTCGGCAGCCTCGGCCTCGCGGGCGCGTGGAAGGTCGTCATGCACGTGTACGGCCTCGCGCAGCAGGCGATCCCGGGCTCGATCGCGATCGGCACGACCGGCGGCGCTGCGCGCCGCGCGAGCCTCATGAACCTCACGATCGGTCTCGATCTGTCGCCGCTCATGATCGCCGTCGGTGCGCTCGGCTCGGTGCGCACGGGCGCGACGCTGCTCGTGGGCTCGCTCTTCTCGTGGGGCGTGCTCGCGCCGTACGCGATCGCAGAGGGCTGGTGCGAGCCGGGCGCCGACGATCCGGGCGCGGCGTGGTTCGCGCCGGTCGTGCGCTGGCTGCTCTGGCCCGGCGTCGCGATGATGGTCACGAGCTCGCTCACCTCCGTCGCCTTCTCCTGGCGATCGTTCGTGCGGGCCTTCCGCGGCGGCGGAGCCAAGCCCAGTGCCGACACCCAGAATCCCGCGGTCGAGGGGACCCCCGACCCTGGAGCGCCGGAGGCGCGGGACATGAAGGCCAAGGGCCCGGACGTCTCGCCCACCGAGCTGCGCGTGCTGCTCGTGATCGTGACGATCGGGTGTGCGCTCGGGCAGTACGTGCTCTTCGACATCCCGATCGTGATGGGCACGTTCGCGACGCTCGTGACCTTCGCGCTCGCGACGGTCGCTGCGCGCGTGTCGGGCGAGACGACGGTCACGCCCATCGGCGCGATGGGCAAGGTCACGCAGCTCCTCTTCGGCGCGCTGCGCCCGGGCGATGCGACCGCGAACCTCATGACCGCCAACGTCACCGGCGGCGCCGCGTCGCACACGGCGGACATCCTGCACGACATGAAGTGCGGCCTCCTCGTCGGCGCCTCGCCGCGCGCGCAGTCGATCGCACAGGCCGCCGGCATCTTCGGCGGCGCGGTGCTCGGCAGCGCGGCCTACCTCGTCCTCATCCCCGATCCGCAGCACATGCTGCTCACCGACGAGTGGCCCGCGCCCGCGGTCGTCACGTGGCGCGCCGTCGCGGAGCTCTTCGCGCAGGGCCTGTCGGCCATGCCCACGGGCTCGCAGGAAGCGATGCTCATCGGCGGCGCGATCGGCATCGTGCTCGCGCTGCTCGAGAAACTCTTGCCCGAGAAGGCGCGCGTCTTCGTGCCGAGCCCGGCGAGCCTCGGCCTCTCGTTCGTCATCCAGGCGTGGACCTGCTTCAGCCTCTTCCTCGGCTCGATCGTCGGCTGGGCGCTCCGCAAGTGGGCGCCGAAGTGGTCCGACAGCTACCTCACACCGCTCGCCTCGGGCGTGATCGCCGGCGAGAGCCTCATGGGGGTGGCGATCGCGGTGCACGCGATCGTCACCGGTGGCGGCGCCGGTGGTGGTCACCACTGATGAAGACGCTGGCTCCCGACGACATGGCCGCGCTCTTGGCGCATGCGTGAGGGCCCACGCACGAGTCACGCTCCGGCATCGCGAGACAAGCCATGACGCAGACGCTCCCCCCGCTCGTAGACGCTGAGATCGCATGAAGCTCACGCGCATCACCAAGCTTCGGCACCGCGTGTTCCGCGACTTCGCGTGGCCGAGCACGCTCGAGGACTTCGGCCGGTTCAACGTGATCTACGGCTGGAACGGCTCGGGCAAGACGACGCTCTCCTCGCTGCTCGCGCTGCTCGAGAAGAAGACACCGCTCGGTGAAGGCGAGATCGAGCTCCTCTTCGACGGCACGACGAGGGTCACGGGCGCGCAGCTCGGCACCGCGCGCGTGCCGGACGTGCGTGTCTTCAACCGCGACTTCATCGCCGCGACGCTCGCCTCGACCGGTGGGATCGCGCCCATCTACTTCCTCGGCGAAGACAGCGTCGAGAAGCAGAAGGCGCTCGAGGTGCGGCGGAGCGAGCTCGCCGCCGCCGAGGAGGCGGTCGCGACGGCGAGGGCCGACGAGGCCCGCGCCGCCGAGAAGCTCGACGACTTCTGCGTGGCGCAGGCCAAGGTGATCAAGGCCCTCCTGACCACGGGCCACAGCGCCGCCTACAACAACTACGACAAGCGCAAGCTCAAGCAGGCCGCGCAGGCGCTCACGCCCGAGAGCGCGAAGGCTGCGCTCCTCGACGACGACGAGAAGGCGCTCCTGCGCAGCCAGAAGGACGCGCAGCCCAAGCCCACGCTCGAGAAGGTCTCGGCGCCTGCGCTGGATCTCGCCGCGCTCGCGAAGGAGGTCGAGGCGCTCGTCGGTCGCTCGGTCGTCGCGCAGACGCTCGACGAGCTGACGGCGGATCCGAGCCTCGCGGCGTGGGTCCATCGAGGCCTCCACCTGCACTCGGGCGCACAGGCCTCGGACACGTGTCGCTTCTGTCAGCAGCCGCTCGCGCCCGCGCGGCGCGCCGCGCTCGAGGCGCACTTCAACGACGCCTTCGCGCGCTTCCAGAACGAGCTCGGCGCGCTGCTCGCGAGGCTGACCGCCGCGCGGCAGAGCCTCGGCGCGCTGCGTCTGCCCGAGCCCGCGCGCTTCTACGACGCGCTCGCGCCCGACGTGACCCTCGCGAACGAGGCGGTGTCCGTCGCCGTGCGCGAGACCCTCGCCGCGCTCGACGGGCTCATCGCGCGTGTCGAGACCAAGCGCGCGAGCCCCTTCGCGCCGATGCCGCCGGCGGAGCGCCTCGCGGCGCCCCCCTCGATCCGCGAGGCGCTCGCGCCGCTGAACGCGCTCGTCGCGCAGCACGACGAGACCTCCACAGCGTTCCGCGCCTCGGTGGAGCGCGCGTGCAAGAAGCTCGAGCAGGGCTACGTCGCCGAGGTCCACGCCGAGCTCGTGGCGCTCGAGGACGCCGTGCGGGCCGCCGAGCGGGCGCTCGCCGCGCGCCGGGCCCGATCCGCCGAGATCCGCGAGCAGATCGACGCGATCGAGCGCGCGGTGCTCGAGCATCGGCGGCCCGCCGAAGAGCTGACCGAGGAGCTGCGCACCTACCTCGGACGCGACGAGCTGCGCTTCGAGGTGAGAGGCCAGGGCTACGCGCTCACGCGCAACGGTCAGCCCGTCTCGCATCTGAGCGAGGGAGAGCGCACGTCGATCTCGTTCCTCTATTTCCTCAAGACGCTCGAGGACAAGACGCTCGATCTCGCCGAGAGCCTCGTCGTCATCGACGACCCGGTCGCGAGCCTCGACGCGAACGCGCTCTCGTCGGCCTTCGCGTACATGAAGGAGCGGACCCGGCGCGCGGGGCAGCTCATCCTCCTCACGCACAGCTTCGTGTTCCTGCGCCTCGTGAAGAGCTGGTTCCATCAGCTCGAGCACCAGAGGAGCCCATATCCCGCGCAGAGGCCCGCGCGCTTCTTCCAGCTCCGCGCGCGACGTCACTCGGACGGCGCGCGCTCGAGCGAGCTCGGCGAGCTCGATCCCCTGCTCCGAGAGCACGACTCCGAGTACGAGTATCTGTTCAAGCGCGTGCTCGAGGAGGCCCAGCGCACGAACGTCGAGTCGCTCGAGCAGCACTATGGTCTGCCGAGCGTCGCGCGCCGCCTCCTCGAGGCCTTCTTGGCCTTCCGGGCGCCCGAGACGGCCGGTGAGGACTTGAGCGCTCGTCTCGACGGCGTGGCAGCCAAGCATGGCTACGACGCGGCCAAGAAGACTCGCCTCCTGCGTCTCCTCGACAGGCCTGCTCACGCGAGCGCCATCGGCGACCCCGAGCGCGATCTCTCGCTCCTCGCCGAGATCCAGCCGGTCCTCCGCGACCTCCTCGAGCTGATCCAGACGGTCGATCCCGATCACTACGAGGGCCTGAAGAGGCTCCTCTCGCGGCGTGAGATCGTGACCGACCACGCTGCGCCGCGAGGCAGCCGATGACGCTCGTCACCGAGACCGGCTTCGATCGCCGCGACGCCGCCGGCTGGTGGCTCGGCATGCGCGTCGTGCGTGTGGGCGAGGAGCTCGTCGTCTACTCGCCGACGCGCACGAGCGACGACGTGTTCGAGCGCCTCGACGCGCTCGGGCGCGTGAGCGTGCTCGTCGCACCGAATCACTTCCACCACCACGTCTGCACGCCCGTCCGCGGTCTGATGGGCGCGGTGCTCCGCGCGACCGCGACGACTCCGGGCCTGCAGTGCGGCCGTCTGATGTGCGGAGGGTGATGCGTCCGGGCTGCGTTGATCGGACGAACGGACGGATGCGCGAGAGGATCCTGCCCCGAGTAGACGTCGAGAAGGCTGATGTCTTGGAGCCTTTGGAACTTGGTGTTGATCACGTGCATAGGTCTTCACAGCTGTGTGCTCCTCGGTGAGGAGCTCCGCGGGTGAAAGCACCCCACCTGCTCGTCGCGCTCGACGACCACCCTCGCGTCTACTGCCCGAGCGTGCGTCGCACGCAGTTCGACTTCCTGGGGCGAGGCATGCCGCCGTCGGACGGCCCGGTGCTCTTCGTCGAGGCCGCGCGAAACGCGACTCATCACGAGGACGCGATGCCGGGGCGGAAGTGCGCGCTCGTGCGTCGCGTGTCCGTCGCCCGAGGAGAGACCGAGGCGGCGCGCTACGATCTCTTCGCGTGCGATCTCGAGCGGGACGGGCGCCCGGAGTGGGCCGCCTCGTCCGGCGACTCCGGCCCCCTGGCGACGTCGGCCGCCGCGCTCCGCATCGCTCACGCTCCTCGAGGCGCTCAACCGCATCTTGCCGTGACACGCCGCCACAGCCCGAGGCAGATCCCCACACCCGCGCAGCATCGACGCCGCGCGAGATGCCGCTTCACGAGACGAGGTACTTGCCCCACGCGAGCTTCGGGGCGAGCTGCGCATCGACGGAGAAGCAGCCCGGGCCCGCGACGGCGATCACGACGCCGCAGACGAGGTAGAGGACGGCGAGCTCCTTGCGGCCCCACGGGTCGTCGGCGTGCACGATGAGGCCCGCGACGATCATCGTGAACGTGTAGGGGATCGCGGCGAGGCGCGTGAGCACGCCGGGGATCAGCGCGGCGGCACAGACGAGCTCGCCGAAGATCGCGAGCGCGAGGCTCGTCGCGTGACCGACGCCGAGCGGATCGGGGAAGTCGACCGACATCTCGCTCCAGCCCGAGGCCTTGGACCAGCCGTGCACCATCATCATCGAGGCCGCGGCCACGCGGAGCAGGAGGAGCGCGACGGAGATCGTCGTCGGCTCGGAGGTCGTGGTCTTCGTCGGCTCGCTCATGTGCTCGCTCCTGCCCCGTCCGCTACCACGCGTGCGCGCGCCTCGCTCGCATCGCGCCTCCCCTTCGGGACGGTTCGATCGGAGGTGTGACATGTCTCGAGCGGGGTGGTCTTGCTCTCGAGAGATCGACGAAGATGCGTGGAATGGCCGATTCGACTCTCGATCTCGCGACGTTGCCGGGCGCGTGGCGGGAGGACCTCGGGAACCGTGCTGCTGACACCGTCTGGCGCTACGAGATCCCGCTCGACCTCTCGCCCGCGGATGCGTGGGAGGTCCTCGTCGACACGAGCGCGCTCAACGAGGCCCTCGGTCTCGCACGCTTCGACGTGGTCGAGCGCGGCGGCCTCGCGCACGCGGTGCAGCGACACCTCGGCATCGTGTACGACTGGGACGAGCCGCCCTGGTCGTGGGTCGAAGGACGCTCGGTCGCCGCGCTGCGCCGGTATCGACGGGGTCCGGCGCAGGCGGCCGTGATCCGCTACACGCTGGACACCTCCCCGCACCGCGCGGTCATCGAGATCGGCTTCTGGGTGCGAAGCGCCGTGGCGCGTTGGTTCCTCGGGCTCGCACGACACACGTTCCGGGTCCGCTACGAGCGTGGGCTCTCGCGCATGGTCGCGCTGCGCAGGACGCGAGCGCGGCCGACGGGCCCACACCTCTCCGTGCGGGTCGACGATCTCGCGCGGACCGTGCGTGCAGCGGTCGCGTCGGGCGCTGATCCACGTGCGATCGAGATGCTCGCATCACTCCTCACGCAGAGCGACGACGCGAGCCTCGTGCGGATGCGACCGCGTTCGATCGCGCGCGCGCACGCTCTCGACGAAGACGCGACGTTGCTCGCGTGCCTCCACGGCACACGCAGCGGCATGCTCGAGCTCGTGTGGGACGTGGTCTGTCCCCACTGTCGCGGTGTGCGTCGATCGCTGCGGCATCTCGGCGACGTCCCGGAGAAGGTCCGCTGCGAGCCGTGTGCCATCGACGTGTCCACCAGCACCGAGCATGCGATCGAGGTCACCTTCCGGCCGAGTCCGGCCATCCGAGACGTGCGCGAACGATGGCATTGCGTCGCGGAGGCTGCGACGCGGCGACACGTCCGCGTGCAGGCGCCGCTCGCGGACGCAGAGACGCGTCGCGTCGAGGTGCATCTGCCACCGAGCCCCCACCGGCTCAGGCTCCGCGGTGAAGCGCAAGCACGCGACCTCACGGTCTCGCCAGACGGGCCGACCGAGGTCACCGTTCGTGCTTCGGAGTCGAGCGCGCTCCTCGCCGCACCGAACGCGACGTTGGTGCTCGAAGCGGACCGCGGTCGCGAAGAGGTGTTCGTGATCGAGACGCCTGCGTGGAGCGACGACGTGGTCTCGCCCGCGAGGCTGTTCACTCTGCAGGGGTTTCGCGATCTCTTCGCGGCCGAGTACATCGCCGCCGACGTCCAGCTCCACGTCGGGACACAGACCGTCTTGTTCACCGACCTCGTCGGCTCGACACGGATGTACCGCGAGCGTGGAGACGCTCGCGCGTTCTCCGATGTGAAGCGCCACTTCGCGCTGGTGTTCGCCGCCGTGGCCCGAGAACACGGCGCGGTCGTCAAGACCATCGGGGACGCCGTCATGGCGGCGTTCCTCTCGCCCGTCGACGCGCTCGCGTCTGCGGAGGCGATGACGCTCGATCTGCATGCGGATGCCTCGCTCGGTCTCGAGATGCGGATCTCGATGGCGACCGGGAGCTGCATCGCCGTCCAGCTCAACAGCGGGATCGACTACTTCGGCCAGACCGTCAACCTGGCCGCGAAGCTCCAGGCGTGCGCGGGTGCGCGCCAGATCGCGTTCGAGGCGACGTGGCTCGAGGATCCCGTCGTCGCTCGCTTCCTCGAGACACGCCGAGCGAAGCTGACGCGCCTCCAGCATCGCATCGAGGCCCTGGAACGAACGATCGACGTGGTCGTGTCAACGCTCGAGTGAAGCGAGCGCTCAGACGAACGTGACGTGTTCGTCGTCGAGGTGCGGGAGCGTGTTGAACGAGAAGAGCGAGAGGCCGGCCTCGGGGCCGTCGCGGCGGACCGAGAGCTCGCTCATCGCCGTGTTGCGCGTCGCGAACATCAGCTCGAACGTGCGCTCGAGCGAGCAGCCGAGGGCCTCGCCCACGACGGTCGAGATGAGGCCTCCGCTCGAGATCACCCAGACGTTCGCCTGCTCGCCGAGCTGACCCAGGCGCGGCGCGACCGTGCGCGCGCGGGCCATGAAGTCGGCCCACGCCTCGACGTCGGGGTGGTGCAGCTCGCCGCGTGCCCACGCGGGCATGGTGAGGAGGATCAGATCGATGAACGCGCGCTTGCCCGCACCGCCGAAGGCGCGCCGCGCCGCGCGGCCGATCGCGTCGTCGCGCTTGGCCAGCTCGGGCGCCAGCGCGACGAGCAGCTGGATGCCGTGGTGCTCGTCGAGCGCGTCCATCTGCGTGGGCTCGGGCAGCATGCGGCGCGTGATGCTCGAGGTCGGGTCCTCGACGATCTCACCATCGAGCGTGAGGCCGATCGCGTCGTGGTAGGCCGCGGCCAGCTCGGTGAACGTGTCCTTGTGTCGCTTGCGCGGGCCGATGAACACGTGCGTCGCGCCCTTGCCCTTCTCCGCGAGCCATCGGCCGAGGCGCTGGCTCTGGAGGCGGCCGAGCGGCGAGAGCTCGTCGTAGTCGCTCGCGCCGGCGGAGGCCTGCCCGTGCCTGACGAAGAGCACGCGCGTCACGTGATCGAGATCCCGTTCACCGCGACGTCCTGCGCGAGGCGCACGAGGAAGTCGACGAACTCCACGACGAAGAAGCGCCAGTAGCCCCACGCTGCCACCACGAGGAGCACGAGCTGCAGGAACGACCAGCCGCTGATCCACGGCTTGCCGGAGCCGTCCTCGGCGACGTTCTTCATCGTGCGGATGCGGAAGCTCTTCTTGTCGCCGGTGGAGAGCTCGAGGAAGAGCTCCTTGCCCTGCTTGGCGGCGCCATACGCGGCGAGGAAGAGGTCCGTGCTCACAGTGACCGGGAAGCTCTGGCCTTCCACGTGCGCGAGGATCTGCGTTCCGGTGCCGTTCGAGAGCTTGCCGCGCACCCAGCCCGAGCCCTTGTTGCGCGCGTGGTCGAGCGACTGGAGGGCCGGCATCTTCTTGCGGCGCGGCGGCACCGGGACGATCGGCACCACGATGCCCAGCGCGCGGCCGCCGGCGCCGAGCATCGCGACGCAGGCCGTGAGGCCGAGCGCGAGCTGGCCGATCGCGAACACGCCCATCGCGGCCTGGCCGATCGCGATGAAGCCGCGCGCGACCTGGCCGATCGCGATGATGCCGGTCGCGAACTGTCCGAGCGCGAAGAAGCCCGTCGCCTCCTGACCGATGGCGATGACGCCCACGGCGTGCTGCCCGACCGCGATGATGCGCATGCCCGCCGAGGATACCCGAGCCGGCGGGACCTCGCGCGGCTTTGACGACCCGTCAGGCCCCTGCTACATGGGCGTCCCCCTCAGGGGTCGTAGCTCAGATGGGAGAGCGCCTCGATGGCATCGAGGAGGTCAGGGGTTCGATTCCCCTCGACTCCACTAGGACGAAGAGCCCGCGAAAGCGGGCTTTTTCGTTGGCTCCTCCGCCGGGCGCCCTAGTCGAGGCCGATCGCGGCCATGAGGCGATCGAGCTCCTCGCTCGTGCACTCGAGCTCGGGGGCGGCGGCCTCGAACCAGCCGGCGGCGCGCATCGCGCTCGCGCGCTCGGGCTCGTTCGCGCCGATCGCGACGGGACGCGGGCCCACGCCGAGGTGCAGCACGCGGCCGCGTCGACCCCACGACGCGTACACGCCCTTTCGCACCGACGCCCGCACCGACGCGATCGAGGCGCGCGAGAGCTCGGGGCCGTCGGTGCGGAGCAGGACCACGTCTTCTTCTTCGACGCGCAGGCGCCTTCCGCCGAGCTGGAGGAAGACCATCGCGAAGAGCGGCAGCACCGTCATCGGCAGCGAGAGCGAGCAGAGGCTGATCGCGACGAGGTAGCCCCAGCCCGTGATCTCGAGCGCGAACGTCGCGACCGCGATCGCCACGCCCGTGAGCGCGAGGCCCAGGCCCAGGCCCGTCATCACGCCCGCGCGCAGGACCACGCCGAGCCACGGATCGAGCACGCTCCGCTGGAGCGAGAGCTCGAGCACCACGCGCGCGCCGCTCCTGTCAGTCGGCAGCGCGCCGCGTCGTCCACCAGGTCCGTCTTGAAGCATCGATCGCGGATCGCTATGTAGCGCGCCCCCTCACGGGGCGACACCGCGCCCCTCACGGGGCGACGCCGCGCCGAGCGCGGGGCGACACCGCGACGCGGTGAGGCCGCCACGAGCGCGAACCGAGCCCGAGCGACGAGACGCCGATCCCAGACGGACCGGTCCCCCTCCGACGAACCCACGAGAGACGATGAGCGACACGACCACTGCCGACACCAGCGCGACCGAGACCACGTCCAAGCCCACGTTCGATCCCACGCCGTGGCTGGCGCGCGAGCTGGGCCTGCCCGAGCGCGGCGTGCGCGCGGTGGTCGCGCTGCTCGCGGAGAACGCGACGGTCCCGTTCATCGCGCGCTACCGCAAGGAGGCGACGGGCGGCCTCGACGAGGTGCAGATCCGCGACATCCAGGAGAAGCGGACCTACGTGCTCGAGATGGAGGAGCGTCGCGCGGCGATCCTCGAGGAGATCGGCAAGCAGGGAAAGCTCACGCCCGAGCTCGAGAAGAAGATCCGCACGGCGGGCACCAAGGCCGAGCTCGAGGATCTCTACCTCCCCTACAAGCCCAAGCGCCGCACGCGCGCGATGATCGCGAAGGAGCGTGGCCTCGAGCCGCTCGCGCTGCGCATCCTCGCGCAGCCGGGCGAGGGCGATCCCTCCGGTGAGGCGCAGGCCTTCGTCGATCTGGCCAAGGAGGTCCCCTCGGTGGCCGAGGCGCTCAAGGGCGCGCGCGACATCGTCGCCGAGATCGTGGCCGAGCGCGCCGAGGCGCGCGCGATCGTGCGCGAGGCCTTCGAGAAGGAGGGCGTGCTCGCGACGACTGCGGTCCCCGAGAAGACGAAGGAGCCGACGAAGTTCGAGCAGTACTACGAGTTCAGTGAGCCCATCGCGCAGATCCCGTCGCACCGCTTCCTGGCGATCCGACGCGGCGAGAAGGAAGGGATCCTGCGCACCGAGATCGGGCTCGATGCGGAGCGCACGGTGCCCAAGCTCGAGGCCGTGATGAAGCTCGATCGCCGCTCGCCCTGGGCCGGCGAGCTCGAGGCCGCGGTGCTCGACGGCTACAAGCGCCTGCTCGTGCCGAGCGTCGAGAACGACGTGCGCGTCGAGCTGAAGATGAAGGCCGATCGTGCGGCCGTCGACGTCTTCGCCGACAACCTGAAGCACCTCCTGCTCGCGGCGCCGCTGGGAACCAAGACCGTGATCGGCGTCGATCCGGGCATCCGCACGGGCTGCAAGATCGCGGTGCTCGACGCGACGGGGAAGTTCCTCGAGAACACGACGATCTACCCGGGGCAGGGCGCGGCCAAGGACGAGGAGGCCAAGCGCATCGTCGCGGGCTTCGCGAAGAAGTACGAGCCCTTCGCGTTCGCCGTCGGCAACGGCACGGCGGGCCGCGAGACCGAGGGCTTCGTGCGCAAGACGCTCGCCGAGGCGGGCCTGTCCACGGTGCTCGTCGTGCCGGTGAGCGAGTCGGGCGCGAGCGTGTACTCCGCGAGCGACGTGGCGCGCGAGGAATTCCCCGACCTCGATCTCACGGTGCGCGGCGCGATCTCGATCGGGCGCCGCCTCCAGGACCCGCTCGCCGAGCTCGTGAAGCTCGACCCGAAGTCGATCGGCGTGGGCCAGTACCAGCACGACGTCCACCAGCCGCTGCTCGGGCGCAAGCTCGGCGAGGTCGTCGAGAGCTGCGTGAACCACGTGGGCGTGGAGCTCAACACCGCCAGCGCGGCGCTGCTCTCGTACGTCGCGGGCGTGGGGCCCTCGCTCGCGAAGAAGATCGTGAAGCACCGCGACGAGAAGGGTCGCTTCGAGAGCCGCAAGGGGATCCTGGAGGTCTCGGGCCTCGGGCCGCGCGCGTTCGAGCAGTGCGCGGGCTTCTTGCGCATCCACGGCTCCTCGCACCCGCTCGACGCGAGCGCGGTGCACCCGGAGCGCTACGCGCTCGTCGAGCGCATGGCCGCCGATCTCGGCGTGAGCGTGGCCGAGCTCGTGGGCAACAAGGACAAGGTCCGCGCGATCCAGATCGGCAAGTACGTCTCGGACGAGGTCGGCGAGCCGACGCTGAAGGACATCCTCGCGGAGCTCGAGAAGCCCGGCCGCGATCCGCGCGCGAGCTTCGAGCCGCCGAAGTTCCGCGACGACGTGACGACGCTCGAGGACCTGAAGGACGGCATGATCCTCGAGGGCGTGGTCACGAACGTCACGGCGTTCGGCGCGTTCGTCGACGTGGGCGTGCACCAGGACGGCCTCGTGCACGTGAGCCGCCTCTCGGATCGCTTCGTGCGCGATCCGGCCGAGGTGGTGAAGGTCGGCGACAAGCTGAAGGTGAAGGTCCTCGAGGTCGATCTGCAGCGAAAGCGCATCTCGCTCTCGGCGCGCATGGACGAGAGCCCGCAGCGCGGCGGTCGTGATCAGGGCCGAGATCAGGGCGGTCGCGATGCGCGCGGCGGTGGACCCGGCCGCGGTCCGCAGCACGGCGGGGGTGGTCACGGTGGACAGGGCCGTGGTGGCCCGCCGCCGCGCACGGGGGCGCCGCCGCTCGCCACGAAGTTCTCGAACAATCCGTTCGCGGGCCTGCTCAAGAAGTGAGCCTCGGGCGGGCCGCGGGCGCGTGCTCCGGTTGATCAGGGCGAGGCCACGTGCCACGAGCGGGGCGTGATCGATCCCCGGTCGAGCGCGAAGGACGTGCCCGACGTCGAGGCCGGCGTCGGCGACGACGTCGCGCGCGCAGCGGACGCGACCGCGGCGAGCGAGGCCGGCGTCGGCTCCTCCACGCACGGGGCGCCCGTGGGACCGTGGGCGCGCCTTCGGGCCTACTTCTCGAAGAACCGCTCGCGCGTGCTCCGCTTCGCGCTCCTCGTGGGCCTCCTCTACGCGGTCACCGACCTCGTCTCGAGCGCCCCGCAGGACGCGACGCTCTCGCTGCCGATGGACGAGGTGCGGCGCGAGGCGCGCGCGGTCGCCGAGACCGACGAGGTCGAGATCACGATCACGGAGGTCGGTGCACACGAGCCGCTCACGCACACGCGCACGCGTGTCGCGAACGACGTGCGCGACCTGAGGCACGCGGTGCACCTCGCGCCGGGCCAGTACAGCGTGCGCCTCGAGATGCGCGGCGCCGAGCCCCGCGAGGGCCGCTTCGAGATCCCCGCCGACGGCGTCGTCCGCATCCGCTGGCGCTCCGCGGAGTGAGAGTCCGCTATCCTTTGGGCATGGAAGCGCTCGACCGTCGGCGGATGACCTACGAGGAATATCTCGCGTTCGAGCGTGCGAGCGAGACCAAGCACGAGTATGTGAATGGCGAAGTGTTCGCGATGGCTGGCGGCACACGGGAGCACGCGAGGCTCGCAGCGCGGCTCATCGGGCAGCTCGAGCGGGCGCTCGAAGGCAAGCCTTGCGCGACGTTCACCTCCGACGTCCGCGTTCGCGTCGAGGCCACCGGGCGATCGACGTACCCCGACGTCACCGTCGTGTGCGGCAAGGTCGAGGCCTCCACGGTCGACGAGGACGCCATCACCAACCCGACGGTGCTCGTGGAGGTCCTGTCCCCATCGACGGAGAAGGACGACCGCACCGACAAGTGGGCTCACTACCGGCGCCTTCCGTCGCTGCGAGAGTTCGTGCTCGTCGCGTCCGAGGAGCACCGCGTCGAGGTCTATCGGCGCGAGGAGCGCGGCTGGCACTACCTCGAGCTCACCACGGGTACGCTCGAGCTCGCGTCGATCGGTGCCGTGATCGATCTCGGCGCGCTCTACCGCGACCCGACCGCAGCCTGAACTGCGAGACGAAGCTCGTGGATCGGGCGGTGATCGACTTCACTGATCCAGGGGACTAGCGTCTCGCCCTCGACGTGACGCGCGCGTTCGATCGGCGGCTCGGTGACGACTTCCTCGCGACGGTGCCGCGCGCGCCGGGCGTGTACCGCGTGCTCGATGCCGCGGGCGTCGTCGTCTACGTGGGCAAGGCCGTCAACCTGCGGCGGCGGCTCTCGCAGTACCGCAACGCCACGCGGCGCAAGAAGCACCGCAAGATGCGCGAGATCGTGAAGAGCGCGGCCTCGGTGACGTTCGAGGCGTGCGCGACGGAGCTCGAGGCGGAGCTGCGCGAGACCGCGCTCATCCAGGCGCTGCGCCCCCGGTGGAACGTGGTGGGCGCGTTCTCGTTCCTCTATCCGTTCATCGGCCTCGGCGAGCGCGGCAAGGGCCACGCGGTGCTCGCCTTCTCGACCGCGCCGGGCGAGCGCCCGGAGCTCGCGTGGCACGGGGCGTTTCGTTCGCGCGAGATCACGGGCGAGGCGTTCTTCGCGTGGGTGCGCCTGCTCGGGCGGATCGGCCACCGCGAGAAGGCCACGCGTCGCCCCAAGGGCACACGCACCTGGTGCTTCGAGATCCGCCGGCTCGACGCGGGCTGGCAGGAGCGCTGGAGCGACTTCCTCCGCGGCCGCTCGCGCGTGGCGCTCGGCTCGTTGGCCTTCGCGCTCCTCGACAAGCCGGGCGCACGACGCGAGGCCGAAGAGGTCGAGGACGATCTCGCTGCGCTCGATCGCTTCTACCGCCACGAGGCGCAGAAGCTCGCGCACGCGTGCGAGCGCACGGGCGAGACGCGCTGGCCCGTGCCGCAGATCGATCGCGACGCGCTCATGCTCCGCGCCCGCCGCGCCGCGCCGCCCGTGCCGTGACACGCGTGTGCACGAACAGAGGCTCCCTTCCCGACTCGTTGTACGCTTCGGGCATGAAGCGAGCGGGTCTCCTCCTGACCTCGACCCTGGCGCTCGGCATCGCCGGCTGCCCCGATACGAACGTCATCGATGACGCTGGTCCCGCGCCCGATACGGCCGTGAGCGCGCTCGACGCGAACGAAGATGCGTTCGGGCCGGCAATCGACGCCGCCCCCGAGGACACACCAGTCACGGACGCGTTCACCCTGGGCGACGCAGGCCCGGTCCCGGTCCCGCGCGACGTCGATCTCCTCTTCGTGGTCGACAACTCCGGCTCCATGGCCGAGGAGCAGGCGAACCTCATCCTCGAGCTGCCCCGGCTCGTGCAGGTGCTCGCGACGGGCGACCTGGATGGCGATGGCGCCGAGGACTTCACGCCCCCCGAGTCCCTCCACGTCGGGTTCGTCAGCTCGGACATGGGAGGGGGCCCGACCCTCAGCGTACCGACCTGCGCAGCGGGCCTCGGCGACGACGGAATCCTCCGCGCCCGCAGCCGCGTGACGACCGCGCCCTGCATGGCCACGTACCCTTCGGGTGCGTTCGAGTTCGCCAGGACGGACGACCCATCGGCGTTCGCCGCCACGCTCGGGTGCGTGGCGAACCTGGGCACGGGCGGCTGTGGCTTCGAGCAGCAGCTCGAGGCCGGCCTCAAGGCTGTGACCCCGAGCGCCGCTCGGGCCTGGACGGCGCCCGGCTACGAGCCGCCGCGCTTCGCCGACGGCGTCGGGACGCTCGAGGCGCTGCCTGGCCACGCCGAGGGCGCCAATGCCGGGTTCCTCCGGCCCGACTCGCTCTTCGGCGTCGTCTTCGTCACCGACGAGGAGGACTGCTCGGTGATCGACTACGGCCTCTTCGAGACGGGAAATCCGCGCTACTCGAGCGTGCCGCTCAACCTGCGCTGTCACGTGTTCGGCGATCCCGCGATGGGCATCGTCCACCCCACCCAGCGCTACGTCGACGGCCTGCTCGGGCTGCGCCGCGCCCCCGCGAACCTCGTCTTCTCCGCGATCGTGGGGATCCCACCCGAGACCGAGGCCGCCGCTGCGGCGGGCGACTTCGCCACGGTGCTCTCGAACCCCGACATGATCCCGCGCCCGAACGTGATGGGGACGAACCTCGAGCCGTCGTGCAGCACGACCAACGGCGTCGCGTACCCGCCGATCCGCTTCGTGCAGGTGGCGGCCGGGCTCCAGGCCGCCGGCGCGAACGTCACCGTCTCGTCGATCTGCACATCGAGCTTCGCCTCGGCGATCGACGGCCTCGTGACCCGGCTCGCGGGGCGTTCGTGAGTGGTCTCGTCTTCGAGGATCCCGCGGTGCGCCCGCCGCGCCGCGCCGCCCGTGCCGTGACACACATGTGCGCGATCAGAGGCCGCGCGCGCCGGGGGGCCGCTGTGCACAGGCGCGCACGGTCCTGACGAGATCGGCGCACGTGAACGGCTTGGTGAGGTAGGCCGCCGCGCCGAGATCGATCGCGTCGCGCAGCGCGCTCCGCTCCGCGCGCGCCGTCACGAAGACGAAGGGCACCGCGAGCGTGCGGTGGTGGGCGCGCACCGCGTCGATCACGCTGCGACCGTCCATGTCCGGCAAGAGGAAGTCGCAGAGGATCACGTCGGGTGGGTCGGCGAGCGCGCGCGCGATCCCCTCGCGCCCCGTCGCGACGACGGTCGGCGCGAAGCCCTCGGCCGCGAGCAGCTCCGCGAGGTTGTCGCCGAGCTCCGCGTCGTCTTCGATGCAGATCACACGCACGGTGCCCACCGCTCCTTTGTACCCGGGTCGGTCCGCGCGCCCCGCGCCGCGGGGCTCGATCGCGCGCCAACGGTGCTCGATTCCGCGTCCGCGATCGAGCTACCGTCTCCCGACCCATGGCGGTCGTCGTCGGTTGGACGGAGCAGACGCTCACCGAGCTCGCCCGTGCGGACGTTCCCTCGTTCGCACGCGGTGATCGCAGCGTGTACTGGCGCGACGACGCCTTCTTCGGCGTGTTCTCGCTGGGCACACAGAGGCCCGAGGATCTCGAGGAGAGCTGGGAGCTGTTCCGTTCGTTGCGGGTGGCCTCGTACGTCTTCGCCGATGCCCGACGATTTCGGCCGGAGGGCACGCCGGGTCCTCTGTTCGAGAAGCTCGTCCGGATCGGGCCCTCGCTCGCGCGCGAGTTCCCTCGTGTCGAGCGTTCGGTGGTCGTCCTGCCCGACGACTGGACGGCGGTCTGGTGGCGAGGCGCGGCCACCACGCTCGAGTGGCGCGACATCTCCGTCGAGGTCGCCACGTCTCCCGAGGAGGCGTGGGCGCGACTGCCTGCCCCCGAGTCGCTCGCAACGAGCGTCGAGCGGCTCACGCGCGCCTTCGAAGAGGCCGACATCGTTCGCGCCACGCGAGAGGCGCTCCTCGACGATCCCGCGCGCAGAGCGGACCAGGTGGCGCGACGTCTCGGCCTGTCCTTGCGCGCCCTCCAGCGGGAGCTGGCGAGCGCGGGCTCGAGCTTCGTGTCGCTCCGCGTCGAGGCTCGGCTCGAGCGTGCGGTCGAGCTGCTCGAGAGCAGCGACGAGAAGCTCGCGACCATCGCAGAGCGCCTGGGCTTCCGCTCGCGCGCCCACTTCGGCGTCTGGTTCCGCGGCCGGACGGGGCGCGCGCCGAGCGAGCTCCGCCCGCGTCGCTGACCGCCGAGGCACCCGCGACCGCGGGTCGACCGATGTCGTGCCGGCCGGCGTCGTCGTTCGGGTAGGATGGTCCCGTCTCCATGAGCACGGTCCTCGGCACCTCGCACGCGGCGGATCCGCGCATCCTCGAGCTGTCTCGCTGCGCGCTGACGGTGCTCTCGGGCCCCGAGCGCGGCCACGAGCGGATGATCGATCGCGACCTCTTCCGCATCGGAAAGAGCCCCGAGAACGACTTCGTGCTCTCGGACACCACGGTCTCGCGCGCGCACTGCGAGATCATCCGCGAGCCCAAGGGCTATCTCCTGCGCGATCTCGGCTCGACGAACGGCACGCTGCTCGACGGCGCCGAGATCAAGGAGGCGTGGCTCAAGCCCGGCGCCGTCATCACGGTGGGCAAGGTCGAGATCAAGGTGCGCCCCTACGCCGAGCGCATCGAGCTCATGCCCTCGGAGAAGGGAGAGCTCGGTCAGGTCGTGGGCCGCTCGCTCGCGATGCGCGCGATCTTCGGCCTCCTCGAGCGCCTCGCGCCGACGGACGCGACCGTGCTCATCGGTGGCGAGACGGGCACGGGCAAGGACGTGCTCGCGCGCTCGATCCACGCGGCCTCGCCCCGCAAGAGCAAGCCGTTCGTCGTCGTCGACTGCGGCGCGGTCGTCGGCACGCTCATCGAGAGCGAGCTCTTCGGCCACGAGAAGGGCTCGTTCACCGGCGCCACGGCGAGCCGGCAGGGCGCCTTCGAGATGGCGCACGGCGGGACGCTCTTCCTCGACGAGATCGGCGAGCTGCCGCTCGACCTCCAGCCCAAGCTCCTGCGCGCGCTCGAGCAGCGCGCGTTCCGGCGCGTCGGCGGCAACAAGGAGATCCGCGTCGACATCCGCGTGATCGCGGCGAGCAAGCGCAACCTCAAGATGGAGGTCGCGCGCGGCAAGTTCCGCGAGGACCTCTACTTCCGCCTCGCCGTCGTCCCGATCGAGATGCCGGCGCTGCGCGAGCGGCGCGACGACATCCCGCTGCTCGCGACGCGCATCCTCGAGGATCTGTCGAAGAACGAAGGGCAGGGGCCGCTGCCGCTCGCGAAGGAGGCGCTCGAGGCGCTCTCCGCCCACGACTGGCCCGGCAACGTGCGCGAGCTGCGCAACGTGCTCGAGCGAGCGAGCTACCTCGCGCGCGCGCAGGGCCTCGCGGTGATCCCGGGCGGCGCGCTGCCCATGGCGGCCGCACCGCCGAGCGCCTCGCCGCTCGTTCCGCAGGGCTTCGACGCGACCAAGAGCTACCGCGACACGCGCGCCGAGTGGGAGGCGAGCTTCGAGAAGGCCTACGTGAGCTGGCTGCTCGAGCGCCACCACGGAAACATCTCCGCTGCCTCGCGCGCCGCCGACATGGACCGCAAGTACCTCCACAAGCTCGCCAAGAAGCACGGCGTGCGCGGCGAGGGCGACGAGGAATCATGACGCGGGCCCTCGATCCCCGAGGGGCGATCGCGTCGGTATGACCACCTTCGTACCCGAGGCGCACCGCGTGCGCGCGCTCCGCGCCGTGGGCTTCCGCAACCTCGCGCGGCTCGAGCTCGTGCCGGGGCCTCGCCTCAACGTGATCGCGGGCGACAACGGCCAGGGCAAGAGCAACCTCCTCGAGGCCATCCACTACGCCGCCACGCTGCGCAGCTTTCGCGGCGCGGGCACCGACGAGCTCGTGGCCACGGGCAGCGAAGAGGCGCACGTCGCGATCGTGGCCGAGGCGAGCCCGCTACCGCGCACGCTCGAGGTGGGTCTGCGGCGAGGCCAGGCCCGCTCGCCCAAGCTCGACGGAAAGCGCCCGCGCTCGGGCCTCGCGTGGCTCGGTGTGCTGCCCGCGGTGCTCTTCCACCCCGGTGATCTCGCGCTCGCGCAGGGCGGCCCGGAAGGGCGCCGCACGCTGCTCGACGAGGTGCTCTCGGAGATCGACCCGACGTACGCGACCACGCTCGCGAGCTACGTGAAGGCCCTCCGCAGCCGCAACCGCCTCCTCAAGGACGAGCCGGTGAACGTGCGCGCGGTGACCGCGTTCGACGGCGTGCTCGCGGCCTCGGGCGCGATCCTCGGTCAGGCGCGCGCGCGCCTCGTGGCGGACCTCGCGCCGCGCGCGACCGAGGTGTGGCACGAGCTCTTCGAGACCACGGTGCCGCTCGAGATCGCGTTCGCGCCGCGCGTCGAGCCGAGCGAGAAGGCGCTCCTGACCGCGCTCGCGGAGAGCCTCCCGAAGGATCTCGCGCGTGGCTTCACCGCGGAGGGCCCGCACGCCGACGACGTCGTGCTCCGCGTGAAGGACAAGAGCGCCAAGCACCACGCCTCGCAGGGCCAGCAGCGCGCGCTCGTGCTCGCGCTCAAGGTCGCCGAGCTCGACGTGCTCTCGCAGCGCACGGGCCGCGTGCCGCTCCTGCTCCTCGACGACGTCTCGAGCGAGCTCGACGCGACGCGCAACCGCCGCTTCTTCGGCCTCCTCGCGCGGATGGGTGGTCAAGTGTTCTTGACGACCACGGATCCGCGGCTGATCCAGCTCGAGGAGGCCCGCACCGATCACCGCGTGATCGCCGGCCGTCTCGAGCGCGCGGGCTGAGGCCTGCGCCACGCGCGGCGGTGGCGCGCGATCAGAGCGCTTCGCGGTCGAGCTCGCCGCGCATGCGCATGCGCATCTGCATGACGACCGTCCCCTCCGGCGAGGGGATGTTCATCGTGAGGCTCATCTCGAGACCCTTGGCCTCGCTCGTCGCGTGGCGCGCGGGGTCCTCGGGCAGGACGCCGCTCATCGCGATCGTGAGCTGGGTCGCGGAGAGCGTCGCGCCCGCCGGGAGGTTCGTCATCTGCACGTCGGTCGCGGTGATGCCGCCCTCGATCACGAGGCTCTCGTCGGGGCGGCGCTCCATCAGCCGCATCTCACCGGCCATGTGCGCGGGCTCGAGGCGGAAGGGCGTGGCGCGCGCGAGGTCGGCCGCGACCGCCGCGAGGTCGGGCTGCCACGTCTCACCGACGCGGCGCGGGCTCGCGCTCCCGAAGAGGCGATCTTCGTCGGCGCCACCGTGCGAGAGGGTGAGCACGCCGCGGAGCGACTCGAGCAGCTCGGCCCCGACGGGGCGGCCGTCGATCGTGACCACCGCCTCCTCGGCGGTCGCGCCGGTGCGCACCTCGATGACCTGCCCGCTCGTGAGGAACGGGCGCGGCGTACCGTCCATCGAGAGGCCCGCATCCTCGACCTGGTGACGCAGGAGCGTCGCGCGGCCCTCGGCCGACACCTCGACGATCTCGACCACCGAGCGGAGCGCGATGGTGGTGACGTGCGAGGCGTCCTCGACCGTGCGCCCCCCGAGCGTCGCGTGCTGGGCCTCCTCGCGCATGACGACGTTGCGCACGCGGTAGCGCTGACCCGCGACGTACGGTCGCTCGAGATCGACGACGAACGAGTCGCCGTTGGCGTTGCCTGTGCTCGAGCTCGCGCCGCCGGACGCGGTCGCCGCGGCACCGCCGCAGCCCGACGAGAGAAGACCTGCCAGCGCGACCACGAGGGCCACGACGCCGAAGGAGCGATCTCGATCACGCATCGCGGCAGTAAGCACCCACGCACGTCAGCGCGTCCAGCGCGATCGCGGCGGGGTGCGACGCTGCGCCGCATCGGCTATCTCGTGGGCTGCGCGTAGAACGCGCTCGAGGTGAACATGGCTCTGCGCTCGCACCGTCTCGGCCTCCTGCTCGGCAGTCCCGTCCTCGTCGCGCTCGCGGGCTGCGGTCCTTCCACCCCTTCGGGGACGTCCATCGAGCTCGGCTTCGCTGCGCGCGTGAACGGCGAGGCGTTCGAGTGTGGTCGGAGCTACCCCGGCGTCGGCACCTCGGACACGACGATCACGGCACAGGATCTCCGGCTCTACGTGCACGACGTCCGCTTCGTCACGGCCGACGGCACCGAGGTCCCGCTCGCGCTCGATCAGGACGACTTCCAGAACGGCGAGATCGCCCTGCTCGACTTCGAGACCGGCGGCTCCGCGTGCGGCCCGGGCAACGCCCCGACGCACACGATGCTCACGGGCACGCTCGCCTCCGCGGGCCCCTTCACCGCGCTGCGTCTGCGCATCGGTGTGCCCGAGGATCGCAACCACCTCGACAGCGGCAGCCAGCCCTCGCCGATGAACCTCTCGACGCTCTACTGGGGTTGGCAGGGCGGCTACAAGTTCATGCGCTTCGAGGCGCTGACCGACGAGGCCGCGCGCGGCGTGTCGTTCCACCTCGGCGCGACGAACTGCTCGGGCGACGCCACGATGGGCACGCGCACGTGCGCGAACGGCAACCGCCCCGAGATCACGCTCGCGCTGCCCGCGGGCTTCTCGGCCTCGAGCCACGAGATCGTGCTCGACGTGGGTCAGTGGCTCGCGGAGATGGATCTGTCGGGCGACGGCTGCGAGTCGTCCGCGACGGATCCGGACTGTCCCGCGTGGAACGCGACCGTGGGCCTGCCCGATGCCTCGGCGCAGCGGCTCCTCAGCGTCGCAGCGCGGTGAGCGCCATGGCCACGGACCTCACGCGCACTTGCGTTTCGCTCTCGCTCGCGGCCCTCGCGGGTCTCGGGGCTTCGTGTCAGCCCGCGCCTGCTGCGTGGGACTGGAGCCTTCCTCCCGGCATCCCGGCGCCGCGGGTGCCCGCCGACAACCCCATGAACGAGGCCAAGGTCGAGCTCGGCCGGCGTCTCTTCTACGACGTGCGGATGAGCGGCAACCGCACGCAGAGCTGTGCGAGCTGCCACGCGCAGGAGCGCGCGTTCACCGATGGCCTGCCGGTCTCGGTGGGCTCGACGGGCGATCACACCCCGCGCGGCTCGATGTCGCTCACGAACGTCGCGTACAACCCCGTGCAGACCTGGGCGAACACCGCGCTCGTCTCGCTCGAGGACCAGGCGATGGTGCCGATCTTCGGCGAGCACCCGGTGGAGCTCGGCCTCGCGAACATGGAGGACGAGCTGCTCGCGCGCCTGCGCGCCGAGCCGCTCTATCCCGACCTCTTCGCCGAGGCGTTCCCCGGCGAGGCCGATCCGATCAGCGTGGCCAACGCGGTGCGCGCGATCGCGGCCTTCGAGCGCACGCTGCTCTCGTTCGACTCACCCTACGATCGCTACTTCTACCGCGGCGATCGCACCGCGCTGAGCGAGTCCGCGCTGCGAGGCCTCGACCTCTTCAACTCCGAGCGGCTCGAGTGCTTCCACTGCCACGGCGGCTTCAACTTCACCGACGGCGTGATGCACGGCGGAACGACGATCCCCGAGATCCAGTTCCACAACACCGGCCTCTACAACATCGACGGACGCGGCGGCTATCCCGCGCCCAACCGCGGCCTCTACGAGAGCACGGGCGAGCCACGCGACATGGGCCGCTTCCGCGCGCCCACGCTGCGCAACATCACCGTCACGGCGCCCTACATGCACGACGGCTCGGTCGTGGACCTCGACGCCGCGCTCGACCACTACGCCGCAGGCGGCCGCACGATCGAGTCGGGCGAGAACGCGGGCATCGGCAGCGAGAGCCCCCTCAAGAACCTCTTCCTCCACGGCTTCACGCTCACCGACGCCGAGCGCGCCGACGTGATGGCCCTCCTCGAGTCGCTCCGCGACGACACCTTCCTCACCGACCCCCGCTTCTCCGACCCCTGGCGCTGACCGACCCAGCGGCTCGCGGGCCCGTCAGTACGCGAGCAGGGAGCCGACGACGCCTTGGGCGGTGAGGACGCCCCAGCTCAGCGTGCCGAGGGCGAGGTGCGTCGCGGCCATGGCGCGGTCGGCGCCGAAGTCGTTGAACTCGACGTTCTGCGAGATCGCGCCGAGCAGGATCTGGAGCGCCATGATCGCGAGCGAGCTCCAGCGCAGGGCGCGGTGGACGTTGATCTCGGCCGAGCGTGCGCTCGGTCCTTCGCCCACGCCGAGTGGGTCGGGCATCACGGCGCCGATGGTGAACGTCGAGCCGTAGAACAGCGTGAGCGCGGAGACCGCGACCACGTGCGCGACCGGGATGGTGCCGCGCCCGCACGTGTCGCCGAAGATCGGGCTCGGGCCGGCGCAGCCCGCGCTCTCGGGGTTGCCGCTCCAGCCGTAGCGATCGGAGAACGTCACGAAGCCGAGGATCGTCGCGACGTTGCTGGCGGCCCACGTGAGGTTGCCGAAGAGGATGTGCCAGGGTCGAAGGCGCGCTCGCTCGGCGAGGCCCGCCGCGATCTGCGCATCTTCTTCTGCCTCGGCGTCGACCGACGGCTCGGCCACCGACGCCTCGACTGGAGGCAGGGGCACCGCCTGTGTCGCCGCAGGCTGCGCCTCCGTCTGGCTCGTGACGGTCACCTCCTCGGAGGCGCCGCGCTCGGTGCCGCTCCGCTCGGCGACCTCATCCGCGCGCGCGTGCGTGGTGACGACGAGGACCGAGCACATGGCGAGGAGAGAGAAGAGGCGCGTCATCGACGCAGTGTGGCCCATGCTCGTTCGCGCCGTGCGCTCCTTCGATGCGCGGCATCGACGCGGGCTTCTTCGCGTCTGTCTCTCTCGCGTCGCGAGCCCGCCGAGATCGGCGGAGTGACGGTCTCAGAGCATGAGTCACTTGCATTGACTCATGCTCTGACGTTTCTTGCCGGAGGGTCTGGCCGCAGACCCTCCCTCGCGCCGCGGGTTCTCCCCGTGCTCGGCCTTGGGCCTGCGCGCGGTGTCCGATCACCGGAATCGGCGAGAGCCTCCCTCCCGCCGATTCGAGCCCGAGGCACTCGCACCGATCAATGCGGGTGCCACGTGCTCTCACAGGCCGGTCCCGAGGAGCGCTGCGGTCGAGGTTCCTCCGCCGGCGACCTGGACGCGGAGCACCGCGCTGCGCGCGCCGACCGCGGTGGGTGTGAAGACCACGTCGATCACACACGTGCTGGCGGGAGCCAGCACCGCACCCTCGCACGTGCTCGTCGCGAGCTCGATCGCGAAGTCCGACGGGTTCGCGCCGGCGATCGCCGTCGTCACGACACTGGTGGGCGCGCCGCCGGTGTTCCTCAACGCGAAGCGTGTCGCCTCGGAGCGCATGCCGACCGTGGTGGGACCGAAATCACGCAGGCTCGGCTCGAGGACGGGAGGAGGGCGACAGTCGCCCACGGCCGTGCCCGTGAGCATCGCCGCCACCGTCCGACCCGCGACGTGCACGTCCAGGCTGGCCACGCGTGATCCCGCGACCGTGGGAGAGAAGCGCACCTCGACCTCGCACGATGCACCGACCGCGAGCCCTGCCGCGCAGTCGTCGCGCACGAGCTCGAAGCTCGGCGCATCGGTGCCGCTCAGCGCGACCACGAGGGGGCCCGTCGCGATGCTGCCAGTGCTCGTGACGGTGAAGACCTGCGAGACGCCAGGACAGCCGACGAGCACGGTGCCGAAGTCCTGGGACATCGGCGAGATCGCGACGTCTGCGACGCGCGAGAGGGCCGTGCCAGAGAGGGCGGCGTACACGCTCGCTCCCGTGGACTCCTGCACCTGCAGAAGACCCATGAGCGCGCCGGAGTGAGTCGGCGCGAAGACGACGTCCATCGTGCACGTGCCGCCCGGCGCGATGGAGAGCCCGCTGCACCCATCGCGCGTCACGGCGAAGTCGCTGCGGTCCGGACCACCCAGAGAGACCGCGAGCGTGCCGCTCGCTTCGTCGCTTGCATTGGTGAGCGTGAAGGTGTGCGGTGGGCTCGTCTCGCCCACGACGATGTCTTCGAAGCGCTCGGGTGTCGGCGAGAGGCTCAGCAGGCCGCCGCAGTCGCTGGGGCTCGTGCCCTCCAGGGTCGCGCTCACCGAGGCGGTGGGCGCACGCGCTTCGAGGCGTGCCGAAGCGCGACCCTCCGAGGCGGCGATGAATCCGACCTCGATGGTGCACGACGCGCCGCTCGCGAGCGTCACCGGACAGTCGTCGACGACGAGCGCGAACGCGTCGGGGTCGGTACCGGCGAGCGCGATCTCGAGCGGCCCGACCGGCGCAGTGCCCGTGTTGCGCAGGGTCAAGGATGCTGGCGGACCGTCTCCGCACGCGTCACCGAAGTCCACGAGAGCCGGCGCCAGGGAGAGCTCGTATCGAGGCGCGTCGGGCAGCGCGGGCGCGTCGCTCTCGAGCGTGGCGGCGTCGACGGGCGGATCGCCGTCGGGCTCGCAGCCCGCATGGGCCACCGTGAGGAGCAGGGCGAGGGCGAAACCGATCGGGCGCCGCAACATCCGTGGATCGTACGCCTTGGCCCGATGATCGTCGCGTCTTCCCGTGATCGAGGTGCGCGTCGACCGTGCGACGAAGAGGGACGAAGAGGGCCGTGGCGATCGTCGCGTCTGCCCATGATCGACGTGCGCCTCGACCCCTGTGATCGACGTGCGCCTCGACCGCCGTGATCGAGGTGCGCGTCGACCGTGCGACGAAGAGGGCCGTCGCAGTCGTCGCGTCTGCCCGCGGTGACCCCGTGATCGAGGTGCGCGTCGACCGTGTGGTGAAGAGGGCTGTGGCGATCGTCGCGTCTGCCCGTGATCGACGTGCGCCTCGACCGCCATGATCGAGGTGCGCTTCGACCGTGTGGCGAAGAGGGCCGTGGCCGATCTCCGGAGCCGCCTCACGTGCGCTCACTCGCAGCGATCGCGGGGGCGGTATCGGCGGGAGAGGCGTGCGCGGACCTCGGTGGCGCGAGGTGGATCCCAGCGTGTGAGGCGCGCGAGCGCGACGCAGTCTACGCGGTGACGGTGGCGCACGACGCGCGCGGCGAGGAGCTCCGACACGCTCGGCCTGCGCGCGTCGCGAAGGGGCTCTCCGGCGAGGCCTTCGGCCTTGGCATCGACGCGCGTGTGCGGGCGTGTGTCGGACTCGGCGCGCGCGAGCTGGCGAGGTCGCGTGATCATCCAGGCGGCGCGGTCGCGGTCGGGGCCGTCGCGCAGCGCGAGGTACCAGCGCTCGTGAGGCGCGAGGCCGGCGCGTGCTGCGAGGAACGTGCGCACGCGCGCAGCGATCTCGTCGGGGCTCGCGCGCTTCGCGAGGACGTCGTCCACGAGGTCGGCCATCGCGAGGCCGGGCTCGGCCGGGGCCAGGTCGGCGATTGCTTGGACGAGGTTCAGCGCAGCGTACGAGACGGTCACCACCGCGTGGGGTGCGCGCACGATGCGCGTGACGCGCGTGTCGTGCACGTAGGCCTCGAGCAGGGGCTCGATCGCGGCGGATCCGCGCGCGATCAACGCTCGGCCGAGGGGATGACGCACGATCACGGTGCGGCTCGAGAGGCTGCTCGGCGGTCCATCGAGCTCGTCGAGCTGCTCGACGAGCGTGGCGATCGAGGCGTGCTCGAGATCGATCGGCGGTGACGAGGCGCCCTCGTCGAGCTCGCGCTCGCGTCGCTCGAGATCGAGCAGCAGCTCGACCCAGCTCGCTCGGAACGCCTCCGAGACGAGCCTCGGATCGTGCAAGCCCGCCTCGAGCAGCGTGCGCGCGAGCCGGCCGTGCTCGACCGCGGTGTGATCGTCGCGGAGCGCGAGGGCCTCGAGCGCGCGCTCGACGGAGACCAGAAAGTGCAGGTCCCACACGTCGCGCCAGGCCTCGCGTCGCTCTGCACGCCACGGATCGCCCACGAGCGCCTGGTCGAGCCAGAGCACCACCAGGAGCCCTGGCTCGTGCAGCGGCTCGCGTGGATCCCAGTCGCGCCAGCTCGCCTCGATGCGTGTGAGCTCCTGCCGCGGATCGCGCGGCTCGCCGAGGGCGAAGATGGGCTCGACGATCCCTTCGAGGGTGATCGCACGATCCCCTTCCGCGAGCACGAACGCCGAGGCCTCGACCAGGCGCGCGTGGCCCGTGCGCGGGTCGAGGCGACGCAGCGCGACGCGATGCATCGGCAGGCCACGTGGGTCGGGCAGGCCCATCGCGAGCGCACGCTCGACGTCGTCGAACGAGAGCAGCGCGTCGATCGGATCGCGCGATGGCTCCTCCCATGACGTCGCCTCGACGCTCGTCGCGCCGTCGCTCGTCGCGTCGTCCGTGGTGGTGTCGTCGCGCGTCGCGTCGTCGTTCGTCGTGTCGACGCTCGTGGTGTCGTCGTCGGGCGCGACGAGCTCGCGCGCCGTCACCGCGGTGGGCGTGGTCAGCGCGGTCGCGTGCTGTGAGACGTCGGGAGCGTGCGGCTCGAGGCCTCCGTCGTGTGCGAGCGCGTCGTCGTCGGCGGCGAGACGAGGCGCGGTGCTCGGTGTGCAGGCTCCGATCGCGGCCGCGACGAGCGCGCCCCACAGGCATCGCTTTCGTTCCATCGGCGCGCCCAACGCGAGCGCTCGCGGCGTGCATTCCGCGCGCTCGCGGCGAGGCGCACCTTCGTCGGATCGGAGGCGGAGGCGTGCAGATCGTGTGTCGGGGCCGAGGAGATCTCGAGGCGCTCGTGCTCTGCGTGGTGCGATGCGCCGGGCACGGGCGCGGGCACGGGTGGGGTTCTTTCTCCCTCTGTCAGACCCAGTTCTGGCCCGTGTTCAGCGGGCGAGGGGGCCGGTCTTGGCGGCGGTGGCGCGGAGGTAGTCGGCGGGTGCGAGCAGGATCTGCGTGCCGCGCTGGCCGGCCGAGACGCTCACGACGTCGTGCGCTTCGATGAGCTCGTCGACGATCACGGGGAAGGGCTTCTTCGCGGCCAGCGCGGTCACGCCGCCGCGCACGTAGCCGGTGAGTGGCTGCACGTCCTTGAGGGGCACGAGCTCGCACGCGCGGAAGCCTGCGAGGCGCGCACAGGCCTTGAGGTCGAGCTCCGCGTCGCCGGCGACGACGGCGAAGACGTGCTCCGTGCCGTCACCGCGGAGAAGGAGCGTCTTCCAGACCTGCTCGAGCGGCAGGCCCACCTTCTCGGCGACACGGCCCGCGGAGAGATCGTCGAGATCGACGTCGTACTCGCGGAGCTCGTAGGAGATGCCGAGCTGATCGAGGATGCGGCAGGCGTTCGTCTTGGCCACGGAATCAGATTCGCTCGATGAAGAGTCGGTAGGCGCCCATCTGCCCGTCGCGGCCGCGGATCTCGATGTAGCTGCCGCCCGGCACCGTGCGGAAGAGGTGGCTGCCGTCGCCCTCCATGCTCGACTCGATCGGGTTCTGTGCGCCGTCGTAGACGAACGCATCGAGCTGACCCACGCGTCGATCGAAGCGCACCTGCACGCGATAGTCGCTGCCGGGCTGGAGGCGGAAGAAGTCGGGGTTGGCGCAGATGCGTCCATCGACGTTGCCGCCGTTGCTCACGATCGCGCGCGCGAAGCTCTCCTGCATCCACACGTCGCAGACGATGTTCTGGTCGATCATGCCGCCGAAGCCGAAGCGCCAGCGGAACGTGCGCGCGGTGCCGTCGACGGTCGCGGTGATCTCGGCCTCGTAGTCGGTCGGCGCGAGCGTCGAGCCGACCTCGGGCACGAGCGCGATCGTGTGCTCGACGTAGCCCATCTGCTCGTGCGGGCTCGGGCCTCCGTCGTGCCAGATGCGGAAGAGTGGCTGCTCCTCGCCGGTGTCGAGGCGTCGCAGGTGCCCGCTCACGTCGCTGATCGAGCGCGCGTCGTGCAGGCCCAAGGACGCGATCGTGCCGCTCGCGGGGCACTCGCTCGCGTTCAGCGGATCCTCGACCGTCGGGCACGGGCTCTCGGCGCCACCGAAGGCCGGATCGGTGTACGAGCCGTCGGGGATCGGCCAGAGGATCGGGTGATCCGCGGTGACCGAGCCCACCGTGCCCGGTCGGTATTGCACGCACGCGTAGCGATTCTCGAACGCGATGCCGACCGCGCGCAGGCCCGGGTCGAGCAGCGGCAGGCGGTGATAGAGCGTCTGCAGCCAGCCATCGATCGCCTGCGCGATGTCGCCCTCTCCATACGACAGCACCGAGTCGAGGCCCGCCTGGTTGCCTTCCTCGGTGTAGTGCGGCGACGAAGGGTCTTCGGGATGATCGAGGTGGTAGGGCAGGCCGTTGTCCGCAGCGTAGGCCTGGAGGTAGTCGAGGTGGAGCTGACAGGTGCGGCTCTGCTCCGGGTCTTCGACGACGGGCTCGAGGCCGAGCATCGTCCGGTAGAAGTTCAGGAACGCGAGGCCGTCGCCGCCGACGCTGCCCGTGGGCTCCGGCTGCGTGCTCGGGTAGCCGCACACGTCGCGCTGATCGGCGTTGGCGAGCGAAGGGCAGTTGTCGTTGGTGTTGGGGACGCCATCGCCGTCGATGTCGTCCGTGCTCGAGGGACCCGGCATCGGATCGGGGCGGCCGAGGACGCCGCCGGGAGGTGTCGTGCCTCCGCCATCACAGGCGCCGAGGGTGAGCGCGACGGGGACGGTGAGCGCGAGCCACGAAGGAACACGCGCGCCGCGAAGAAGAGGACGACGGGGCGAAGGCATGGACTGCCAGCGTAGCTGTTAGCCTGCGCGCATGCCGCTGCTGTCGCCCCACTGTCCGCGGTGCACACACGCGCTGGAGAGCATCCCCATCAGCGTCGCGCGAGGCCAAGGCGGCTACCGCGAGCTCGCCGACTTCTCTGCGACCGGGCACCAGTGCCCGCGCTGCGGTCTGGGCGTCGTGAGCGGGCCCGTCGTGGACGAGCTCATGAAGCGCGTGCCGGTGGGTGGCGGCATGAGCGAGCGCGAGCGCAAGCCCACGCGCCTGGGCTGCCCGCACTGCATGGGGACCGTCGATGCCGTGCTCCTCGGCTGGGGCAGGAGCTTCGTCGAGATCGAGCAGTGCCCGCGGTGCCGGACGATGCTGCTCGACGCGGGTGAGCTGCCCCGCGTCTTCCAGATCGAGCACACCACGAAGGCGTGATCCGGAGCGCCGCTCGCTCGGGCAGGTGCCGCGCACGAGGCAACACTGCTTCACATATCGAGGCGGGGATCGCGGGCCCTCCACGAGTCACCCGGATTCATTGCGATTTCGGGGGATTCCACCCGTTCGCGCAACGGGCCTCGTCGCCGTGCGCAACGACCTACCCCGTTGACCAGGCGCGTTCACGACCCAGGGTCTGTCGTCATGTCGAACACGAGCCCGCTTCGTCGTCCCAATGTCGGTGAGCCCCTGCGCGTCCTCTTGCTCGGGCGCGACCCGCTCGCCAAGAGCGCCCTCGCCGGTCAGCTCGCACAGCTCGGGCGCGACGTCGCGCTCGAGGACCGCGAGACCCACGCCCACGTCGCCCTGCTCGACGTCGGGCCCATCACCTCCCCGGTGCCGGTGCCGGGCAAGCGCGTCGACGCCGACGTCGCGAAGGCGAGCCGCCACCAGCTCGACGACGCGCTGGCGCAGCTCGGCGAGCTGAAGATCCCGGCGGTCGTGCTGCTCGCGGACGAGCCGCAGGCGCGCGCGGCCGTCAGCAAGGGCGCGCGCGGCGCGGTGCGCCGAACGGCCGACGTGATCCGCATCAAGGCCGCGCTCGACGCGGTGGCCTCGGGCCTCACGGTCGTCGACTTCGCCCTCGTCCAGGGCAAGAACGAGAGCGAGCCCGAGACGCACCTCACCGCGCGAGAGCAGGAGGTCGTCGAGCTGCTCGTGCAGGGCTTCTCGAACCGCCGCATCGCCAAGCGCCTCGGCATCAGCGAGCACACGGCCAAGTTCCACGTGAACGGCATCCTGCTCAAGCTGGGCGCCGGCACGCGGACCGAGGCGGTCGTCGTCGCGGCGCGCCGCGGCCTCGTCATGATCTGAACAGGCCCTCGCAAGCAGACGAGCCCGACCACGCTCGCGGTGGTCGGGCTCGTTGCGTTCGGCGGGCACGGGCACGGGCACGGGCACGGGCAAGGTAGGATGCGGGGGCGCGGGATCAGAAGCGCAGCGTCGCGACGGCGCCGTTCGTCTCGCCGAGCATGGGGCGCACGCGGAGATCGAGATCCGCGATGGGGCGCCACTCCATGACGTCCTCGCCCATGACGCCGAAGACGATCATCACGATGCCGCCGGCCTGCGCGAGCGCTTCGAGGGCGAGCACGACGTAGAGGCTCGTGTCGGCGAAGGGCGGCGCATAGCCCATCTGGACCCACGGGCCGATGACGGGGATGAAGCCGAAGGTCACGTAGTTGTTGAGCGCATCGACGCTGTAGTCGGGGCCGGTGGAGAAGGCGCCGACGATGCCCGTGAAGAGCGTCGTGAAGACCTGGACCACGTAGCCGCCGGCGAGCAGGCCGATGCCACCACCGAGCAGACCGCCGCTCACGCGGTGCGTCTGCACCTGCTGCATGCACACCGACTGGCCCCAGCGGTTGGGCATGAGCTGCGCGGGCGGGGGGCACTGCGGCTGCATCGGCTGCGCCTGCACGTACGCCGCGTTGGGATCGGCGTAGCCGCCGTAGGCCGCGGGCGGTGCGCCCTGCACGACGACGTTGCCCTGGACCTGAGCGCCGCCTCCTGCGGGCTGCGCGGTGACCTCGCCCTGGATCACCACCTGCGCCGACGCGGGGGCGGTGGCGAGGACGAAGGTGCTGAGCGCGGCGAGAAGCGCCGCGAAACGAAGAGTGGACATGAAGACCCCTTGGGTGTTGACGCCGCGGTCATGGGAGCGCGGCGCGCGTTGAGCGCGAAGCCCGGCCGCCCGAGCAATCGTGGTGCCGAGCCAGGTCTTCGGGGATTGTGGCTCCATCCGCCACTGGATGCGTGAACGCGGGACGTGCCTGCCAATGCGCGTTCACGATCCAGCGAGAAACGCGCGGCTCGGTGACCCTGGTGCTACCGTCGTTCGGATGAGGCGGCTTCTGGCTTCGGCGGTGGGTCTGTTCCTCGGCCTGGTGCTCTGGTGCGGCGCAGCCTGCGCACAGGACTTCGATGCGCGTCCGCTGCCGAGCGCCGAGGATCGTCGGCGTGCGGTCGAGCTCTTCGAGCAGAGCCGACACCTCCTGCGCTCCGGTGAGTTCGCCGAGGCGCGCGACCACCTGATCGAGGCCTACGAGCTCTATCCGCAGCCGGCCCTGCGTGTGGCGCTCGCCCGCGCGTACGACGGTGTCGGAGACACCGCGCACGCGATCGAGCACTACGAGGCCTACCTCGAGGAGGATCCCGATGCGGCCGATCGGGGGGAGATCGAGACGCGGCTCGAGGAGCTCCGCCTCCTGCGCCGCGAAGAGGAGGGAACCCCGGCGCCGCCGCCGCCTCCGCCGCCCTCGGGGCCCGACACGACGGGGCCGCTCGTGGGCTACACGCTCCTGGGCTTCGGCGTCGCGGGCCTCATCGCGGGTGGAGTCCTCGCCGGCGTGGCGGCCTCCGAGCTCGGGACGGCGACTCGCGCGAGCACCACGCAGCGTGATGCACGTGCGGCGTACGGACGGTCCCAGGACCTGGGCAACGTCTCGGTGGGCCTGCTCGCTGGAGGCGGTGCGCTCGCGATGGCGGGCCTCGTGATCGCGCTCGTCACGGGCGAGTCCTCGAGCCCACCGCCGCCTCGTCGACCGGGGGCACGCGTGAGCCTGGGCCTCGGTGGTCTGTCGATCGAGGGGAGCTTCTGATGCACACGACCCTCTCTCGCTCGCTCGTGCTCGCGACGCTCGCCCTCGGCGCGGCGGGCTGCTGGTATCAGCCCTTCGATCCGAACGGTCACGCGTGCACCACGCAGATGGACTGCCTCGATGGGTATCGCTGCGAGCTGAGCGTGTGCGTGGCGGGCGAGCCCGCCGACGCGGGCCTGGACGCCGACCTCGACGCGAGCGCGCCGAGCGACGCACCGGCCGACGCGCGCGGTGACGCGCCGATGCCCGGCGACGCAGGCAACGACGCGGGCGCGCCCGATGCGGCGATGCCCGATGCGGGGCCCGTCGAGGACGGTGGCCCGAGCGATGGGGGCCCGAGCGGCGATGGGGGCCCGAGCGGCGATGGGGGCCCGAGCGATGGGGGCCCGAGCGGCGATGCGGGTCCGGCCGATGCGGGGCCGAGCGGCGACGCGGGTCCGGCGGATGGGGGCCCGAGCGACGACGCAGGTCCGGCGGATGCGGGCCCGAGCGACGATGCGGGACTCGACGCGGCCGCCTGACCGCGTGGCGTGAGCGTCGTCGCGCGCAGCGGATCTCGGATCGCGGTATCGTCGCGCCCCGCGGGTGGCTCGTGCGCCGAGCACGCCCTCACACGGAGGAGAGGTCAGATGCGACGCAAGGCTTTCGTTCGTGGTGCGCTCGTGGGCTCGCTCGTGCTGCTCGCGCTCGCAGCCATCGGCTGTGGTGGTCCGATGAGCGTGCGCAGCTTCACGCAGCAGGCGACGCAGCCGCGCGTGGCCGTCGTCGCGGTGTCGGTGGGCGACGCGAACGGCGCGCTCCAGGGCTGGAACGCGTCGCGCACGAGCGACGTCATGGCCTCTCGCGCGGCGCGGATGGTCGAGGTCGCCGAGCAGGTGCTCTCGACGCGCTTCACCGTGGTTCCCGCGGCGTCGTTCGTGGGCACGCCGCAGTACCAGTCCGTTCCGCACTATCCCGCCGAGGTCGCGGTGCCGCTCATCAACGGCGCGGTGATGAACGTCTTCGGCTCCACGCGCGGCGAGGTCTACGGCGCGGTCATCGGGCCCGCGCTCGCCCAGGCGCTCTGTCAGGCCACCGGCGCCGAGTACGTCGTGGTCATCCACTCGGAGTGGGGCGTCGCGACCGGCGGCTTCGTGCCGACGAGCAAGGCGATGGCGACCACGACGCTCTCGATCTTCGACGCGAA
The DNA here is from genome assembly GCA_044376125.1 of Sandaracinaceae bacterium. Taxonomy (GTDB): domain Bacteria; phylum Myxococcota_A; class Polyangia; order Polyangiales; family Sandaracinaceae; genus JAFLCL01. The sequence continues at coordinate 39,491 of JBILLJ010000020.1, forward strand.
CGGCGTGCACGTCGCGCGCACCCGCCTCCAGGATCGCGGCGAGCGTACGCTCGGCGCGTTCGGCCGCGTGGTCGTCGACGACAACTCGATCGACGAGTGGGTCGGCGCGTACGGCGCCTCGCTCGCGCGCATGATGCAGTGAGGACGTGATGTCGGGTGCGCGGCCCAGCCTCACGCGCATCCCACGAACGACGGGTCGGAGCGCGTCGGCTCTCGTAGAGTCGGCCTCGATGCTCCGACCCGTCGTCGTTCTCGCGCTGCTCTGCTCGTTCTGGCTCGCGCGCCCGGCACGTGCGCAGGAGGTGGATCTCCTCCACGCGGTCGCTGCGGATCTCGCGGTGTCCTCGACCTACCGCAACCAGCGCGGGCAGGCCGATGCGCTGATCGACGGAGACCTCGAGACGGCGTGGAACTCGCGCACCGGTGAGCTCACGACGAGCTGGATCGAGGTGCGTCTGCCCGCGAGCGCCATGGTGAGCTCGATCGCGATGACGGTCGGCTTCACGCACGTGAGCGAGCGCGGCACCGATCTGTTCCCCGGCAATCATCGGGTGCGGCGCGTGCGGGTGCTGCACGACGGCGTGCTCGTGGGCGAGCACACGCTCGACGTGTCCTCGCGCGCGCTCCAGAGCGTCGCCGTTCGTGGTGGAGGTGGCGTCTATCGCGTCGAGATCGTCGAGACCGCGCCCGGCTCGCGCAGCGACTGGCGAGAGGTCTGCGTGTCGGAGCTCCGGGTGATGGGCTCGGATCCGGGAGCGCGCGCGGGCCAGCGCGTTCCGCGCGTGGGGGTCGGTGCGCTGCCTGCCCCTCGCGTCGTCACCCCGCCGGATCGTGCCGCGGTCGGGCGCGAGCACCGGCAGCGCGTCGCGGCGTTCGAGCGGAGCTGGATCGAGATCGAGCGCCTCGCCGAGTCGCCGCGCGTGGGCTCGGCGCCCGACGAGGAGCAATGGCCCGCCGACATGCAGGCGCTCGTGCGCACACGCCGCGCGGCGCTCACCGCGCTCGCGGACTTCGTGGCGCCGATCGACGAGATCGAGGCAGATGTGCTGCGCGCACGCGCCGCGACGCGCGTCCCGCTCGAGTGGCCGAGCGGAGATCGGGAGCGCCTCCTCGAGCGTGACCTCGCGGTGATCGCGCTCGCCATGGATCGCGTGCACGCCTTCCTCGCTGACGACGCCGCGCGGTGCCGCTGGGCGCGCACGCTCGGTCTGGTGCACCTCACACGGGCCTCCGCGTATGCGCGTGGCGACGCGGCGCACGAAGACCAGAGCGCCTCGGAGGCCGAGGCGATGGGCGAGGATCTCCCGCACGGCGCGGGCCACCGCATCGATGCGCTCTACGCGCTCGCCGAGGTGCTCCGGGACGCCGAGTCCGAGTGGTCGCGCAACACGCGCGGCGTCGCGCCACGCCTGCGCCGCCAGTCGCCACCTGACAGAACCCTCGCTGCGCCCGATCTCGCGCGCGTCGTCGAGCAGCTCGACGTCGCTCAGCGCACCTGCGGCTGGCCCGCGCCCTGACCACGACGCGGCGGCGAGGCGACACGCCTCACCGCGATCTCTCGTGCGCGGGAAGGGTCGTCGAGCTCGGACCATGCTCACGCGATGAGTGGCATCGCGCGGTGGATGGCTCTGGGCCTCGTCACGCTCGCGCTCGGCGCCGGTCGAGCACGCGCCGACGAGGGGCCCGACTCCGAGGTCCGTGCGCTCGCGGACGATCTCTCTCGCTCCTCCCCCGAGGTCGCGCCCCGCATGCCGTACCGCGCGAGCACGGCGCGGCGCTGGATCGCGCGCTGGCTGGCCGTGTCCGACCGCGCGCTGACGACGCTTCCGGCCCGCGGACGGCGTGGCCCGTCCGACGCCGCTGTTCGCTGGCAGGTGCGGCAGCGGCGCACGCGCGAGGGCCTGGCCACGTACGTGTCGCAGCACCGCGAAGGGGACTGTCCATCCGACGTCCACCTCGCGCTCCTCCACGATCGACGCGGGCGGCTCGTGCGCTACCGACACGTCGCGGAGAGCTGCGAGTACGTCGACGCGCGCATCACCGAGGAGCGCTTCGCCTACGACGCGCGCGGCGTGCTGCGCGAGGTGACCCGCCTCGAGCATGCGCACCCGGTGCACGTCGAGAGCCTCGAGGGTCAGCCGCTCTCGCCCGACCTCACGCTCCCGGATGGGAGCCTGCCGCCCCCGCTCGGGCCGCTCGCGCGCTGCGTGCGCATCGACGAAGGCGCGCACCCGCTCGTTCGGTGCGGTACCGACGCGTCGCCCCAGCAGATCGAGCTCACGAGCACGCTGCGCTGAAGCGCTACCTCCGTGGGGAACGAGAGCGAACCCCGCCGAGCCCCCGCCCTGCGCGAATCGCGCGCGGATCGATCAGAACATCGCCGTGACGTTCGCGTAGAGATCGATCTGCCAGAGGCCGTCCATGCGGAAGCGGTTGCCCGGCATGTCGATCACGGGGCGGTGGTGCGGGTTGATGATCGACGTGTTCGTGCTGCTCGCCGAGGGGCGGCAGTCACCCACGAGGCGGAGGTCTGTCACGTTGGCCGCCGCGACGTTCGGATTGCACGCGTCGGTCTGCGTGATGTTGTACGGCGTCGAGTACATGAAGAGCGTGCCGACCTGGAAACGCACGTACTGCGCGGCCTGCATCTCGAGCGTGATCTGCCCGCCGACGCGGCCGTGGGACTGCGTGTCGGTGTGGCCGGTGAACTGGACGCGCGCGAGGCCATCGACACCGCTGGCCGTGTCCGCGACGCCTTCGTAGTTGAGCGTCGAGAGCAGCGGGTTCGTCGAGCTGCCCAGGGCGTCGAAGAGCGGCGAGTAGTCGCGGCCCTCGGACACGTAGTCGGCGTTGAAGCGCAGATCGAACGTGAAGCGCTGGAAGTGCTGGCGATCCTCCCAGGGGATCACGGCGACACCCGCCGTGAAGCGGCCCTGGATGGGCGGGATGCGGTTGATGTAGCCGCGCAGATCGCCGGCGGGCAGGAACAGGCTCCCGGCCGAGCCCGGCCACTCGATCTGCGCCATCAGGCCCGCGTACGGCTCGAGCACACCCTCGCGGAACGAGGCGCGCGTCTCGATGTGGAGCGCGTTGACGCCGCGACCGACCCCGGGCGAGTTGTTGCCCGCGACGGGATTGCCCATCGCGTCGACGTCCGGACGACAGAACGTGTTGCCGTCGCGCTGCTGGCAGGCGCGCATCGGCTCGCCGAGGTTGAACCTGCCCTCGATCATCACGACCCAGGTCGGCGCCCAGCGCTGCCGGTGCTGGTTCAGGATCGACCACGCGAGGCCCACGCTCATCCAGTCGACGCCCGAGCGCGTCGGCGAGCGGAAGCCCGCCATCGGGAGATCGAAGAGCTGCATGCCGCCCGCCTCGAGCACGCTGGCATCGAGGCCGCTGCGCGGCGAGATCGTGCGGTCGTCCGAGAGGATGAGCGGCAGGCGCGCGTAGATCGCGAGGTCGCGGAAGACGCCGATGTCGAGGCCGAACATCAGGCCGTTGCGCTGGAGCTCGTAGTTGCCGACGTCGACCAGGAGCGACTGCGAGCGATCGTCCGCTGCGCCTGGGCCGTTCACCTCGCGCTGCAGGCGCCCGAGCTCCCACTGGCGGAGGTAGCCGACGTGGATGTTCACGTCGAAGACGTCGTCGTCGTCGAAGGCGTCCACGACGTCGGTGTAGGTCGTGGGCTCGTCCATGAGGACGAGCTCGTCGGCCTGCGCCACGGAGGCCTCCGCGAGCGAGCCGATCGCGACCGAGCCCGCCAAGCAGGCGACACCGAGAGCCGAGCGCATCGGCCGCGATGGTACGAGCCCACGTGAAACCGCGTCAACGATGCTCGTCGAGGCAGAGGAGAGGGCGCGCCTCATCGCCGTCGTGGCGAGCGCTGGGGCGTGAGCTCGGCGTCCCAGCCGTTCGCGTGCGCGCGGGCGAGCTCGTCCTCGTTGCCGACCATCGTGGGTGGCTCGCCAAACTCGTCCGTCTCGACCGACTGCGTGTGCTCTTCGTAGACGGGCTCGCCGTGCGGCACGTACGCCGGTGCGAACGGATGCGTGGCCTGCGGCACGTCGTCGTCGGCGTGCAGCGCCTCTTCGATGAGCGACTCGATCGAGGGCACCCGCGGCGCCGAGAGGGAGCTGCCGGGCCGCCGGAAGACCCGGGGCTGGTTCTGCGAGGTGACCGAGACCTCCTGGTGGAAGCCCGGCACGGGCTCGGCCTGCGGCTGGACCTGGTAGCCGCGGTTGGTCTCCTCTTCCAGGTCGGTGCGCGCAGGTGGCGGCCGCGTCTGGGCGGTCGAGGCCGCGATCGCGCGGTGGAGCACCGTGCGGACGAACTCGCTCCCCTCCTCCACCTCCTGCGGCCGGATCGCGCGCGTCACGCGCCGCGCGGGCGGGCTCTCGACCAGCTCCTCCTCGACGAGATCCTCCAGATCGTCGAGCGAGATCGGCGGACGGCTCGGCGAGAGCTCGTTCGAGAGGTCGTGCGGATCGTGCCCGTGCGGATCGTGCTGCCCGTGCGGATCGTGCCCGTGCGGATCGTGCTGCCCGTGCGGATCGTGCCCGCGCCGATCGTGCCCCCGCCGATCGTGCCCGTGCGGATCGTGCCCGTGCGGATCGTGCCCGCGCGGATCGTGCCCGTGACCGAGGTGCTGCATCTCGACCGCGTTGGGCCGCAGCTGCGACGAGCCGTCGCGGCGACGCGGGGGGGCGTTCGTGATGCCGGGCTGGGGGCGGCCGGTGGGGGCGTCGTCGTGGTGCCCGCCTCCGCGCGAGAGACCGCGCGCCGTGATGTGCGCGTCGCCTCGCCGCGCCGCAGGTGGATGCGACGACGGTGCAGGCACCGGATCGGCCTGCGGATAGAGGTGACGCATGAACGCGCTCACGCCGGGCGTGCTCGTCGCGGGGCCGACGCCGTAGAGGAACGACGTGAGATCTTCCTGCATCTCCTCCGCGGTCGGGTAGCGGTCGGAGACCTCGCGCGCGAGCGCGCGCATCACGATCGCCTCGAGCTCGGGGTGCAGGTCGGGGCACACCGTGCGCGGCGGCGGCACCTGCGCGTGGTAGACGCGACGCAGCGTCTCCTGGTCGTTCTTGCCGAGGAAGAGGCGCGTCGCGGTGAGCATCTCCCAGAGCAGGATGCCCACGCCGTAGACGTCGCTGCGCTGGTCGATCGCCTGCCCGCGCAGCTGCTCGGGCGACATGTACGCGAGCTTGCCCTTCACCACGCCGGCCTGCGTCTGCACGGCGCGGCCCGCGGCCTTGGCGAGGCCGAAGTCCGTGACCTTCACCTCGCCGTCGTAGCTGACGATCACGTTCTGCGGCGAGACGTCGCGGTGGATGATGCCGAGCGGCTGTCCCGAGGCGCCGTGCGCGAAGTGCGCGTGGTGCAGCGCGTCGCAGATGCGCGCGGTGACGTGCACCGAGATCTCGACGGGCAGCCGACCGCGACGTCCATCGGGCCCCTGCACCTTGTCGAGGATCGCGCGCAGATCCTTGCCGTGCACGTACTCCATCGCGATGAAGAGATCGTCGTCGGCGCGCGCGAGGTCGAAGATCTCGACGATGTTCGGGTGCTGCAGCTGCACCGCGATCTTCGCCTCGTCGACGAACATCTTCACGAAGTCCTCGTCCGCGGCGAGGTTCGGGAGGATGCGCTTGATCGCCACCGGCCGCTCGAAGCCCTCGACGCCGCGGTTGGCTGCGCGGAAGACCTCGGCCATGCCGCCCATCCCGATGCGCTCGAGGAGGACGTAGCTTCCGGCTTGCTGCCCGGAGTGGGTCACGACGTTGGCAGCCTACCCCTCCCCGGGGTGCACGGAAAGGGTGGCGCAGCCGCGGCCCGTGAATCGTCGGTGTCGGTGCCCGAACCGGATCAGTAGGTCGGAACGCGGGGATCCACCGAGGCGCTCCACGCGGCGATGCCGCCGGTCAGGTTGTAGACCTCGCGGAAGCCGATCGCGACGAGCTGCTCGGCGGCGTTGCGCGAGCGCACGCCGTGGTGGCACTGACAGACGATGGGCGTCGTGCGGTCGAGCTCCATGAGGCGCTCCATCATCTCGTCGTCGAGGAGCTCGGAGCCCTCGATGCGCGCGATCTCGCGCTCGCCCGGCGTGCGGACGTCGAGCAAGAGGTGCGGCTTGCCGCTCGCGCGCATCGCCGCGTAGTCCTCGACCGCGAGGGGGCGCACGGCCGCGGGCTTGTTGGGGTTGTCGATCTTGAAGCCGCTGGCCTTCTCGACGAAGTCGATCGTCACGCCGTTCGCGCGCTGTGCGGTGCGGCGATCCATCGACATCACGAGGCCGCCGAGATCGATCTCGAGGTCGCCCGGCCGCGGGTCCTCGAGCTCGAGGACCACGTCGAAGTCGCGATCGATCGACATGCGAACGCGCGGCGTGGGCGTCTCGGCGAAGCGCGCGAAGGCGGCGATCGCCGCCTCGGTCACGAGGATCTCGGGGTGCACGTCGACCGGCGCGCTGGCGTCCGGCACCGCGGCCTTCACGAGGCCCGCGAGCTCGCCGGCCTTGTGCATCTCGACGACGATGTCCGCGCCGCCCACGAGCTTTCCCTGCACGTAGAGCTGCGGCAGCGTGGGCCAGTCCGAGAAGCTCTTGATGCCCTCGCGCAGGGTCGGATCACTCAGCACGTCGCGCGTGGTGTAGTCCTCGAGCAGCTCGTCGAGGATGTCGACGACGCGGGCGGAGAAGCCGCACTGCGGCTGCGCGCGCGTGCCCTTCATGAAGAGCACGACGGGCTCGGACGTGACGAGGGCGCGGATCTCGGCGTGGACGTCGGTCATGCCCCGAGGCCTAGTACATCGCCGATGTGCGGGCAGCCTCCGCGCGCGGGCTGGCCTCAGGCCCGGCCGATCTCTCCGCTCGCGAGCCCGTCGCGGAGCTTCTTCATCTCGGTCACCTCGGCCAGGACCACGAGCGTCGAGCCCTGCTCGAGCACGAGGCCCGGCTCCGGGTTGTACGCGAAGCGGCCGTCGGCGAAGCGCACGGCGATGACGAGGCCCTTGGTGCGCTGCCGGATGTTCGTCTCGCGGATCGGCAGGCCGACGAGCGAGCTGTCCGCGGGGATCGTGACCTCCTCGATGCGGAGGTTCTGCTTGGGATCGCGGAGCATGAGGTCGAGGAACTCGACGACCGTGGGGCGGATCGCCTCCGAGGCCAGGCGCAGGCCGCCGATCTGCGTGGGAGAGACGACCGCGCGCGCGCCGGCACGCAAGAGCTTGGGGCGCGCCGAGACGTCGACGCACTTGGCGATGATGCGGGCCTTGGGGTTGAGCGCGCTCGCGCTCACGGTGACGAAGAGGTTGTCCTTGTCCTCCGAGAGCGCCGCGACGATGCCGCGACAGCGCTCGATGCCCGCTTCTTCGAGCACGTGATCGTCGGTGCCGTCGCCCACGACGTAGAGGAAGCGCCGATCGGGACGCTCGAAGCGCTCCTGCAGCTCCGTCAGGCGGTGGCGGCTGCGATCGACGACGACGAACGCGAACTGGCACTGGATGAACTCTTCGATGACGTGGATGCCCGTCGTGCCGGCGCCGCAGACGATGTAGTGGCCCTCGAGCTTGGCGATCGCCTGCCTCATGCGGTTCCTCCGGAAAGCATCGCGGATGTCGCCCTCGACGATGAAGGCCGTGAGCGTCGAGACGAAGTACACGAGGGTGCCCGAGCCGAGCACGATGAGGCCCACCGTCCAGAGGCGCGCGTACCCGTGATCGTGCATGCCCTCGAGCGTCTCGCCGAAGCCCACGGTCGAGAGCGTGATGACCGTGAAGTAGAAGCAATCGCCCCAGGCCCAGTCGCCCCCGCCGATCACGTGGAAGCCCGCAGCGCCGACCAGCACGACGGCCACGAGCCAGCCCGCGGCGCCGAAGAGGCGTGCGCGCAGCGCGGCTTGTTGGTCGAGCGCTTCTTGGAGCCGCCGTTCCGCGGGACTCACCATGACCGGCGCGAGCATGCCCCTTTCCGGGGCGCGGACGCTACAGTCGCTCGCCGGAAGCGCCGCGCTCGTTGGCGGTGTTGTCCGGCGCTGCCCCGCGACCGACATGCAGGCTGAGACCGAGACGAGCTCCGAGCCCCGAGAGGACGCCGCCCCGCCGGGCGCGGGCGCGCGTGCGGGCCGCGGCGTCTTGTGGATCAGCGCGGCCAAGGTCCTCTTCGTGCTCTTCGGCTTCGCGGTGCAGTTCGGGCTGCCGCGCGTGCTCGAGAGCCCGGCGGAGTTCGGCCTGCTCTCGGCGGCCATCGCCTTCACCGTCATCCTCACGAACGCGATGACGAGCTCGATGGTGCAGACCACGAGCAAGCTCGTCGCGGAGGCCGGTGGTCGCGCCATCGCGCGCCCGCTGGCGGTGCGCCACGCGGGGCTCGCGTCGATCCTCGCGCTCGCGGTGCTCGGCGCGGCCGGCCTGGTCGCCGAGCGCGTGCTCTCGAGCCCGGCGCTGACGCCCCTCGTGAGGCTCGGCTCCGTGGTCGTCGTGGCGTACGCGATCTACTCGACCGCCATCGGCGCGCTCAACGGCGCGCACGCGTTCGAGCGACAGGCGCGCCTCGACGCGACGTTCTCGACGGTCCGCACGCTCGGCCTGCTCGGAGGTGGCGTGTCGCTCGGCCTCGCGCTCTCGGCGATGACGGGCTTCGCGACGGCGGCGCTCGCCATGGCCTCGATCGGTGCGCTCGCGGCCGGCCTCCACCGCGCGCCCGAAGGTCCCGTCCCGCCGCTCGGAAGGCACCTACGCGTGCTCCTGCCGATCGGCCTCTACCAGCTCGCGTTGAACGGCCTGCTCCAGCTGGACATCGAGATCCTGGTGACCGGCACGACGCTCGCGGCGAGCGCAGGTGGTGCGAGCGAGGCTGCGGCCTCCGACGCCGGCGCTCACGCTGCGGGCCTCTATCGCGTCGCGCAGACGCTCGCGTTCGTGCCCTACCAGCTCGTGACGAGCGTGACGCTCGTGCTCTTTCCGGTGGTCGCGCACGCGGCCAGCGCCGGCCAGGAGAGCGAAGCGCGCGAGACCGTGCGTGCGGCCGTGCGCTTCTCGCTGCTCTTCGTGGCCGGGCTGCTCACGCCGCTCGCGGGTGCGGCCAGCGGCGCCGTGCGGCTCGCGTTTCCTTCGGCCTACGAAGGCGCCGACGTGGTCGTGCCGGTGCTCGCGCTCTCGCAGCTCTTCTTCGCGATGGGCGTGCTGCAGGCCACAGTGCTGATCGGACGCGGCCATCTCTGGCGCGTGGTCGCCATCGCCACGGGCGCGCTCGCGCTCGGCGTGCTCGGCAACGTGCTCGCGTGGTGGCTCGCGCCCGCGACGCTGCCGCTCGGCACCGCGTGGGGCACGACGCTCGGCAGCATCGCCTTCGCGGCGCTCACCGCGCTCGCGCTCCATGCGGATCTGCGCGTCGGTCTCGCGCCTTCGTCGCTCGTGCGGGTGGCGCTCGCCGGCGGGGTCGCGCTCGTCGTCGCGCGGCTCGTGCCGGGGGAAGGGCGCATCGTGGGACTCGTCGCGCTCGTGCTCGCGGGGCTCGCGTACCTCGCGGTGCTCGCTGCGAGCCGCGAGCTGGGATCGGCCGATCTCGCGCTCGTGCGGCGCGTGCTCGCGCGAGGGCGCAAGCCGCGATGAGCACGATCGCGGCCACGGCGATGGTCTTCACGCTCGACGAGGAGAGGAACCTCGCGCGCTGTCTCGCGTCCCTGACGCGCTTCGAGGACGTGATCGTCGTGGACTCGGGCTCGACCGATCGGACCGTCGCCATCGCCTCGGCGCACGGCGCGCGCGTGGTCACGCATCCGTTCACGGGCTTCGGTGCGCAGCGCACCTGGGCGCTCGCGCATGCCGGGGCCCGACATCCGTGGGTGCTCGTGCTCGACGCGGACGAGCGCGTGCCGGAGGCGCTGGCCGCGGAGATCGAGCGCGTCCTGGCGTGCCCAGCGCCACGGATCGGCGCGTATCGCCTGCGACGCCGCTTTCACCTTCGGGGCCGCTGGGTGCCACGGGCGAGCCTCTATCCGAGCTGGGTGGTGCGTCTGGTCCACAAGGATCGCGTGCGATTCGTGGATCGCGGGCACGCCGAGACGCAGGAGGTGGACGGCGAGATCGGCGCGCTCGAGCACGACCTCCACGACGAGGACCGGAAGGGCATCGAGGCGTGGCTCGTGCGTCACGCGCGGTACGCGGTGCGGGAGGCCGAGCACGAGCTCCGCGCGAGCGGCCGGATCGGCGACGTCCTCGCGCTCGATCCGCTGCGCCGCCGCGAGGCGCTCAAGGCGATCGCGCGCCGCTTGCCGCTCCGTGGACTCGCGTACTTCGTCTATGCGTACGTCGTGCGCGGCGGGATCCTCGAGGGCTCGCGCGGGCTCGAGCTCTCGGTGCGACGCGCCGTCTACCAGGAGATGATCGCGATCGCGCGCCGCGCCTTGCTCGCGGAGCGCGACGAGGCGCGATGAAGCTCTTGCTCGTGACGCCGTCGTTCCATCCCGCGGTGCGGTACGGCGGTCCGACCCACGCGACCTGGACGCTCGCGCGCGCGCTCGGGGCCCGAGGGATCGACGTGCGCGTGCTGACCACCAACGCGCACCTCGACGAGACGCTCTCGGTGCCCGTCGATCGCGAGCACGAGCGCGCGCCGGGCGTGCGCGTGACGTATCTGCCGCGACTGCGTGGTCAGCTCGCGCTCGGCCTCGTGGGTGCGCTGCGCGCGCGCGTGGCGTGGGCCGACGTCGTGCACCTCGGCGCGGTCTACAACGCCACGACCTTCCCCACGCTCCTCGAAGTGCGCCGCGCACGCCGGCCGCTCGTGTGGACACCGTTCGGTGCGCACTACCACGCGGTGCGCTCGCCGAGCGTGCGGCGTCCGCACCTCAAGGCGCTCTGGGATCGTGCGGCCCACGCGCTCCTCGATCCGGCTCGGTCCGTGCTCGTCGCCGCGTCCGAGCTCGAGGCGGAGGCGAGCCGTGAGCGCATGCCGGGGGTGCGCGTCGAGGTCGTGCCGCGCGGCGTGGAGGTGCCTCCGGCGATCGTGCGCGAGGAGGTCGCGGGTGGCCCGCTCCGGCTCCTGTTCCTCGGCCGGCTCGATCCCCTGAAGGGCCTCGAGCGGCTCTTGTCCGCGCTCGCGGGGAGCGACGCGACCCTCACGATCGCGGGCAGCGGGGCTCACGAAGCGGCGCTGAGGCGCGCCGCGGCGCCGCTCGGCGCGCGCGTGCGCTGGGCCGGTCAGGTCCGGGACGAGGACAAGCCGCGGCTCTTCGGGTCACACGATCTCCTCGTCCTGCCCTCGATCCGCGAGTCGTTCGGGATCGCCGTCGCCGAGGCCCTCGCCCACGGGCTTGCCGCCCTCGTCACGCGGCCGACCGCCTGGGAGCACCTCGAGGCCGAGGGGGCAGGGCTCGTCGTCGAGCCCTCGGAGCTGGCGCTGCAGCTCGCGTCGCTCGATCGCGCCCGGCTGCGAGAGATGGGCGTCCGCGCGCACGCGCTGGCCGCACGCACGCTCGAGGCGGGCGCGGTGGCTGAACGCATGATCGGCCTCTACGAGGAGGCCTGCGGAGACCGTGCCGCCGAGCAGGCGCGGTGATAGGGTGGCAGGCCTTCGTGCTCTTCGCGCGGTGCACCGCGCGTCGATGGCCCGTCGCTCCCGCCTCCGGTGACTTCGCGTGAATCGGGCCAGGGGGGCGCGCAACGGAACGGGCCACACTCGATCCAGGTCACCCCGCCCGATGTCGAAGCCTCTCCCCAGCGCTCCTCCAGTTCGCCCCGGCGCGGGGTCGTCATCGGCCGCGGCTGCGAACCCCGTGACCAAGAGCGAGTCCTTCGATCTGCGCACGCAGGCCCTGATCCTCTGGGCCCACAAGTGGATCGTGCTCTTCGTGGCGGTGGTGGTCGCCGGTGGCGTCGCGTTCTGGACGCTGCGGCAGCCGCGCATCTACGAGGCGGTCTGCTCCATCGAGTACGACCCGACGCCGCCGCGCCCGCTCGGCACCAAGGTCGAGGACGTCTCTTCGCCGATGCTCTCGGCGTTCTCGAACCGCGAGTTCTACGAGACGCAGAACCGCATCATCTCGAGCCGCGTGGTGGCGGAGATGGTCGTGCGTCGCCTCGGCCTGCACCGCGACGCCGACTTCCTCGCCGTGCCGGCCGAGCGCCGCGAGGGCTGGCAGGGCGCGACCGTCGAGGAGGCCGCCGAGGTCGTGCGCGGCTCGCTCCTGGTCGAGCAGGTCCGCGACACGCGCCTCGTGCTCGTGAAGTTCCGCGACCGCGATCCCGAGCGTGCGCAGCGCATCGCGAACGCGGTCGCCGACGCGTACATCGAGAAGACGATGAACGACCGCATGAGCTCGACGGTGTCGGCGCTCGAGTGGCTCGGCACGCAGGTCGACGAGCTCCAGGGCGAGCTCCACCAGGCCGACGAGGCCCTGCACCACTTCAAGCAGGAGCACGACGTGCTCTCGCTCTCGATGGAGGATCGCCAGAACCTCATTGCGAACGAGATCGAGCTCCTGTCGCGATCTCTGACCGAGACGCGCGTGCACCGCATCGAGCTCCAGTCGCGTGTCTCGCAGCTCCGCGCCGCCGTGGAGGCGGACCCGCTGACGGCGGCGACGCCGGCGATCGAAGAGCTGAGCTCGGTCCAGGAGCTGCGCGCGCGCCTCCGCCTCAAGCAGGCCGAGCTCGAGGCGCTGCGCACCCGCTACGGTCCGGCCCACCCCCAGATGGTCGCGCTGCAGACCGAGGTGGACGCGATCCGCGGCGACCTCGAGCGCGAGGTTCACCTCGTGCTGCGCGCGTCCGAGTCGGAGCTGCGCGAGGCACAGGGCACCGAGCGAGGCCTCGCCGGTGCGCTCGCGCGGGCCAACGAGCAGGGCATGGAGCTCAACCACTGGGAGATGGAGTACAGCCATCTCGTCCGCGAGCGCGACAGCAAGGCCGCGATCTACGACCTCGTGCTCAAGCGCAGCGCCGAGGCGGACCTCACGCGCATGCTGCGCGTGACGCACGTGCGCATCGTCGATCGCGCGCTGCGCCCGCGAAGCTCCGTCGCGCCCCGCGTCACGCTCAACCTCACGGCCGGCATCCTCGGCGGCATCCTCCTCGGCATCGTGATCGCCCTCCTCGCCGAGCGCAGCGATCGACGCATCCGCAACCTCGAGGACATCGAGGCCCTGGGCCTGGCGGTGCTCGGCCTCGTTCCGCGCATCGGTGGCCTGACCTCGGCGGGGCCGCGGCGCCGCCGGCAGCAGGCGCAGTCGAGCTCCAACAAGGATCTCATCGCCCACCACCAGCCGATGTCGGGCGTCGCCGAGAACCTCCGCACCATCCGCACCAACCTCGCCTTCATGGGCGCCGACGGTGGCCTCCGCGCCTTCGTCATCACGAGCGCCTCGCCGCGCGAGGGCAAGTCCACGGTCGCGATCAACCTCGCGATCACCCTCGCGCAGAGCGGCAAGCGCATCCTCCTCGTCGACACGGATCTGCGCCGCCCGCGCGTGCACCGCGCCTTCGGTCTCACGGCCCGACGCGGCGTCACGACCGCCCTCGTCGGCGAGGCCAAGGCGACCGACGTGATCCTCACGACCGAGGTCCCGGGCCTCGACATCGTCGCGTGCGGACCGATCCCGCCCAACCCGAGCGAGCTGCTCCACACCGAGGCCTTCCGCCACTTCGTGGAGGCGGTGCGCGACAAGTACGACCACGTGATGTTCGACAGCCCGCCGCTCGGTGCCGTGACCGACGCCGCGATCCTCGCGGCGCAGCTCGATGGCGTCATCGTCGTCGTGAAGTCGCAGAGCACGACGCGCGAGGCGCTGCGCGTGACGGCGCGTCAGCTCCACGACGTCGGCGCCCGCGTGCTCGGCGCGGTCTTCAACGACGTCGACCTCTCGCACGGCCGCTACGGCGAGGGCACCTACTACTACTACCGCCGCGAGGGCTACTACACCTCGGACACCGACGATCACGGTGGTGGCGGAGGCGCGGCGGGCGGTGGCTCCGGAGACAAGAGCGACGGCCCCGCGCCTGCGCCCGCCGACTGATCCGTCATGCGGATCCTGATCCTCCACCCGCACTACTGGCCCGAGATCGCGGCGACGGCGCAGCTCTTGACGGACCTGGCGGAGGATCTGGTGGTCGCGGGCCACGAGGTCGAGGTCGTGGCGGGTCAGCCGAGCTACCGACCGAGCGCGCTGCGCCTGCCGGCCCGCGAGGTGCGCCGGGGCGTCCACGTGACGCGTGTGCCGAGCTATCGACCCCGTGAGCGGCAAGGGGCGCGTCGCGTCGCGCACTACCTCTCGTACTTCGCGGCCTCGCTCGCGCCGACGCTGTGGCGCCCCGCCGACGTGATCCTCGCGCTCTCGCCGCCGCCCTTGCTCTGCGGGCTCTCGGGTGCGCTCGCGCGCCGGATCTCCGGCACGCCTTTCGTGTACGTCGTGGAGGATCTCTACCCCGAGCTCGCGCACGAGCTCGGCGCGATCGGCCGAGGAGGGCTGCGCGGTCTGGGGCGGGTGGCGCGCCGCATCCACGAGGACGCGGGCACCGTGATCGCCATCTCGGACGAGATCGCGGCGCGCCTGCGCGCGCAGGGGTTGCCGGCCCATCGCATCGAGACCGTGCACAACTGGGCCGACACGGACGCGATCCGCCCCTCCTCGCGCGACAACCCGCTCCGCCGCGAGCTGGGCCTCGGGGATGGCTTCGTGGCGCTCTACGCCGGCAACGTCTCGCGCACGCTCGGTCTCTCCGGCCTGGTCGAGGCCGCGGTCACGCTCCGCGATCGCGACGTGCAGATCGTCGTCTCGGGCGAAGGAGATGCGCGCGCGGACCTCGAGCGAGAGGCGCGCGCGCGCGGCGCGCATGCGATCCGCTTCGTGCCTTCGCAGCCTCGGGAGCGGCTGGCCGAGCTGCTCGCGCTCGGTGACGTGGGCCTCGTCACGACGAGGCGCGGCGAGCAGGGCCTGCGCTTCCCGAGCAAGCTCTTCGGCGTGATGGCGGCGGGTCGCCCCGTCCTGGCCACCACCGACGAGCGCGAGCTCCGAGGTGTCGTCGAGCGCGCCCGCGCCGGCGTCGTGGTGCCGGCCGAAGACGGACAGGCGCTCGCACGTGCGCTCGAGTCGCTTCGTGCGCTCGAACCAGCCGAGCGCGCCGCGATGGGCCAGCGGGCGCGTGCGGCATGCGAGGCGCGCTTCGATCGGCGGCGCGCGACCGAGCGCTACCGCGAGATCCTCGAGCGCACGGCCGCCAGCGCCACGCCGCGCGGTGCGGCGCGTCCCTCGTCCGGCAGAGGACGAGACGCGGCGGTCTCGGTCACTCGAGACCCAGCGTGAGCGCCAGCCCCATCGCCGTGCCGTTCAGCATCATGTGAAGCGTGATCGGCGCGGCCAGGCCCCGCGAGCGGAGGCGCGCCCACCCGAGGATCGCGCCGAGGAACATCGGGCCGACGAAGAGCGGGCCGTGCCCGCCCACGTGGAGCACCCCGAAGATCGCGGCCGTCACGAGCACCGCCGTGAAGCCGTCGGCGAGGCGCCCGAGGTGCGGCGCGAGCACACCGCGGAAGAGCGACTCCTCCGCGATGGGCGCCAGGACCGCGGCCGCCACGTAGGTGAGCGTCGCATCGAGCGGCGTGCGGCCCGCGCCCGAGACGAGCTCGGCCACGGGCGCCTCGTCGAACGCGCCTTCGGCGAAGAAGAACACCGCGATCGGCGTCGCGAGGAGGATCGCGCGCGGCATCCACGCCGCCACGTAGAGGCAGCTCTGGAGGACCGTGCGCGCGTATCCCAGCACCGGCTCGCGATCCGTGAGGCTCGCGCCGAGGCCGCGGTGGTAGGCGAGGAGCGCCAGCGCCATCGCCGTGAGCACGATCTCCGAGACGAGGATCTCGATCGTCTCGAAGCGCACGTTCCACGAGACGAGCAGCGGACACGCGAGCGTCGCGAGCAGGCCTCCGAGCGTGGGCCCCACGAAGAGCACGCCCACGAAGGGGACCACGACCTTCGCGCTCTCCTGCCACGCGAGCCCGCGCCGATGCCCCCACCCGAAGAGCGCGACGATCACACCGAGCACCGCCGTGAGCCCCACGAGCGTGCCGGGGCTCGCGAGAAACGAGCGAGTCGCCTCGAGGTCGGGCATCGCGTCGGCGCAACGCTGCGCATCGAGCGGCACGGGACGAAACGGCCCCGCCACGGGCGTGACGGAGAGCTCGAGCGTCTCGGCGCCCCGCACGATCGTCAGGCGCCGCGGCGCGATCGGCCCCGTCGCGATCCCTTCGGTCAGCGCCTCGCGCGTGGCCACCGCCGCACCGTCGAGCGCGCGGATGCGGTCTTCGGCGCGCACCCCCACGTCTGCGGCGGGCGAGCCGGGCGCGACGGTGAGGACCCGGACGTCGCCGTCGGCGTCGTCCACCACGACACCGATGCGCGGTCGGGGGCCGATCGCCGCCGGGGCACCGTCGGCGGAGGGCGGTGGGATCGGGCCGCCCAGGAGCGCTCCCGAGCCCAACTGCGCGACCGTCATCGCCATCGCGATCGAGAGCGCCGCGAAGACGCCGACGTCGAGCGCACCGAGGGCCGCGAGCCGCCGGGCCCAGCGCCGATCGCCATCTTGCAAGCGCATCCAGCCGACCACGGCCAGGAGAAGCGAGACACCCGGGATGAGGCCGAACGCGAGCGCTGCGTGGAAGAGCTGCGAGCCCTCCCTCGCGGCTCGCGACGCGCTCGGCTCGCCTTCGGTCGCCTCGGAGGCGCCGTTCTCCGCATCAGCCTCGGGCGGACGGGCGTCGGAGGGGCGGGGCTCGGACGGGATCACGGCGCACACGTCGTGCGCGAGAGGTGGTCGGCGAACGCAGGCAAGAGGTCGAAGCTGCCGTCTCGCATCGCGCGGAGATCCCACGCCTGCCCGCCGGTGCGCTCGGGAAGCGGCAGATCGGTGCCGAACGGCGTGTGAAAGCCGCGCCCCACGTCGGGGCTGATGCGCGGCCCGCCACAGTCGAGCCCCGCGCCGTTCGCGGTGAGGGCGAGCACCTCGATCCCGCTGCGCGCGAGCGCGTCCGACACCTCGAGGTAGGTCGCGGCGACGATCACTCCGGGACCGAATGGGCCCGAGAGCACGGCGGGTCGCTCTTCGAACGTGTCGTCGGTGACATGGAGGATCACGCGCGATCCGTCTCGCCACGGACACCCGGTCACGGCCGACGCGAGGGCGTCGAGCGAATTCTCCGGGCAGTCGACGTTGGCGATCTCCGAGACGGGGCTGCGGTTGCTCGTCGTGAACGCGCGCCACTGGTCGAGCTCGGCCGCCAGCGCGCCCGCGTCCGCGAGCGGTGCGCAGCCATCGACGGCGAGCGCGTCATCGACGAAGACGACGAGCGAGAGGCGCGCCGAGGTGCTCGCGTCGGTCGCGGCCTCCCAGAGCGCAGGCGCGAGGTCGCGTAGACGCGCGAGGTCGTCCGTCATGGAGCTCGAGACGTCGAGCACGAGGACGACGTCGAGCGGCTCGCTGCAGACCGGCGGTCCGGCATCGCCGGCGTCGATGCGCGCGTCGAGCTCGCTCGCGTCCAGGCCTGCGTCTCGCCCGCCCGCATCGCGCTCCGTGCACCACGTGAAGAGGGCGCACGCCGGGTCGGCGCAATCCGTCAGGAGGTCGCCGTCGTCGTCGAGGCCGTTCGAGCACGGGCCTTCGCCCAGCTCCGGACCGCGCGAGCTGCCGCAGCCGAGGAGCGTCGCGGCGAGCGCGGCGAGGACGATGCGGTTCATCGCGCGCAGTCTAGTACCGCTGCCCAGAAGTTCGATGGGACCGCTCTGTCGGCGCTCGGAGCCCGCTCCGCCGCACGGGGCGTGGTCCCCGCAGCTCGATCAGCGCGGGCGTCGGGCGCCGAGCGGCAGGAGCACGGGCTCACTGCGCGCATCGACCGCGTCGTTCGGCGCGGCGGGATCGGTCGGCACCTTCGCCTCGTCGAGCGGATGCCCCATGAGCTCGTGGCCCATGCGCTTGCCCTTGGTGCGGAGGTACTCGACGTTGTGCGCGTTCGGCTCGATGCGCACCGGCTCGCGCCGCACCACGTGCACGCCCTCGGCCCGCAGGCTCTTCACCTTCAGCGGGTTGTTCGTCAGGAGCACGATGGAGCGTGCACCGAGGTCCGCGAGCATGAACGCTGCGACGTCGAAGTTGCGCGAGTCGTCGGGCAGGCCGAGGAGCCGGTTCGCATCGACCGTGTCGACGCCCTTCTCCTGGAGCGCGTACGCGCGCAGCTTGTTGCCGAGGCCGATGCCGCGACCCTCCTGGCGGAGGTAGAGCACCACGCCGCGCTCCTCGCTCGCGATGCGCTTGAGCGCGTGATCGAGCTGCTCGCGGCAGTCGCACTTGAGCGAGTGCAGGACCTCGCCCGTGAGGCACTCGCTGTGGACGCGCACGGGCACCTCGTCGTGCCCGCGAACGTCACCCTTCACGATCGCGAGGTGCTCCTTGAACGACGCCACGCCCTCGAGCGGAGAGAGCACGCGCTCGCGGTAGCAGACCACGCGGAACTCGCCGTACTCCGTCGGGATGTTCGCCTCGGAGTAACGCGAGAAGCTCGCGTCGTCGTCGTCGTGCATCGGGGTCGTGGCGTGCAGCGGCGCCGAGTGGCTCGCGCTCGCGAGACCCGACACCACGGCCGACAGGCGCTGCGGCTTGAGATTGGTCGTCGACGGGGTCGACGCGCTCGTCATCGACGCGGTGGGCATCGACAGGCTCGGCTTCGCACTCATCCAAGGCTCCGGTGATTGTGTCTCCAGGGGGACTCCGAGCGGCTCGGGATGGGCCCACACCTGACCGTTGTCACTCTGTCTGGCTCGAACGAGCGAGGTAGAGAGGCACTCGATACTAGGGCCCTGCCCGGGGCCGTCAAGCATCGCCATCTTTCGTCACAAGCTCGACGGACGTGAGGTGTCTCGTCGTGCGAGGCTCGCGCCGTGAGCTCGACCTCCCTCGAGATCCTCGGCGCCACGCAGCGCATCGCGCTCGGGCGTTGCTCCGCGTGTGGCGCGTGCGATCTGCAGCTGCGTCCCGATGACGGCTGGGATCGAGGTCTCGCGGGGCCGCCGAGCCGCTGGGCGCGCGCGCTCGCCGTCGCGCCCGAGCGCTGGAGCGAGATCGCCTCCGCGATCGCGCACCTGCCCGAGGCGCGCGCTCGCGCGATGGAGGCGCGTTGCCACGCGCACGTGCCGTTCGTCGAGCTCCGACACGAGGCACACACGAAGCGACCGCGCCCCGGCCCGAAGAAGAAACGTCGTCTCGATCCGGGCTGATCAGCGCTTGGGCGGAAGGAGCTTGCCCGGGTTCATCGTGCCCTTGGGGTCGAGCGCCTTGCGCGCCTGCGCGAGCACGTCGAGCCCGAGCGCGCCCTTCTCGACGTCGAGGTAGGGCGCGTGATCGGTGCCCACGCCGTGGTGGTGGCTGATGGTGCCACCGTGCGTGACGATCGCGCGCGAGGCCGCGTCCTTCACGCTCCTCCACTGCTCGATCTCGCGCGCCGCATCGCGGAGGAAGAGGAAGGTGAAGTAGAGGCTCGCGCCGTCGAGGTAGCTGTGTGAGATGTGCGCCATCACGATCGCGCGGCGGCCCTCGGCCTCGAGCGTGCTGCGGATGGCGAGGCGCACGGCATCGTAGAGGCGCGGGACGTTGCCCCACTCGGTCGCGGTCTCGAGCGTGTCGACGCCCACGCCGTGATCGAGCATCGGGTCGCGGAGGTACGGCATCTCGAAGCGACGCTTCCACCACGACTTGCCCGGGCCTTCACCGACGTAGAGACCGCCGCGGCCCTTCGCGATCGCGCGGATGCGCGTGACCTTGTGCGCGACTTCGTCGGCCGCCCCCTCGACGCACACCATGAGCACGCACTTCTGGTCGTAGCCCACCATGCCGAGCGCGCCCTCGGCGAACTCGTTCACGCGCGAGGGCTCGATCACGTGGCGGAACGCGCCGAAGAAGCGCGTCTCCTCCACGTCCGAGAGCCGCATCATCGCGGCGCCCGCCTCCTCTTGAACGAGCGCGCGCACGGCGGTGACGCCCTCGTCGAAGCCCTTGAAGAGGAACGCGAAGATCTTCCGCGCCTCGGGCAGCGGGTGGAGCTTCACGGTCGCGTCGGTGATGACGCCCATCGTGCCCTCGGAGCCGCAGAGCACGTGGTTGAGGTTCGGGCCCGCCGCGGAGGCAGGGAACGCGCGCGTCTCGAGCAGACCACGCGGCGTCGCGACGCGCGCGGCGACGAGCATCTTGTCGGCGGTGCCGTAGCGGTTCGAGAGCTGGCCTGCGCCACGCGCTGCGATCCAGCCGCCGAGCGTCGAGTGCTCGAAGCTCTGTGGATGGTGGCCGAGGAGGAAGCCTCGCTGCGCGAGCGCCTCCTCGAGCGCGGGGCCGTAGATGCCCGCCTCGATCGTCGCCGTGCGCGAGACGCCATCCACCTCGAGCACGCGGTTCATGCGCGTCGTGTCGAGGGTGATCACGCCCGCGTGCGCGGGCCCGCCGCTCGCTTCGACGCCGCCGACCACGCTCGATCCCCCACCGAAGGGCACCACCGCGAAACGCGCATCCTCCGCGATACGGAGCACGGCGAGCACCTCGTCGCGAGACGTGGGGTACACGACCACGTCGGGCGCGTGCTCGAGGGCGCCGCTGCGGAGCCGCAGGAGGTCGTAGTAGCTGCGGCCGTACGCGTGGAAGGCACGCTCGCGCGGGCTGGTCGTCACGCGCGTCGCGTCGGTGGCGCGCACGAGGGACTCGATCAGCGCCTCGCTCGCGCGGCTCTGGGGCAGCGTCGTGTCCTCGAGGCTCGGAGCCGGCGTCGAGGGCAGCCGCGCGGTGCCGAGCGCGTCGGCGACGAAGGCCCAGACGGCTGCGTCACGACCCTTGGTCTCGAAGCCCTGGTCGAGCCGACCCCAGCCGTTCCATCGGAGCTCCTCGCGTCGGTGTCGCATCGCCGACCGGTAGCACGATCGGACGCGCGGCTCGACCGCGCGTTGGCGTATGCTCGTGTCGTGGAAGGCTTCTTCCGACGCGCGCGGACGATCTCCGATGCTCGCCCCCCCGCCGTGCCCCTCGCGCGGCCCGGCACGGCCTCGTGCGCCGTGTGCGGCCAGCCCGTCTCGAGCGATCAGGCGATCGATCGGGGCCGCGGCATCCAGCACGTCATCTGCAGGCCCGACGTCATCTCGGACCTCGACCGCCGGCTCGAGGCCACGCGCGCCGTGCACCGCGCGTTCGCCGCGCTCGGCGCGATGAAGCCGCTCTCGGCGCGCATCGAGACCGAGCAGCGCGCCGTCGCGGACGTGATCACGCCCGAGGGCGCCCTCGAGGTGCTCGCGCGCCTGCGCACCGCGGTCGAGCTCGCGCGCTTCGAGCGCCCTGCGCAGCGCACGCTCTGTCTGACGATGCTCGACGGCCTCGTCGCACGCGTGAGCGCACCGTGAGCGCGCGTGCTCGCGCATGCACCAGCCTCGCGCTCGCGGGGCTCGTGGCGCTCGCCTCGCCGTCGGCGCGCGCGCACGCGGACGACCCTGCGTCCGAGCCTCGCATCGAGCGCGACGGGCGCGGGCTCGTCTTCGGCATGTCGGCCGCGTTCCTCCTCGGGACCACGCCGCTCACGACCGTCGAGGTCCCCGACCAGCCGAGCCTCCAGCCCGCGTGGTCGGCGCAGGGTCGCTTCGGCTTCGAGCTCCCGCCCGGCATCGCGATCGCGCTGGTCGCGGGCGGTGGCGGCATGGCCTCGGCCCATGGCGCGCCGCCGCTCTTCCTCCGCGCGCTCGTCGACGTCCGCTACACGATCGACCTCGGCCCGGTTCGACCGTTCGCGTCGGTGGGCGTGGGCTTCTTGATGCTCAAGGCCGGCCCGAACCTCCGCGCGACGTTCGGGGGCGAGGCGACGATCGGCGTGGACATCCCGGTCGCGAGCTGGGCCGCCATCGAGGCGAGCGTCGGCGCCGAGGTGCTCGTGCCGGGCGATGCCCTGCGCGACGCGATGGTCTTCGCGATCCTGCCGCGCGTCGGGGCCGGCTTCCGCTACTGACCTCGTCGAGGCGGAGGATTCTCGCGACGAAGCGCGCTAGGGTCCGCGCGCATGCGCGCGTTTCCCTGGCAGAGCCTCCCGCGGATCGGGCGGAGCGAGGTGACGCTGCTCGCGAAGCTCGGCGGGCTCGTGGACGCCGCGCAGCTCCGCGCGCCAGAGGACAAGCTCGCCTCGCTGCTCGAGCTCGCGCTCTCGGTCACGTCGGGGCCCGTCGGTGTCGTGGGCGCGGGACAGCTCGCGGGCGTGCTCTCGCCGACCCTCGTGGCCCTCGCGCTCGAGGGTCCGGGGCTGCGCCTCGCGCTCGAGCTCGAGCCGGGCGCCGCGCTGGCCATCGTGGATCGTGTGCTCGGCGGCGAAGGCGTCGCGCCACCGGGCCCGGCGCTGCTCTCGGCGACCGAGCAGGGCGTGCTCGCGTTCGTCGGCGCCCGCGCGCTCGAGGGCTCGGGGCTCGTGCTGCTCGACGTGGTGACGACGCGCGAAGGCCTGACGGCCTGGCTCGGCGAGGAGGCCTGTGCGTGGTGGTCGCTCGGTGTGAGCCTGGGCGCGCGTGCTTCGGGCGCGAGGCTCTGGGCGCCCGCGCGATCCCTCGAGGCGACAACGCTCGCCGCGCCTCGTGCGCTGCCCGAGGCGATCGGCGATGTCGGCGTGGGGCTGCGCGTGTGCGTCGGGCGTGCGCGTCTGTCGGCGGGCGAGGTGGCCGCCCTCGCGCCGGGTGACGTGCTCCTGCCCGACGAGCTCCTCGCCGAGCGCAGCGCCGAGGGCGCGCGCTGGTCGGAGGCGCGCCTCTGCGCGCGCGGCGGCGCGCTGGTCGTGGCGCTCGAGCGTGAGGGCGAGGCGTGGTCGGTGCGGGCGGTGCACGGGGCGCGCGGTGCGGAGACGGCGACGAGCGTGGAGGATGCGATGAGCGTGAGCGACGCGGAGGCAGTGCGGACGGACGAGCTCTCGGAGGTCGCCGAGGTGCCCGTGGAGCTCGCGATCGAGCTCGGGCGACTCTCGCTGCGCGTGCGCGAGCTCGCGGCGCTCGTGCCGGGGCGTGTGATCTCGGCGCGCATCCCGGTCGGTCGCGAGGTGGAGCTGCGCGCGGGCGACCGCGTGATCGCGCGCGGCGAGCTCGTCGACATCGACGGTGAGCTCGGCGTGCGCATCACGGACGTCCGGCGCTGACCAGGCGCGGATCGGGCGCGGATCGGGCGCGGATCAGGTCGAGAGCGGCAGGCCACGGGCCAGGAGCTCGCGGTGGATCGCGCCGCGGAGCGCGTCGTCGCCCTCGAGCTGGAGCGTCAGCCCGTGTGGCGTCTCGAGGAGGCGCACGTCGAGCTCGCGATCGCCGAGCGAGAGGCGGAGCTCGACCATCGCGCCTTCGCGGGTGCGGCCGACCCGCAGCCGCGTGACGAGCTGCTCGGCCAGCCGCGCGACGTCGGTGCGCGCCGTCGGGGGTGGCGCGACGGGCGCGGGCGGCTGGAGCACGGAGGGCAGGACCCGGAAGGCCGCGAGCTCGCTCGGATCACGCTCGACCGCCTCGTGCCGAGCCTCGGGCCGGCGAGGAGCCTTGCTCGCGGCCGCCTCCGGCTCCGTCCGCGCCAGGGGGCGCTTGGCGATCGTGGGCTTGGGCTCGGGGCGCGCTGGCGCTGCGGTCGCGGCCTCGCCCGGGCGCGGCGGGCCCGCGAGGGCGGCGGCGAAGCGGGCACGGGCCGCGAGGCGAGACGGCTCGGGGCGGGCAGGCGGCGGCAACGCGGTCCATGCGCTCGGCCGCGTCGTGGTGGGCGTGGTGGTGGCGGCTTGGGGAGCGCGGACGGTCGGCGTGGTCATGGCCGCCTGCATCGGCCGTCGCGCCTCCGGGTTGCGCGACGTGATGCGACATCTCCGGTTGGCCTCGGGTCGCGGTGATGTATCCTCGCGCCCGTGGCGGACCCCTACATCGGGCGCGACATCGCCGGCCAGTTCAAGATCCTCGAGAAGATCGGGTCTGGTGGCATGGGTGCGGTCTACAAGGCCGAGCAGCCCGAGATGCGTCGCTTCGTGGCGGTGAAGATCCTCCACCCTCGCTACCTCTCGCGCCCCGATCTCGTCTCGCGCTTCCGTCGCGAGGCGCGCGCGATGAGCCACCTCTCGCATCCGAACACGGCGCGCGTGTTCCTCTACGGCCAGCTCGACGACGGCGCCTGCTACTTCGTGATGGAGTATCTGGCGGGCAAGAACCTCGCGCAGACGGTGCGGGCCGAGGGCCCGATGGACGTCACGCGGGCCGTCAACATCATGGTGCAGGTCTGCGGCGCGCTCGAAGAGGCGCACAAGCAGGGCATCGTGCACCGCGACCTCAAGCCCGAGAACGTCTTCCTCACCACGCAGGGCGGCATCTCGGACTACCCGAAGGTCCTCGACTTCGGCCTCGCCAAGGTGACCGAGCGCGAGATGCGCCCGGGCTCGCTGATCCTCACGCAGGAGGGCATGGTCTTCGGCACGCCGGAGTTCATGAGCCCCGAGCAGGCGCGCGGCGAGAAGCTCGACGGCCGCTCCGACATCTACTCGCTGGGCGTCATCATGTACGAGCTCCTCACGGGGAAGCTGCCGTTCGATGCGAACCAGCCGATGGAGTTCATCCAGAAGCACATCAAGGAGCCACCCGTTCCGCTCTCCAAGCGCGCGCCGAATCGGGACTGGCCGCAGGGCCTCTGGGAGGTCCTCGAGAAGTCGCTCGCGAAGAAGGTCGACCAGCGCTTCGCGACGGCGAACGAGTTCGCCGCCGCGCTCAAGAACGTCATCTCGCCCACCTCGCAGCCGCCGGCTCCGTCGGGCGTCTCTCAGCCCGTGAGCGTCTCGCCCACGCCGATGCAGGCCAGCCCGACGCCGGTCCAGGCGCCCGTGGCGCAGGGCATGCCGATGCAGGCGGCGCCCATGCAGACGGCGCCGATGCAGTCACCCCAGAACGCGCCGATCCAGACCGCACCGCCTCCGGGACTCGCTCCGGCTGCGGCACCGGGCGGGCTCGGTGCGACGCCCAAGGTCGCGTGGCTGGTGCTCGGTCTGGGCGCGCTGCTCGCGCTGCTCGGCACGGCCGCGCTGGTCATCGCCATCCTCCTGCGCTGATCGACGACTTCGCGCGCGAAGACTCGGAGGTTCGGGCGCGCGGCCTCCCTCGCGGGCCCTGCCGTGTGGGCCCTCCTGCCTGGGGCCTTCCGCGTGGGCCGTGGTGCCCACCAAGGTGCGAGGTCAAAGCGGGTCAAAGCTCGGCCGCCGTGCGTGTCACCCCGTTGACCCGCCCATGTCAGCGGCTAGCATCCGACGCCCATGTCAGAGGCCTCGCTCCCGAACGTCCTCGCTCAGCGTTTCCAGGTGAGCGATCGGATCGCCGCCGGTCAGGCGGGGCCCACGTACCGCGTGCTCGAGACGTCGACGCAGCGTCGCGGCGCGCTGAAGGTGATCGAGGCCGCGCGCGGCTGGACCGCGGCGGAGCGTGGTCGGCTCGGTCGCGAGCTCGAGAAGCTCGCGACGCTCAAGCATCCGTACCTCGCCGAGGTGTACGCGACGGGCATCGCGGACGATCTCCCGTGGGTCTTCCGCGCCGAGATCGAAGGCGAGTCGCTGCGGCAGAAGATCGAGACCTCGCGCGCGAGCGGGCAGCCGTACGCGCAGGCGCTGCACGTGATCGCGCAGCTGTCGGCGGCGCTCGACGAGGTGCATCGGGCCGGGCTCCTGCAGCGCGATCTCTCTCCCGAGCACGTCATCGTGCGGCCCGACGGCACCGTGAGCCTGATCGACACGGGCGTGGCCATGCGCATCGCGTCCGCGTCCGTGTTCGAGATCGCGGGCAAGCCCGCGTACGTCTCGCCGGAGCACGCGACCGGCAAGCTCGTGAGCTTCCGGAGCGATCTCTACGCGCTCGGCTGCATGCTCTACGAGATGCTCGCCGGCAGCCCGCCGTTCGTCGGCACGCCGGATCAGGTCCTCGAGCAGCACCGACAGAAGCCCGCTCCCGCGCTCGAGGGACAGCCCCAGCCCGTGACGGCGCTCGTGGCGCAGCTCCTCCAGAAGGATCCGCGCGATCGCCCGTTCTCCGCGCAGCAGGTTCGACGCACGCTCGAGCCGCTCACGGGCGCGCTGGGCGTGCCGCAGTCCAAGCCGCAAGGCGGTGGCACGCTGCTCGGCCTCGCGGCCGTGAGCGCACCGCAAGGCAACAAGCCGCGCGCCGACGCGACCGAGCAGCTCTCCGCGCTCGACCTCGCCACGCACGCCATCGCGCCTCCCACACCGGGCTCGCGCCCGGTGCCTCGTGCCGACGGCACCGAGCAGCTCTCCGCGCTCGATCTCGCCCGTGCCGAAGCCCTCGTCGCCTCGAACGCCAGCACCGACGGTTCCGCCATGACCCAGCAACGCCAGTCCGTTCCCCCTCCTCCGCCGGGTCAGAAGCGCTCCGTGCCGCCGCCGCCTCCGCCGCCGCGCACCAGCGTGCCCGGACAGATGTCCGCGCCCCCGTCTGGAGGGCTCGCCGTGCCGCCGCCGCCTCCGCCGTCGGGCCAGATCGCCGTGCCCGCCGCCGCAGCAGCGCCATCGGGCCAGACCGCGAATCCGTCGTCGCAGGAGCTCGACTACGATGACTTCGCCGAGACCAAGGCCGTCTCGCGCGACATGGTCAACGAGCTGCGCGCGCTCGGCGGGCTGGAGCAGATCGAGCCCGGCCTCGCCCCGACGCAGGCGATCCCCGCGGTTGCAGCGGCGACGCCCGCGCCCGCGCAGCAAGGCTTCGGTGCGCCCGCGCCCGCGCAGCAGGGCTTTGGTGCGCCCGCGCCATCGCAGCAAGGCTTCGGTGCGCCCGCGCCATCGCAGCAAGGCTTCGGTGCGCCCGCGCCGTCACAGCAAGGCTTCGGTGCGCCCGCGCCATCACAGCACGGCTTCGGCGCGCCCGCGCCGTCGCAGCAAGGCTTCGGCGCGCCCGCGCCGTCGCAGCAAGGCTTCGGTGCGCCCGCGCCGTCGCAGCAAGGCTTCGGTGCGCCAGCGCCGTCGCAGCAAGGCTTCGGTGCGCCAGCGCCGTCGCAGCAAGGCTTCGGTGCACCCGCAGCGTCGAGCGCGGGTGGCTTCGGTGCGCCTGCGGCGTCGAGCGCGGGTGGCTTCGGTGCGCCTGCAGCGTCGAGCGCGGGTGGCTTCGGTGCGCCTGCGGCGTCGAGCGCGGGTGGCTTCGGCGCCCCGTCGAGCGCGGGTGGCTTCCCGGCGGCGGCACCCGCGTACAGCAGCGCGCCGGTCGCGGAGCCCAAGAAGAGCCGCACCGGCCTCTGGGTCTTCCTCGGCCTCGTGTCGTTCTGCGGCTTCTCGAGCGTCGCGAGCGCGGCGGCGGTGTGGTTCCTCGACGTCGGCGGCGTGCAGACGATGGTGCTCGGCGCCGCGTCCGGCGCGCCCCTCGTGCCGGTGCCGACGACGCCCGTCGTCATCGCGCCTCCGCCGACGACGACGGCCGCGCCGCCTGTCGTCCCGACCATGCCGACGACCCCCGCGGTCGTCATGTACCGCGCGACCGTGGAGTCGAGCCCGCCGGGCGCGGCGATCACGGTCAACGGCACTCCGCGCGGCCCGGCGCCGGTCACGGTCGAGGTGGCGCGCGACACCATGGTGCAGGCGAGCGCGACGCTCGACGGCTACTACGAGTCGAGCATGTCGATGCAGGCCGTGAGTGACCTGACGATGACGATCACGCTCCAGCCGCGCGCGAGCGCCGCGGTCGCGACCACCACGCCGTCGACGGGTGGCGGCTCCACGCCGGTCCTGCCGACCAGCACGGGCTCGAGCGGCTCGAGCGGCAGCAGTGGCTCGAGCGGCAGCAGTGGCTCGAGCGGCAGCAGTGGCTCGAGCGGCAGCAGTGGCTCGAGCGGCAGCAGTGGCTCGAGCGGCAGCAGTGGCTCGAGCGGCTCGCCGGGCCTCGCCAGTGGCATGCGGCCGACGAGCAGCGGCTCCACGACCACGAGCGGCACGACGACGAGCGGCACGACGACGAGCGGCTCGAGCTCGGGCGGCACCGGCCTCGCGTCGAGCATGCGCCCCGGCAGCAGCGGCACCACGAGCAGCGGCACGAGCGGCACGACGACGACGAGCGGCATGACGACGACGAGCGGCACGACGGGCACGGGCGCGCCTCGCCTCGCGTCGGGTCTTCGCCCCGGCAGCGGCGGCACGACCGGCACGACCACCAGCGGCACCACGACGAGCGGCAGCACCACGAGCGGCAGCACCACGAGCGGTGGCGGCGGCGCGAGCTCCGGCGCGACGGTGGACGAGCTCCGCGCCCAGGCGCGCGCGCACTTCCAGGCCCGTCGCTACCGCGAGGCCGCGCAGGCCTACGAGCAGGCGACCCGCCTCGCGCCCACGAACGCGAGCGTCTGGAGCGGCCTCGGCGCGGCGCGTCTCTCTGCGGGCGACAACGCAGGCGCCGTGCAGGCCTACGAGCGCGCCGTGCAGCTCGCGCCGACGACGGCGGGCTTCCACGTCGGCCTCGGCCGCGCGTACGCACGCAGCGGAAACCGCACCGGCGCGCGCAGCGAGTTCGAGCGCGCGCTCCAGCTCGACTCGAGCAACGCCGACGCGCGCAACGAGCTGTCGCGGCTGTGACCGTCGCGGAGGGTCCACGCAGGCCCTCCCGCGAACCAGCTTCGAGCTGCACTGAATCCGGGTGTGCGCGAGGGCGTCCTTGGCGCGGTATGTTCCGCGCCGAGGTGTCCATGCGCTCCTTACTCACCGTCTTCCTCTGTGCCGTCGTCGCGCTCGGCGTCGCACACGGCGCGAGCTCGAGCGCACAGGCGCAGGAGACCGAGCTGCCGCGTCTGCGCGAGGCTGCGCGCGTGGCGCCACGCGATGCGGCGGCGCAGCGCGCGCTCGGCATGGCCCTCCTGCGTGCGGGCCGCTACCGCGAGGCGCGGCAGCAGCTCGACCGCACCGCGCGCCTCTCGCGAGGCTCGCTCGAGGCCCTCTTCGACGTCGCGCGCGTGTCGTTCGCGGAGCGCGATCACCGCGCCTCCGAGACCGCGTGCCGCGCGATGGGCCGTGCGCAGAAGGCGGCGCCGCTGACGCGCGTGTGCCAGGCGCGCTCGGACCTCGTGTGGGCGCGGAGCGCGCGCGCGTTCGAGGAGCTCAACCAGGCGCTCACCGCCGATCCCAACCTCTACGAGGGGCTCTACGCGCTCGGCGAGGCGCATCGACTGCGCGCCGCGACCTCCGATGCCGAGGCTGCCTTCCAGCGTGCGATCGCGGCACGACCGAGCGAGGCCGGGCCGCACCTCGGCCTCGGTCGCCTCTACGCCGCGGTGAACCGCCGCGACGACGCGATCCGCGCCCTCCGCCGCGCGCTCGATCTCGACGGCCTCGACCCCGAGACGCAGTACGAGCTCGGGCGCCTGCTCGCGAACGACGAAGGTCGAGAGCTCCTCCAGCGCGCCGTCGCCGGCAGGCCCGCGTGGGCCGAGGCGCAGACGGCGCTGGGCGACGTCCTGCTCGCGGCCTCGCAGCTCGAGCCTGCCGAGGCCGCCTACCGCGCGGCGATCGCCGCGCGCGCCGATCACGAGCCGGCGCACGCGGGCCTCGGGCGCGCGCTCGTGGCCCGCGGCGATCTCGCCGGCGCCGAGGCCTCGCTGCGCCGTGCGCTCGAGATCGTGAGCAACGACCAGAGCGCGATGATCACGCTCGCCGACGTGCTCTCGCGCACCGCGCGCCTGGAGGAGGCCTACGAGTCCTACCGCACGGCCTACGGCTTCGACACGCGCAACGCCGAGCCGATGCTCCGCGCGGCGCGCCTCGCGCTCTCGCAGCAGCGCGACGTACTCGCGAGCGGTTTCCTCGACTCCATCCTCCGCGTGCAGGCCGAGCAGGCCGACGCGCTCGCGCTCTACGGCGACGTGATGCTCGCCCGCAGCGATCGCACGCAGGCTCGCCAGTACTACGAGCGAGCCCTGCGCGCGGGCACGAGCGAGCGCGCCCGCGTCGAAGCCGCGCTCCGCGGCCTCTGAGCGGGGTCACACCCGGCCTCCCAAGGCCCCGGTTTCGTGGGGGCGGCCGTGGGGTCACACCCGGCCTCCGAAGGCCCCGGTTTCACTGCTGTTTCACGGCCTCGTTGACGCGAGCTCGCGGCGCCCGCGCTCAGCGGCGCGCGAGGCTGCGTGCTCGACGTCCTCGTGCGTGGCCTCGAGCATCGTGCGCTCGTGGCTCTGCGCGGCGACGCCGCGGCCGTCGCGTCTGCTCTCCCGGAGGTGTGCGCCGACCGTGTGGCGAAGAGAGCCGGTGTGGTCGTCGCGTGTGCATGGGACCGCGAGGTCGGCGTGCTCGCACCTCCCCTCGGTCCTGCCGGGCGCATTCGCGGAGACCTCATCGACAACCAGCGGGTCGATGTGCTCGGCGACCGTGCTCGCGCGCGTCACGCGACCGCGTGCATGGCCTTCCGCGTCGTGTGCTCGGAGCATTCGACAGCCGCGCTCGCTCGCGTCGGCCGTAGCGGCCGTGGGGTCACACCCGGCCTCCGAAGGCCCCGGTTTCACTGCTGTTTCACGGCCTCGTTGACGCGAGGTCGCGGCGCCCGCGCTCAGCGCTGCGCGAGGCTGCGCGCGGCGGCCTCGATGGTCGGCTCGTCGAGGAGGACCAGGCGCGCCGCGTCGCCCAGCGGGATGAACGCGTCCGCGCTTGCGACGCGCGCCATGCGCCCGCCGAAGCCGCGATCGATCAGCGAGGCGAGCACCGTCTCGGCGATGCCCCCGGTCTTGCGCGTCTCGTCGACGCAGAGCACGCGCCCCGTGCGCTCGGCGTGCGCGAGCACATCGTCGATCGGCAGCGGCGCGAGCCAGCGCAGATCGACCACATCGGCGAAGAGGCCCTCGGCGGCCAGGCGCTTCTGCACGCGCAGGCTCATGAAGAGGCCGTTGCCGCTCGTCACGATCGTGAGCGACGGTGTCTTCTCCGCGGCGTAGAGGCGCGCCTTGCCGAGCGGCACGTGCGCCTCGTGCCACGTCGAGGGCGCCGCGTACGGCGCGAGCCAGAGGCCATCGCCCGCCTCGTGCAGATCGCGCGTGTGATAGAGCGCGATCGGCTCGAGGTACACGCACACCGAGCCGTGTGCGCGCGCGGTCGCGAGGCAGGTGCGCAGCATCGCGGCCGCGTCGTCGGGCCGCGCGGGCGACGCGATCACGAGGCCGGGGATGTCGCGCAGCACCGCGACGGAGTCGTCGTTGTGGAAGTGGCCGCCGAAGCCCTTCTGGTAGCCGTAGCCCGCGATGCGCACGAGCATCGGGTTCGTGTACTGACCGTTCGAGAAGTAGCGCAGCGTCGCGGCCTCGCCGCGCAGCTGGTCCTCGGCGTTGTGGAGGTAGGCGAGGTACTGGATCTCGGGGATCGGCAGAAAGCCGCTCACGGCGGCGCCGAGCGCGAGGCCGAGGATCGACTGCTCGTCGAGCAGCGTGTCGAACACGCGCCCCGCGCCGGCCTTCTTGAGCAGGCCCTTCGTCAGGCCGTAGACGCCGCCCTTGCGGCCCACGTCCTCGCCGAAGATCAGCGTGCGCGGCTCGCCCGCGAGCACGTCCACGAGCGCGCGGTTGATCGCGAGCGAGAGCGTGAGCGGTCCCTCGTCCTCGGGGAGCTTGCCGTCGTGCATGCGCGCGCGCGCCTCGTGCGCGGGCGCCTCGCTCGCGCCACGTGCGATCGCTGCGTCCTCGCGCGGCGCGAGCGGCGCCATCACCTCGGCGGCGCTCGTGAGCTGCGGCTCTCGGCTGGCGGCGAGCGCGATCTCTCGCACCTCGCGCTCCTCGCGCGCATAGCGCTCTGCGAGCTCGCTGCCCGTCGCGATGCCCGCCTCGACCAAGAGGCGTGCGCTCGCGAGGATCGGATCGCGCGCGTAGTCCGCGCGGATCTCGGCGGGGCTGCGGTAGGTCACCTCCGCGTCCGAGCCCGCGTGCCCGAGGAAGCGCACCGTGCGGAGGTGGAGGAACGCGGGCCTGCGCGTCTCGCGCACGTACTGCGCCGCCGCGAGCGACACCTCGTAGGCCTCGGCGAGATCGCAGCCGTCCGCGGTGAAGTAGCGCAGGTGCTCGCGCGCTCCGTAGGCCGCGCGGATCCAGCCCGTCGGCGTCGAGACGCTGATGCCGAGGCCGTTGTCCTCGCAGACGAAGAGCACGGGCAGCGGCAGGTGCTGGTGCGCGCAGTGGCACGCGGTGTTGATCGCGCCGGTCGCCGTCGAGTGGTTCGCGGACGCATCGCCGAAGCTCGTGACGACGATCGCGTTCGAGGGCCACGGCGAGCGCACGCCGAGCTTCTTGGCGCGCTCGATCGCGAACGCGACGCCCACTGCGCGCGGCAGGTGCGAGGCGATCGTCGAGGTCTGCGGCAGGATCGCGAGCGACGCGTGGCCGAAGACCTTGTGGCGCCCGCCCGCGATCGGCTCGCTCGCGGCGGCGCAGATGCCGCGCATCACGTCCTGTCGCGCGCTCTCGTGCCCCGCTTGCTGCGCGCGCGCGAGGTAGAAGCCGCCCGAGCGGTAGTGGAGGAGCGCCGGATCGGTCGGCCGCAGCGCGGCGGCGAGCGCGGCGTTGCCCTCGTGGCCCGCGCTGCCGATCGTGTAGAAGCCCAGGCCCTGCGCGCGCAGCCAGCGCGCGGCGTGATCGAGCTGGCGGCTGCCGATCTGGCACTCGAAGAGCTCGAGCGCGCGCTGTCCGACGAGGGCGCTGCCGGCGCGCACCGGGCGATCGAGCGCTCCTTCGACGCGCGTGCCTCCGAGCGCTGCGAGCTCCGTCGCGAGGTGCAGATCGAGGGGCTCGCGCGCGACGTTCGGAGACGACATGGGGCCGCGACTATGCCGAGCCCCCGGCCGCTGCGCCACGCCCGGTGCCTCGAGGACCGAGCGAGAATCTGCCGGGGCGCCTCGCGGCGGGGTGAGCGCAGCTCGAGCGGGAGCGAGGAGGAGTCTTCGACGATCGAGCGACGCGGGGTCCGGGGGCGCCTGAGAGCACGTGTCACTTGGATGGATCGATGCGAGTGGCACGTGCTCGAATCGGCGGGAGGGAGGCTCTCGCCGATTCACTCGGGAGGGGCTGCGGCCAGACCCTCCGGCAAGAAACGTCAGAGCGTGAGTCAATGCAAGTGACTCACGCTCTGAGCCCCCGCGTGCGCCGAATGGCGCAGAAGCTCAGCTCACGTCGAGCGCTCGCGAGAAGAGGGCCTCGCGCGGCACGATCCGCAGGGCCGCCTCGTTCGTCGCGGCCAGGAAGACCGGCGGCGCGCAGCCCGCGAGGTACGCCTCGAGCCAGCGCGAGGCGCACACGCACCAGCGATCACCGGGGCGCAGGCCCGCGAAGCCCCACTCGGGGCGCGGCGTCGAGAGGTCGTTGCCCACGCTCCGCGAGAAGGAGAGGAACTCCGCCGTCATCTGCGCGCAGACCGTGTGCGAGCCGCGATCCTCGGGGCCCGTGGAGCAGCAGCCGTCGCGGTAGAAGCCCGTGAGCGGCGAGAAGCTGCACGGCTCGAGCTTGCGGCCGAGCACGCTCAGCTCCGCGCTCCGATCGGTCACGTCTCCGGGGGGCGGTGAGCCATCCATGCGCGAGACTCTGTGGCCAGGAGCGCACGCGCCGCAAGGGCAGTGCGGGCGGTCACGCGCGTCGGAGCACGACCGACAGGTTGTTCGCGGGCATGCGGATCGTCTCCTCGTGCACGAGGCCGCGCGCGCGGGCCTCGGCGAGCACCTCGTCGAGATCGCGCACGCCCCAGCGCGCATCGCGCGCGCGGAGGCTCTCGTCGAAGCGCTCGTTGCTCGGCGCGGTGTGCGCGCCGCCTTCGCGGAAGGGCCCGTAGAGCACGAGCGGCGCGCCCGCCGCGAGCAGCCGGCCCGCGCCCTCGAGCAGCGCGAGGCACGCCGACCACGGCGCGATGTGGATCATGTTCGCGCAGAAGATCGCGTCGGCGCGCTCGAGCGGCCACCGCTCCGCGTGCACGTCGAGGCGCAGCGCGGGCGCGACGTTCGTGCTCGCCTCGCTCGCCCGCCACGCGTCGATGCTCGCGACGTGCGTCGCGTCGGGGTCGCTCGGTTGCCACGTGAGGCTCCCGAGCGCGCGCGCGAAGAAGATCGCGTGCTCGCCGCTGCCGCTCGCGATCTCGAGCACCGTCCCTCGCGGCGGGAGCACGCGCGAGAGCACCTCGAGGATCGGCGCGCGGTTGCGCTCGGTCGCCGGGAAGCGGAGGCGCGCGTCTGTCGGTTCGCTCATGCGCGCTTCATCGCACGAAGAGGCCCTTGAACGACGACCACGCCTTCTTCAGGCCCTTCTCGTTGTCCTTCGCGAGCTCTCGCCCGAAGGCCTCGACGGCCTCGAGCGACACGCCCCAGCTGCGCGCGAACTCGCGCACGACACGCCACTCCGTCGCGTCGCGCTGGCCATCGACGTAGGCGAGGCGGCACATCGCGAGCACGACCTCGCCGGGGTCGTGCGGCCAGCCGAGATCGTGTGGCCGCCACACCGCGAGGTCTGCCGGCTCGATCGGCGGATGCCCCCACGCCGCGAGCGTGCGATCGACGAACGCACGATCGGTCGCGTCCGCCACGCCGTCGGCGAGCATCACGCTCGCGAGCGCGCGCGCCGACACGCGCAGCGGCTGGAGGTGCTTGGGGATCGACTCGTGCGTCACGGGGATCGCCATCGGCGCCAGGCTCGCGCGGTGCCGGCGCACGTCGGGCCACGTGATCTCCGGCCGCGCGACGTCGAACGCGGGAGGCCCGGTCTCGAGGGTCTTTCCGTCGATCGGCGCGACGGGCGTGCTCACGCCGCCGCCCCCACCACCACCGCCCACGGCGCCGACACCGGGGAAGAGCCACGCGATCGCGTCGAAGCACGTCTGCACGCGCTCGCCACGCGCGAGCTGCTCCGCGATCACGTCGATCGCGTGCTCGAAGTGCGCGCCGACGAAGCGCGCGGCGTCCTCGTCGCCCTCGTCTCTGGCCCAGCGCTCGAGCGCGGCGCGTGCACGCGCGGGCTCACCACGGAACGACTCGCCCTCGTGCACGATCCGTCCGGCGCGGCTCTCGCGCAGGCAGGCGCGGCAGCGCCGCTCGAGCACGACGCCCTGCGTGGTGCCCGCGATCTCGGCCTGCGCGATGAGCTCCACGACGGCCGACTCGACGAGGCACGCGTCGCAGTCCGCGAGCGCTTCGAAGGCCTCGTTCTCCACGCGGTCCGCTCTGGCGGGCTCCGTCACGAGCACCCAGGGTCATCGAGGTCCGCGCGCGTGGTCAAGCGCGACGGCGGGTCCGCGCGGACCTGATACCGTGGCCCCCTTTCATGCGCGTGCTCCGCGAGCAGAGAGAGGACGAGACGATGACGACGATGAGGGCGCTGCTCTGTGAACGGCTCGGCACGATCGAGGACCTCGCGGTGCGCGAGATCGAGGCGCCGCGCGCGGGTGCGGGCGAGGTCGTGATCGACGTGCGCGCCGCGAGCGTGAATTTCCCCGACACGCTGATCGTGTCGGGCCTCTACCAGATCAAGCCACCCTTGCCGTTCGCGCCGGGCGGCGAGCTCGCGGGCGTGGTGAGCGAGGTCGGCCCGGGCGTCACCGAGCTCGCCGTGGGCGATCGCGTGATGGCGTTCACCGGCGTCGGCGCCTTCGTCGAGAAGATCGCGGTCTCGCCGCAGCAGTGCGCGAAGATCCCCGAGGGCCTCTCCTTCGAGGCCGCGAGCTGTCTCTTCCTCACCTACGCCACCACGCACCACGCGCTCTTCGATCGCGGGCGCCTCGCCACCGGCGAGACGGTGCTCGTGCTCGGCGCGGCTGGCGGTGTCGGTGTCGCGGGCATCCAGCTCGCGAAGTCGCGCGGCTGCAAGGTCGTCGCTGCGGCCTCCACGGAAGCCAAGCGCGCGTTCTGTCTCGCGCAGGGCGCGGACGTCGCGGTCGATCCCGGCGTCGACCCGAAGCAGACCTTCAAGTCGATCGGTCGCATCGACGTCGTGCTCGATCCCGTCGGTGGCGATCAGACCGAGGCTGCGCTCCGCGCGCTCGCGCCGCGTGGGCGCCTGCTCGTGGTCGGCTTCGCGAGCGGCGCCATCCCCAAGCTCCCGCTCAACCTTGCGCTCCTCAAGGAGGTCGACGTCGTCGGTGTGCAGTGGGGCGTCTTCGCGCGCCGCGAGCACGAGGCCGAGCGCGCCAT
Source organism: Sandaracinaceae bacterium (assembly GCA_044376125.1). Taxonomy (GTDB): domain Bacteria; phylum Myxococcota_A; class Polyangia; order Polyangiales; family Sandaracinaceae; genus JAFLCL01. The sequence continues at coordinate 75,658 of JBILLJ010000020.1, forward strand.
CGAGCGCGACCTCGTCCGCCTCGCGCTCGAAGGCGCGATCCGCCCGCCGATCCACGCGAGCTTCCCGCTCGAGCGCGGCGTCGAGGCCCTGCGCGCGATCGCGGCGCGCGAGGTGATGGGCAAGGTCGTGATCGTGCCCTGAGCGCGCAGCTCGCGGCGTGTCCGCGGCGATCAGGGCGCGTACGGGCGGAGCGCGTCGATCGTCTCGAGCAGGGAGCGGCGCTGCGCGCGGGCGGTGCTCTCGGCGCGATCGAGGCCCGTCGACACGCGTCGGAGCGCCTCGCGCTGCGTACGCGCGTCGACACCGATCGCGCGGCACACCTCCTCGGCTGCGCGCGAGAGACCGCCGAGCTGCGCGCGGGCGACGCTGCCGTTCCACGTCACGGCGGCGATCTGCTGGAGCGTCGGGGTCGTGCACGGGAACCGCGCGGCGGCGGTGCGAACGGGCCCGAGCTCTCGCTGGTGTGCGTCGAGCAGCACGAGCGCGCGTGCCGCCTCCTCGGCGGCCTCTCGCTGGACGTCGCTGTACGCGTTCTCGCAGCGCGCGCGCTCGGCCCCGGTCGTTCCACTGCAGCGCTCGATCTCGTGCATCCAGCCGACGATGCGATCGAGCCGCTGGAGATAGCCCAGCACCCGCTGCGCCTCGCGATCGGTGGGGCGCGACCAGCGATCGAAGGGCGTGCAGTAGTCCTCGAGCGCGTCGAGCGCCGCGAGCGCGGCGCTGGCGCCGGCGCTGCCCGAGGTGCCGATCATCCGCAGTCCCTCCATCGGCGTGCGGTCGGTGCAGATCGGCGGAAGGCCCGAGGCATCCACGGCGACGAGCGGTCGGATCGCGACGAGGGCCGTCGCCACCTGCTCGAGCTCGCGCGTCTGTCGCTCGAGGATCTCGATGTTCGCGCGGATCGACGCATCGGCCGGGTGCGCCGACACGGGCAGGCCCGCGGGCGTGGTCTCGCTCGCCGTGGTCTCGGTCGCCGTGGCCTCGGGGCCCGCGGCGCCGGCGTCTCCGCGCGACGTCTCGGTCGTGGCCTCGGCCGCGGTCGTGCGCGCGGACGTCGCGCTCGTGTCCTCGGGCGCGCTCGTGTCCTCGGACGCGCTCGTGTCCTCGGACGCGCTCGTCTCGATCGCGGCGGCCTCCTCGCCGCTCGTGTCGCGCCCGACGCGCGCTTCGTTCGACGGTGGACCGCCGCCTCCGCAGCCGAGCGCCAGAGCGAACAGACACGCTGCGAGCGACGGCGCGCGCACCTCAGGGCGCTCCGGTCTGCGCCGCCATCTGTGCGCGGGCGGCGCGAAGGCGCGTCGACATGTCGCTGAAGGTCTGGATGCCCTGGCGGAGCTGCTGCTCGGCCGCGTCGGTGCGATCGGAGAGCTGCTGCGCGAGCAGCGAGAGGCGTCGGTCGGTCATGCCCATCGCCGTGCACGCGCGCTCGAGCACGCGGCGTGGCCGATCCGCCGATGCCCGCGCCCAGCCGTTGGCGACCTGTGAGGCCTGCTCGAGCTCGGCCATCTCCGGGCCGCGGCACGGGTAGCGCGCGTAGCTCGCGGGCTGCGCCTCGTGCATGCGTCGCACCGCCGCCAGCGCGCGTCGCACCGTCTCGAGCTCCTCGGCGGGCGCGTCGCGCGGGGCCTCGTCGAGCATGCGCTCGCCGCGCTCGATCTCCCGCGTGACCTGCGCGAGCTGTGTCGCGATCTCGCTCGGGGGCGCAGCCCAGGACTCGAACGCGGTGCACACCGGATCGAGCGCGCTCTCGAGCATGGTGGCGACCGAGGCCACCAGGCTCTCGTCGCCACGCGACGCTGCATCGAGCCGCTGCCGCAGCGCACCGTTGCACGCCGCGGGCATCGTGCCGCGCGAGATCGCGCGCGCCTGCCTGCGGAGCTCGAGCACGTCGGGCAACGCTGCTTCGTAGTCGTGCACGCGGCGATCGTTGGCCGCGATCTGCGCGTCGTACGCGCGCACCGCGGAGGCCGACTGGCTCGCGACATAGGCGCGCTGCTCGGGGGTGAGCGCCGTGGGCGACGTCGGTGGTGGCGGGGGCGTCGCGGGCGGCACGGACGTGAGCTCCGTCGGCTCGATCACCGGCGCGCCCTCTCTCGTGGGCCGCTCCGTCGTGCCCGCGGCCTCGCCCTGGCGCCGTGCCCGCGGCCGATCGGCCACCGCGACGATCGCGGGCGCGCTGTCTGCCTCGAGCGGCTCACCCGTGGCGCCCGCCGCGACGGTGTTCGTGTCGTCGCCTCGACGCGGCTCGACCTCGATGTCGTCGCGCGGGTCCTCGCCCCTCGCACGATCCTCGTGAGCCGAGGGCTCGGCCGAGGGTGCGGTCTGGGCCTCGGTCGTCGCGACCACCGTCGTCGTCTCGGGTGGCCGCTCGTCGCCGAGCTCGCGGCCGATCGCGAACACGCCGACGAGCGAGAGCGTCCCGAGCACACCGAGCGCCGCCCACATCCAGGGCGGTGCGCTCGCGCGTGGCGCAGGTGCGGGTGGGCGCTCGCTCGCGTCGGTCGTGCTGGCGCCGGTCCCGCGAACCGGGCGGATCGAGGGCACCGCGGGCCCAGCGCCGCTCGTGCTCGGTGCGCTGCTCGCGGCGGTGCTCTCGTGAGGACGCTCGAGGGGCAGCCCATCGCGCGTGAGCGGAAGGCCCGGTGGGGACAGGCGCGTCTCGCTCGGTGTCATCCCGAGCGCGGTCTCCGCGAGCGCCCGATCCGCGGCGCCCGACGGCGAGGTGGCCGCGGCGCGCTGCGTGGCCTCGACGAGCGCCTGCACCGTCGCGTACCGGTCGCCGGGGCTCTTCGCGAGCGCCATGCGCACGACCTCGTCGAGCGCCGGCGGCGTCGGCCGGTTGGTCCGCTCCGACACGAGCGGCGGCTCCTCGGTGAGGATCTTCGCGATGACGACGCTGATGGACGGGCCCGTGAAGGGCGCGGTGCCCGTCAGCATCTCGAAGAGGATGCAGCCGAGCGAGTACACGTCGCTCCTCAGGTCGACCTCCTCGCCGCGCGCCTGCTCGGGCGACATGTAGAGCGGCGTGCCGAGGCCCACGCCGGTCGCGGTGAGGTGCACGCTCGGCCCGGCGAGGTTCTTCGCGAGACCGAAGTCGAGGATGGTCGCGCGCTCGGGCGCCCCCGGTCGGCGCGAGAGGAACACGTTCGCGGGCTTGAGATCACGGTGCACGATGCCGAGCGCGTGCGCCGCCGAGAGCGCGGAGCCGATCTCGCCGAGCACACGCACGGCCTCGGGCGAGGGCAGGGCGCCCGCGCGCGCGATGCGCGTCGCGAGATCCTCGCCCTCGAGCAGATCCATCACGAGGAACTGCGTTCCGTCTTCTTCGGTGTCGAAGTCGTGGATCTGGACGATGCCCGTGTGTCCGATCGCCGCGAGCGCCTCGGCCTCGCGGCGGAAGCGCGCCGCCGCGCCCTCCTTCATCGCGATCTCGGGCAGGAGCACCTTCACCGCGTAGCGGCGACCGGTGCGGATCTGCGTGGCCTCGTAGACCGCGCCGACACCGCCCGCGCCGAGCGCACGCTCGACGCGGTAGGCCTTTCCGAGGATGCGACCCGGCTGCACGCGCACGAGGATACGCCTCGTACGGCGCGAGGCACCGAAGCTTCCCGCGGCAAGACCGCCGCCCTCCGCACCATGGCGGTGTCTTGCGCACGACGCGGTTGGCGTGCGAGGCAGGGGCGTGATCGTCGGCGCGCGCTTCGTCTGCGGCGGTTGTCGGCTGCGTGGCTACACGCTTCCGTGTCCGCCCTGCGGCGGAGATCGCCTCGATCTCGCCCGACCCACCACGGCGAGCGAGCTCGAGGCGCGCTGGCCCGAGGTGCGGCTCTGGCGCGACGGTCAGTCGATCGCGTCGTGGCGATCCCTGCTCGCGGCACGCACCGCGCTCGTCCTCGCGTCCGTGCAGGTCGTGGTCCTGACGCTCGCCGGCGTGTCGATGGAGCTCCTGGCCGAGGGCCTGTCGGGCGCCGCCGCGCTCGTGCCCTGGCTGCTCCTCGCCGTGCTCGCCGTGCCTCTCTACGCCGCGTTCCTCTACCTCGTCGCGGTGCTGCTCGTGCACCGCGGCGCCGTCTCGCTCGGTCGCCTCTCCGCGGTGCTCCCTCGCGTGCGCCTCGACGAGCTCGTCGTGCCTCGCGAGACGCGCGGCACCGCCACGCTCGTGACACCCCTCGTCGTGCGCCGCGTGCGCGACGACGGCGCGTGGATGCCGCTCGACGACGCGTGGCTCGACGCCGTCGAGCTCGAGCTCGATGGCGCGACGCTGCACCTCGATCTCGTCGTGGGCTCCATCGATCTCGCGGGCTCGCTCTCCGCCGAGACCGAGGCGGAGCGCGACGCTGGCTACCGCGAGGCCACGCCCGCACCGCCGCCCGCATGGGCTCGCGCCCCCGGGCGCGACGCGCGCATCGAGCGCCTCGTGCTCCCCGCAGGCACGCGCCTCCTCGTCCGCGGCGGCGAGATCGCGAACGGCGCCCTCCGCGGTGACCGCGAGCATCCGCTCCACCTCGAGCGCTTCACACGCTGAGCCTGTTGCCTCGGCGTCGCGCGACGGGGCCTCTGCCCTCGGACCTGCCGGACGCTCCGAGTCTCCTCGCGATGGGCCGCAAGCACGGTTCGTGATGACGCTGCGCGTACACCTCGCGCTCGTTCGCTGGCTCCTCGAGAAAACGCGACGACACGAACGCCGGAGCCTCGCGAAGCGCCAGAAGCCTCGCGCTCGTTCGCAGCCTCCTGGAGAAGGCGCGAGCACACCCACGCTGAAGGCCATGCACCGCGTCGCGTGACGCGCTCGAGCACGGTCACCGAGCACCTGGGCCTCGTCGATGGCGATCACGTCGCCGCGAATGCGCCCGGCAGGATCGAGGGGAGTGACGAGCACACCA
>JBILLJ010000120.1:0-27517 GCA_044376125.1 Sandaracinaceae bacterium
CAGAAGCGAATTCCGAGGGCAGCGAACGCGTCGATGCCTACCTGAAGACTACTCTCCGAAGGCATGTAGTGCCCACTGTGATTCGTGATGCGAAGCCCGATGTGAGCGCCACCGGACCCAGCAGTCTCCGCCTGACCAGCCGCGAGGACGGGACGACCGCCGGCCATGACTGCGTGAGAGATCGGAGCTGTGGGCGTTCAGGCCTTGGCCGAAGGGATTGGCCACGACCGGATCGGCAGTGAGGAACCTGCGGAGGGTCGGGGAGTACACGCGGCCGCCCATGTTCACGAGGCCGAGGTCGTCCTCGTGCTCGTGGCCGGTGACCAGCACGCGACGTGCGAGAGGATCCCAAAGAGGGACTGGATCCTCGGCGGGGATGGGCTCTATCTTCCTGCTCGACGCGCGCGTTCTCCCCCCTTCGCGTGCGTCAGCGCCCCGCGTGATCCCCCCTCCTGCGGGGCGCCGCTATTACGTCTGCTCGCTCCGCGGCGTGGGCTGCTCGCGGCCCGTGGGCTGCTCGCGGCTCGTGGCTGCTCGCGGCCCGCAGGCTACTCGGGACCCGTGGGCCCTGCCTGGGCCGAGGGGTCCTCTGGGCCAGTGGGCGCCTCGTGCGCGAGCGCCGCGGAGGCATCGAGCTCGTCGTACGCATCGGGGGCCCACGCGTCGGGGGCCCATGCATCCGGGGCCCACGCGTCGGGCGGAGGGCCCGCGTCGCCGGCGTCGAGATCGGCGTCGAACATGGCCACGTCTTCGGGGATGCCGGCGTCGGGCAGCTCCTCGCCGCGCAGGCGCAGCGCGCGCAGCTCCGCGACCACCGCGCCCACCTCGTCACCGACGGTGCGGCACACGGCCGCCTCGAGCCACTCGTGGAAGAGCGCGTTCTCGTCGTCGCTGATCACGTGCTGCACGTTCGGGAACTGCACGAGGTCCACGTCGAAGCCGCGGTCGGCGAGGCGCGCGAACATCGCGCGTGTGGGCTCGAGCGGGATCACGGTGTCCGCGGTGCCGTGCATCGAGCGGATGCGCGGATACGAGAGATCGTTCCGGCGATAGAGCGGCTCGATCGGCGGCGGAAGCCAGCTCGCGAGCGGGAACGCGTGGCCCACGAGATCGTCGTGGTGGATCGCGAGCGCGAGCGTGAGCAGGCCTCCTTGCGAGAAGCCCGACACGATGAGGCGACCGACCGTCGGCCGCTCCGCGGCGAGGCCACGCAGCATCGCCGCGAGGCGCGAGGCCGTCTGGAAGAGCGTCGCGGAGAGGCGATCGACGAGGCCCTGCCCCACGTAGACCGGCAGCCACTGCCAGCCGGTGCCGAGGCGATCGGGCGCCTGCGGGACGACCACCCGCACCGCGTGCGAGAGACCGAGGAAGGGACCGCCCGGGATCTGCGCCGAGCCGCCGCGCCCGTGGATCATCACGATCATCGGCAGCGGGTCGTCGAAGTCCGCGTCACCGATGACGACCTCGAGGTAGTAGAGACCATCGCGCGAGCCCTGACGCGCGCGGTAACCGAGCTCCTCGATCGGCGCCGGCAGCGGCGGCCCCGCATCGATCGCCGCATCGGCCGGCCCGGAGTCCACTCCGGCGTCGAGGCGCGTGCCCGCATCGGCCAGCGCGCGCTCGGCACCGCCTGCGACGGGCGGCCACGCGCCCTGGGTTCCTTCTTCGCTCTCCCCCTGGAGCGCCTCGGCGATCGGATGCGCCTCGAGGTTGCGCAGCTCGAGGCCGCTGTCCTGCCAGAGCCTCCACACGAGCACGCCCGTGACCACCACGAGGAGCGTGGAGACGACGAGCAGCGCGATTCGCTCGGAGCGCACGAACAGATCCTACGAACGCCGCACGAATCTGGCCTATTTCCCGCAAGAAGGCGTCAGAACGCGGACTCGCTGGACCACGCGGGTCCGGCGGGCTCGCCCCCCACGCGGAGCATGCCGACCGAACCGCCGCCGCTGGCGTCACCCAGCACGAGGCCGGCGCCCTCGTCGAAGTGGTAGAGCGCCGCGGTGTCGGCGTCTGCCTCGAACGCCGCGCTCGGAGGCGTGAAGTCGTCGGTGTAGCGAACGCGCCGCGACAGGCGCAGCTCGTCGATCCAGCCCGCGTAGCTGGGATAGGCCTCACCGGCATCGTGCTTCTCGGCGCCGAGCACCAGTGTCGGATCGTAGGGGTACGAGCTCGCGCGATCGTCTCGATAGGAGATGTCTCCGGGCGGGCCCACGGCCTCGGCCTCGCGCACACCGCCGACGAAGAGCACGACGCGCCCGCTCGCTGCCTCGCGCGTGACGGCCACGTGGTGCCATCGGTCGTCGTCGAGGCGGCTCCGGCTGCAGAGACCGATGCCGATGTCGCCGCTCGCGAGGCCGAACGCGACCACTCCGTCGAAGATCGACAAGCCGTAGTCCCCGCGATCCCCGCCGCCGAAGACGTCGCGATCGACCGCGACGTGACCGCGGATCCAGCCATCGTTCTCGGGGCGACAGCCCGTGGTGGCGTTGTCGCCGCGGCGCATCCGCACGAAGAGCTCGATCGTCAGATCACCTCGATGCGCCCGCGCGCTCATCGCGACGCCCCGACGCGCGCGAGCACGAGCGAGAGGGGCGCGAGCACGAACGCGAGGCCCACCCCGACCGACGTGACGAAGCCGAGCGCGCGCAGCGCCGGGTGCGCGCTCATCGCGAGGAGGCCGAACGAGAGCACGGTCGTCACGCACGCGAGGAGGATGCCGACCATCGTCGTGGCGGGGCCCTCCTTCGCGTCGCGCTCCTCGAGGAGGAACACGGCGTAGTCCTCGCCCATCGAGAGCACGAGCAGGCACGCGACGAGGTGCATGAGGTTCGCCTCACCGCCGAGGAGCGCGACGAGCGCGAGGCTCGTGAGCGACGCGAGGAGGGCGGGCGCCACGGCGGCGGTCGCGAGCACCACGCTGCGGTAGCGGGCGAGGCACATGAGGAAGACGACGAGCACGCCGCCCAGGACGAGGAAGAACGCGCGCTCTCGAAACGATCGGTACGCGCCTTCGAGGTAGCGCGCCTGATCGAAGTAGCGGACTCCCTCGAGCGTGCCCAGGCGCGCCGCGAGGGCCTCGGCATCGCGCACGCCCTCGACGAACGCGAGATACGCGACGCGGCGCGCGCCGCTGCGATCGGTGACCTCCACGCGGAACGGTGAGACGAGCGGCCCGAGCGAGGAGGCCCAGAGCGTCGTGTGATCGAGCGGTGCGGCGGCCGGAGCCGCGAGCGCCTCGCGGAACGGGCCGAACATGGACGCCACGAAGCCCTCGCGCTCGAGCACGGCCTCGAGGCGCGGGGCGAGCTCACGATCGTCGCGGAACACGGCGTCGACCTCGCGCTGCGTGCGAGCCGAGCGCAGAAACGGCGTGATCGCGCGGTAGCGCGTGAGCTCGCCGGCGGCGACGGCCGCCTCGAGCGCGGCGCTGGCCCGATCGCTCGCGACCAGCGCGGCCTCGTCGTCCTCACCCATCGCCATCACGAAGCGGCCGGCCTCGCCTTGCGCGACGCGGCTCCGCACGAGCCGGTCCTCGGCGGCGAGCGCGGGATCGATCTCGTTCATGCGGCGCAGATCGTCGACGAACGCGAGGCGGGGAAGGCCCACCGCGCAGAGCACGAGCGCGCCGATCGGCAGGAGCGAGCCCACGAGCGGACGCGCGCGCACGGCCTCGAAGAGCACGGCCTGGGTTCGTGCGAGCCAGCGGTGCGCGGCCGTGGGCACGACGCCCTCGGGCATGAAGGGCGGCACGAGCCAGAGCGTGGCGGCGAGCGACGCGCCGACGCCCACCGCGGAGAACACCGCGATCTCGCGCATGCCGGGCAGCGTGGAGGCGCCCAGGCCGGCGAGGCCCGCGACCGTCGTGAGCGCGCCGAGCGCGAGGCCCGGGCGGATGTGCGCCATCGTCCCGGCCGCGCTGCCCTTGGGCTCGAGCACGTGCTGGTTCGTGTAGTGCGAGATGAAGTCGATGCCGACGCCCAGGAGCGAGCTGCCGAACGCGAGCGTGATCGCGTGCACGCCGCCGAACAGCAGCCGGCACGCGAGCACCGAGGCGACGGTGCCCACGCCGAGCGGGATCGCGCCCAGCACGAGGTAGCGAGGCCCGCGGAAGAGCACGAGGAAGAGCACGACGATCGCGACCGTGGACAGCGTCGAGATGCGGCTCGTGTCGTCGCGCAGGGCTCGCTCGGTGCGCACCGCGAAGCGCGCGACACCGGCCTGCGTGAGCGAGACGCCCGCGGCCGGAGCGCCCGCCTCGTCGCGCGCGGCCTCGAACGCCCGATCGATCGCGGCGAGCACGGGCTCCTGCGCCTCCGCGCGGAACGTCGTGCCACGGCTCGCCAGCATCACGATGCCGTACGCCTGCTCGCGGCCCTCCCCATCGCGCTCGCGCGCGACGAAGGCACCGTCCACCACGTCGAGGCCGATCGGTGCGCTCGCGGGCTCCTCGCCCTCCGCACCGCTCGCGGGCCCACCGGCGAAGCCACGGAGCAGCGTCGGAAAGAGGAGCAGCGGATCCTCGGGCGCGATGCGGCGCACGAGCATCGCGGTCGGTCCGGTGAGCTCGCCGCGCAGGCCGCGCACGCGCGCCTCGAGGCCCGACTCGCTCGTGAGCGCGCGCGCCTCGGAGGCGTCGCGTGCGGCGAACGCGAAGCGCCGCGGAAAATAGAGCTCGTAGAAGGTGCTCTGCGCGTCCTCGGGCGGGCCCGTGCGCACCCACGCGATCGTCGGCTCGTCGGCGAGCGTGCTTCCCACCGCGAGCGCGAGGGACGCTGCGAGGTGCGGATCGTCGGTCGGCCCGAGGCTGAGGATGCTCGTCCTCGCGATCTCCGAGTCCGTCACCTCGCGCGCGATCGCGGCGAGCTCGGCGTCGTCGCTCTCGGGGACGAAGTCGGTGAGGTCGGTTCGAAGCGAGAGGCCCCAGAACGACCACACACCGAGCAGGGCGGTGAGCGCGATCACCCCGAGCGCGACGAGGCGCGCGCGCCGCACGGCGGGCGCAGCGAGAGGCGCGGGGTTGGGCTGGTCGGGAGGGGACGGCACGATCTCGAGGGGCTGCGATGGCGGGGGCGGGAGCATAGCCCCCGAACGCGCGTCACGCGCCCAGGCGCGCGAGCCAGCGGTCCACGATCCAGACCAGCATCACGCCGCGCGCCGACCACGCCGCGGTGCGGATCCAGTTCGTGGCGACGAGCGTCGCGTGGGCCTCGGCGTCGAAGCCTCGCGCCAGGATCGCGTGCTGCGGCACGGACACGAAGGCCGTCACACCCCACGCGATCAGGACGAGCGCGAGGCCGACCCACGCGAGGATCGGCGAGACCTCCGGCGGTCGCACCGCGACCCAGAGCGCCGCGCTCGCGAGCTCGCCGAGCATGAGCGGGCCCACGACCAGCGTGATCCAGCTCGAGTGGGCCGCGTGATAGGCGGCAAAGGAGCTCGCGCCCGCGCGCGCGAAGAGCGGGTAGGCCACGAGCTGCACCATCCAGAGGAGGCCGACGAGCGGGAGCGTCGTCGCGAGCTGCGCGCAGAGGACGAAGCGGGTCACCCCGAGAGTGCTGGGGCCGCGCCCGCCTCGCGAGAAGCGGCGCCGAATGGCGCGCAGCCTCAACGCGCGAGGTTCGCGTTCACGTACGTGTCCTCGTCGGTCACGTCGCGCTCGACGTACGGCGCGAGCCAGTCGGGCAGACGCACCTCGACGTCGGCCCGCTCGAGCTCGACCTCGCAGAGCACGAGCTCGCGATCGGTGAACACGTCGATCTCCCACGTGAGCTCGCCGTCCTCGATCGCGTAGCGGCGCTTCTCGACGCGCCTTCCCTCCGTGAGCGGCCAGAGCTTGGCGTAGAGCGCCCGCGTGATCTTCTCCTCGATCTCGATGCGCTCGATGCCGCGACCGAGCTTCACGGTGCGGAAGTACTTGGTGCCGGACGCGTCACTCTTCTTGCGCACGCGCTCGAGGATCGCCTCGCCCGGCACGTAGCCCTGCGCGAGGCGCGCGTACGGCTTGCCTTTCACGAACGGCGGCACGGCGGTGAGGAGGTACTTGCGCTCGATCTCGACGGGATGTCCCCCGCGCGCCGCGGTGCGCAGCGCTCCGCACGCATGCTCCACCTCGCGCACGAGCCGCGTGAGCTCGGGGCCATCGACCCACGCCGAGAGGATCTCGTCGAAGAGCGCGCGCTTGCGGGCCTGCGCGACACCGAGCAGCGCGAGCACGCCGGGCTCCGCGTCGCCCGTGGCTTCACCCTCCGCGGCAGGCTCGGCGCCGACCACGAGGCCCACCGCCGTGCGTGCACGATCGAGCGCGGCGACTTCCATGGCCTGCGAGAGCGCGCTCGTGCGCACGGCGAGATCCTGCAGCTCGCCGAGCAGCTCCTGCAGGCGCTTGAGCTCCTTGAGCGCGGGATCGAGCTCGGGGACCGCGTCGCGCACCGGCTCGAGCACGTAGCGGAGGCGCTTGCCCACGATGCGCGCCTCGTGGGCGATCGCCTCGTCCTCGAGCGAGCGCACCCCGGCGAGCTTGTTGCGGAGCTCGAACAGCTCCGAGAGCGCCGCCGCGGCGACCACCTCACCGAAGCTCGTGACCGCGCGCTCCTCGTTCACCACGAACCGCACGGCGTACTCGGAGAGGTCGTTCGCGAGCTTGCCGAGCAAGGCCTCGAGGGCATCGAGCTTGTCGTGTCGCAGCGCGCCGTAGACGCGGTCGCGGCTCGCGCGCAGGCGCGAGGCCCACGCATCGGCCCCCGCACGCTCACGCGGCCCGAGCCCCACGCGCTCGGCCTCGACCCACGCGAGCTGGACCTCTGCGTCACGCCCCTCGCTCGTGAATCGCACGAGCTCGCGCAGCGCGTCGCGACGCTTCTTCGGGATCGCGCCGCGCACCGCGCCGGGGTGCGCGCGCAGCGTCGATCGCAGCCGACGCAGCGCGACGCGCAGGTCGTGGAGCGCCTCTTCGTCGCTGTCCTCGCGCACGCGGACGAGCGCCTCCCGAGCTTCACCGAGCAGGCCCAGCGCCACGCGGCGCACGCCCTCTTCGGCACGCAGGGTCAAGACCGACATGCGCGCGATCTACACCACGAGCGACCCCGCGCCTGTGAATTCTCGGGGCTCAAGAAGCGTCGGGCGCGGGCACGGGCACGGGCACGGGTGGGATTCTCTCTCGATCTCTCAGCTCGAGACGGCGCGGATCGTCACGTTCACGCGGATCTGGTCGGACACCTTGAGGCGCACGAGCGGGTTCACGCTGACGTTGTGATCGGGGAGGTTCACGGTGAACGTCGCCTGCGCGCGGATGAGGTCGCCGGTGATGCCCTGCGCCCGCAGCTCGGCGCTCGCGGGGATCCAGCGCACCTGCGCCTGCGCGCTCACGTCGCGCGTCACGCCGTGCACGGTGAAGCGGCCGCGGATCGTCACGCGGGTGACCGCGCCGGCCGTGAGCGCCGTCGCGCCCTCGACCGACGTGATCTCGAGCGTCGCGTTCGGGAAGCGGCCCGCGTCGAGCCAGCCCGAGCCGTGGAGGTGCTCGTCGCGGAGATCGAGGCCCGTGCGGATCGAGCTGATCGGGACCTGGACGGATCCGCGCGCGCTCGAGAGGTTCGTCGGGTCGACGTTGAACGTGCCCGAGAAGTTCGTGCTCACGCCCGTGATGCGCTCGAGCGGCGCGTCCGAGACGAACTGCATGCGGCTGCCGCTGCCGACGCGGAACTCGCGCGCCTGCGCGCTCGCCGTCGCGGTGAAGGCGCCGAGGAACAGCGCCACGAGCGAGAACGCCCACCCCGCGCGACCCACAAGCCCCGTCTTCCTCGACCCTCGCATCGTCGTCTCCTTCTGGCGCAGCGCCGCCGCGCGCACGTGTCGGGCCTACGCGACCCGGACCCGAACGTTACTCGATGTCCCGCGCGTCTTGGGCGTCAATCGCCGCGGGGGCATGGACCGTTCGACGCGAGGGGCGCGGCGGGATTCATGATCGCGTCGCGGAGCGGGCTCGGCGAGAAGAGCAGCCGTCCGGAGGCGTCGCGCGAGAGCCCGAGGGCCGCGTAGGCCTCGCGCGTGTCGGGGAAGGCGGCGACGTCGAGCCACCGCGCGACGACCTCGCGCACGATCCCCCGCTCGTCGTCGATCGCCTCGATCAATTCATCGGCGTCCACCGTCGTGTCGCGGCGGTCGCCGAGGCGCGCGAGGCGCTCGTCGAGCGAGCTGCCGGCCGAGCGCAGCGCGACGTCGACGAGGAGCGCGATCGCGGCGCCGCCCCAGTACACGCGCGTGTAGGCGCGGGAGACCTGCATCTGACGCGCTTCGTCGCGCAGGGACAGGCCCGAGCCATCGCGCGCGCCACGCGAGAGGCCGCCGTCGATCGCGCGCCACGCGTCCTCGGCGCTCTGCATCCCGGCGCGCGCCCGCAGGACCTCCTGGTGGTAGGTCGCCAATCCCTCCGAGAGCCACGCGTCCTGGCTCGGCACGTACGGCACCGCGAGGTGCGCGAGCTCGTGGACGAGCGTCCAGTCGGTCTCGAGGCTCGGGCCGGGCGTGCCGTCGAGGAGCGCGATGACCGAGGGCCGCGTGCCGCGTCCCGCCATGCCGAAGCGCACGGGCATCGCGTCGCCTCCGGGCGTGGGGATCGCGGTGATGGCGACGTCGCGCGCCGTCGCCACGCCGGTGATCATCGCGCTCGCGATCGAAGCCTGCCGCACCCATGGCTCGAGGTGCGGGCTCGACGCGAGGCCCGAGCGCTGCGGCACCACCACGCGTGCGCAGCCACCAGGAACCTCGATCGCATGCGTCTCGAGCGCGCCGAAGGCGGCGTAGCCGACGTAGCGATAGGCCCGCTCGTCGACGTAGATCCCGCGCTCGTCCTCCCCGAAGACGGGGCTCGCACCGAGCCCGTCCGGCAGGACGAGCCGAACCCGATGACGCGCGCCGTTGCGCCACGGCTCGGCGGCGACGAGGAACGCGCTCGTGGCGCAGGCCACGAGCTCGTTCGTGCGGAAGCATCCGTTCATGCCGCCACCGGACGAGGCCACGTCGAAGACGAGACGAACGCAGTCGGTGGGAGCGAGCGCGCGCGTCTCGATCGCGAGCGGACCGCTGGCGCCGACGAAGAGCGGCGCCTCGGTTCCATCCGCACGAAGGAGGCGCGCCGACACGAGCCGCGTACGGGCCTCGGCGTGGATCGAGACGACCCGATCCGTCCACGCGCCCTCCGAGCACACGGTCTCGGTCAGCCGCTCGAGCGTGCCGTCGATCGAGAGCGCATAGCGCACGGGCGAGAGGCTCGCGCCCGACGTCGCACCACGCTCGGCAGCGCCGCTCGCACCGCAGCCCGCCACGAGCGCGATCGCCACGAGGCCGCGGTACGGACGCGACGCCGAGCTCACGTCACTTCGGCAGCTTCGCGTCGAAGAAGGCCTTGAGCTTGATCAGGTTCTTCTCTTCGCGGGAGAAGCCCGGCGTCTCGTACGTCTTGGCAAAGCCGCGCACGTCGGAGACGAAGTCCGCGCGTACGCCATCGTCGCTGAGGATGTCGCCCACCGAGCGACCACGCGCCGCGCCCTTGCGCAGGCCCTTCACGTACGCCTCCAGACGCACGTAGTCCTTGCCCAGGAACTCGCGCAGCGGATCGCAGTCGTTCGCGAGCGGCGTGAGCACCGCGAGGCGGGCGGGCGCGATCTCGCCGTCGCCACTCACCGCGAGGTCCGCGGCCACGCGGAGGACGAACGCGTCGTCGAGGTAGCCGATGTCGTCGATGCCATCGGGAATGAGATCGAGCGACTTGAAGAGGTAGTTGAGACCTCCCGCGATCGACTCGCGCGCCTGCTGGGACACGCCGTCTCCCTCGAGGAGAACCCCGAGCTTCTCCGCGTCCTCACCGAGGGTCCGCAGCCAGCCAGCAAACGTGTCGAGGTACTTGGCCAGCGATTCGCTCATCGTTCCATCCTCCAAAGGCCCAACGACTCGGGCGTTGGGGAGGCGGATGCTAGCCGACTCGACCGAGCGTCCACAACGCCTCTCGCGTCGGGCGTAGATCTCGGGTCAAAGCCCGGCATCCGCCTCAGGCCCTGGCCCTGGCAACGTTCCGCCATCGGGTGAACACCCGCGCGCCGTGCAGAACACGAGGCCTTCCGCGGTGCAGTAGCACCAGTTGCAGCCGTCGTAGCAGACGAAGTCCGGGTTGTAACTCGGCGGTGGGGCCGGTGGGGCCGGCTCCATCACACAGGCCGGGCACATCGACGGAGGCAGGTACGATTCCGACTCGCCGATGCCGAGATCCTCCGAGCGGCTCGACGGCGCGCAGCCCGCGCTCATCGTCCACGCCACCATCAGCAGCCCCATCACACGACACCCAGCTCTACGAAGCGAGTCCATCCTGACCTCCTCACGACGCGCCACCGGCGCGAAACGCGAAGAGCTCAGCAACACACATGCCGCGGCGTTTTGCGCCACGCCGTGCCATCAGGCAACCGACTCCAGCAGGTCGTTCCACAGCTCGTGGCGCAGCACGCTCGGTACGGCGCTCGTGAGCAGCACCGAGCGCGGCGCGTGGAGCGGCGCATCCGGCGGCGGCAGGCGATGCACCTCGATGCCCTCGACGGTGATCGGCGTGTCGGTCTCGGGCTGCGGCACCGCGGTGTGCACGAGCACAGCCTCGAGGCGGAGGCTCGTGAACGGACGCGTGTAGCGATCGACCCAGCCGCCGTCGCCCGAAGGTCCTCGCTCCCAGCCGAGGCGCTTCATGCGACCACGCACGACGAAGCTCGAGATCGGCTCCTGATCCGGCGGCACGATGCGCAAGAGCCCCGGCTGTGAGGCATCGAGCACGTGACGTGCACGACCGAGCTGGGGGAAGAGCGGCGCGAGCTCGTACTCGGCGAGGTGATCGGCGAACCGCGTCTCCTCGGCGTCGGACATCTTCGAGCCGTGCGCGATCGTGATCGTCGCGTCCTCGAGCAGGCGCAGCGTGTCGTGATCGGCGGTGACGAAGGTTCCGTCCTCGCTCACGCGACACGCCGCGATCGCGCGACCTTCCGCATCGTGCGCGAGCAAGAGCACGCGCGCGAGGAGCACACGCATGACCGGATGCGCGAGGTACACGTCGCGGAAGTCCGCGAGGGTCATCGCGCGCTCGCTGCACATGGAAGCGAACAAGCGCTCGCGCTGCGCGGCGATCAGCGTCTTGAGCTCCTTCTTCGAGCTCGCGAGGCGCTTCTTCTCCGCCGCGGCGTGCGCTGCGTCTTCGTCCTTGCGAGGCTCGGGCAGCTTCGCGATCGGGCTCGCGCCGCGCTCGTCGACCGCGAAGAGCGCGAGCTCGAGCTCGGTGTCGAGCCGCCCCTCGAAGCGACGCGTCACGCGGACCCCGCTCTGGTCCTCCACGTCCTCGACCTCGCCCGCGCCCTCGCGCGATTCGACGTACGCGAGCCGCAGCGTCGCGTCGTCGTCGAGGCCCGCGGTGGGGATCGTGCGATCGGCCAGCTCGTCGTTGCTCCACCCGCGCGCGGCCGCGAGCTCGCTCACGAGCCGCTCGGCCTCCTTGCGTAGGCTCGCGGTGCGGAAGCGCATCGAGAAGCGCACGAGCGCCTGCGTCGCCGCGCGATCGTCCATGCCCGAGAGCATGTGGAGCATCGCGCGGCTCGCGCCGATCCGGATCCCCCGGAAGTCGCGCACGTACTTCACGAGCTTGGGCACGAGCGTGCGCGGAGCGAGCGCGGCGGCCACCGCGAGCACGCCGCGCTGATCGAGCGCGCCGAGGTCCACCGACTTGCCGATCATCCACGACAACGATCCGACGTTCAGCCGGAAGGTCGGCGTGCGAGCGTAGTCCTCGAGCGGCAGGCCCGCGTTGGACGCCCACGCCTCGAGGCGCTCGCGCACGTCGGGCTCGAGGGGCTCGGGCAGGCGGAAGTCCTCGTCGAGCCAACGCTCGTAGATCGCGTCGCCGAGCGCCTCGCGCTCACGCTCGTTCATCTCCGCGGCGTAAGCGGTGAGGAGTGGCGAGGCGATCGGCGTCTTGCCCTTGAGCGCGGTGATCAGCCACGACGCGACGATCTCGGGCGGCACGTGCGCTCCGTCCTTCCACGACACGCGGGGCAAGGTGTCGATGGACACGAACGCGAGCGCGGGAGGCATGCCCTTCGCGAGCACCTTCTTCGCTTCCTTCTCGAGCTGCGCGCGATCGAGGAAGCGCGCGATCGGCTCGCCCAGGCCCACGAGCGCGCGCAGCATCGAGGCGCGCACGAGCTCGACCTTCTCCTTCTGGAACGCGGCGATCAACGTGGGGATCGCGCCCTTCGCGCGAAGGCGCGCGAGCCACTCGGCCGCGTGCTGCCGCGTGTCCTTGGCGCCGTCACCCAGCCGCTCGATCAGGACCGTCACGGGTGGCGAGGTCCGCGAGAGGACCGACTGCGCCACCTCGCGCTCCTCGCGGCTCGTGCCGAGCGCGAGCGTGAGCAGCACGGTCGAGAGGGCAGGCGTCGGGTCGATCTCACGCAGCGCCGCGAAGAACATCCTGCGCCGGCTCGGTCCGTCCCAGCTCGGCTCGCCGTCGAGCGCGCGCGTGTCGAGCAGGCGCGGCAGCGCGTCCGGAGACGCGCCGAGGATTCGCTGCGCAGGCCCGAGATCGCCCTCGTAGTAGGCCTTCCGAGCGAGCGAGACGTCGAGCGCGGAGACCATCAGCTCTTGGACGCGGTGGTGGTCGCCGCTTCGGCGTGCGTGCGCTTCACGTCGAGCCACGAGAAGAACTCGTCGAGCGTGTCTCGCTGCTCGGGCGGCATGTACTCGAAGTTGCGGCCTCGATCGATGATCTCCCAGAAGTCCTTGCTCGTGACGGTCTCGAGCGAGGTGCGCACCTGCTCGAGGCGCGCCTTGGGCTCCTGCGCCATGTCGTCGGCGATCTGGCGCGCCTTGGCCTCTTCGCCGAGCGAGAGGTAGTAGGCGGCGAGCTTCACCTGCGCCTTGCGCACACCGAGCAGCGCGGACTCCTGCGCCAGCGAGCGCAGCGGACGATCGAGGTTGAGGAAGTGCTCGAGCATCTTCTCCTCCTCGAGACAGCTGTGCTCGTGCGCCTGCTGACAGAGCGAGCTCACGTCGTAGGCCACGGTCTCCGTGACGAACACGAGCTTCATGTCGAAGCTCACGTGTCCGTAGTAGGTCATGTGTCGCACGCCCTCGAGCGCGAGATCGCCGTTGCCGTCGCGGAGCATCGCCTCCACCAGCAGGCGGTATTGGTTCATCACGTTGTAGGCCGTGCGCACGTCACGCGCGTTGAGCGTGGCGCGGAGGAACGAGTTCATGAAGCGGTACGTGAGCCGCACGAGCTCGCCGTCCTCGCGCTTGCTCGCGGCCTCGCCGATGTAGCGCGTGTCGATCGCGACGAGGTAGTTGATGTCACGCATCGAGGCGAGCGCCTCGTTGTAGATGCCGAGGTACTGGCGCATCACCTTCCACTCGACCCACGTGCCGCGCGCCTGGAGATCCGCGAGCGACTCCGGATCCATCGCGACGAAGTCGGGGTTGAGGCGCAGCGACGGCCCGATGCGGAGCCAGAAGTGCTGCTCGGCCGCGTCGCCGCCTCCGTGCGGAGGCTTCTGCGCGATGTACGCGAGGCAGAAGTCCTTGAGCGCGTCGACGGCGCCAGACGCGATGATCTTGTCCTTGCCGCTGATGGAGTTCGAGGTGATGTCGGTGAGCTCCTCCATCGCCGTGAGCGTCGCGGCCTGGAGCGCGTCGAACTCGCCACGCGCAGCGCCCACGCCCTTGCCCGCGTTCGCGATCGCGCCGTTCCGGATGCGCGCGATGATGTTCATCGGCTCGAGGAACCAGAACACGTAGCCGAAGTACGGCGCCATCAGCACGAGGCCGACCGTCGTCGCCGTCATCATCGCGACGATGGCCGCGCGCGGCACGAAGTCGGCCTGGAGCGCGAAGCTCGTCCAGACGCCGCAGACGCAGATGACGAGGTAGTAGCCCATCACGGCGAGGTTGATCCGATCGCGCAAGAACATGCGCGCGACGCCGGTGTATCGATCGGCCGAGAGCTGCACGATGATGGACACGACCGTGACGACGATGCCGAAGACGGCCGCGATCATCGCGGCGAGCGAGCTCACCGAGTCGGTGACCGAGGCGGGATCGAAGTCGAGGAACTGATGCACCGCCGTCGCGTGCAGGTGATCGACGGGGCGCGGCGGACCACCCGTGTAGAGCACGTCGATCGTGTAGAAGACGGCGAACGCCGCGAGCGAGCTGCCGACGAGCACGAGCACCGGAACGAGCCAGCGGCGCAGGCCGTAGTCGTTCTTGAGCGTCGACGGACGGTGGTCCTCGCCAGCGAGCTCGTAGGAGCCGGCAGGGCGGGTGGCGCGCGAGGGGCGCGTGGGCCGACCGTTCGTCATCCGCGAGCCCGAGCACGCCGCGCGGCCGCCGCGACGCGGAGCAGACGCTGGCGCACGCTCGCGCGCCGCACGGGCGAGACGAGGCCGGCGCTCACGAGCATGTCGGCGCGCGCGGAGAGGCCGCGTGCACGGAGGATCGCGTCCGCGGCCGTCTGCCCGGTCTCGGCGGCGCCCTCCATGTAGCCCTGGAAGTCGATCGAGGTGTGCTCGCCCGCGAAGTACAGGCGATCACCCGCCTCGGTCGTTCCCTCGTTGCCGCCGATCGACCACTGCCCCGGCGCGTAGCACGCGTAGCTGCCGCGGAAGTTCTCCTGCGAGGGCCAGTGCATGCGGAGCACACGACCGTTGCGCGCGCCCGCGAAGCCCGGGAACACCGCGTCGAGGAGCGGCGCCACGCGATCGGCCTGGCTCTCGGGTGTGCCGCTGCCGATCGCGACGCCGCCGTCGCCGCCGACGAAGTGCGTGAGGATGCCCTGCGCGCCGTCCTGCCCGCGCGCGCTGTCCCAGAACGTCTGTGCGCCGTTGTCGGTGAAGCCCGCGCCGCTCGCCATGCGATCGCGCCACGGGCGCGTGGTCGTCTGCATCATGAGCTTGGCGTTCTGGCCGTACGGGAGCTCGTCGATGAGCGTGCGCTTCTCGGGCGAGAGCTCGAGATCGATCGTCACGTCGCGCAGCGTCGTGAAGGGCACGGTGATGAGCACCTGCTCGTACTCGCGCTCCACGCTCGTGCCGGCGCGATCGAACACGAGCCGCACCTTGCCGCCCGAGCCCTCGCGGATCGCCACGAGCCGGTGCTCGAGCTGGATCTGCGACGCGTACATCGCGGTGAGCGCCTCGGCGATCGCGCTCGAGCCTTCGTGCAGGTGATAGCGCTCGTCGGAGTCGCCGAAGATCCGGAACGGGTCGGGGACCTCGTAGTCGATGAGGTACATCATGTTGAGCACGGACTGCTCGTCGACCTCGCGCCCGTACTCGCCGGTGTAGGCCACCGCGAGCAACGAGCGGATCGTCTCGTCCGCCATGTTGCTCGGCGCATCGAGCCAGGCACGCAGCGACATCTCGTCCAGGCGCATGAACGCCGCGACGGCCGCGGGCGTGGGCTGCATCATCGCGTCGAGCTCGAACGTCGCCTCGAGCTGCATGGCGATCTGCTCGGACACGGGCGCGAACGACGTCGCGACGTCGTTTGCAGGCACCGCGCGGCCAGCGAGGTGGTAGGTGTCCTCGAAGCCCGACTCGAGGAGATCGTCCAGCGTGAGGCCGAGCTCCATCGCGAGGCCCTGCATGACGCTGTGATCGCTGTCGATCAGCTCGCCGCCGAGCTCGCAGATCTGGCCGCCGTCGAGCATGCCGCGGGCCGTGAAGGTGCGGCCGCCCGTGCGGTTCCACGCCTCGAACACGTCGACCGCGAGCCCCGCCTGCGCGAGGCGGTGCGTGCACACGAGGCCAGCGAGCCCGGCGCCCACGACGGCCACGGGCACGGCCGCCGCGCTCTCACCGCAGCCCGCGAACGTCGGCAGCGACGCCGCAGCGCCGATCGCCGCAGAGCTGCGCATCCACGCGCGTCGGGAGAGGTAGAGCGCGCGCGCTCGCTCGGAGTGCTCGAGCAGCGGCTCGCCGGCTCGAGCGGCCGAGCGCGAGAGGCGGTGGGAACGGCGGAGGAGATCGAAGAGTCGTGTGCGCGCCATGACGACGCGCATCGTAACGAACCCTCCGCGAGAAGTCGCCGTCGTGGCGAGGCCGCCGGGCGCGCGGCCCGGTCGGCGGTCAGCGATCGGTCTGGGCGCTCAGCGGTAGGTGAAGCGCAGCTCGTAGTCGCAGAGCTGGTAGACGTCGCCCTCTTCGATGCGCCGTCCGTCGACGCGGCGCCCCTGGAACTCGATCCCGTTCGTGGAGCCGAGGTCCTTCATGTAGTAGGCGCCGTTCTGGTAGATGATCGCCGCGTGGCGGCGCGAGATGTTGCCGTCCTTGATGGGGAGATCGGCGGTCTTGGCGCCGCGCCCGATGATGAACTCTTCCTTGTTCACCGGGTAACGCTGTCCGTTGAAGATCACGTACAGCATCTGCGCGGGCTGGATGTAGCCACCACCCCCGCCGCCACCGCCCGGCAGCGGAGGAGGTCCGCCCGTCTGCGATCGGCCCGGAGGCGGCGGCGGATACGACGACGGCGCCGACGCGGGAGCCTGGGGACGTGCGGGCGGCGCGGGGTAGCCCGGCGGCGCGGGATAGCCCGCGGCCTGCGGTGCCTGCTGCGCGACGGGCGGCGCGGGGTAGCCCGGCGTCGACTGCGACGGCTGGTAGCCGTAGGCGCCCTGCCCGCCACCCACGCCGTAGCCTTGCTGAGGCTGTCCGTAGCCTTGCTGAGGCTGTCCGTAGCCTTGCTGAGGCTGTCCGTAGCCTTGCTGGGGGGCTGGCTGGCCATAGCCCTGGCCCTGCGGTTGTCCGTACGACTGCTGCGGCGCGGGCGACTGTCCGTACCCCGGAGGCGCGGGATAGCCCTGACCCGAGCCACCCGTCGTGCTGCGCGTCGGCGGCGCGGGGTAGCCCGGCGTCGACGGTGCTCCCGAATACGCGCGGGGTGGCGGCGGCGCAGACGCGATCTGCGGCTGGTTCGGCCCCGCACCGACGCCCGCGCCGGGCGTGCCGGCCGTCGATGGCTCGCTGCCTCGCGCGCCGTAGTTCCGCGACCGCGCGTACTGACGCATCGCTTCGTTGATCAGGTAGTCGACCGAGCACTCGAGCTCGCCGCTCATCTGCTCGAAGATCTCCCAGAGGTAGTCCCGACACTGGAACTGCCGAAGGGTCTTCTTGTTCTGGTCGTTCATGCCCTCGACTCCTCAGCCCGCTCGTCCCGGCCGTGCGCTTCTCGGAAGTGTCGCCGATCGTGGGTCGTCGGCGCGAGCTCGCGCCCGG
Organism: Sandaracinaceae bacterium; assembly: GCA_044376125.1. GTDB lineage: Bacteria > Myxococcota_A > Polyangia > Polyangiales > Sandaracinaceae > JAFLCL01. The sequence continues at coordinate 17,298 of JBILLJ010000120.1, forward strand.
GAGGCGCGAGTCGGCTCGATCACGGCGTCGCCGCTGGAGTCGGCGCCGCAGGGGCACCGCCCGCCGGCGTCGGCGCGCTCACACGCTCGCGGATCGCCGCGATCGCCGTCGTGGCGATGGCTCCGATCGTGCCGTGCTCGTTCCAGTGCGGGCCCGCCGTCGCCACCGTCGAGGTGGTGAGCGGCGAGAGCGCGGCGAGGTCGGCCTCGGTGCCCACGCGCTCGAAGTAGTAGATCGCGAGGGCCTGCTCGAACCACACGGTCGAGGCGAGCCGCGCACGCATCACGTCCGTGGGCGCGGGGCGGACCTGCGCGAGGCGCTCGGCGTAGCCGTGCAGCTCCTCGCGTGCGTACTGCTCGCCGGTGCCGCGCGGCAGACGCGAGAGCCACTCCGCGACGACGTCGGCGCCACCCAGCGAGAGCAGCAGCGTGCCGACGCGCCAGCGCGCACGCCACGCGTTCGCGCTGCTCGCCGACGCCTGCGTCGCGATGGGCCAGAGCTGCGGGAGCACGCTGCGATCACGCGAGTCCGCGATGCGGTCGAAGGCGTAGTCGCGCACGCGATCGGGCTGCGTCGCGTCGAGCGCGAGCACGAGGAGCGCCTGCGTCTGACCCGGCTGCACGTGACCCTCGAGCGCCTGCAGCGCGGTCACGCGGCGCGTCTCGAGCTCGGGCGTCGTGCTCGGCTGTTGCGCCACCACGAGCAGGCGCGCCGCCACCGCGGGCTGATCGCCGAGGTGATGCATCGCGGGCAGCGCGCCGGTGGTGATGAACTGCTCGCGGTTGAACGCGACACCGCGCGCCACCATCTCGTCCGTGAGCGTGCGCGGAGGATCGGAAGCGGCGGCCTGCTGTCGCAGGCGCTCCCCGAGCCAGTTGCCGAACTCGGGGCTCTCCATCTCGACCTCGATCTCGACGATGCGCGCACCTGCGCGCTGCTTCGTCGCGTCGTCGCCGAGCTGCGAGATGAGCTCGCAGATCTTCGTGAGCGCCTGCTGCGGAAGACGCGCGGTCATCGCGTCGACCAGGCGCGAGGCGGCCGGTGCACCGAGCTGGCGGATCACCTGCTCGGCGGAGAAGTTGCCAGCGAGGCTGCGGCCGTTGAAGTCCTCGACGAACCAGCCGACGACGGCGTCCGTGAGCACGGCCTGCTGCGGCGGGCTGGCGAACTGGAGAATGACGAACGCGGCGTCCTTCGCGCGCACCTGGATGGCCGGCGGTGCAGCATCGACGCCCGTCGTCTGCGGCGCGCCCGCCGCTGCACCACGACCCTGCATCATCTCGATCAGCCCCGGCGCCATGCCGTCGACGATCGTCCGACGCGTCTCGTCGGGCAGCTGTCGCAGCGCGCCCTGGAGCTCGCTGATGCCGTCCACGTCGGGCCGGTCCATCTCGACGAGCGCGAGGCCGGCGCGCACGCGGAGCGCGTCGGAGTACTTGTCCGCGAGCAGGACCGCCACGATCTTCCCAGGGCCGCGGACGGTGGTCTTCCACGCCTCGATGTCGGCCTCGGTCACCGCACACGCAGTCGCGAGGAGCGCCAGGCCGAGGATCAGCGCGATCCGAGAGGCCCAACCCGACGAACGCGAGGAGTCATGCCCCGAGGCGGAGGCACGTTCGTGGAGCGACGATCGGAGAAGGCGCATGGAACCTCGAGAGACTGGCGCAGTGGACGCGATCAGCGACGCGAAGAAAGGATCCGGAGCAGCTCGGACCTCGAAGCAGAGGCCTTCGAAGGGCCACGATGGTAGCGACCGGGCGGAGCGACGATCAAGCGGGTTGCTGCCGCGGGCGGCGTGACCCCTCTGCCCTCCTCGACGACCCTCGCCGCGCGATGCCGGGGTGTCGAAGCGGCAGCGCCTCGGACGACGGCGCCTCACACGACAGCGCCCCACACGACGGCAGCGGTGCGCTCACTGCGCCCCGGCCTGCCCCTCGGTCCCGCCGGTGGTCGCACCACCCTGCAGGACCACGAAGTGGAGCTCCGCGAACTCCGCCTGGCCGAGCGTGTAGATGACCTCGGAGAGCGTGCGGAACGGGGTGCGGCGGTCCGCGATGATCTGCACCGCGCCGTGGAACGGACGGTTCGGGTTGCGAGACGCGATCAGCTTGAGGCGATCGCGGTGCTGGATCATGACCGCATGGAGCGGCGTGATGAGGAAGCCGTTGGCGCCGCCCTGCTTCTGGCTCGGATCGACCGTGCCGTTGCGCAGGCTCATCACACGGTGGTTGTCCACCATGATGTCGGCGCGCGTGATCTGGACGGGCAGTGCCTCCGTCAGCTCCTGCCGCGAGATGGAGTACGGGATCTGCAGATCCTCGGACTGCATGACGTTCGCGCTCTCCTGCGCGAACTGCATGATCAGGAAGACGAGGAGGATCGTCATCATGTCCATCATCGGATAGATGTTGATGCCCTCCTCCTGGTGCTCGGGGTGCTTCTTGATCTTGCGGCGGATGATCGCTGCGACCTGGGCGGCGGTGGCTTGCTTCGCCTCGCTCATCGCACACCTGCCGACAGCAGCATCTCGGGGAAGAGCGGCAGCTCACCGTCCGCGCGGATCGCATCCATGGCCGCGATGAGGTGGCGATACTCGACGCTCGGATCCGCCGAGAGGATCGCCTGGCTCTCGTCGGGGAACTGCCCCTTCACCGTGACGAGACAGCGCGTGAGACCACGCCAGTCGTACACGTCGGGCATGCCGTCGGCGTTCGCGTCGATCTGGGGGTTGGGGAGGTTCGGGACGGTGATGACGCGGCCCGGCTGCATCTGCGTGCAGCCCGGCGCGAGCTTGCCGCCCGAGCCCGCGACGATGATGCCGTTCTCCGCGATCGTCACCGAGAGGTTCAGCGAGGCCTGCTGCTGCACGCCACCGCGACCACCACGCGCCGTCGTCGGCAGGCGCGCGTCCAGCTCGCTCGTCGCGACGATGTACGCCGTGAGCGTGAGCAGGAACATGATGATGTTCACGACGATATCGAGGAACGGGACGATGTTGAGCTCGCCAGACGCCTCCGAAGGGTCCAGATCGTGGACCTTCGACTTCTTGCGAACGTAGGCCTTCTGACGAGGTGAGAGCGTGCCGGACATCGTGTTCCCGAAGGGTGGGGCTCGTGCGAGGAGTGCGACCCGCGAGCCGCGGCGCTCAGCAGAACGCCGGGCTGGCCGAGCCTCACCGACCCTTGTTCAGGAGGAGGTTCTCGAGCTTCATGGTCGAGAGCTCCATGTCCTGCTTGATGCTCTTCGTCATCGTGTGGAGGATGAGGTGGAAGATCATGCAGAGCACGGCGATGCCGAGACCGAGCGCCGTGTTCCACATGGCCTCGGAGATACCGCCCGAGAGGATCTGCGCGCGCTGTGACGCTTCGGCGTGAGCGACGGCACCGAAGGCCTTGATGAGGCCCGAGATGGTGCCGAGCAGGCCGATCAGCGTCGCGATGTTCGCGAGCGTCCAGAGCCAGGGCGTGCGCTTCTCGAGCAGCGGGTGCAGCTCGGCCCACTTCTCTTCCATCGCAGCGATGACGGCGTCGTCACCCTTCTGCGACTGCGTGAGCCCGCTCTTGACGACCTGCAACAGCGGCAGCGGCGCGGCCTCGCAGAGCTTGATCGCGCGGTCGATGTTGCCCGCCTGAACGAGCTTGCGGATCTGCGCCATGAACTCGCCGGAGTTCACCCGGTACTTCGTGAGCAGGAAGACGAAGCGCTCGACGATGATGGCGATGACGAACGCCAGCACGGCGACGTTGAAGAACGAGAAGGGCGCTCCATCACGGAGGGCGTGCCAGATCTGCTCCATCTACGCGGCTCCCTATCTACGCGGTTCTGCGGCTCGAACCGATTGGTGCATTCGACCGCGCTCTCGTCGTCCTGTCCACGAAGAACTCGGCCAGACACACGTGGACACAAGAAACAGGTGGACACAACTGTGGGGCACAACTGTGTGGCTGACGAGGGCGCTGCCCATCTCGTGCGTTGAACGCGAGGCGGACCACGCGTCCGCACGTCTCGGTGGGCCTCCGAGCGCGACGGCACGCTAACCGACCGAGGCGGACCGTGTCAACGAGAGAAGGGAATCGTTCGTGATCGCCCCGGACGAGTGGAACCTCTCGCGCCTCTCGTGCTCTAAGCAGCCTGGTGCGACCCGCGCTCGTCACCGACGAGGAGCGAGGGCCATCGAGCGCTCGACCTCGCGCTCTCCGAGCACCCCCCCCCTGAGCACGAGTGATCCACCGGCCAGAGATCAGTGTTGACATGGTGGAACACCTCTATATCATCGCCGACCGTTCTCGAGGCTCCGCCTCTAGCTTGTGATCACGACGTCGCCGAGCCCTGCGAAGCGACACCACGAAGAGGCACTGATCATCGCGCGGGATCTCCTGCGTCGAGCGGTGCACGAAGAACGAGTGACCGTCGAGACCCCTGACCCACGAGGGGCCCGACAGCAGGACGACCCATCGAGCGCCCAGGGCGCTCGCGAGGAGAGGAGAAGAAGAGGAATGGCAACGCTGGCGCACCACTTCGAAGAGGGCGGCTGGGGCATGTACCCCATCCTCTTCTGGCAGATCCTCGCGATCGGCATCATCATCGAGCGCGCGATCTACCTCTACAGGAGCTCGATCAACCGCGACGTGTTCCTGGCGACCATGCAGAAGTGCATCCTCGCTGGTGACATCGGACGCGCGATCAAGCTCTGCTCGGCGGCGAACGCGCCCCTCGCGCGCATCGTCAAGGCCGGCCTGATGAAGGTCAACCGCCCCGACGCCGAGGTTCAGGCTGCGATGGACGAGGCGGCTCTCCGTGAGCTGCCGAAGATCGAGCACCGCACCCCGTACCTCGCCCTCCTCGCGAACCTCGCGATGCTCTCGGGCCTGTTCGGCACCGTCACGGGCCTCATCGCCGCCTTCGGCGCCGTCGCGAACGCCGACGCCGCGAGCCGCGCGACGATGCTCGCACGCGGTATCTCCGAGGCCATGAACTGCACGGCGTTCGGCCTCCTGGCCGCGCTGATCGCGCTCATCGGCTTCGCCCTCCTCAACGGCAAGACGCAGGGCCTCCTCGACGACATCAACGGCGCGACCGTCCAGGTGATGAACCTCGTCGTGAACAACCGTTCGAAGATCAACCTCCAGGGCGTCCCCCAGGCGGCGTGATCGACCGAGGTGAGCGGGTGGCGACGCCGGCTCACCTTCTCCTCGTTCCTCCGAACGAGATGCGTTCCGAGCCGTTTTGCTCCTAGGTTTTCTGCGCGGGACGTCCTCCCGCCGGGCGAGGTTTCCATGGGTGGCGTAAGCGTCGGCGGTGGTGGACACGGCGGCAAGAAGTCCGTCGACTCCGAGATCCCCCTCGTTCCGTTCATCGATCTGCTCCTCTGCTGCGTCATGTTCCTGCTCGTGACGGCGGTCTGGAACCGCCTCGCGCGCCTGGACGCGAACCAGCAGACGCCGGGACAGGTCTCGAACCCGACCGAGCAGCAGGAGCCGCAGATCCGGCTCTACCTGCAGGTCACGGGCACGGGCTACACCATCGCGTCGAGCGCGGGTGAGCGCATCGAGATCCCGAAGAACGGCGACGAGTACGACGGTGAGACGCTGCGCACCCGCCTCCGCGAGCGCCGTCAGGCCGAGCCGAACCGGCACGACATCATCGTCGCGCCCGAGGACGGCGTGGAGTACCACCAGGTCATCGCGGCGATGGATCTGGCGATCGGCGAGGGATACCAAGAGGTCTCCCTGAGCGACGGCGCGACCTTGTGAGTCGTTGATTCGAACTTCTTCCGGAAGGAATCCCGAGATGCCGATTCACAAGCCTGATCGCGTGCTGATGCACCACATCCCGCTGAAGTTCGTCCGCTCCAAGGTGGCGGGCGGCGGGCGCAAGGCGCTGGATGCCAACATCCCGCTCGTCCCCTTCATCGACTTCCTCATCACGCTCGTCGTCTTCCTGCTCTCGTCGTTCAGCGCCTCGGGTGAGCTCATCGCGCAGCGCGCGGGCCTCACGATGCCGAGCGCGACGAACGCGGTGGAGCTCGAGCTCGCGCCCATCGTGCAGATCGACGCGCGCGTCGTGACGCTCGACGGTCGCCGCATGGCCGACACGCAGACGCTCGCGGCGAGCGCGGGCCTCGAGCGCATCGAGCAGCTCGTGCAGGACCTCGAGACCCTGCGCCGCAACTGGAACATCCTCCACCCGCGTGAGCCCTTCCCCGGCACCGTGATCATCCAGGCGGACCGCGCGATCGACTTCCGCGTGATCAAGAAGGTGATGTTCTCGGCCGCGCAGGCGGGCTACTCGAACATCTCGTTCGCGGTGAACCAGACCGGCGGCGACTGAGCCCGCGCTTCACCGAGACCTCTCGAAGAACCCCGCTCACGCGGGGTTTTTCGTTTCCGTCTCACGGCGTGCGCGTGAGCGAGAGGAAGCCCGTGCGCTCGCCGGTGAGCAGATCGAGGAGGTCCTGCTCGACGCCGCGCGTCGCGGTCTCCACGATGCGACCGACCTCCGCGCCGTCGCGGCGCACGATGATCGTGGGCACGTAGCGGAGATCGGCCGCCTCGCTCAGCCCAGGAGCGACCTTGCTCCGGTCGACGCCGATGAAGCGCAGCGTGAAGGGCAGCGGCCGGGCGGCCTCCGCGAGCGCGAGGGCGACGAAGAGCCGGCTCACCTCGCGGCGGCTGTCGCCACACCACGTGCCGAGGAACACGTCCACCTCGGCGCCCGGAGGCACGCTCGCGAGGGCACGGGCGATCTCGTCGCCGGGATCGGCGGTGGCGATCGCCTCGCGCCACGCGGGGACCGCCTCTTCGATCTCCGCGCGCGAGGTGAGGCCCACCACGTCGAGGTGCGCGGGCCTCGAGGCGGCCGTCGTGGTGACCGCGGCCGTCCCCATCGGAGGGCCGCAACCCACCACGAGCAGCGACGAGAGGATCGGCCACCAAGATGCCTTGCGCATGGCGGGATGGTAGCGTGCCGGCATGTCGACTGCGCAGCCGCTGCTCCGCTTCCTCGGCCTCGTCGAGCGTGAGCTGGGGGTGGCGCGTGCGCGCATCGAGCTGAGCGCGCACGAGCCGGAGAGCGGCGCGATCTGGGCACCGATGGCGCACGGCTTTCGGGTCGTCGTGACCGCCGACGCGACACGCGACGCCACCGAGCTCAGCGCGCGCCTCACGAGCCTGGTGGAGTCCTTCTCGGGGGTGCTCGCGGAAGCCGCGCTGCCCGCCGTGCGCGAGGCGCCGCCGACCGCCGTCGCCACGCTGGAAGAGGCGCTCGATCTGCTCGCGCACCGTGCGCGCGCGGAGAGCGCGTGGGTGATCGATGACTCGACGCCCGAGATCTGGGGAGGCTCGCTGCCTCACGAAGGGCTCGACGTGGAGCACGCGATCCGGCTCTCGCGCCTCGCGGGCATCGCCGAGCGCGGCGGAATCACGCTCGCGGAGCTCGTCGCGCTCCGCGGAGGCTCGGCTGTGCGCCCGTGGCTCGCGGATCAGGGCGTCGATCCGGACGCGGCCAAGGCGATCGAGCTCGATCTCGACGAGCTGCCGCGCGTGCTGCCCGAGGGCGCCATCCTGCGGATGCTGCGCGCGCTCGCGGCCGTGCGGACCAAGTCGAGCCCGCCGGAGCCGACGCTCGTGCGTCGGTTCGCAGGGATCTACGAGCTCGTGCTCGTCTTCTCGGGCCCCTACTCGGAGCTACACGCCGAGGCGGCCGTGCTGCGCGCGCTCCCGCTCATCGAGCGCCTCGTGACCTCGCTGCCGCCGCGCGATCCGGTCGCGACGGGCGCGAAGGTCGCCGTGCTACGCCGCCTGCGCCGCGTCTGATCGACCGTCAGAGATCGCGTGGGCAGTAGACGTTCTGCACGGTGCGGCGTGCACATCGACCGATCTCCCGCGCGCACCCTCGATAGGTGCACTGGAGATCGGAGGTGCAGGGCGTGCCGTCGTTGCACGTGCCCGAGCCGAGATCGCAGCCACTGACCGCGCACTGCGTGCCGTATTCGCACGGCGTACCGTCGCGGCACGTCCCCTCGGCGCGCTGACAGACGCGCGACTCGCACTGCGAGTTGCGGGTGCACGGAGAGTCGTCGGCGACCAGCGCCGTGCAGGTCGCGCCCGCGGCGCTCGAGGCGCAGAAGAGCCCGTCCGCACAGCCTGCGTCCGCGAGCTGGGCGAGCTCGAGGATGCCGCGGTGATCGAAGCAGGTCTGCCCCGCGCAGGCGCGCGGCTGACAGACGGGATCGAGCGTCGCCCCTGCCGGCAAGCACGCCGCGTCGCGACACGAGAAGAGCCCGCCACCGTCCTCGAACGAGCAGGTGCCTCCGGTCGGTACGGTGCCCGTGAGGGCCGAGAGGATGCCGCGCTGGATCGAGCCGCTCCACTCCGCGAGGCCCACGCTGCACTGCCGCGCGAGCGCCTCGCCTGCCTCGAGCGCGGCCGCCGCGCGCGCCGGATCGAAGCCGGTGCGTGGGTCGACGAAGATGGGCAGCGAGCTCTCGTTGCAGTTGGCGAGCGACGCGGTGATGCAGTCGGTGCGGAAGGTCTCGAGCTCCTCGGGCGTGGAGAGCGAGAAGTCGGGGCAGCAGCGGACGACGGCCGAGCAGTAGAGGTTCGCGAAGGCGCCACACACTTGCTCGGGTGTGATCGAGGTTCCGAGCTCGTCGCCCGGCGTCGTGACCTCGCGCAGATCCGCGCTGTCGAGCACGGGGCTCACGCACCCGTCGGAGGTGCAGGCCTCCGAGGCACCGCAACGCAGCTGTGCACCGCACTGCGCGAGCGGCGTGCAGCGGCGCAGCAGCTCGACGGGCACGACGAGCGTGCGGTTCGTGCGGAACGTCGTGGTGACGGGGCGCGTGACGAGGGGCGTGCCGTCGCGGTCGAGGCCGGACACGACGATCGTCACTGGCTCGCCCTCGGCGCGGCCCGGTGCGGCGTCCACGGCGAACGAGAACGGGAGGGTCGTCTCGGTCAGCGTGAAGTCGTGCGGCTCGAGGCCCGCCGACACACGAACGGTCGCGAGCTGATCGGGCGCCGGGATGTCGGAGGTGACGACGACGACGAAGCGCCCTCCATGGCCGTTGCTGCAACCGACCAAGGCGAAGACGAGCGTGAGGAGTGCGAGTCGTGCGCGCATGGAGCTCAGAACCGCAGGGCCTGGACGGTCACGCCGGTGGTGCCGGCGTAGCCGAGGGCGGGATCGGTCGGGGGTTGAGAGAGCACGACACCGACGCCGATGCCCACGCCCGCGCCGACGACGGCGAGGCCGACCACGATCCAGAGCCAGGGCTCCTCGGCGATCGAGGCGCCCGTCTCGTGGACGATCGCATCGAGCACGACGCGGTCGCCCTCGCCGATGCTCAGCTCGCGATCGAGCAGGCTCGTGCCCGCGTCCGAGACGAGGACGTGGTGGGCACCGGGCACGAGCTCGGTCTCGACCTCGCCGCGACCTGCGAGGAGGCCATCCACGCGGACCTCCGCGGCCGCGGGCGCATGCACGACGAGCGTGGCGGGCCGCGACGGGAGCCGCTCGAGCAGCGCGCTCCGACGCTCGCGAGAGCCGGCGATCACCGAGACCTCGAAGCGATCGGGACGATGCCCGGGCGCCGTGACCGCGATGCGATGTCGCCCGGGATCGAGGGTGATCACGCGCTCGGGACCGCTGCCGTCGAGCGGCTCGCCGTCGAGCTCGATCACGGCGTCGGCGGGCTCGATCGAGAGCTCGAGGGTGCCTTGCGCCGCCGCGAGCTCCGAGAGCAGCCGCTGCGCGACGGCGATGTCGGCCTGATCGACGCGCGCGTCGGCGATGGCGACGAAGCGATCGAGCGCTGCGCGCGCCTCGCTCGAGCGACCGAGACGAACGAGCGCCTGGCCGAGGTTGAACACGATGCTGGGTCGCTCGACGATCTCTCGCGCGCGGCGGAAGAGCTCGACCGCCTCGGCCCAGCGCTCGGCATCGGCGGCCGCGAGGCCGCGCTCGAAGAGACCTCGCGCCTCGGCGAGCTGCTCCGTGCTCGGCGTCGCCGCCTCCTGGGCACTCGCCGAGATCGGCGCGGCCACCGCAGAGACGAGCACGCACGCCACGAGGGCGAGCCTGGCGAGACGGTTCAGAGTCATCCAAGTGACACGTGCTCTCAGAGCGTGAGTCACTTGCATTGACTCACGCTCTGACGTTTCTTGCCGGAGGGTCTGGCCGCAGCCCCTCCCTCTCGCCGAGTGAATCGGCGAGAGCCT
>JBILLJ010000021.1:0-80100 GCA_044376125.1 Sandaracinaceae bacterium
TGAAGCGAAAGCCCAAGCCGTGGGCGCACGGCTCGAAGAAGGCCGTCGAGGAGTACCGCGAGCGCTACTCGCAGACGCGTGCGATCCACAAGGTCGCGTCCGAGAAGTTCCGCGCGACCAGCAAGCCCGTGAAGTTCCCGGCGGGCACGTTCGCGCCGTCGTCGTGGGATGTGACGCGTCGGTAGCGAATCGATCCCGAAGCCGTCCTGGTCGCGCCGCGCGACGGGACACGTGTGCCCGCCGACCGAACGGTCGAGCGGGGTAGACGTGTTTCCGTCAGCGCGATGCGCGCGAAGGTGAGTCGAGAGGGGAGCGAGGCCAGGAGAAGTGTGCTCGCCGAGGTTCGAGCGTCGCATCGCGCGCGAGCTCGCGAGCGATCCAAGGTGAGGTCCGACACCGCCCCCCCACCGCGCGCGGCGAGGTTCGTGCGTCGCGTCGCGAGCAAGCGAGCGATCCAAGGTGAGGTCCGACACCTCCGACACGAGCGCGCGCAAAGGTCGGCTGGCCTCGCGGCTCTGGCGCTCAGTCGCGCTCGGCGCGGAGGCGGCGGGTCATCAGCGCGACCACCGCCTCGAGCGGCGGAAGGTCCTCGTAGAGGACCTTGTACATGGCCTCCACGATGGGCATGTCGACCCCCTCGCGCCGCGCGAGCTCGTACGCGCTCCGCGTCGTGCGCACGCCCTCGGCGACCTGCGACATGCCAGCGAGGATCTCGGCGATCTTCTTTCCCTTGCCGAGCTCGAGGCCGACCTTCCGGTTGCGGGAGAGATCGCCCGTGCACGTGAGCACGAGGTCGCCCATACCGCCGAGGCCCGCGAGCGTGAGCGGGTTGGCGCCCAGCTTGATCGCCAGGCGGCTCATCTCCGCGAGGCCACGCGTGATGATCGCCGCGCGCGTGTTGTGGCCGAAGCCCAGGCCGTCGCCGACACCGGCCGCGATGGCCATCACGTTCTTGAGCGCGCCGCCGAGCTCGATGCCGACGACGTCATCGGTCGTGTAGACGCGGAGCCGATCGGTGCCGAGCACCTGCTGCACGCGCTCGCCCGAGCGCGCGTCCGCCGCCGCGACGACGACCGCCGTGGGCATGCCCTGCGCGACCTCCTTCGCGAACGAAGGCCCCCCCAGGTAGCAGAGGAGGTGATGACGCTCGGCGGGGAAGTGGTCCTCGAAGATGCCGCTCACGAGCTTGAGCGTGCCGTTCTCGATGCCCTTGGTCGCGCTGAGGATGGGCGCCTCCGGCGGGAAGAACGGCGCGGCCTGATCGAGCGTCTCCCGCAGGCCGTGGGTGGGCACCACGGAGAGCACGACGTCGGCGCCTTCGAGCGCGTGAGCGAGCTCGTGCGTGGGCGTGAGCGTCGACGCGAGCGACGCGCCCGGCAGGTACGCGGCGTTCTCTCGATCACGCGCGATGGTGTCGACGAGATCCTGTCGACGCGCCCACAGACGCACGCGATGCCCTTGGTCCGAGATGCTCTTCGCGAGGGCCGTGCCCCACGAGCCCGCGCCGAGAACCGCGACGTTGCTGACCATGACGCCACGATACCAAACCTCCGCGCCGTGGAATGCAGCCGCGCGACTGAACGCGCGCTCCGGTCGGCGGGGATCGGGCGCGGCGAGGACGGGCCGGCTATCGTTGTCGCGTGCGCGCCCTCTGCCTCGCTCTCGCCGCGATCGTCCTCGTGGGCTGCTATCGCACCAACGGCTCGGGCGACGCGGGTCCGATCGACGCGCTCCGACACGACACGAGCTCGCTCCCGCGCGACGTGGGCACCGACGGACCGCCGATCCCCTGGATGGACGCGCCGTTCGTCGCGGACGACGGCGGGATGTGCCTCTGCGCGGCCGACGGCGACTGCCCACCGCCGCCGCCGTCCTGGAACTGTCTCGTCCCGAGCTGCACCGCGTGTCTGTGCGAGCTGCGGCGCGAGCCTGCGCGCTGCGGGCCGGATGCGCTCTGTGATGCGGCGGGCAACTGCCAGCCGATCGAGCGCGTCGACGCCGGGCCGGCGGTCTTCGAGGACGCGTTCGTCTCGCGGCCCGACGCGTTCGTCTCGAGGCCCGACGCGGCGCCGTTCGATGCGTTCGTCGTCCCCGTCGATGCGCCGTTCGTTCCGATCGATGCCTTCGCCTCGAGGCCCGACGCGTTCAGCCCCGACGCGGGTCGCCCGCCGAGCTCGGACGCGCTGCGCTTCGGCTCGGGCCAGGTGATGACCGTGCCTGATCGCCCCGCGCTCTCGATCGGCCCCGAGCTCACGCTCGAGCTCTGGGTGCGCCTGCGCTCGGCGGGCATCATCGCGATCAAGGGCGACACGGCCGTCGGCAGTCACCTCTACCTCGAGGCCCGCCCGATGGACGCCGACGGGATCTTCCGCACCTTCTGGCTCGGCTGGTCCTTCACGGGCACGCGCGTGATCGTGGAGGTGAGCCGCGACGTCTCACCCGACACCTGGACGCACTTCGCGATCGTGCAGCGCCAGAACGCGGCCGGGCGCATCGAGGTGACGGTCTACGTCGACGGCGAGCTGACCGGCGGCGGGCCGATCGAGGCGGGCGACGTGATGAGCTACCTCGGCTCGTTCAACTCGGCGCCGTTCACGCTCGGCCGCGCCGACATGGACGTCGACGAGGTCCGCTTGTGGCGCGTCGCGCGCGGGCAGGCCGCGATCCGAGGCTTCATGCGCTCGGAGCTGATGCCGGGCGTGAGCGGCCTCGTGGCCTACTGGCCGCTCGATGGTGTCGGACAGGTCGTGCTCGATCGATCGCTCAACGGCAACGACGGCTTCCGCGGCAGCTCGCCGGCCGAAGACGGCAGCGACCCGACCTGGATCGCCGACGGCGCCTTCTGAGAGCACGCGGCACTCGGATTGATCGATGCGAGTGCCACGGGCTCGATTCGGCGGGAGGGAGGCTCTCGCCGATTCACTCGGCGAGAGGGAGGGGCTGCGGCCAGACCCTCCGGCAAGAAACGTCAGAGCGTGAGTCAATGCAAGTGACTCACGCTCTGAGCCTCGAAACGGCCCGGGACCTCACCACGCAGCACGTTCGTGGACCGGCTTCGTCAGGGGAAATGCCGGGCCGTGACCGTTCCGTGACGATTTCAACTAGACTGACGTGTCAGTGCAGTTGTAGACCCGGGGCCCATGGCGACTGAGCTCACAGGCCCCCGTGGCCGACCGCGAAGCGAGACGCGGAGGGCAGCGGCGTTCTTCCGGCTCGAAGGCGTGATGCATCCGGCCTCGGCGTGGGCCGGCGCGGCGTACCTCGCCTCGAACGCAGCCTCGATGCGCAAGCGCCTCTTCGGCCTCGGAGGCGCGGCGTTCTCGGGCGCGCTGCGGGGCGTGAGCCTCGCGGGCGCAGGTCTCGCGGGCGCGGACGCGACCCGCCTCTCGTGCAAGGTGCTCTCGGGCTTCAGCCGTGATCGGCTCGAGGTGCTCGGCGAGGACTACGCGCGAGACGTGCTCGTGCCCGAGGCGCGCGACGAGGCCGTGCGCCTCGTCGAGGGCGCGCGGCGCGACGGTCTGCTCACGGTGCTCGTCGCCGAGTCGATCGCGCCGATCGCCGACGCCTTCGCGCGCGTGCTCGCGAAGGACGGCCCGGGCTTCGACCTCGTGATCGCGAACCAGCTCGAGCTCGACGCCAAGCAGCACGCGACCGGAGCGCTCGTCGAGCCCGTGCTCGCACCCGAGATCGATCCTCGCCTCCTCCGTGAGCTCGCCGCCACGCACGAGATCGATCTCGAAGCGAGCCGCGCGTACGGCGCGTGCCGCACCGACCTCGTGTTGCTCGGCCTCGTGGGGCAGCCGTGCGCGATCGAGCCGGATCGCGAGCTCGCCCGCGTGGCGCGCGACCTCGACTGGCCGATCGTGCGTGGGGCCAAGCCGTTCGAGGGCAGCCCCGCGGACGAGCTCCGACGCACCGATCTCCGCGACACCGACGAAGGAGCGATGGCTCGATGATCGAACGACGCCTGGATGAACGACGCTCGGGCTCGGCGCCCCACGCGCCGGTGGGTGAGCCGCTCTCGGTGCGCGCGTCGCTGCGCGGCAAGCACGTGCTGGTCACGGGCTTCACGGGCTTCCTGGGCAAGGTGCTCGTCGGGATGCTCCTCGAGCGTGCGCCCGAGATCGGACGCATCACGATCCTCGCGCGCGGCAAGAAGTCCCAGCCCGCCGCGGCGCGCGTGCGGCACCTGTTCGAGCGCAGCCCCGGCCTGCGACACCTGCGCGACATCCACGGCGAAGGCCTCGGCGAGTTCCTCGCGAGCCGCGTCGACGTGGTCGCGGGCGACGTGCGCGACCCGCTCTGCGGCATCGATCCGCGCGTCGTCGAGCGCCTCGGCGCGAGCGTCGACTGCGTGATCCACGTCGCGGGCCTGACGGACTTCGAGCCCGATCCCGTCGAGGGCCTCGCGGTGAACGTGCGCGGTGCGCTCCACGCCGCCGATCTCGCGGCGCGCACGCGCGGCCGGCGCCTGCTCCACGTCTCGACCTGCTTCGTCGCCGGCAACGTGTCGGGCCACGTGCCCGAGGTGCTCGAGCCGGGCCTCTCGGCGAACGGCACGCGCTTCTCGCCCCGCGACGAGCTCGCGTCGATGGAGTCCCTGTGCGACGCCACGTCGCGCCGCTTCCCCGATCCCGTCGAGGCGAAGAAGGCGCGCATCGAGCGCGGCACGCTGCGCGCGCAGGCGCTCGGCTGGCCCAACCTCTACACGTACACGAAGGCCCTCGCCGAGCACCTCGTGGCCTCGCGCGGCGACGTCGACGCGACCTTCGTGCGTCCGTCGATCGTCGAGTGCGCGCGCGAGCTGCCCTTCGTCGGGTGGAACGAGGGCGTGAACACCTCGGGCCCGCTCGTCTGGCTCGTGGGCACCGTGCACCGCCGCATGCCCTTCGCCGAGGATCACTGCTTCGACGTGGTGCCCGTCGACTCGGTCGCGCGCGGGACCATCCTCGCGCTCGCGGAGCTGCTCGAGGGCGAGCACGCGCGCGTGTACCAGCTCGCCTCGGGCGACACGAACCGCTTCACGTTCGGGCGCGCCGTCGACCTCACGTCGCTCGCGCGCCGTCGGCAGTACGCGCGCTCGGACGATCCCTTCGAGCGCCTCGTGCTGCGCCACCTCGACAGCGTCGTGCACGATCGCGCGGCCGAAGAGGACCCGTGGCTCCCCGCCGCGAAGAAGCTCACGCGCGGCGTGCGAGATCTCTTCTCGGCGTTCAAGGCCGAGCACCACCTGCCGGCGAGCATCCGCGAGCGCTGGGGCGCCGAGATCACCAAGCTCGTCCAGCGCCAGGCCAAGGAGTGGGGCAGCGCCTCGCGCACGATCGGCCAGGTCGCCGAGATGCTGCGCATGTACCAGCCCTTCGTGTTCGACAACGACCTCGAGCTCGACACGAGCCACGTGCGTCGCGCGACCGAGCGGCTCGACGCGGAGGAGCGTGCGCTCTTCGGATGGGATCTCGCGTCGCTCGACTGGCGCGACTACTGGATGAACGTGCACGTGCCCGGCCTCGACAAGTGGTCGCTCCCGCTCATGCGCGGCGAGCGCATCCCCGAGGATCCGCCCTTCGCGCTCGGCCGCGAGCTGAGCGAGCACACCGCGCTCCGAGACGAGCCGAGCGCGCCGCGCACCGAGCGCGCGCGCGAGGAGCGAAGCGCGCGCACGGACGACGCAGCCAGCCCCGACGCCGAGTGAGCGTCGCCACGACCTCACCATCGTTCGCCCGTCACGACCGAGACGCCCCTCTCGTCACATGGGAAGCCGATTCATGTCACTCGTCTTCGTCACCGGCGGCACCGGCTATCTGGGCTCGTACGCCGTCACTCGTCTCGTCCAAGCGCACGACGCCAAGCTCGCGCTCCTCGTGCGCGCCAAGTCGCGCAAGGACGCGATCGCCAAGCTGTGGAACGGCCTCCAGATGCACGTGGACGCCGCAGGGTTCGAGCGGATCCTCGCGAACGTCACGTTCGTCTCGGGCGATCTCACGGCGCCGCACCTCGGCCTCGATCCACGCGTGCGCGCCGAGCTCGCCGAGCGCACGGGCTCCATCCTCCACATCGCCGCGTCGCTGAACCGGCGCTCGGAGAAGGCGTGCCTCAACGCGAACCTCCGCGGCACGCTCAGCGTGCTCGGCTTCGCCAAGGACGTGATCGCGAGGCGCGGCGCGCTCGGTCGCTTCACCGACGTGTCCACGGTGGCCGTATGCGGGCGCCGCGCGCACGAGGTGGTGCAGGAGGACACGGCGATCGACTGGGACCGCAGCGACTACGACCCGTACGCGCGTACGAAGAAGTTCGCCGAGCACATGGTCGAGGAGCTCCTGCCCGACGTCGACCGCGTCGTCGTTCGCCCCTCGATCGTCATGGGCGACTCGCGCTTCCCCCAGACGACGCAGTTCGACATGGTGCGCTCGTTCTGCGCGCTCGCAGACATGCCCGTCCTGCCGATGAGCGGACGCGCGCGCCTCGACATCGTGAACGCCGACTTCGTGGGCCGGGCCATCGCGGACCTCCACCTGAAGAAGGACCTCGCGCACCGCATCTACCACCTCTCGAGCGGCACGAGCTCCAAGTGCGCCGAGGAGATCGGCGTCGCGCTGCTCTCGAAGTTCCCCGGCCGCAGGCCGCCGCGCTTCGTGCCTCGCGCGAGCGGCGCGTTCGAGGCGACCGTGAACCGCATGGCCGACCTGCCCAAGGGCACGCTGTCTCTGTACGGCGCGCTCCTCAAGGTCTTCTGGCCCTACATCGTCTTCGACACGGTCTTCGACAACACGCGCGTCTGCGCCGAGCTCGGCGAGACCCCCGTTCCGTTCACCCCCGTTCCGTTCACCCCCGTTCCGTTCACGGAGTACTGCGGCGAGCTCTACCGCTGGTCGCGCGAGGTGAAGTTCACCTACCCGTACCAGGCGCTGCCCCAGCGACTCGCGAAGCTCGCGTCGCCCTCCCAGGAGATCACCACATGGGCCTGATTCCCCGCGCCTCCGGCGCTCGCGAAGGGGGGCCCCCGGGCCCCCCTCAGTCCCCCCGCTCGTCCTTCGTCGCTTCGCTCCTCCATCCTCGCTGCTCCAGGGGGAGCTGCGCTCCCCCGCCGCAAGGCGCCCCGTGCTCGCGAGGTCTCGCATGAGTCTGTCGACCATTCTGCTTCAGCGCGCGGCCAAGCGCGCGCTCGACACGACCAAGGGCGCGCTCGACGCCGACCGCGCGCTCCAGAGCACGATGGGCGCGCTCATCGATGCGCGCCGCGCCGAGCACGAGAAGCGCCCGCAGCCGCGCTGGCGCAGCGGAGAGCCGCTCGAGCTGCTGCTCGCGGGCTACGTGGGCTCGCGCAACACCGGCGCGGACGTGCGCACCGAGGAGATGATCCGGCAGTTCCGGCACCTGCTCGGCGACGAGCACGCGAGCCTCTCGATCCTCACGATCGATCCCCAGTGGACGCGCGGCTACTTCAAGACCGTGCGGCAGCGCGAGGTGCCGCAGCTCTTCCCGCCGTTCCTCCACGACGAGGTGCGCCGCTACCACGGCGTGATCGCGTGCGAAGGCTCGATGTTCAAGAGCAAGTTCGCCTCGGCGCTCACGACGATGATGGTCGGCGCGCTCGGCCTCGCGCGCGCCGAGGACAAGCTCGCCATCGGCTACGGAGGCGAGGCCGGCGCGATGGACGCGAGCCTCGAGGAGATGATCGAGCGCTACGTCGAGGGCAGCCTCATCATCACGCGCAACCCCGAGTCGAGCGCGGTGCTCTCGCGGCTCGGCATCGACACGCGCGTGGGCACCGACACCGCGTGGACCTTCGGCAGCGAGGCGGTCGATGCACCGAGCGGCCTCTCCGAGACGCTGCTCCGCCGCGCGGGCTGGGACGGAGAGAAGCCCGTCGTCGTCGTCTGCCCGATCCACCCGTTCTGGTGGCCCGTGAAGCCGGACCCGTGGAAGGCCCTCGTCCACAAGGTCACGGGCGCGCACCAGAAGTCGCACTTCCGCTCGATCTACTTCCACCACGACGCGCCCGACGTGGAGAAGAAGCTGGTCGGCTACCTCGGCAAGCTCTCGGACGGGATGATCGATCTCGCGCGCAGCCGCGACGTCTTCCCCGTGATCGTCGCGATGGAGGCGCTCGACCGCGGCGCCGCCGAGCGCTTCGCCGAGCGCGTGGAGCTCAAGACGCACCAGAAGTGGCCGCTCTTCGCGAGCGACGAGCACGACATGTACGAGCTCGTCTCGATCCTTCGCCGCGCCTCGCTCGTCGTGAGCTCGCGCTACCACGCGCTCGTCTGCTCCATGCCTGCGGCCGTGCCGTCGATCGGCGTCACGATGGACGAGCGCATCCGCAACCTCATGAAGGATCGGGGCACGCCCGAGCTCTCGCTCGAGGTCGACGACGGCCAGCTCGACGCGAAGATCCGCGAGCACGGCCTCTCGCTGCTCGATGCGCGCGAGGCCGCCGAGGCGCCGATCGAGCGATCGGTCGCGCGAAACCTCCGCGTGATGGGCGAGATGGGCGCGATGTTCGTGGACCACGTGCGCACGGCGCATCCGCGGTTCCCGTTCCGCGCGGGCCTCGGCGAGGGGCAGGACCCGCTCGCGCACCTGCCGCCGCTCCCCGCGCTCCAGCAGAAGATCCTCGAGAGGCACGCATGAGCCACTTCGTCGATCGCATCCTGGGCAACCTCGAGGCGTGGCCCGACCGCATCTTCGCGGCCGAGGTCCACGGCAAGCGCCTGGTGTCGACCGAGGGACGACGCCTGCGGGCGCTCGTCGAGATCGCGCGCCACGGGCTGCGCGATCGCGGCGTCGTGGCGGGCGATCGCGTCGTGCTCGTGGCGCCGAACTCGACGCGCTGGATCGCGATCGATCTCGCGATCCTCGCGGAGGGCGTGACGGTCGTGCCCCTCTACGCGCGTCAGGATCCGAAGGAGCTCGCCGGCATGATCCGCGACGCGGATCCGAAGCTGGTGATCACGGCCGACGAGACGCTCCGCGCGTCGATCCAGCCGCACGTCGGCGGCGAGGTCCCGTTCACGCTCCTGCCCGAGCTCTTCTCCTCCGCCGCGCCGTCGGAGCACGAGCCCGCGCGTCGTCTCGCGGACGATCACGTCGTCACGATCATCTACACGTCCGGCAGCTCGGGGGAGCCCAAGGGCGTGATGACGAACGTCGCGAACGTCGAGCACATGCTGCCCGTGCTCGACGTGAAGCTGCGCGAGCTGTCGGGCGTACCGGGCGGCTCGGACCGCGTCTTCCACTATCTCCCGTTCTGCTTCGCGGGCTCGCGCATGGTGCTCTGGGGCTGCCTCTTCCGCAGCAACGGCATCCTCCTCTCGACCTCGCTCGAGAACCTCGCCGAGGAGATCCAGACGGCGCGCCCCGAGTACTTCCTCAACGTCCCGGCGTTGCTCGAGCGCATCAAGAACGGCGTCGAGAAGAAGCTCGCCGAGCGCCCGTACCCGATCCGCGCCGGCTACGCCGAGGCCATCGAGGCGTGGCGCAGGCTCACGGCCGCCAAGGCCGGCAAGGGCGAGGCCCGCAAGCGTGACGAGCTGATCGTCGCGGCGGCCAAGCGCGTGATCTTCCGCGCGATCCGCAAGCAGATCGGCGAGCAGCTCAAGGGCCTCGTCTGCGGCTCGGCGCCGCTGCCGGAAGAGGTGCAGCGCTGGTTCGTCGAGCTGCTCGAGATCCCGGTCTTCCAGGTCTACGGCCTCACGGAGACGACCGCGATCGTCACGATCGACCGCAAGGATGCCGTCGTGCCCGGTCGCGTGGGCCACGCGATCCGCGACGTCGAGATGAAGCTCGGTGAAGACGGCGAGCTCCTCGTGCGCGGCCCCAACATCTTCCCCGGCTACTTCCGCCGCGAGGAGGCGAGCCGCGCCGCGAGGACCGACGACGGATGGTTCAAGACGGGCGACCAGTGCACCATCGACGAGCGCGGCAACCTCGCGATCATCGGGCGCGTGAAGAACCTCCTCGTGCCGACCTCGGGCCACAACGTGGCGCCCGAGCCGCTCGAGGAGCGCGTGCTCCAGCACGTGCCCGGCGTCGAGCAGGCCGTGGTCATCGGTCACGCGAGGCCGTGGCTCGCGGTGATCGTCACCGGCAACGTCGAGCCGTCTGCGCTCGATGCGGCGCTCGAGAAGGTCAACGAGGGGCTGCCGCACTATCGGCGCCTGCGAAAGGCCTTCGTCGCGAAGGAGAAGCTCACGCCGGAGAACGGCCTCCTCACCGCGAACCAGAAGCTCCGTCGCTCGGCGATCGAGCGCCACTTCGCCAAGGAGATCGACGCGCTCTATGGGTGAGGCCTCGAGACACACTCTGCTCGACGGCCCGGCGCTCCGCGCCGAGCTCGTGGGCCACGTGCTCGACGTGGAGCTCCGACGCGAGCCCGCGAACGAGATCGGCACGGTCATGCTCGCGGCGCTCGAGGAGCTCACCGCGCTCGTGCGCCGCGGTCGGGTCGAGAGCACGCCCATCCGCGCGATGGTCACACGGTCGAGCGTACGCCGCGGCTTCTGCGCCGGCGCCGATCTGCGGGAGCTCCACCGCGCGAACCAGGCCGCGCTCGGCTCGGGCGCGACCGACGCGGAGCGCTCCACCTCGGTGCGTGCGTTCCTCGACCGCATCCACGCGGTGATGGACGCGATCGACGAAGCGCCCTTCCCCACCGTCGCGGCCGTGCACGGCGTGGTCTTCGGAGGCGGCCTCGAGCTGATGCTCACGCACGACGTGGTCGTGGCCGATCGCACCGCACGCTTCGCGTTCCCCGAGCTGCGCCTCGGCCTGATCCCCGGCTTCGGCGGCATCCCGCGCCTCAAGCGCGACCTCGGCAACGCCGTCGTGCGCGACCTGCTCCTCACCGGTCGCTCGCTCGGGGCCGAGCGCGCGCACCACGTCGGCCTGGTCGCGCAGCTCGTGGGCGAGGGGCAGGCCCACGCCGTCGCGCTCCGCACGGCCGAGCAGATGGAGCGCTTCGACGCGGGCACCGCGCGCGTCGCGAAGCGCTTCATGAAGCACATCCCGAAGGACGAGCTCGCGAAGGAGAAGGGGCTCTTCTGCCACCTCTTCACCTCGCGCGCGGTGACCGAGGCGCTCGCGCGCTTCGATCGCGCGACCGACGCGATGCCCTACCTGCCGGCGCGCCCCGACGCACCCACCGCTGCCTCGGACGAGACCAGCTCGAACGACGAGAACCCACGGACATGAACCTCACCGACACGAACCGCCCGGACACCGCGCGCGAGGCGCTGACCGCGCGTCTGCTCGACCTCGCCGCCGCGAAGTTCTCGCGACCGCGCGCCTCGCTCAGCGCCGAGCAGGACCTCTTCGACGCCCTCGAGATCGACAGCGTCGACGCGATGACCCTGCTCACGGCGCTCGAGAACGAGTTCCGCATCGAGATCCCCGACTACGAGATCCAGGACTTGCGCACGTTCGCGGCGCTGGCCGACGTGATCGCCAAGAGGCTCTGAGGCCATGCTCGCTGCCGACACCTACGCCTCGCTCGGCGAGCTCCTCTCGGACGGCCTCGTCCAGTGGAAGCGCGAGCTCGCGCTGCTCGAGATCGATCGCAAGAAGGTGAAGCGATCGATGAGCTACCTCGACGTGCACCGCGAGGTCGCGAAGCTCGCCACGTTCCTCTCGACCGTCGCGTCCGAGCGCGAGGCGCGTGTCGGGCCGGGCGCAGAGCGGCCGGGCCACCTCCGCGTGGCGGTGGTGCTCTCGAACCAGGCCCGCTGGCTCGTCGCCGCGTGTGCGGCGTTCCGCGTGGGCGCGGTGATCGTGCCCGTCGACTACAAGCTCTCGGCCGAGGAGCAGCTCGAGCTGCTCGCGCACTCGGGCGCCGACCTCCTCGTGACCGAGGTGCCGCTCCACAAGCGCTTCGCGAAGAAGCCCGCGTGTCGCGTGCTCCTCGTCGACGGCGCGCCGACGGACGCGACCGAGAACGTCACGGTCTGGGATGGGCTCGCCGACGCCAGCATGCCCGCGCTCGCGCCGCGCTCGCGCAAGGACATCGCATCCATCGTCTACTCGTCGGGCACGGGAGGCCGCCCCAAGGGCTGCATGCTCTCGCACGGGGCCTACCTCGCGCAGCTCGAGGCGCTCATGGCGCTCTACCCGATGCGGCCCGGGCATCGGACCTTCTCGATCCTCCCGACCAACCACGCCATCGACTTCATGGTGGGCTTCCTCGGGCCCTTCGCGTGCGGCGCGACGGTCGTGCACCAGCGCACGCTGCGCCCCGAGTTCCTCGTCTCCACGATGCAGGAGCACGAGATCACGCACATGGCCGTCGTGCCCGTCCTGCTCGAGGCCTTCGAGACCTCGCTCGACACCCAGCTCGACGCGCGCCCTCGCTGGCAGAAGAGCGCGCTCGACGTGCTCGGCGCCATCAACCGCACGCTCACGCAGGACGAGCAGCGCCCCGCGCTCTCGCGCCGTCTGCTCGGCACGGTCCACCAGGCCTTCGGCGGGCACCTCGAGGTCATGTTCGCCGGCGGCGCCTTCGTGGATCGCGCGCGCGCCGAGCGCTTCCACGCGCTCGGGCTCCCGGTCGCGATCGGCTACGGCCTCACCGAGTGCTGCACGGTCGCCACCGTGCAGGATCTCCGCCCGTTCCGGGCCGATTCGGTGGGCGCCGCCGTGAAGGGTGTGGAGCTGCGGATCGTGCCGCTCGAGCGCGACGGCGCGAGCGACGGAGTGGGCGAGGTCTGGGTCCGCGGGCCGACGCTCATGAGCGGCTACCTCGACGATCCAGAGCTCACCGCCGAGACGATCACCGAGGACGGCTGGCTCAAGACGGGAGACCTCGGCTGGCTCGACGCGAGCCGCCACCTCCACCTCGTCGGTCGCGCGAAGAACATGATCGTCACGCCGGGCGGCAAGAACGTGTACCCCGAGGACGTCGAGGCAGCGTTCGAAGGCATCGCCGGCGTGGACGAGCTGTCGGTGTTCGCCTCGGGCTACGTGTGGCCGCGCCGCGAGAAGCTCGTGGACGAGGGGCTCTTCGCCGTGGTGCGGGGCAAGCTCGACGCGCGAGCGCTCGAGAAGGAGCTGGCGGCGCGCAACCGCAAGCTCCCCGAGCACAAGCGCATCGCGGCGTTCGTGATCGTCGAGCAGGCCTTCCCGCGCACGGCCTCGATGAAGCTGAAGCGGCAGCCGCTCGCGGAGCGCCTGCGCGCGGAGGTGAGCCCGGGCGGCGCGGGCTGGACGACGTTGGCGCGCGCCTCGGGCGCGTCGGGGACCACGGTTGCCATATGAAGAGTGGCGATATGACGAGCACGTTCACGGAGACGAGCGCGAGACAGTCGGTCGTGCCCAGCGAGAGCTGGTGCGCGATCGTGAACCCGGCCGCAGGCGGCGGACGCTCGGGCAAGCGCGCCCCGAGCGCGCTGGCGCGGCTGCGCGAGCGGGGCCTGCGCATCGAGGCGCGCTACACGGACAAGCCACGCGACGCCGTCGAGCTCGCCCAGCGCGAGATCGATCGCGGCGTGCGCCGCTTCCTCTGCGTGGGCGGCGACGGCACGACGCACGAGGTCCTCAACGGCGCGTTCGGCAGCCTCGGAGCGGGCGAAGCGGAGCGGGTCACGGTCGCGATGCTGCCGCTCGGCACGGGCAACTCCTTCCTGCGCGACTTCGGCATCACGAACGCCGAGGAGGCCAGCCGTCGCATCGAGCGCGGGCACACGCGCGCGGTCGACGTGCTTCGCATCGTGCACGCGGGCGGCGAGCTCTTCGCGTTCAACCTCCTCGGCCTCGGCTTCGCGGCGCGCGCCGGCGCGCTCACCAACCGCCGCTACAAGCCGCTCGGCACGGCGGGCTACGTCGCCGCGGTCGTGCAGAGCACGATCGAGCTCGCGACGGACGCCTACCCGTTCTCGACGGATCGCGCGCCACGCGACGATCGCAGCTCGATCCTGCTCTCGTTCTCGAACAGCCGCGCGACCGGCGGTGGCATGCAGATGGCGCCGCGCGCCGAGACCGACGACGGCGAGCTCGACATCATCCGCATCGGCCCGATGCCGCGCGGCCGCTTCCTCTCGCAGTTCCCGAGCATCTTCGCCGGCACCCACGTCCACAAGGACGGCGTCGAGCAGACGCGCGCCAAGCGCGTGGACTTCGATCTCGGGGGCAAGACCGTCGACTGCATGATCGACGGAGAGGTCATCCCCCTGGCGCTCGAGCGGATCGAGGTGATCCCTCGTGCCTTCGACGTGGTGGCCTGAGGAGGGCGCGATGGCGACGACCGCAGAGATCCTGGGTGAGATCCCGTTCTTCGCGCTGCTCGACGAGTCCGAGCGCGCCGCGCTCGCCGAGCGCGTGGACCACGCCTCCTTCGCGAAGGGCAAGGACATCTTCAAGGCCAACGAGCCGGGCGGCTCGCTCTTCGTGGTGCTCAAGGGCGCCGTGGAGCTCTGGTTCAAGAAGGACAGCGGCGAGAAGGTCGTCGTCGAGACCGCGCGGAGCGGCCACTTCTTCGGCGAGATCTCGCTGCTCGACGGCGGCCCGCGCACGGCGAACGCGACGTGCATCGACGACGCGGAGATGATCGTCGTCACGCGCGAGGACCTCGACGAGCTCTTCCGCCTCAAGCCCGCGGCGGCGATGGACCTGCTCTCCGCCACCGGGCGCCGCCTGCGCGAGACCAACCGCCTGCTCCGCATGGCGGCCGCCAAGGACATCAACGAGGAGACTGAGGACAACCGCTCCGCCGTCGAGCGAGCCGCGGACTGGGTCACCGAGTTCTCCGGCTCCATCCCGTTCCTCGCGATCCACCTCGTGTGGTTCACGATCTGGATCCTGCTCAACGTCGCGCCGCTCGATGCGAGCGTCGGTGGCTTCGATCCGTTCCCGTTCGGCCTCCTCACGATGTGCGTGTCACTCGAGGCGATCATCCTCTCGGTGCTCGTGATGCTCTCGCAGAACCGCCAGGTCGCGCGCGACCGCATCCGCAACGACATCGAGTACCAGGTGAACGTCTCGGCGGAGGCCAAGGTCGCCCACCTCCACGAGAAGGTCGACTCGCTGCACGAGACGCTGCTGGCGCGCCTCGAGCGGCTCGAGTCCGGCAAGAAGAGCGCGTCATGAACAAGAAGGACGAGAACCCGTTCGGCCTGCCCGCTGCGTCGTTCGAGGCACCGAGCCTCGGCGAGCGCCTCGCCTCTGCGGCGCTCTGGGGCGTGGGCGTGACCTACCTCGCGTCGGCGATGCCCACGATGACCGTGCTCTCGGCGGCCATGGGCTCCGATCGCATCGAGTGGCTCAACCGCTGGTACTGCCGCACGCAGATCCGGCTCTCGGGCACGCGGTGGCGCGCCGTGGTCGACCCGGCGGTCGACCCCAAGACGCCGTACATGTTCGCGCAGAACCACACGAACCACTTCGATCACGTGTGGATCTACGAGTCGACGCCGCACTTCAAGCAGGGCCTCGAGCTCGAGAGCCACTTCAAGATCCCCGTCTACGGTTGGTTCATGCGCGCGCGCGGCACCATCCCCGTGCGGCCGGGCAAAGAAGGGCAGACGCCCGAGGTGCTGGCCAACATGCAGCGCGAGATCGACAAGGGACACTCGATCCTCGCGTTCCCGGAAGGACACCGGACGACGACGGGCCGCCTCATGCCCTTCCGCAAGGGCGTGTTCTTCATCGCGCGCGACCTCGGCCTGCCCATCGTCCCCACGACCGTCGTCGGCGCGTTCGAGATGATGCGCAAGGGCTCGCTGATGCTGCGGGCCGGCCACGAGGTGACGGTGTACTGCGACGCGCCGGTGCCGACGGCGGGCCTGCCGGACAGCGCGATCCCCGAGCTCGCGGAGCACGTGCGCTCGGTGATGGCCAAGCGCCTCGACGGCTACTGGGTCGCACGCGGCTGGACACCTCCAGACGAGGGCGCCGAGCGCGAGAGCGTCCCATCGCCCACCGACGGACGCGCCGCCGCGTCGCGGCCGCCTGAGCCGAACCTCGACGAGGAGGCCCGATGAGCACGCACCCGACGAGCACGCGCGCGAGCCGCCACGAGATCGTCGTGCGCGCGCAGCACGCGCCGACGCGCGATGGCCGAGCGTCTCGCGCGGAGAAGATCCGCGAGCAGCGGCGGCGCGAGCTCCTCGACGTGGCCCTGCGCGTCTTCGCGCAGCGCGGCTACCACCAAGCGCGCATCGCCGACATCATCGACGCGGCCGGCGTGGCGCGCGGCACGTTCTATCTCTACTTCGAGAGCAAGAACGCGATCTTCCACGCGCTGCTCGACGATCTCCTGCTCCGAGTCCGCGCCAGCGTCGTGGGTGTCTCGATGGCCGGCAACGCGCCGCCGGTGAACGTGCAGATCAAGCAGAGCGTCGAGCGCGTGCTCGCCGCCTTCGTCGCGAGCCCCGATCTGACGCGTGTCGTCCTGCGCGAGGCGGTCGGCCTCGACGCGGAGGTCGACAAGAAGCTCGCCGACTTCTACGCACGCCTCCACCGCTGGCTCGCGGATGCGCTCACGAACGGCGCCCGCCTCGGCCTCTTGCGGGTCGCCAACGGCGAGCTCGCCGCCTGGGCCGTGCTCGGCACCATCAAGCAGATGGTGCAGCTCCTCGTCGACGGCGGCGAAGACGGCGGACGCAAGCCGACGATCAGCGACGCGGCCGAGGCGATCCTCGACTACAGCCTCCTCGGCCTCGCGCCGCGATGAGCCCGGCCCGGTCCCCACGGCGCACGGCGAGGGGACCGGCCGGGGCAGCGCTCACTTCCGCTTCGGGTCCTTCACCGGCGCGGCCGGGGCCTGCTTCGCGGCTGCGGCGCTCTGGGCCGTCGACTTCGCCGCGCTCTTCTGGTTCTGCGCACGCTGCTTGGACTTGGGAGACTTGTCGCCCACGGGGACCTCTCTCTCGAGGACGCAGGGACGAGGCCGACCCCGGCAACATGCAGGGGCCATGATCTCGCGCCCCGCGCATCGGGGTGGCTGAGCCCCTCGCAAGGGCGCGGCTCGTTGAAGAAGTGTTTGTACTACGCCTCGCCGGTCGCTGTCCCACTGCGCGCCGCCGCCCACGTGGCATCGTCGGCGCGTGGACAACATCACCCACACCCTCGCAGGCATCGCGATCGCGGAGGTCGCGCTCGAGCTCCGTCGTCGTCGCACCGGACGCGACGCGGGCACGACGCTCACGCGCGCCGCGTGGCTCGCATCGGCCGGCGCGAACAACGTGCCCGACCTCGACTTCCTCTACGCGGGCATCATCGAGAGGCCGCTGGGCTACCTGCTCCATCACCGCGGGCACACGCACACGCTCGCGCTCGCGCCGCTGGTCGCGCTCCTTCCGTTCGCGGCCTCGCTCGCGCTCGAGCGTTGGTCCCGGCGCCGCGCGAACGAGCCGGCACCGCCCGAGACCGAGGCGCGCTCGACGCGCCTGCTCCTCTTCGCGCTCTCGCTGCTCGGCTGCGCGACGCACATCGCGATGGACGCGACGAACAACTACGGCGTGCACCCGTTCTGGCCACTCGATGCGCAGTGGTACTTCGGGGACACGATCTTCATCGTCGAGCCGCTCTGGTGGGTCGTGCTCTCGGCACCGCTGCTCTTCACGGCCAAGACCACGGTGGGGCGCGTGCTCTTCGCGCTGCCCCCGCTCCTGGCGATCGGTCTCGCGATCACGAGCGGCATGGTGCTCCCGCCGTTCGTCGCCACGCTCGGCGCGCTGAGCCCGCTCCTCTTCTTCGCGAGCGCGCGCCTCTTGCGGCCGGGACGCACGTGGCTCGCCGCCGGGCTCGGCGTGCTGGTCCCGCTCGTGTTCGCGACGACGGGCGCGAGCGCACGCGCACGCGCCGAAGAGGTCCTCCGCAGCGCGCAGCCGGGCGAGACGATCCACGACCTCGTGCTCGCCCCGATGCCGGGCAATCCGTTCTGCTGGAGCGGGCTCTCCGTGCAGAGCGACGCGGACAGCGTGCACTACCGTCGCTTCGCCGTGAGCACGTGGCCGAGCACGATGACGGCCGAGGGCTGTCACACCGATCCACCGCGCCGGACGCGTGCGCCGCGCACGCCCGCCACCGAGGGATCGACGGTCGACGTGTGGATCCACGACACGCTCGAGGTCCCACACGAGCGGCTCGCGACGCTCGCGCGCGAGGACTGCCGAGTGCGCGCCTTCTTCCTCTTCGCGCGCGCACCGTTCGTCGTCGAGGGCTACGAGGAGCGCCTCCTCGGCGACGCCCGCTACGACATGTCGCAGGATCTCTCGTGGTCGAAGATGCTGCTGCCCGAAGAGAGCGAGGCGGGGGACTGCCCGGGCTGGCTGCCGGGCTGGGAGCCGCCCCGCGCCGACCTCCTCGAGTGATCGCGAGAGCGCACCGACCGGATCAGGGGGCCGCGAGCGACATCAGCCAACCGGCGTACTCCTCGGACGGGCGCGGAACGCCGGCCACGGCGGCGATGGACGCGCGGGGTGTGCCGACGATCGAGACGTCCACGTGCGTGGCGTTCGGGACGCGATGGACGATCGGCGGTCGGGCCGCGCGGCCTTCGAGGAGCGCGAGCTGACGCATCGGCACGATCCGGTCGCGCTCGCCGTGCAGGAGCATGACGGGGACCTCGCGCAGCTCGGCGATGCGCGCGCAGTTGTCGAAGCGGAGGTGCGAGAGCAGCTCACCGGGAAGGTCGAGGAAGGTCCCGTCGCGGATCATCTCCTCGATCGAGCACCACGCGCTCTCGGTGATGACCGCGGCCGGGCGGACCGCGAGCGCCTCGGCCCCGCGCGCCGCGATCACCTCGCCGCGCAGCGCACGGCTCGCGAGCTCGAACGTCGCTGCGGAGCCGAGCGAGTGGCCGTAGAGGATCAGGCGCGCTGGATCGACGTCGTCGCGGGCCGCGACGAGCGCGAGCGCGCTGCTCGCGGCCTCGTACATCCCGGGCTCGGAGGCCTCACCGCTCGAACGGCCGAAGCCGGGGTAGTCGTAGATCAGCACCTGGTAGCCGAGCTGCCAGAGGATCTCCACGCGATCCCAGAAGCGGCCGAGGTTCGGGCCGTTGCCGTGGCTGTAGAGCACCGTCGCGCGTGCCGGGCCCTCGCGCTGTCGCGCGAGCACCCAGTGAACCGACGTTCCGTCTCGGCTCGTGACGAAGCCCTCCTCACGCAGCGAGGCAGGCACGATCGAGGGATGCGGGCTCGAGAGATCGCCGTCGAGCTGCGGATCGATCTCGTCGAAGCGATACGGCTCCGCTGGCACGCCGGCGAAGAAGAAGTCCCCGACCTCGCAGGCCGCGAGCAGGCAGAGCGAGGCGAGGGCCAGCGCGACACGATCGAGCCGCGAGGAAACGCCGTTCATCGATCGAGCCCTCCAAAGCGATGCCGCATGGCCACGAGCACGGTGATCGCGCCAGCCCCGTCGGGCACGTAGCGCACGATGGTGCCCGCATTCTCCCACGGGTTGATCCAGCCCAGCTGGAGCGCGAAGCCGGTGCGCTCCACCGCGTCGCCCGCCTCGTTCGTCTGTGGATCGAGGAAGACCTCGAGCCCGACGTACGGCGAGAGAAACAAGAAGGGGCGACCGCGCGGCGCCTCGATCTGGCCGAGGCCACCGAGACCGAAGAAGAACGAGCCCCACGTGTCGATCGGGTGCTCGAGGTGGAGGCCGACCTCGGGGAACACGCGCGGAGCGACCGCATCGTCGAGGTCGACGACGAGGTGCAGACGCGCCGAGAGCGCCATCGCGAAGCCGCGTGGGGTGCGCGTCATCTGTCCGACGACACCGGCGTCGAGCGCGAGGACCCGCGAGCCGAACGCGTCGATCGCGAGGTGACCCATGGCGTCGACGTCGTCGGTCACACCGTGCCGAACCCCCACTCGCGCCTGCGGCACGGGAAAGATCGCAGCGCCGACGCCGATCAGCGGCCCCCCGACGCTGCCCGTGACCTCGGTGTTGCCGCGCCCGAGCGTGCGGGCGAGGTTCATCGTGCCGCAGCCGAGCGCGGTCACGCTCGCGAGCACGAGCGCCGCGCATGGCGCGAGCCGGGTCCGACTCACCGCACGCGCGGCTTGAGGCCGACCTTGCCGTCCTGGAGGACCACGTCGAAGTCGATCGCCTTGTTGCCGTGCTTCTCGCGGAGCTTCGGCATCATCTTCTCGACGCTCTGCTGGAGCGACTCGAACTTCACGTTGTCGACCCGCTCGTTGTTGCGACGGCGCGCGTCCACGTACCGCTCGTAGAGCGCGCGCATGTCCGGCCCTGGCGTTCCCTGCGGCGGCGCGGCGGGCGGGCGCGGCGCGACGGGCGGTGCCATGGGGCGCGTGCCCGTGGGTGGGCCTCCGGCGCTGGGCCGTGCGAACGTCGCGGGCGGTGGCCGCGAGCGTGAGTGCGAGCCCGCCTCCTCGCGCACGCCACCGGTCGGAGCGGGAGGCGCAGGCTTGGCCATGCGCGCGATGGGCACTGCTCCCGGACCCGCGTCGGGCACTGGCGGACGGGCGCCGGGGATGGGCGGCTTCGGGATGGGCGGCGGTGGCGGCGCGCCGACGCGTGCCGGGACCGCGGGGGTCGGAGGCGGCGCCGGATCGGTCGAGGGCTCCTCGCGCTGCTCCTCGCGTACCCGCTGCTCTTCGCGGGCACGCGCGAACGTCTTGGGCGCGGCGGGCGTGTGCGAAGGACGCCCCGCGTCGGGCGAGGTCGTGAGCGCGCCGAGGATCGCATCGAGGTCGGAGTCGCCGAAGTCACCGACGTCACCGTCGGCGCCTCCGCCGAAGTCGTCGAGCTCGACGTCGACGTCGAGCTCGTACGCCTTCTGATCGCGCTCCTTCTCCTTCTGCGCCTTGGCGCGCGCGCGCTGCACGTCGCGGCGGTACGTGCCCTCTTCGATCTGCTTGGCGATCCGGCCCCAGTAGATGCCGTACGTGCCGTAGCGGGCCGAGAGCTGCTGGCAGCGGAAGCGGAGCGCGGTGTTGCGAGGCTGCTCGCGCTTGAGCAGCTCGAGCACACGCTCGAGCTCCTTGCGCGCGATCTGCGGCTCGATGCGCTCGATGCCCTGAAACCACTGCTCGTACAGGGCCTTGAGGCGCGCGAGCCGTACCTCGGCGTCGTGCAGGCGCTGCTCGAACTCGTCGATGTCCATCGGAGCCCCGGGAAGGTACCACGACGTCGCGCCGTGGTGGACGACGGCGAGAGAGCCCGCAGGTCAGGGCGGCGTGGCGAGCGCCGACGCGATCGCCGTGACCACCTGCGCGCGCGGCACGGGCTCCGGGTGGCCGAGGATCCCGAGCAGGACCGGGACGTCGTCGCCGTCTCGAACCTCGATCGCGGTGAGCTGCTCGCCCGCCCAGTCGATGACGAGCGCGCGCACCTCGTCGACGTGCGCGGACTGGTCGAACGCGAGCGCGACGCGTCCGCCGATGCGCATGGCCTCGTCGTCCTCGAGGCCCGTCGAGGCGATCACCAGCCCCGTCCGGTCGACGGCGAACACGGAGCTCGCGAGGGTGCTCGTGCGAAGCCACGAGACGATGCGGGGCCAGCGCGCGCCGACCTCGAGCGGAGGCAGCGTGCTCACGCGCCGGAGCCCGAGCCGCGCGTAGCCGGGTGCCGCGGGCGTGACCGGCGCCGCCGCACCGGGTGCCCGTGCGTCGCGGGCGGCCCACAGGCTGCGGCTCAGCGCCTGCGCGCGCTCGAGATCAGACGAGGCTTCGGAGGGGACGTTCTTCATGCGCCGAGCTCCTTGCGTGACGGGACTCGTGGATGGCGTCGAGCTCCGCGGCGAGCTGCGCGAAGCGACGCGCCTCGGCGGGCACGGTGCCGGACTGGTACGCGATCGGGACGCCGAGGAGGCTCGCGCGCGCGACCACGTCCGAGCGCGGAATCGTCGTGTCGAGCACGCCCTCGAAGCCACTCCAGAGCTCCACGAGCGGCGCCTGTGCGTGCTCCTTCTTGAGCTCGACCATCGTGGGCAGGATTCCGAGCAGCGTCAGACGAGGGTTCTGCTCCGCGGCGACGTGCGAGACCACGCGCAGTGATTGCTGGATCGTGCGCAGCGCGAGCGGCTCGGCCTTGAAGACGACGAGCGCGTAGTCCGCGACGGACAGCGCGCCACGTGTGGCCGAGCCCACGCCCGCGGGTGTGTCGATGACGATCCGATCGAAGCGGGCGCTCACGGGCGAGAGCAGTCCCTCGACCACGTCTCGCACGCGGAGCAGGTCCTCGAGCTCGGGCGTGTCGACCGGATCGAGCCGACCGCGGGGCAGCAGGCTGAGCCGTGGCTCGTGCGTCTGCACGATCACGTCCTCGACGCGCGCGCTGCCCGCGAGCACGTCGACCACACCCTGCCAGTCGGTGTCGCCCTTGCGGAGCGAGTGTCCGACGGCGCCTTGCGGATCGAGATCCACGAGGAGCGTGCGGTGCCCGCGCTCGGCGAGCGCGAGGGCCAGGTTGAGCGCGACCGTCGTCTTGCCGACGCCTCCCTTCGCGCTGACCACTGCGATTCTCGTGCTCATCCCTCTCCTCCGGAGCTCGAGCCGTCGCGCGACGGCTCCTTGTGCCCGAGCGCGGCGAGGCGCTCGAGGTTGGCGGTGGCCTTCGCGTCGCCCGGTCGGGCGTCGAGCGCCTCGCGGAACGCGCGCATCGCCGCGACGTGATCGCGATCGAGCAGGGCGTCGACGCCGGCCTCGAACGCCACGTCGTATGGGTCGCGCTCGGGCGCGCGCGGCGGCGGTACCGCGACGTGCTTGGGCGCCGCCGCGATCGCGGGCGCCTCGAGCAGCGCTGGCTCGACGGGCGACGGCTCCGGTGCGGCTCGGTCGAGGTCGAGCAGCGCCGCCTCGTCCGCGAGCCGGAGCGCGTCGAGCATCAACATCTCCCACGGGCCCTCGATCGTGCGCGGCCCCGGATCGCGATCGAGCGTGTGGGCGCGGAACGCGCCGGCCCGGGTGACGACGCGACGGAACGCGGGGATGCCATCGCCTTCGTCGTCGGTCGCGTCCCAGAGCTCGCCGCGCCACACGACCAGACGGCCCGTCGGCGTGCTGTCGTCCTGCTGGTGACGGTGCGTGATCACCACCGAGTGCCTGCCGAGGCACGCGAGCTGGAGGTAGTCGGCCGCCCCGAACGGCGGTGGCAGCACCGAATCGTTCTTCGCCAGCGCCGCGCCGGCGATCTCACGGAGGCGCTCGATCGAGAGGGGCTTCTCGACGAGCTGCACGTCGCGCGAGCGCGGGATGCGATCGCCGAGCTTGCGCGTGTAGGCGGACACGAAGGTGACCGGGATGTGCACGTCGCGGCGCTCGAGCTCGGCGAGGAGCTCACCACCGAAGCGATCGGGCAGATCCAGATCCGAGATCACGGCGTCGGGTCGCGTCGCGTCGATGCACTCGAGCCCCTCGCGCAGCGTGCCGACACCGCGCACCTCCACGCCGTTCATCTTCGCGAGCGCGCGCACCATCCCGACGCGCAGCGACTCCTCGTCTTCGATGACCAGGATCCGGCGCATGGCGTCACCGCGGCGGCACGGCGAGCTTGTCGGCGTAGATGTCCACGCCGCACTCACAGCTCTCGGCCCACTGACAGAAGCGCTCGACCATCGCCTTGCCCTTGAACATCGCGCCGTGCTGCGGCGCGATGATCTCGATGTCGAGGCTCCGCGCGAGCTTGGCCCACGCCGCCATCGCCCTGCGCGAGGCCATGTAGCGGCGGTGGAAGCCGTCCATCGCGGACAGGTGCGCGTCGAAGTCCGTCACCTCGCGGTAGTCGCGGCCGATGGAAGCGCCGAGATCACCCGAGTAGAGGATCTTCGAGCGCGCGTCGTAGACCTGGAAGTTGCCGGCCGAGTGGAGGAAGTGCGCCGGAAGCAGCATGAGCTCGCACTCGCCGAGCGTGAGGTACATGCCCTCGTCCGGGATGGGCTTGAGGCGGTCGCTCACCAGCCGGTCGAGACCGAAGTGCGGAACGAACCGCACCCAGAGGGCGCTCACCCACGCCGTCGCGTCGGTCGTCATCAGCCAGCCGTTGACGGCGGCGACGATGTCGGGGTCCTGGTGCGAGAGGAAGATGTGCTGGAGCTGTCCACCGCCGGCCTGGCTGCCGTGGAGCTGGTGCATCGTCTCTGCGAGCACCTTCGAGTAGACCTTGTGCCCGCCGGGGTCGAGGATCATCCCGCGGCCCTTGTCGATGACGAGGTGCTGGTTCGCCTGCACGGCGATGCCCTCGCCGTACTCGGGCAAGAGCACGTTCTTGTGGGTCGCATCCTCGTAGAGGACGATCGGTGCGTTGTCGCTCGTGGTCACGCTCGCCCCCTCTCAGAGAACCTTGCTGATCTCTTTGACCGCGCGGCTCATGTCGAGGAACACCAAGCCCAGCTTCGCGTGGTGCCCTGCGAGCACGAGCAGCACGGTGCCCTGCGACGCGGTCGTGAGGATCGCGTAGCCGTCGGAGCCCTTGATCAGCACCTGCTCCGGCCGCCCGAGCCCCAGCTCGGTCGCGGCGCGCGCGCCGAGGTTGAGCAGCGTGGCGCTCATGCCGCCGACGCGCAGCTCCTCGACGTGCTGCGGCAGCGCGCTCGCGAGCAGGAGCCCGTCCTCGGAGACCAGCGCGGCCGCCTGGATGTCGGGGCTCTCGGTCGTCAGCGACCGAAGCACCCGGTTCATGACCTCGACCCTCGACTGACGACTGCCTTCCATGTCTCGTCCTTTCGCTCAGTCCCGAGAGAAGACGGCCTCTCCCGCCCCCGCTGCACCGGTCCTAGGCACGTCGGCGCCGATCTCCATCCCCTCCGAACGCGGACCGCCGAGCCGAGGGATCGCGATGTGCTCACGGGTGCCCGCGCCGGGCGCGCTCTCGATCGACAGCGTGCCGCGCGCCTCGTCGACCAGGCGCGCACAGAGCGCGAGGCCCAGGCCGCTCCCGCTCCGCTTCGTCGTGAAGAAGGTCTCGCAACAGCGGGCGAGCACGTCGGCGGACATGCCCGCTCCGTCGTCCTCGACGTCGAGCTCGAGCGTCCCCTGCACGAATCGCATCTTCACCGCCACGTGGCCGGAGGCGCCGCACGCGTGGATCGCGTTGGTGAGGAGGTTGAGGACGATGCCGCGCAGGCTCGAGGCGTCGAGCGGCAGGAGCGGCATCGCCTCGATGTGCGCGCTCAGCACGACGCCCTGCTGGCGGGCCCTTGCCTCGATCAACCCGACGGCCTCGCTCACGGCGTGATCGATCGCCTGAGGAACGTCCGAGCGCAGCTCGCGTCCGACCGAACCGAGCCCCTCGAGCGTGAGCAGAGAGCGGCGGATCTCGACGAGCACGTTGTGCAGATCGCTCTGCAGGGTCGGGTCGGTGCGCTCTTCGATGAGCAGCTCGAGCAGGGTGCACGCCGCAGCGAGCGGGTTCTTCGTCTCGTGCAGGAGCATCGGCATCACCTCGCCGACGGTGGCGAGCCGGAGGAGCCGATCGCGCTCCTCCTCGAGCGCGCGCACGCGCGTGAGGTCCTGGAACGAGATGACGTGGAGTGGAGGGCCCGACCGCCGCGCCCGGGTGATCGAGAACCCGAGCACCTGCGCGCCGTTTGCCCCCGCGAAGCGCATCGTCGGCCGGTCGTCGCGTGCTTGCGCTTCGAGCAGCGTGGCGAGCGGCGCCAGCCAGCGTCCGACATCGGTGCCCACGAGCTGCGGCGCCTCGTCCTCGCTCGCGCCGCGGCGCGCGAAGAGCTGGGTCGCTCGCTCGTTCGCGAAGAGGATCGTCCCGTCGCTGGCGAGCGCGAGGATCGCGGCGCTCACCGAGTCGATGACGTCCAGGAGCCCGCCGCAGGCTTCGTGTCGGGCAATGACCTGTGCGTCGGGCACGGCGTCGCCAAGAGCAACGCGCGATCCACCCGAGATCGGTGGGCGAATCACGCGAGCGAGCGCGCGGTGCGCATTCCGTGCGTGGGAGAAGTCACGCTGGACGCAAGAGGTGCGCGGCGTGGCGTCGATGTGCGACGCTCGGCACCGATGCGCGGATCGAGGTCGTCGTGAGCGCGGTGCTCGTCACCGGCGGAGCTGGATTTCTCGGCGCGCACGTCGCGCGCGAGCTCTCGCGGCGGGGCCACGAGGTCGTCGTGCTCGACGATCTGTCGGGCGGCCTGGCGAGCCAGGTGCCCGAAGGCACGCGGTTCGTGCGCGGCAGTGTGGTCGACGACGCGCTCGTCGAGCGGCTCTTCCGGGAGGCCCGCTTCGAGGTCGTCTATCACCTCGCGGCCTACGCCGCCGAAGGGCTGAGCCCCTTCATCCGCCGCTTCAACTACGAGAACAACGTCCTGGGCTCGATGACGGTGCTCAACGCCGCGATTCGCCACGACGTGCGCCGCTTCGTGTTCACCTCGTCCATCGCCGTCTACGGCACCGGCGAGCTGCCCTTGCGCGAGACCGCGACGCCGCACCCGGAGGATCCCTACGGCATCGCGAAGTACGCGGTCGAGCTGGATCTCGCGGCCGCGACACGACAGTTCGGGATCGAGCACACGATCTTCCGTCCGCACAACGTCTACGGTGAGCTCCAGAGCATGCGCGACCGCTACCGCAACGTGGTCGGCATCTTCCTCAACCAGGTGCTCCGCGGCGAGCCGCTCACGGTCTTCGGCGATGGCCTCCAGACGCGTGCGTTCACGTACGTCGGAGACCTCGTCCCGACGATCGTGGACGGTGGCTTCGCCGACGTCGCGCGCAACCGCATCTACAACGTCGGCGGAGACGCCGCGGCCTCCGTGCTCGAGCTCGCCCACACGCTGCGCGAGGTGACGGGCACCAGCGTGCCGATCGTGCACCTGCCCGCACGTCACGAGGTGGTGCACGCGTGGTCCGATCACACGCGTGTGCGAGAGGAGCTCGGCGCGCGCCTCGACGCCACGTCGCTCCGCGACGGGCTCGCCAAGACGTGGTCGTGGGCGCGCGCGCTCGGTCCGCAGGAGACGCCCGTGTTCGGTGCGATCGAGATCGAGCATGGCCTTCCGCCCTCCTGGACCCGCCGCGACGCGAGTTGACGCCTCCGCGAGGACGCGACGAAGCTCACGGCCATGAGCCACGAGACGATCACGCTTCAGGCGGGCAGCGCCCCGTTCCGCGCGGCCTACTTCCCCTCGCCAGAGGGCCCTGCCGCACCTGGCCTCGTCGTGGTGCACGAATGGTGGGGGCTCAACGACGCGTTCGTGGCCTTCGCGAGCCGGTTCGCGGCCGAGGGCTTCACGGTGCTCGCACCCGATCTCTACGACGGACGCGTCGCGACCGACGGCGCGGGCGCAGGCGCGCTCATGCAGGCGATGAAGACCGAGCGCGCGATGGAGATCGTCGCGGCGGCCTCCGCGGAGCTCGCGAAGCGCACGGGGCGCAAGGTCGGCGTGACCGGCTTCTGCATGGGTGGCGCGCTGGCGTTCGCCGCAGCGACGAGCCTCGACGGAATCGCGTGTGCCGTGCCGTTCTACGGCATCCCGCGCGCGGACTACTTCGACGCGACGAAGGTGCGATGCCCGATCCAGGCGCACTTCGCGAAGGAAGACGACTGGGCGCAGCCCGATCGTGCACGTGCGTTCGCAGACGCGGTGACGCGCCACGGCGGGGCCATGGAGCTGCACGTGTACGACGCAGGGCACGCGTTCATGCGCGAAGGCGACCCGAGCGTGTACAGCGCCGAGCAGTCGGCGATCGCGTGGAGCCGCTCCCTCGCGTACCTGCACGCTCACCTCGACTGACGGAACGCGATCGGCGCGGCGTTCCGCGGCACGGGCTCGGAAGATGCCCGTCGCGCCTCGCGTCGAGGCCTCGTACGCTCGGCGACCGCCGTGACCTCGAACGCGCCTGCACCGTCGCTCGCGCGACGCCTCGCGCTCTCCTCGGCCGCGCTGGTCGTCTCGCTCCTCGCTGCCGAGCTCGCGGTGCGCGCGCTCGGTCTCGAGCCCGCGCGGTACGCCGAGACGCGCCACCTCGAGAGCGACGACAAGCGCGTCGGCCTCGACCTCTACCCGACCGATCCGCACGGGCGTTTCCCCTTGGATCTGGCGGATCTCGAGACGCGCGCGCGCTGGCAGGCGCGTCTGCCCGAGCTCGAGGCCTGGGCCGCACGCTCACCCCACGCCGTGACCGGCTTCTACTCGCCCGAGCTCTGCCGCGTGGCGCGCGAAGGCGAGCTGCTCCCGGCACACGAGCCTGCCCGCACGCGCGTGGTGCTCGTCGGAGACTCGTTCGTCGAGGGCCAGGGCGTCGCGTTCGAAGACACGGTCGCCGCGCGCCTCGCGACGGCGCTCGGCGAGGCCACCCAGGTGCTGGCGTGCGGACGTCGAGGCTACGACTTCACGATGGACGCCGCGGCGAGCGAACGCGGCCTCGGTCAGTGGATGCGGGCCCACGTGCTCGACGCCGACGTCGTCCTCTACGCGATGACGCTGAACGACCCGGCGCGTTCCGTGGCGTTCCAGGCGCAGCAGCAGTACGTGGACGACTGGATCGTCGATCGCCGCCGCATGGTGTCCCACGACGCGCTCGGCCCTTCCCCTTGGACCCCGCGCCTCGTCGCGCTGTTCGAGGATCGCGTCGAGTCCCTGCGCATCGGTGGGGCCACGATGCAGTGGTACGCAGAGATGGTCGAGGCGCCCAACGCCGAGGGCTGGCGCGCCACGCTCGATCAGCTCGCGACCTTCTCCGAGGAGCTCGCGCGCGAGGGCCGGACGCTGCTCGTCGCGCTGTGGCCTCTGCTCGTGCAGCTCGAGCGCGAGGGCTCGTACCCGTTCGCGCCCACGCACGCGCGCATCGCGCACGATCTCGAGGCGCGCGGCGTCGCCTTCGTCGACACGTTGCCCGCCTTCGTCGGCGCCGACGCGGCGAGCCTCTGGGTGCACGACGTCGATCACCACCCCAACGCCGACGGTCATCGCCGCTTCGCGGAGGCGATCGTCGGCCCGGTCCGCGACCGCCTCGCGCAGCGTGCCGATGGTCGTGGTATCCCCTCGCGGTGAGCACCGACGGAACGAGGGAGCGCGACGCGGCGAGCCACCCGCAGGCCCGCGCGCGCGGAGGTTCCGCGGACGCAGCGCGCACCGCGTGGACGCCCCACACGTCCGCGATCGCCAAGCGCGCGCGGCCCGCGTGGATCGAGGCCTCCCGACGCGCAGCCGTCGCCGCAGCCGTGGCCGTCGTGCTCGCGGTGCTCGGTCGCGAGGCCATGGCCGAGGCCGTGACCGTGATCGCCCTCGGCCTCGTCGCGCTCGCCGCGCTCGCGCCCGCGGCCTACCGCGCCATCGACCGCTTCTTCGTGCGCGCCTCGTTCGTCGTCGGCCGCGTGCTCGCCTACGTCGTGCTCGCGCCCGTCTTCTTCCTCGTGATCACCCCGCTTCGCCTCCTCCTCCGCACCGGGTCCCGCGCGCGGTGGGGCAGCGGCAAGGCGCCCGCGAGCGCGAGCCACTGGAAGGCGCGGGCACGCAGCGCTCCTCGTCTCGATCGTCCGTTCTGAGGCCACCTCGCCGACCGCGAGCTCTTTTCTTGGATCGCCGTGTCGATCCGACGGGGGCTGATTCGTCGCTTCTCCGAGCGGACCGACGGTCGGTCCGGTTCGAGCACAGCGGGCCCAGGCGGCCCCCACGAGGAGACAGACGATGCGCGTCATGGTGTTGGTGAAGGCGACCCGCGAGACCGAGGCCGGGCAGATGCCCAAGGAGTCCGAGCTCGCAGCGATGGGCGAGTTCAACGAGGAGCTCGTGAAGGCGGGCGTCATGCTCGCGGGCGAGGGCCTGCACCCGAGCAACAAGGGCAAGCGTGTCCGCTTCGCGGGCAAGGAGCGCACGGTGATCGACGGTCCGTTCACCGAGACCAAGGAGCTGCTCGCGGGCTTCTGGCTCTGGCAGGTGAAGGACATGGACGAGGCGGTCGCGTGGCTGCGCCGCGCCCCGTTCGAGAGCGACGAGGTCGAGATCCGGCCGGTCTTCGAGGCCGCCGACTTCGGTGCGGAATTCACGCCCGAGCTCCAGGCGCAGGAGGAGCGCCTGCGCACCGAGATCGAGCAACGGCAGAAGAAGGGATGAGCGAAGGCTCCGAGGTGGTGCGCGCGAGCCGCGCGGCGATCGAGGCGAGCGTTCGCATCGAGTCGCCGCGCGTGCTCGGGGCGCTCGTGCGCATCCTGCGCGACGTCGCGCTCGCCGAGGATCTGGCGCAGGAGGCGCTGATCGCGGCGCTCGAGACCTGGCCGAGCACGGGCATCCCGGAGCGTCCGGGCGCGTGGCTCGTGACCACCGCGAAGCGCCGCGCGATCGACGAGCTGCGCCGACGCGAGCGCCTCGCGCGCGCACACGACGCGCTCTGGGCCGAGCTGCCGCGCGCGACCTCGATCGATCCGGGCCTCGAGGAGCCCGTCGCCGACGACGTGCTGCGCCTCGTGCTCGTGTCCTGTCATCCGGTGCTCGCCCCCGAGTCGCGCGTCGCGCTCACGCTGCGCCTCGTGGCAGGGCTCAGCACCGCCGAGATCGCGCGCGCCTACCTCGTTCCGGAGCCGACCCTCGCGCAGCGCATCGTGCGCGCGAAGAAGACGCTCTCGGCGGCGCGTGTCCCCTTCGAGGTCCCGACCGGCGCCGATCTCCGCGCGCGGCTCGGTGCGGTGCACGAGGTGCTCTACCTCGTGTTCAACGAGGGCTACTCGGCCTCCCATGGCGAGCGCTGGACTCGCCCCGAGCTCTGCGAGGAAGCGCTGCGGCTGGCACGAGTCCTCGCTGCCCACGTGCCGGACGACGCGGAGACGCACGGCCTCTCGGCGCTGCTCGAGCTCCAGGCCTCGCGCCTGCGCACACGGCACGACGCCCACGGTCGCCCCGTGCTCTTGGCCGATCAGGACCGCGCTCGCTGGGATCGACTGCTCCTCGAGCGCGGCCTCGCCTCGCTCGCGCGCGCCGAGGCCCTCGCACGTCCCTCCGGGCCCTACACCCTGCAGGCCGGGATCGCCGCCTGTCACGCGCGCGCGCGCTCGATCGAGCAGACCGACTGGCCGCGCATCGTCGCGCTGTACGATGCGCTCGTGGAGCACACCGGCTCACCCATCGTCGCGCTGAACCGCGCCGTCGCGGTGTCGCAGGCCGAAGGGCCGGCCGCTGCGCTCGAGCTGCTCGATGCGCTCGCGGACGAGCCCGCCCTCGCCCGCTATCCCTTCCTGCCTGCGGCGCGCGCCGACGTCCTCGCGAAGCTCGGCCGCGCCGACGAGGCCAGGCGCGAGCTCGATCGGGCGGCCGCGCTCACGGACAACGCGCGCGAGCGCGAGATCCTGCTGGCGCGCGCGCACGCGCTGAGGGATCCCAGCGTCTCGTGAGCCGCCCCGTCCGCACCCTCGGCATCTCCTGCCACTACCACGACGCCGCCGCCTGCCTCGTGGAGGACGGCGTCCTCGTCGCCGCCGCGCAGGAAGAGCGCTTCACGCGCAAGAAGCACGACGAGTCGATGCCCGAGAACGCGCTCCGCTACTGCCTCGCGGAGGCGAGCGGCCCCGAGATCGACGCCGTCGCGTTCTACGAGAAGCCGATCCTCAAGCTGCACCGCATCCTCGAGACGGCCCTCGGCACGGCGCCACGCGGCCTCGTGCCCTTCGTGCACGCGGTGCCCTCGATGCTCGGCGTACCGGGAATGATGGGAGGCAAGCTCTTCGTCGAGGGCGAGATCCAGAGCACGCTCGAGTCGCTCGGCGTGAAGAACGATCCGCCCGTGCTCTTCCCCGAGCACCACGTCTCGCACGCCGCGAGCGCGTTCTTCCCCTCGCCCTTCGAGAGCGCCGCGATCCTCACGCTCGACGGCGTCGGTGAGTGGTCGACGTCCACGTGGGGCGTGGGCGATGGCCGCACGATCGATCTCCACGCCGAGCTCGAGTTCCCGCACTCGATCGGCCTGCTCTACTCGGCCGTGACCTACTACTGCGGCTTCAAGGTCAACAGCGGCGAGTACAAGCTGATGGGCCTCGCGCCCTACGGCGAGCCCCGCTACGCGCAGCAGATCCGCGATCACCTCGTCGACATCAAGGACGACGGCTCGATCCGCCTCGCGCTCGAGCACTTCGGCTACCTCGATGGCCTCGTGATGACGAACGCGAGCTTCGATCGCGTCTTCGGGGGTCCGGCGCGCAAGCCCGAGGACCGCATCACGCGGCGCGAGATGGATCTCGCGCGCTCCATCCAGGTCGTGCTCGAGGAGATCGTGCTCCGCATCGGCCGCCACGTGCGCAAGGAGACCGGACAGCGCCACCTCACGATGGCCGGCGGCGTCGCGCTCAACTGCGTCGCCAACGGCGAGCTCCTGCGCGCGGGCATCTTCGACTCGCTCTGGATCCAGCCGGCCGCGGGCGACGCGGGGGGTGCGATCGGCGCAGCGCTCGCGGCGTACCACCTGGGCCCGGAGACATCGGGCCAGGCGGCGCTCGGCCTGGGCAAGCCGCGCACCGTTGCGCGACGGGGCGATGGCACGCCCACCGACGGCATGCGCGGCGGCTACCTCGGCCCCTGCTTCTCCGACGCCGACACGCGCTTCTACCTCGAGCGCGAGAAGATCGTCTTCGAGGAGCTGGGCGACGACGCGGCGTGGGCCGCGCGCCTGGCGGAGCTGCTCGCGAGCGAGAACGTCGTCGGCCTCTGCCACGGCCGCATGGAGGTCGGCCCGCGCGCGCTCGGTCACCGATCGATCGTGGGCGACCCGCGCTCGGCGCGCATGCAGTCGGTGATGAACCTCAAGATCAAGCAGCGCGAGAGCTTCCGGCCCTTCGCGCCCGCGGTGCTCGCCGAGCGCGCGCACGAGTGGTTCGAGATCGACGTGCCCTCGCCCTACATGCTGCTCGTGGCGCCGGTGCAGAAGGACAAGCGCAAGCCGCTGACCGACGGCGACGTGCCCGGCTCCACCGATCTGCTCGAGCGCGTGAACCGCGTGCGCTCGGAGATCCCCGCCGTCACGCACGTGGACTACTCCGCGCGCGTCCAGACCGTGCACGAGGACACGAGCCCGCGCTTTCATCGCCTGCTCACCGCGTTCGCCGAGCGCACGGGCTGCCCCGTGCTCGTGAACACGAGCTTCAACGTCCGCGGCGAGCCGATCGTCTGTCACCCCGAGGACGCCTTCCGCTGCTTCATGAGCACCGAGATGGACTACCTCGCGATCGGCCCCTTCCTCATCGAGCGCAAGAAGCAGCCCGGCTGGGACGACGCCGCGAAGTGGAAGCGCACCTTCGAAGCCGATTGATCACGCGCTCTCAGCGCGCGCCGAGCTCGGCCGTGGCGCGCGCGGCCAGGTAGAGACCCACGCCGTACACGAGGTGCGTGACGACGCTCTTGGTCGCGTTGAAGAGCGGCGCGGCCGTGCGTGACGAGGCCACGCCGAGGCCGAGCGCAGGCTGGAGGACGAGGAGCGGCGCCAGCACGGTGACGAGCCCGACGAGGAGCGCAGGCCAGAGCGTCGGCGTGCGCGCCAGCGCAGCCCGAAGGTGCCGACGAGCACCCCGGCGAAGGCGATCCCGATCGAGTAGTGCGCGAGCCAGCCGAGCGCGCGCTCGCCCTCGATCGGCGCAGCGGAGGCGATGCGGTCGTGGAACCACACCCCCTCGCGCAGGTGCCCGATCCATCGACCGAGGAGGGCGAAGTCGAGCGAGGCGACGCCGAAGCGGCGCAGGAGCGCGGCCCACGCGTCCATCAGCATCGTGGCGCCCGCACCGATCGCGAGCGTGCGCAGGACCATCTCGAGAGAGTCGTTCATGAGTGCCTTTCCGTCGGTCGACGTGGCCGACGAAGGAACCCTCCTCGACACGCACGAGGCCCTCCAATCGTCGTTTCGGAGGGGGGACCTCACCGAGCACGAGGGCCTCGGCGATCGTGAGGCTCTCCCTCCAGAACGACGATTGGAGCGCTCCGACCGCGCGACGCATCGCTCGAGGCATGACCACACGACACGTCCCCCTCGAGTCCCCCACGTCCCTCCCGACGAGTCCCCTCCGCGCGCTCCTGCCCCTCTGCGCGATGGTCCTCGCCGAGTTCCTCGCCATGGGCCTGCCGCTGCCGGTGCTCCCCTCGCACGTCCACGAGGCGCTCGGCGTGAGCGCGCTCGTCGTCGGCCTCGTGATCGGCGCGCAGTCCTGGGCGACGCTGCTCACGCGCCCTGCCGCCGGCGCGCGCAGCGATCGGCGAGGCCCGCGCAGCACCGCGGCGCTGGGCCTCACGATCTCCTTCGTCGCAGGCCTCGTCCAGGCGAGCTCGA
The DNA here is from genome assembly GCA_044376125.1 of Sandaracinaceae bacterium. Taxonomy (GTDB): domain Bacteria; phylum Myxococcota_A; class Polyangia; order Polyangiales; family Sandaracinaceae; genus JAFLCL01. Next base: position 34,152 of record JBILLJ010000021.1, read on the forward strand.
CCGTGCTGCTGGGCACGAGCCCGATGGCGAGCCTCGGCGTGCTCCTCGTCGGCCGAGCGCTCCTGGGCCTCGGCGAGAGCTTCGTCATCACGGCCGCGCTGAGCTGGGGCGTCTCGCTCGTCGGCCGCGAGCGCTCGGGGCTCGTCATGGCGTGGATCGGCATCGCGATGTACGGCGCGCTCGCCCTCGGCGCGCCGCTCGGCGCCGCGCTCGCGCCGCGGATCGGCTTCGTGGGCGTCGCGCTCCTCGCCACCGCCATGCCGCTGCTCGGCGTGCTGGCCGCGCGCACCACACGCGACGTCGCGCCGGTGGGCGGCACGCGCCTCTCGATGCTCCGCGTGGCCGCCACCGTGGCGCTCCCCGCGTCGGGCCTCGCGCTCGCGGCGCTCGGCTTCGGCGCGATCCTCGCGTACTCCGCGCTCCGCTTCGAGGCGCGCGGCTGGCAGCACGCCGAGCTCGCGACGACCTCGTTCGGTGCCGCGTACGTGCTCGCGCGCGTCCTCTTGGGACACCTCCCCGATCGCCTCGGCGGCGCGCGCGTCGCGATGGGCTCCTCGGCGCTCGTCGTGGTCGGTCAGCTCGCGACGTGGCTCGCGCCCACCCCCACGCTCTGCATCGCGGCCGCAGCCTTCACGGGCTTCGGCTTCTCCCTCGCGTTCCCGTCGTTCGGCATCGAGGCCGTCCGCCGCGTGCCGCCGCAGAGTCGCGGCGCTGCGCTGGGTGCGTACGCCGCGTCGTTCGATCTCGCGATGGGCGTGGGCGTGCCGCTGCTCGGCGCGCTCGTGGAGCCGCTCGGGCACGACGCGGTCGTGCTGGCGGGCGCGGCCGGCGCGCTCGTGTCGTTCGCGATCGCCCTGCGGCTGCACCGCGCCGCCGCGAGCACGCGCTGAGGCCGTCAGCGGCGGCGCGAGGCGGGCGTGGGAGGCGCGAGGATGGCGGTCGCCGCTGCGATCACCGGATCGTTCGCACGCTGGATCAGGCGCGCGAAGAGCACCCGCACGGGCGGCGCGAGCGAGATCACACGGTCGACCTCGCCCCGCTCGATCGCGGCAGCGGACGTGTCCGCGTGGAGCAGGCCCACGCCGATCCCGCCAGCGACCAGCGCGCGCGTCGTCTCCACGCGATCGACGCTGATCACACGACTCGGTCGGAACGAGCGCGCTCCGAAGAGGCGCTCGGCGCTCCGCCCGCAGCACGTGCTGCGGCTCGGGAAGACCCACGGCATCTCGGCCAGCCGCGCCCACGGCACGTGCGGCGCATCGCCCACGAAACCGCGCGGCGCCACGACGTCGATCGTGATCTCGCCGACGGGCGTGACCTCGAGGTCCGCGTCGGGCTCACCCGCCTCGTTGTAGAAGCCCGCATCGAGCGCGCCGTGGCGCAGCCCGGAGAGGATCTCGCTCGAGCTCCGGTGCTCGAGCGTGACCTCCACCTCGGGGAAGCGCGCGGCGAGCTCGGTGAGGAGCCGCCCGACCGCTGCATGGCTCGTGCTCGTGCCGGCGCCGAGCCGCAGCTTGCCCACGACGCGTCCCGTCGCGCGGCTCGCTTCGTCGAGCAGCGACTGGTGCGCCGCGAGCGTCAGCTCGGCCTTGACGAGCAGGCGCTCACCCTCGGGCGTGAGCGCCATGCCCTTGGGCGTGCGCGCGAACAGCGAGAGGCCGAGCGCCTCCTCGATGGTCTTGATGTGCGCGCTCACCGCCGGCTGGCTGAGGTGCAAGATCTCCGAGGCCCTCGTGATCGTGCCCTCTCGCGCGACCGTGACGAAGGTCTTGAGCTGGTGGAGATCCATCGCGCAGCGCAGGGTACTTCGCCCCGCGCCCGCTGGCCGCTCTGCATCGACCTGGCTACAACGGGCCCTCGATGCGCCTGCGCTCCGTCACCAAGGTGTTCGGCGATCTCGTCCGCTTCGCGGCCGAGAACAAGATCTGGTGGATCGTCCCGCTGGTCGTCGTCCTTTCTCTGCTCGCCCTCGTGGTCTTCACCGGCCAGGCCGTGACGCCCTTCGTCTACACGCTCTGGTGAGTGGGGTGCGGGCAGGCGCGCACGGCAACGCGTGACCGCGCACCGGCTCAGCCCAGCGGCATCGGGCTCATCGCGCGGGTGAAGCGCGCAGCCAGGCCCGGCACGCGGCCGGCGACGTCGTAGAGCGCCGGGTAGAAGACGCGTGGCCGCTTCCGCTCGCACGCGTCGAGCACGCGGGCCGCGAGCGGCGCGGCATCGCCCGTCGGGATGAGCCGCGTGAGCACGCCCTGCGTCGCCTGCGCGCGTGCGCGCCGCTCGAGCTCGCTCCGCACGGGGCCGGGATACACGGTCACCACGTGCACGCCGCGCGGCGCGAGCTCGAGGGCGGCGATCTCGGAGGCCATCGCCAGGCCCGCCTTGGCCGCGCCGTAGTACGCGCAGCCACGCAGCGGCGTGACGCCGGCCATGCTGCTCACGTTCACGATCGTGCCCGCTCCGCGCGCGATCATCGCAGGCGTCGCGAGCGACATGAGACGCAGCGGGCTCGAGAGATCGATGGCGAGCAGGCGCTCTCCGAGCTCCCAGGAGGTGCCCACGAAGCTCTTGATCTCCATGACGCCCGCGCAGTTCACGAGCGCATCGGGGCTCTCTCGCTCGCGCACCAGATCCGCGAACGCGTCCGAGAGCGAGGCCGGCTCGGCGAGGTCCCAGGCGAGCGCGAGGTGATCGCCCCCGAGCTCGCTGGCCAGGCTGCGCGCGCGCTCGAGCGCGACGTCGACGAGCGTGAGCCGCACGTGGGGATCTCTGCGCACGAGCTCACGTGCGATGGCGCTGCCGATCGCGCCGGCCGCGCCCGTGACGAGCGCGTGCCTCACTTGTCCCCGATGGGCCGCGCCTGCACGCGCGTGTCGAGCGCGAACCAGAGCACGAAGGCCGGCGAGGACTTCGTCTTCCACATCGCGGGCCCGAGGAAGAGGCCCGGCGCGACCTCGCGCACCTCGTCGTGGATCGCGCGGATGAACGACGGGTTGTCCGGCAGGTCGTAGTCGAGCGCGACGCACGGTGCCCCGTCGAGCACCGACGCCCGGATCGACGTGTGGAACGGGAAGAGCTCGTGGCGCCCTCCGCCGGGCGCCGCGCCCCCGACCGACCGACCGAGGTGCACGCGGTTCACCCCGCGACCGCTCGTCCCGGCCCCGAAGAAGCTCTTGCCACCCCAGGGGAACCAACCCGCACGCGCGAGCCCGGCGATCGCGCGGCCACGCCGGCGGCCATCGAGCGTGCGCACCGCGAGCATGCGGCCGCGCGGATGGCCCGCGAGCGCCTCGACGCTCGGAGGTGTCGTGCCCTTCGCGTAGAGCGCTCCGAGCGCTTCGACGTCCATCGCCGCGAGCGCGTCGAGATCGAGCGTCCTCGGCTCGACGCTCCCGCGCACCGCTCGCGCCTCGTCCCCACGCCCCGCCGAACGTTCCTCGTGCCCACGCCCCGTCGAGCGCTCCTCGTGCATCTGCGTCATCGCTTGGTCCTCCTGTGCGTGCCTTCGTGCCTGCGCGTCGCCGGTGGCGACCCGACCTCGGTGGAGGCGAACCCCCGCCACAGCGCCTCGCGTGCCTCGCCGAGCTTGTCGTCGTCGATCGCCAGGTAGCCGAGCCGTGACGCCTTCACGAGACCCACGAGCGCTCCCCAGAGCGTCGCGAGCATGACGTCGACGCCGATCTCGGCGCGGAGCACCCCCCGCCGCTGGAGATCCATGCAGGCCAGCGCGAGCGGCGCGAGCACCGACAGCTCCTTGGTGCGGCTTGGACCGTCGAGGTACGGCGTGTGGTCCTGCAGCTCGAGGAAGCGAAACGTGACGGGCTCCTCCGCCGCGAAGCGCGCGAGCCGATCCCAGATGCGCACGAAGTGCGCGTGCGCCGCCGCGTGCGCGTCGCGGTCGCCCTCGGGCTCGACCTCCACCTCGCCGAGCGCGTCGCCGAGGCGCGTCTTGGCCTCGAGGAACACCGCGTTCACGAGCGCCTCCTTGCTCGGGAAGAGCCGGTAGAGCGAGCTGGCGCTCACCTCGGCCGCCTCGAGGATCATGGGAATGCTCGTTCCATGATAGCCGCGCTCCGCGAAGAGCTCGAGCGCTGCACGCTGCACGCGCTGGACGAGCTCGTCCTTCTTCTGAGCCCTTCTGGTGGAGAGAGCGCCCCCCGCGGCGACGCGGGAGGCTCGGGGTGTCGTGGCCGGCATTCGTTGGAATGAACATTCCACTCTTTCGACGAGAGGTCAACACGCTGCCCACGACGGCGCGTCGAGCCGGCGGCCGACGGCGGTCGACGCCGCCCCACGCGCGGCTCCGCGTGCCCCACGGCGACGCTCGGCGCGATCAGGCGCCGAGCCAGATCTCGGAGGCCTGGGCGCGGGCGCCGTCGATCGTCACGCACACGTGGTGACGAGCGCCGTCGCGCCGCACGCGAGGCACGCGCGCCGCGTTCACCACGAGGGTGCCGTCGCGCTCGAGGAGCCAGCGTCGCGTGCCGCCGCCGCGGAGCGCGTGGTGCATGTGGCCCGCGATCACCGCCGCGATGGGCGTTCCGCGCGAACGAGCGCGCGCGAGCGCGTCGGCGAGATCGGGATCGCCGTGGTCGCCCTCTTCGCGTCGGAAGTCACAGCCGAAGACGTCCGCGCGAGACGCACCCAGGCCCGCGGGCCCGTTGTGCGCGAGCACCACGACACGCTCCGCGCTGCACTCCCCCAGGAGCGCGTCGAGTCGAGCGGCGGAGTCCGCCAGGCTCCGCACCCCGAACGCACGAGAGAGGTAGGGCGAGAACGAGAGGCGCGCGCCGCCGAACGAGTGCGGACGCGCGAGCACGAGATCGAGCGGCGCGATCCCCGGCGCCTCGATCCGATGTCGCGAGTAGCCACCGAGAATCGCGCCCGTGCCGCGGGGGCCTCGCAGCGCAGACGCGAGCGCCGCCACGCGGGCCTCTTGTCCTTCGCCGAAGGGCACGCGCTCGAGCGCGTCGATCGCGACCGAGCTCTCCATCACCTCGGCGGCCAGCTGCGCGGGCGTCACGGCGTCGTGGTTGCCGGGGATCACGTACGTGGGCGTGCGCAGCGCCGCGATCGTCCGCGCCACCGCGAGGCCGCCGCCCTGTCGATAGCCCGCGAGATCACCGACGAAGAGGACCGCGTCGTAGCCCTGCGCGTCGAGCAGGCGCACGTCCTCGGCGTCGAAGGCCAGGTGCACGTCGCCGACGACGGCGAGGCGCGCGGGTCGCATGTCGGGCTCCTTTCCTTGACCGCTCGGCAAGGTGCTGGCGACCATCGCACGAGCGATGCCCGTCGTCCTCCGCGACCGCTACGAGCTCGTGCGCGAGATCGCCTCGGGCGCGATGGGCGCGGTGCACGAAGCGATCGATCGCGCGAGTGGCCAGCGCGTCGCGGTGAAGGTCCTGCGGCCCGAGCTCGCGGCGGAGGCGAACCTCCGCCGGCGCTTCCGCCGCGAGTCCTCGATCCTCCGCTCGATCGAGCACCCCGGCATCGTCCGGATCCTCGACGCGGGCGAGGACGACGACGATCGCGCGTTCACGGTGATGGAGCTCCTCGAGGGCGAGACGCTCGCGAGCCGACTCGCGCGGAGCGGCGCGATGCAGACGCGCGAGGCGGCGCCGATCCTCCTCGGCCTCGCGAGCGCGCTCTCGGCCCTGCATGCGCGCGGCGTGGTCCACGGTGACCTCAAGCCGGAGAACGTCTTTCTCACGGCCGAGCCGCCCTTCGTGAAGCTCGTCGACTTCGGTCTCAGCAAGGTCGAGGGGCTCGATCGCCTCACGCGCACGGGCGAGCTCGCGGGCACGCCGGTCTACATGGCGCCCGAGCTCTTCACGGGCGAGGGCGGGCGCGAGCCCGACGCGCGGCTCGATCTCTACGCGCTCGGCGTGCTCGCGTACCAGACGCTCTCGGGCGCCTTGCCGTTCGAGACGCGCAAGCACCCCGGACAGCTGATGTTCGACGTCGTGATGGGCAAGGTCGTGCCGCTGGCGACGCGATCGCCAGTGCTCGCGCCCGCCATCGTCGCCGTGATCGAGCACGCGATGGCGCCCAAGCGCGAAGCGCGGCCTGCGAGCGCGAGCGAGCTCGCGGACGAGTGGGCGCTCGCGTTCTCGGAGCGCTGAGCACACGACCGAGACGCGACGCGACGAGACCCGAGCGGCATCGGGGATCGTCGTGGGCAACCCGCACGTCGTCGGTTATGCTCGCGCCGCACGAGACCATCGCATGGCCAAGCCCTCCTCATCGAAGAAGCCCGCGCCGAAGTCGGCACAGAAGGTGGCCGTGAAGCCGAGCCCCAAGGCGCCCGCGAAGGCGGCCAAGGCCAGCGGCGCGAAGGCGACCTCGACCAAGCCCGCCCCGAAGGCCAGCGCGATCAAGACCACCGCGGTCAAGGCAGCGGCGGCGACCAAGCCCGCCACGACGGCCAAGCCCGCGACGACGGCCTCGGCCAAGCCGCCTGCCTCGGCCAAGCCGCCTGCCTCGGCCACGGCCAAGCCTGCGGCCGCAGCCACCAAGGCGTCTGCGAGGGCGGCCAAGATCGTCGCGCCCAAGACACCGAGCGCCTCCAAGGCCAAGGCGGCACCGCTGATGAAGCCCCCTCCGATCATCGCCGCCAAGGTGGAGCTCCGGCCGCCGCCGCCACCCAAGCACCGCGCCGTCCTCGCCGCGGCCGCGAACGCCGCCGCGAACGCGGCCGCCTCGAGCGCAGGTGCGGTGGGCGCGGCGTCGAGCGCGTTCAACGGCAGCGGCTCGAGCGCGGGCATCAGCAGCGCGGGCACGACGAGCGCGGGCATCAGCAGCGCTGGCACGACGAGCGCGGGCATCAGCAGCGCTGGCACGACGAGCGCGGGCATCAGCAGCGCTGGCCTCGTCGCGGCTGGCAGCGCGGGCGTCGGCACCATCGGCCCGGACGGCAAGCCCGTGCCACCGCGCCCCTCGCGGCCCCCCGCACCGATCACGGGCACGGCGGCGATGAAGAACCTCGCGCAGCGCAACGCGGCGGCGCTCCGCCCCGCGACCGATCTCGCCGAGATCTCCGGTGAGGCGCAGCGCATCCTCGCGGAGAACGACGCGTCCGCGGTCGGCGCGCTCGGCGAGGCGCTCGCGGCCGAGCGCTCCCTGGCGCAGACCTGCAAGGTCCTCGACGACGTGCTCGCGGCCAAGCCCGATCTGCTCGTCGGCCTCGTCGATCGCTTCGTGGCGCTCGTCGCGTCGCCGCAGAAGCGCACCGTGCAGACGGTCGCTGCGGCGCTGCCCGTGATGGCGCGCCTCGCTCCCGCGCGTGTCGCACGACACCTCCAGACGCTCACGGAGCGATTCCCCGAGTGCAGCGAGGTCGGCAAGGACGGGCTCGTCTCGACCTTCGCGGCGCTCTGCATGGCCTCGGTCGCGTACCAGAAGCGCCTCGAGCCCGTGCTCGAGCTGGCGCTCTCGAGCGCAGACCCGAAGTCGCTCCAGCGCTGGGCCGAGATCATCCTTCCCTCGCTCAAGGGCGAGCCGCACGCGCGCGCACGCGCCGTCGTCGAGGGCCGCTTGCCGGCGATGCCTCGGCCGCTCGCGCAGCCGATCGCGACCTTCCTCGGCATCAAGCTCCGGCCTCCGGCACAGTGAGCAGGGGCGCCGTGAGCAAGCTCGAAGGCAAGGTCGCCTGGATCACGGGCGCAGGCAGCGGCATCGGCAAGGCACTGGCGATCGAGCTCGCGCGGCGCGGCGCACTCGTGGCGGTCTCGGGCCGACGCATGGCGAACCTCGAGTCGGTCGCCAAGGAGATCGAGAAGGCGGGTGGCCGCGCGCTGCCGCTCGGCTGCGACGTGACGGACGAAGACGACGTCGCGCGCGCAGTGGCGCAGGTCGTGCGCGAGCTCGGCCGCCTCGACGTGTGTGTGGCGAACGCGGGCTTCTCCGTCGCGGGCTCGATCGCGAAGCTCTCCGCGGAGGACTGGCGGCGTCAGCTCGACACCAACGTCGTGGGCGCCGCGATCACCGCCAAGCACGCGTTGCCCGAGCTGCAGAAGACCAAGGGTCGCGTCGCGTTCGTCGCGAGCGTCTCGGCCTTCGTGCCGGCGCCGGGCCTGGGGGCGTACAACGCGAGCAAGGCCGCGCTCCGGGCCATCGGGCTCACCCTCGCGGCCGAGCTCCACGGCACGGGCGTGAGCGCGACGCTGATCCATCCGGGCTTCGTCGAGAGCGAGATCGCGCAGGTCGACAACCAGGGTCACTTCGACGGGGCCCGTGCGGACAAGCGCCCGAAGAACCTCATGTGGCGCGCCGAGGACGCCGCGAAGGTGATGGCGGACGCGATCGTCGCTCGCAAGCGCGAGGTCGTCTTCACCGGTCATGGAAAGATCGGCGCGTTCCTCGGGCAGCACGCGCCGGGCCTCCTGCACGTGGCCTTCACGCGCGGTCCGGGCGCCAAGCAGATCAAGACGCTCACGAAGTGAGCGACGCTCAGCGGCTCCTCGCGAGCCGTGCCGGATCCGGGGCTCGCGGATCGCTGCGCCGCTTCGCGGTGAGCACGTGGTCGCGCCACGCGCCGTCGAGGAAGAGGTAGTCGCGCGCGTAGCCCTGCACCTCGAAGCCTGCGCGTCGCAAGAGCGCAGCGCTGCGGAGGTTCTGCGGCTGGTGGTTGGCCTCGACGCGATGGAGATCGAGCGGCCCGAACGCGAAGTCGAGCGTCGCGTTCACCGCCTCGAGCATGAGCCCGCGGCCGACGCAGCCCGCATCGAGCCCGAACCCCATCTGCGCGTTCTGGAAGACGCCGCGCACCACGTTGCTCAGGCCGATCGAGCCCACGACACGCGCCGGCGCGGTCTTCTCGAAGAGATGGAAGCGATACGAAGAGCCTGCGAGCCAGTGGTCGCGGTACTGCGCGAGCCGCTCGCGCCAGAGCTCGACGCTGAAGAAGCCCGGCGGCCTCGCCGGCTCCCACGGCCCGAGGTGCGGCTCGTTCCGCCGCAGGAAGTCGAGGAGCGCTTCGGCCTCGTCGGGTCGCGCGGTCCGGACGACGAGGCGCTCGGTCTCGAGCGACGTCTCGTCGCAGTCGGGGATCTCGAGCGGGTCCACCGGGACGTGGCTCAGGGCGTGGGCTGGGCAGGTGCCGCGGCGGACTGTGCCGCGGCAGGCGCGGCAGGACCACCTGCGGTCACGGGCGTGAGGCTCGAGACGGGCACCACACCGCGGATCGCGACGCCGTCGTCGACGGCGATGTAGACGTCGGCCTCGTCGCCCTGGCGCGGCGAGAGCTCGCGCGCCCACGCCTCGCGGCGCACCGTCGCGACGTCCTCGCCGTAGAACATCACGTGCGTGCCGGCCGCGACGCGGAAGAGCGCGCCGGTCTCGTTGGCGATGCGCGCGGGCATCTCGGTGCCGCCGGCCGCGCGACGCGGGCGCTCGCCGAGGGCCTCGGCGGTCGAGGGCGACAGCTCGCCCTGCACGTAGCCGACGAGGTAGGGGCCCACACCGACGCGCACGCCGTTCCATCCGTCGCGCGCGCGGAGCACGACGACGGTGAGTGGCGGATCGAGCGGAGGCAGACGCGCGACGACCGTACCGCCGGGGCGATCGTAGAGCGGCACTTCCTGACCGGCCGGCAGACGCATGAACTCGCCGGGGTTGAGGCCGGTGTCGGCGGTGCTGCCCTCGCCCTCGCCGATCCAGTCGGTGCCGAGCGTGGCGGCGTAGCCGACGAGCGTGTCGTCGACCTCGGGGCGTCCCAGGCGCGGACGGACGATGATCCGGTAGGTCGTGTCGTTCTCGCGACCGACGAGGCTCACCGGATCGTCGATGCCGACGTAGATGGGCGTCCCCTCGACGCGGCCACGTCGCGACGTGAAGGCCGCGAGGCGATTCACCTGCGCCCACGCATGCACGACGAGGCCACCGCCGACGGTGACCGGCACGCGCTGGCCCTGGATCGGACCCTCGACGCGAACGCGCACGCCGTCGCCGAGGTGACCGAACGCCGGCGCAGCCTCCTCGGCGCCTGCGAAGAGCGCAGGCGCGCGACCGCCTGTGCTGACGAGGATCGCGGGCCAGCCCGTGGGCGCTTCGCCACGCGGGATGTTGAGGCCCGAGGGCGGCGGCGGCCGGCTGCATCCACTCGCCGCAGCGAGGAGTGACACGGACACGAGCGCGCCACGGAGGGCCTGACCAGGGATCCCGCTGAGCCGAAGCATTCGGTGGAGTTATCACGCGCCCTGTCGATCACCAAGCAGGGCATGCCGAACGACGGTCGCTCCCTCTCTCTCAACGCACGAGGTCCCAGACGAGCTTGGTCATGCTCGCGACCACCGCGACGACGATGGCGCGCCGCGTCCACGTCTCGCCGAGGCGCACCGCGAGGTCCGCGCCGAAGTACCCGCCGATCGCCGCGACCGCGAGCACGGCGCCCCGCACGGGATCGATGCCCTCGTGTCGCACCGCGAACACGCCGAGCGCCACGAGGGTGAGGCCGAACGTCGCGGTGACCTTGAGGACGTTGGAGGCCACGAGGCTCGTGTCGAAGACGCGAGAGAGGAAGAGCAGCGCGAGGATGCCGACACCGGCCTGGAGGAAGCCGCCATAGATCCCGATGAAGAAGAAGCCCGCCATCATCCCCGGCGTCGGCGCGGGCAGCACATCACGCGGCGGCGGCTGCCCCTCGCCGCGCTTCTTCTTCGGGAGCAGCGTGATCACGAGCACGAGCCCCATCGCGCACACGATGGCGAGCTGCATCTGCGCGGGCAGAAGGAGCGTCGCGAGGAAGGAGCCGACGAGCCCCCCGAGCATCGTGACGAGCGTGAGGCGCACCTCGTTCGGCCCGACCCGCAGGCCCGCCTTGCGGAACCCGAGGATCGCAGCGCCCGTCTGCACGAGGATGCCCACGCGGTTGGTCGCGTTCGCCGAGCTCGCGTCGAGCCCCGAGAAGATGAGCGCCGGCAGGATCAAGAGGGATCCCGCGCCCGCGACCGTGTTCACCGCGCTCGCGACGACGACGACGAGCGCGAGGAACACGAGCGCCCACGGGGGCACCGAGCCGATCGCGTCGAGGAGCGCGTCCACGGCGCGCAGCATGCCGCGCCCGACGCGGAACGCATGTGCGGAACGTGTGGAGATGCCACTCTGTCCGACCTCCCCGCGGCCCGGCCTGCTCGGTGTAGTGTCCGGCCCATGCGAATCGGCTCACTCGGTGCCCTCTCCCTCGTGACGCTGTCGATGCTGGGCGGCGCGGTCTCGGCGAACGACGCGCACGCACAAGCGCGTGCGGTCGCGACCGACAGCGCTCCGCCTGCCCCACGCGTGCGGCCCTTCGACTCGTGGTTTCCGAACGCGCCGCGCGTCCGCACGCTGCGCAACGGGCTCAACGTCATCACCGTGCGCTGGCCGAGCCCGGGCATCGTCGCCTACTACACGCTCGTGCGCGTCGGCTCGCGCGACGAGGTGGAGCCCGGCCACAGCGGCTTCGCGCACTTCTTCGAGCACATGATGTTCCGCGGGACCGAGCGCTTCCCGCAGCACGCGTACGACGCGGCCCTCCAGGGCGTGGGCGCCGACAACAACGCGTTCACGACGAACGACTACACCTGTTACACGATCACCGGCCCCGCGAGCGCGCTCCCCACCTTCGTCGAGCTCGAGGCCGATCGCTTCCAGCACCTCTCGTACACCGAGCAGGTCTTCCGCACCGAGGCTGGCGCTGTGCGCGGCGAGTACCAGGTGTGGAGCTTGAATTCTGAGCAGCCGATGTGGGAGGCGCTCAGCGAGGCCGCGTTCACGCGGCACACGTACGGCCACACGACCATCGGCTACCTGCGCGACATCGATCTCATGCCCACGCGCTACGAGTACGCGCAGCAGTTCTTCCGCCGCTACTACACCCCCGACGACGCGACCGTGATCGTCGTCGGGGACTTCGACGAGGCCGCGCTCGATGCGCTCGTCGATCAGCACTACGCGGGCTGGCGAGGGCGCCGCGATCGACCGCGCATCCCGGCCGAGCCCGCGCCGACCGGCGCGCGACGCGATCTGCCGTGGGCGGGCTCGAGCGCGCCGCGCATGATGGTCGGCTACCGCGTGCCCGCCTTCGTGCCCGAGGGCGCGAACGCCACGCGCACCGCCGCTGCCCTGCGCGAGTCCGCCGCGCTCGACGTCGTGCACGGCCTCGCCTTCGACAGCGCGAGCCCCCTCTACCAGCGCCTCGTCGTGAACGATCGCAGCGTGCTCGAGCTCTCGTCGTGGGCTGGAGAGCACTCGCGCGATCCGGGCCTCTTCGTGGTGCTCGCGACGCTGCCGCCACCCGAAGGCGCGCCCGCGCCGACCATCTTCGATCCGAGCCTCCAGGCGATCCAGGACGAGCTCGATCGCATCGGCCGCGGCGAGACCCCTGCCGAGCGCGTGAACGCCGTGCGCGATCACCTGCTCTACGCGGTGCCGATGACGCTCGAGACTCCGTCGTCGGTGGCCGTGTTCCTCGCGAGCCAGCTCGCAGTGGCGGGCTCGCTCGACGTGGTGCGCGGCTACTACGACGCGCTCGCCGCGATCACGCCGGCCGACGTCGCGCGGGCCGTGCAGAGTCACCTCACGACGAGCCACCGCTACGTCGTCACGCTGCGAGAGGTGCGCGAGCCTGCCGCGGCGCCCGCGGCCGGAGGTGCCTCGTGAGCACGTCGCACGTCGTCCTTCGTCACGCGCGGGCGGCCTCGCTCGCAGCGTGCCTGGTCGCCACCACCACCTCGTGCGGAGGCACGCGCCCGCCGCCCGCGGAGTACCCGCCCGTGAGCCAGCAGGCCGAGCCGACGGCCGAGGTCCACGTGATCGAGGCGCCGTCGCGCGAGCCGCTGCGCGCGGCGCCCTTGCTCGTGGAGCAGCGCTCGAGCTCGCCGATCGTCACGATCCGCGTGGTGTTCGACGCGGGCTCGGCCGACGATCCGGTCGGGCGCGAGGGCATCACGCGCCTGGCCGCGCAGCTCGCGGTCGAAGGCGGCGCCGGCGAGCTCACGTACGCGCAGCTCGAGGAGGCCCTCTATCCGATGGCCGCCGTGCTCGACTACCAGGTGGGGCGCGACCAGACGGTGATCGTCGGGCGCGTGCACCGCGACCGGCTGGGCGCCTTCTACAACCTCTTCCGCGACGTGCTCCTGCGCCCGCGCATGGCCACCGAGGACTTCGAGCGCATCCGCGCGCAAGCGAGCAGCGCGCTGAGCCTCGATCTGCGGGGCAACGACGACGAGGCCTTCGGCAAGGAGGTCCTCCAGTCGATGCTCTACGAAGGTCACCCCTACGGGCACCCCGAGCTCGGCACCGAGGCCTCGCTCGCGCGCATCGGCGTGGACGACGTGCGCGCCCACCGCGCGCGGGTCTTCTGCGCGGGCCGCGCGACGGTCGGCCTCGCCGGCGGCTACACCGACGGCTTCGCGCAGCGGGTCTTGCGCGACGTCGGTGAGCTCACAAGCGAGGCGTGCGTGGGCCGCGAGGTGCTTCGCGCGCCGAGTGCACAGGCGAGCCGCATCACGATCGTCGACAAGCCCGAGGCGAGCTCGGTCGCGGTCTCGATGGGCATGACGATCGACGTGAGCCGCGAGGACGAAGACTACGCCGCGCTCGTGCTCGCGACGGCGTGGCTCGGCCAGCACCGCCAGTTCGTGGGCCAGCTCATGCAGCAGATCCGCGAGGTGCGCGGCATGAACTACGGCGACTACGCCTACCCCGAGCACTTCTCGCAGGAGGGCTGGAGCACGTTCCCGCGGCCCAACGTCGCGCGGCGTCAGCAGTACTTCTCGATCTGGCTCCGGCCGCTCCGCCCCGAGCAGGCGCACTTCGGCATTCGCCTCGCGATCCATCTCCTGCGGCGCTTCGTCGAGGTGGGCCTCACGCAGGCGGATCTCGATCGCATCCGCGGCTACCTCGACGGCTACTACGCGCTCTTCCTCCAGACCGAGAGCCGGCGCCTCGGCACCGCGATCGACGACCGCTTCTACGGCCTCGAGGAGGCGTGGCTCGAGCGCCTCCGCGCGCGCTGGCGCACGCTCACGGTCGACGAGGTCAACGCCGCGATCCGGCGCCACGTCGATCCGTCGCGCCTCCAGATCGCCATGATCGCGCCGGGCGCGCAGGGCCTGGCCGACGCGCTCGGCAGCGAGCGCGACTCGCCGATGACCTACGCTGAGGGCCGCACGCTCCCGGAAGAGGTGCTCGCGGTCGACCGCACCGTGCAGTCCCTCCGCATCGGCATCCCGCGCGACCGCATCACCATCGTCCCCGCCGCGCAGGTCTTCGCCCGCTGACTGACGCCAGCACCTCGCGAGCGTGAAACACCTCGCAGCGCTGCTCGATCAGGCAAGCGCGGCGAGGAGGCGGTCGACGTCGGACTCGTCGTTCCAGAGGCCGACGGCCGCTCGCACGTACTCGACGCCGGGGATCGGTCGCACGAGCACGCCGCGCTGCTCGAGGCGCTGCGAGACGCTCGGTGCGCTCGCGCCCTCGACGACGAAGGACACGAGCGTCGAGGGCGATGGCACCTCCACCACGCGCACGCCCGGATGGGCCGACAGACGCGCGCGCAGCGTGGTGGCGAGCGCGGCCGCGTGCGCGCCGCCGCCTTCGTCCCAGCGCGCCTTCTGCCACGCGAGCGAGGCGACGATCCCCGCGAGCGAGGTCATGCCGACGGTCGAGGCGTCGAGGCGGCGTGCACCGGGCCAGTCGCTCACGCCCGCGGCGCCGCGCTGCTTCGAGAGGTACCACGGCCACGGCGTGCCGAGCGCGGAGAGCGCCTCGGGGCGCACCCAGAGCGCGCCGGTGCCCGAGGGACCACACAGCCACTTCTGCCCGCTCACCGTGTAGGCGTCGACCTCGAGCGCCGAGGGCACCACCTCGATCGCGCCGACGGACTGCGCGCCATCGACGAGCACGAACGCGCGGCCTTCGGATCGTTCTCTCGCGACGCGCGCGATCGCCTGCGCGGGGAGCACGTCGCCGTTCGTCCAGAGCACGTGCGAGAACGCGAGGAGGCGCGTGCGCGGCGTGATCGCGGCGGCGATCGCCTCGAGGGACGGCTCGGCCTCGATCACGCGCACGCCCTCGTTGCGCGCGAGCTCCTCGAGCGGCGCGGTGAGGCCGGGGTGCTCGTGCGTCGTCGTGACGATCTCGTCGCCGCGCTCGAGCCCCAGGCCCCAGACGACCGTGTTGCATCCATCGGTCGTGCAGTGCGTGAGCGCGATCTCCTCGACGCTCGCGCCGAGCGTGCACGCGAAGCCCGCGCGCGCCTGATCCATGAGGCCGATCCAGCGCGCGATGCCCGCGTGCCCGATGCGGCCGCGCTCGAACGAGGTCTCGAGGTGTGCCCTCATCGCCTCCGCCGCGACCCGCGGCAGCGGCCCGAAGGTCCCTGCGTTGAAGTAAGCGGCGGCCGTGGTGGAGGGACAGTCCGCGCGCGCGCGTTCGACGTCGTAGTTCATGGGGTCAGAAGGGCCTCATCGAGCCGCAGTCGAGGTTGGGGCCGGGATCGGTGCCGAGGATCGAGGTGAAGCGCTCGTAGAAGCCGATGCGATCGTTCACGCGATCGTCGGCGCCGCGGCCGCACTCGAGGCCACCGTTGATGATGTTCACCGTGAGGCCGAAGCCTGCGACGCGGCCCGCGGTCACGTCCGCCGGGCTCGGCACGTAGCCGCCCGTCATCACGGCGTGGCACGAGGGCTTGGGCGACTGCGGCGTCATCCAGAACCACAGCGCGGTGCGGAACGCGACGGCGGGATCGCTCGAGACGAGATCCGGATCCGTGAGCAGCGGCAGGCCCAGCGCGACGCCGCACTGGCCGTAGTTGTAGTTCCACGAGAGCTGCATCGGACCGCGCCCGAAGTACTTCTCGCCCGGCGCGCACGGCCACTCCGCCGAGGGAGAGCAGTAGTCCGGCAGGGCCGACGGATCGACCGTCGCGCCCTCGGTGATCCAGCAGAGGCCCCACGAGTACGGGCCGTCGGGCGCGGTGGGCCAGCCGCCCGTCGTCTCGTGGCCGATGTTCGCGAGGAACGCGGCGACCTCGCGTCGTCGCGTCGCGTCGTCGCCCACGCTGGCGAAGTCGGGGAACGTCGCGGCCGCCGCGAGGAAGCCCTCGTATGTGTAGAACGCGCCCCGACACGGCGCGGTGCCACGGTGGAGGAAGAGCGACTCGAAGAGCTCGCGCGACACGATGTCGCCGAGCGTGCTCGTGCCGGGCGCGTCCGCGCCGGGGACCGCGGCATCGACGGGATCGCTCGCGGCGTCGAGGCCGGGCGCATCGTCGAGCGGCGCGTCGAGCGCAGGAACGAACGCATCGTCGAACGGCGCATCGAGGCCGGGCGCGTCGGGCAACGCAGCGTCGAGCGGTGCCGCGGCGTCACGCGCGGCGAAGGCGTCGTCGGAGGCTGTCGTTCCGTCACACGCCGAGGCGAGGAGCGCGAGGGGCACGAGGGCGGAGACCAGGTGGCGCGTCACCCGCGCAGCGTATCGCGGGTCAACGAACGAACGCGATGGCGGTCACCCAGCCCTGCACGCGGAACGGGCTCTCGCGCACGAGCGCGCCCGTCGCGGGATCGAAGCGGCGGATGCGCGGCTCGCTCGTGAAGCGATCGGCCAGCGCGACGGCGAGGTGCGCTCCGTCGAACGCGAGCGCGTACGGCGCCTCGTAGACGCCGCTCGCCACGCGCGTCGCGCTGCCCGTGCTCGGGTCGATGCGCATGATGCGATCCTGATCGTCGTTGACGAGGTAGTAGAGCGCGCCGTCGGCGATCGCGAGATCCTGGATGAGCGCAGGCTCGGGGATCGGAACGAAGGAGAGCTGGAGACCGTTCTGCGCGAGGTGGACGAGCGTCGGCCCCGCCTCGTCGGGGCGCGCCCCCGCGTACCAGATCGTGTCGCCGTCGGCCGCGACGCCCTCGGCGCGGATGCGATCGAAGCGCTGGATCACCCGCCCGTCCGTGGGATCGAGCTGCAAGAGCCCCGCGCCGCGATCGAGGCCGAGCGTCACGCTGCCCGCCGAGCTCAGCCAGAGGGAGCGACCGTCCCACGCGAGGCCGTGCACCGAGGCGTCGGGATCGGGCAGCGGCAAGCGCCGCACGATCGACTGGCTCACCTCGTCGAAGAGGATCAGGCCCGCGCCCGAAGGCGGGGCGTCGACCGGGTGGACGAGCACCCAGACGAGCGAGGTGCTCGGCGCGAAGGCGTCGTCTCGCAGCGAAGGCGCGTCGAGCCGCGCGTCGGCCCCGAGCCCGTGCGAGTCCCAGCAGCCCGACGCGAGCATCGAGAGCACCACCGACGAGCTGACCCACCACGCGCGCACGAGCCCCTCGTTGCGCGGCTCGCGCGCGGCATTCAGCGCCTCACGACTCCTTGAAGTCGTTGGTCCCGTCGAGCGCGCGCGTGACGACCTCGCCCGTCGCATGGACCTGCTCGTAGCGGATGGCCCCTGCGTCCTCGCTCGGGAGGAAATCGTCCGGATCGAAGATCGGAGGATCGGCCGAGTACGGGCGCGGATCGATCGACGCGAGGCGCAGCGGATCGACCGAGCCCTCCGCGACGCGGATGACCGTGTGGAAGCCGGTCTCTCGCTTGAGCGTCGCCTGCGCGCTCGCCCACGCCTCGGCGAGCTCCTTCGCGAGCGCGTCGTGCTCGCTCTTGGCGGGGCTCGCCTTCCAGCGCGCGTCCGCTTCTCTCTCCGCCGTGCCGCGCGCCATGCGCGTGGCGACGCCGACGCCGACCCCGATCGCGCAGGTCGCGACGAGGGGCCAGAGGAACGCGAAGGGCAGGTAGTCGAGCCACACGCCGACGAGCCCACCACCGCCGCCCGCCACGAGCCAGCCGGCCGGATCGTACGAGCGGAAGAGCCCCTGCGTGATCGAGAGGGCCTCGCGTCGCTTCGCGAAGAGGGTGCGCAGCTCCTCGTGGGTCTTCTTCGGGATGCGCAGCTCGACGACGTTGGCCTCGAGGTACGGGCTCTCCTCCAACACGAGGCTCCCGGGCGTGCGCGTGTCGCTCGGCTCGAGCCGACGGAACACGACGACCTTGCGGCGCACCCACTCGGAGATGTCCGCGTCTCCGAGCAGCCTGATGACGCGAGAGGGGCTCGCCGCCTCCGCGGGCTCGTCGTTCGCGCCCTTCGCGGGCGCGTCCTTCGCGGGCGCGTCCTCCGTGGCCGCGTCCTTCGAGGGCTCGTCCGTCGCGGCGTCGCTCACGCCCGCGTCCCCTCGAAGCGGAGATCGATCCCCGCGCCGGTGCGCGCGAGCGCCGCGAGCGTCGTGAAGAGCTCGGCGCCCGTGCCCTTGGCGTCGAGCCACGAGCCCGAGCGCTCGTCGTAGTCGAAGTGCCACGCGCTCGCGCCACCGGCGAGCCAGAGCTGCCGCGCAGGTCGTTGCGTGTTGAGCACGGCGCGCGTGCCGTCGCGAAAGCGGATCGAGATGACGTCGCCCGCGACGTCGAGGTCCGCATCGTCGCTGTCGATCTCGTCGAACGCGCGGAGCACGCGCGCGAGCGCTGCGTCCGCGAGCGCGAGGTACTGCTTCTCGTCGATCGCCATGGGCGCGCGAGCCTATCAGAATCGCCCGTTGACCTCCCTCGGACGGCGCGTTACGCGGGGCGCATGTCGGAGACGCGGAGGCTGCGCGAGATCCCGGCGCAACTCGTCGCCGAGCGCCTCCGCGCGCGCCCGGCCGAGCGCATCGAGGGCGAGCGGGTGCGCGGCCGCGCGGCCGTCGCGGCCATCCTGCGCGAGCGCATCCCGGGCGCGCCCGAGGTCCTCTTCATCCGGCGCGCGGAGAAGCCGGGCGATCCGTGGTCGGGGCACATGGCCTTCCCCGGCGGCAAGCAGGAGCCGAGCGATCCCGATCTCGCGTCCACCGCGCGGCGCGAGACCTTCGAGGAGATCGGCCTGCCCCTCGAGTCGCACGGCGAGCTGCTCGGCGCGCTCGACGACGTGCCCGCGTACGCCCGCGGGCAGGTCACGGGCATGGTCGTGACACCGACGGTGTGGCTCCTCCGCGAGACGCCCGTGCTCGCGCCCAACCACGAGGTGGACGAGATCCACTGGGCCTCGCTGCCGGTGCTCCTGAGCGGCGAGCTCGACACCACGATCGACTACCCGTGGCAGGGACAGACGCTGCGCCTGCCGGGCTACCGCGTGGGCGAGCGCGTGGTCTGGGGCCTGACGCACCGCATGCTCTCGATCCTCTTCGAGCGCCTCGCCGATCGCTGATCCGATCGCGCACGGCGCCGCGGGCGCTTGCTCGGGGCGACCGCGCCGCGACAGCATGCGCGCATGAAGAAGACTCGCTCGCGCTCGGCGGTGCTCGCATTCGCTGCGGTCTCGATCGCCGGCTGCGGTGGCTCCGCGGCGACCGACGACGCCGCGCCCCTGCCCGGCGATGCGGCCGAGGTGGTGAGTGACGCGCCGAGCACGACCGACGACGCCGCGACGCCGCCGAGCGACGCCGGTCCGACGCCGGGTCGGCCCGCGCTCGCGGTGCCGTGCGACGACGTCGCGGATGCGGTCTACGCCGCGACCCCGGACGCGAGCGCTGCCCCGCTCGAGGCGCGCGGCCGGCTCCGCGCGTGCACCTACGAGGGCTTCGTCACACCGGCCGAGATCGCGACGCGCCTGGGCGCCGCGGGCATCGGCGACGTCGCACCGACGACGGGCGTGCACGTGATGCGCGTCGCCTTCCAGACCACGCGCCGCGACGACACGGCCGCGGTCTCGAGCGCGCGCGTCTTTCTCCCCGCGATCTACGCGCGCACGCCTTCGCCCATGCTCGTCGCGGCCCACGGCACCGCGGGCCTGGCCGATCGCTGCGCGCCCTCGCGCAGCCCGACGCAGGCCGATGGGCTCGCCCTGCCCTTCGCGGCGAGCGGCTGGCCCGCCATCGCGCCGGACTACGCGGGCCTCGGCACCGAGGGCGTGCAGGGCTACGGCGACAACGACGACACCGCGCGCTCGCAGCTCGATGCGGCGCGTGCCCTGCGCGCGCTCTTGCCCGCAGGCACGCTCTCGGACGCGATCGCGATGGACGGCCACAGCCAAGGTGGCGGCGTGGTGCTCTCCGCGCAGGCGCTCGAGCGCACGTACGGCGCGGGCGGCGATCTCGCGGTCGTGCTCGCGTACGCGCCGGGCTGGCCCACGAGGCGCGACGTCACGGGCTATCGCTTCCCTGCGCTCTCGACGACGCTCGGCGCCGGCGCACCCGCAGCCATCGCGTCGCTCTACCTCTACGCGTGGCATGCGAACGCGCTCGGCCGTGGGCGCGAAGGCGATGGCTTCGGCGCGACCGCGCGGAGCGAGCTCGTCGCGGCCATCGACGGTCAGTGCATCTTCGAGCTCGCGGCGAGCGTGCCCACCATCGCGCCCACGTTCGGCACGCTCGTCGACGAGACGCTGCGCACGGGCCTGATCTCGTGCGCGGATGGCGGCGCGTGCACCGGCAACGCGCAGTCTTTCTGGGAGTTCATGGGTGACAACGTTCTGAGTCCGGACGCGAGCGGTGCGCGCGTGCTCGTCTTCACGGGGAGCGCCGACACGCTCGCGACGCCGAGCGACGTCTCGTGCATCGTCGATCACCTCGAGGCCGCGTCGGTGACACCCACCGTGTGCGTCGATGGCTCCACGCACTTCGACGTCGTCGCGCACGGCGCGGCCTTCACGCTCGCCTACGCGAGCGCGGTGATCGACGGCGCGAGCACACCCGCATGCCCGATGAGCGGCGCGCTCCCGGCCTGCCGCTGACCGCTCACGTCCGAGAGAATCGAGGCCGTGCCCGTGCCCGTGCCCGAGTCGGTCCTCCAACCGCTCAGCGATCCGAAGGGATCACGAGATCGGCGCGCACGAGGGACACGCGCGCGACGGCGCCGTGGATCACGGCGCGTACGACGGTGGGACCCGCCTCGTCGAGCGGGACGCGCGCGCCGGTGCCCGCGAAGGTGTGGAGGCTCTCGCCGCGCTCGACGGTGCCCGTGCACGCCTCGCACGCGCCGAGGTACTCACCCACGAGCGGCGCGTCCGTCTCGATCACGAGCGTCGCGCGGCGTGGCGCACGGCGCACCTCGATCGCCGGCACTGGCACGGGCCAGCCCACGTGCCAGTCCTGGAGGATCGTGGCCACCGTCATGCCGAGCTCGGCGTCACCGCACTGGTAGCTGCGGCCGAGGCTCTGCGCGACGCACTCGATGCGCTCGCCGCTCGCGGTCTCGAGGTGCATGCGAGGCCGCGGGAACAGCACGCCGAAGCGCAGGCCTCGCGCGGTCGCGTCGGTGAGCGGCACGAGCGCGATCACGACGAGCGCCACGATCATCGAGACGCGCAGAGGCCACGGCGAGACGAGCCAGAGACGCGCGCGGCGCTCGAGGGCCTCGAGGGCTGGCGGGCGGCGCACGCGAACGAACGCGATCGCGAGCAGACCGAGCGCCGCGATCACCGCGAGGCCGCGACCTCTGCCATCCGAGCGAAGGGCTCCCGTCGCGCGCACGCGCGTCGTGCCCGGCGGTAGATCGAGGAGCACCGCGCGCTCGCCGCGATCGACCGCGGTCTCGGGCGCGTCACGCACCGGAAGGGGCGAGAGCGGCACGGGCGCCCCGTCGTGGCTCGCGACCAGGCGCGGGTAGTAGGGCGTGCCGAGCTCGACGCGCGCGGGCCCGCCCTCGACCTCGAGATCGAAGCCCTCGCCCTCCACGACGCGCACGCGCACCTGTGCGTCGCCCTCGACGACGTGCGCGAACGTCCCATCCCACTCCGTCACGTCCCGCAGGATCAGATCGCCGAACACGCGCTGCGTCGCCGGGTCGCCGGGCGGTGGGGTGCGCGAGACCGCAACGGCCCAGCGCACGCCGAAGCGGCGGAGGTTCTCGGGGCTCACGTCGAAGAACTGATCGCGGAGGAAGTGCCCCGCAGGCGCGGGGTGGTGGAGCAGGAGCGGGATGCCCGGATCCCACGCGATCTCCATGAGCTCGTACGGACAATCGAGCGGACAGAAGAGGAGCAGGCGCGCGTGCTGGTCGGCCGGGATCGCGGCGCGCTCGGCCGCGAGGTGCTCGCGCAGCAAGAGGAACTGCTCCTGCTCCTCGAGCTCGTGGCCCGTGAGATCGTGTGTGCGGATGAGCTGCTGCGCGTCGAGCCACGGGCGCCACTGCGGGTCACCGAGCTGCCACGCGGCCATCGCGAACACGAGGGCTGCGACGCGGAGCGCCCAGCGCGATCGGGGGGCGCTCGTGCTCCGAACGATCTCGGCGCCGGCCCCGAGCGCGTGCGCGGAGAGCACGTAGAGGACGGGCTTGAGGAAGGTGCCGACGCGGAAGCTCTGCCAGCGCACCGTCGTGACCGACGGCGCGAGACCGAGATCGAGGAAGTACGTCTCGATGTAGAGCGAGACGAGGAAGAGCGCGGCGATCGCGAGGAGGGCCGCGCCGGCGCGTCGCACGACGATCGCGCGCACGACGCCGATCCAGCCGAGGAGCACGAGCACGACGAAGCTGCCGTCGGGCAGGAGGCCCTGCGCCATGCGGCCGCCGGCGGTCTCGATCGGCACCGGCGGCGTGCCGAAGTGAACACCGTGATCGAGCACCCGCTGGCTCGCGGGCGCCCACACCGGCGCGGTGAGCGCGAGCGCGGCGCCGAGCGCGACGAGCAGCGTCACGAGGCGCGCACGATCGAGCGGGCGCACCGCCGAGAGCCCCGCGACCGACGCGACGACGAGGGCGCCCGAGAGCACGAGGCCCACGGGGTGGAGGATCGCCGCAGCGCCGAAGCCGATCGCCACGAGCGCGAGACGAGCACGCGTGGGTCGCTTCAGCGCCTCGAGCGCCGAGGGCAGCGTCGTGTACCAGAGGCCCATCGCGAGGGTGGACGGGAAGAAGCCCCAGAAGAACGTCGCGCGAACGCCCCAGCCGAAGTCCGAGCCGTAGTCGTAGAGGCACGCGAGGCCGACGATCACGCAGGCGAGCCAGGGCGCGCCCGTGATGCGCGCCGCGCGCGCGACGCCGATCGCGACTGCAGTGAACGCGACGACCGCCGCGCCCACGACGATGCGGTGGATCGAGAGGTCGGGCTGGTGGTGCGAGATCCAAGCGAGCACGCGGTGCGCGACCGTCGGATAGAGGTCCGTCGTGGGATCGCCAGGCGCGATGCGCGTGGACCACGTGAACGGCGAGCCGCGATCGAGCGCGTCGCGGATCGCCTGCACGAAGGCCTCGTTCACGGGCCAGTCGCCGCGCAGGCCCATGTCGTCCCACGCGCGCGGGCCGCCGAGGTAGACGGCGGCCACCCCGACGATCGGCAGCACGATCAGCGCGACGCGCGCGAGCTTCGAGGCGAGCCTCGGTCGATCGAGCCAGCCCGTGAGCCGGCGCGACGAGAGCGCCGCGACGAGACCGATCGCGACCAGCGCGAGGCAGAGCTCGAGCGGCGTCTCCACCGCGACGTCGAACGAGATCGCGACGGCGAGGGTGAGCAGGGCGAGCCACCCGGCGATGCGCTCGTGCCTCATCACCGACTCACCGCGCCGTGGGCCCGAGGCAGGTGTTCTCGTAGATCCGGATGCTGGGCCCGAGGTTCACCAGACCGTCGTAGCCCCAGAGCGGCGCGTAGAAGTGATCCTGCTCGTCGAACTGCGCGTCGCACGCGAGCTCGCCCGGCTCGAAGCGCGCGCGCTCGACGTAGCAGCGGCCCGTCGGGTCGGTGCCGTCGTAGCGCACGGTCTCCTGATCGCAGGGCAGGTAGGCGCGCGACACCACGACGAAGCGCCCTCGCAGCGCGGGCGGCGTGCCGCGGAAGAGCACCGGATAGAGCGCGGCGCCCGCGGTGTTGCGCCAGCTCGCGCGGGCCTCGTTGGTCTGTACGCTCTGATCGGCGGGGAACTGAAGGCGCGGGACCGGCCGCGCCCAGCCCTCGGGCAGGAGCGCCTCGCAACGATCGGCGAGGTGATCCTCGACGGCGTAGAGGCGCCCGTACCCACCGAGCGTGTCGGCCGGCACGTCCGCCGCGTTCTCGAGCATCCAGCGCCGGGCGAGCTCGCGCGTGTCGTTCAGGCCGAGGATGCGCACGTAGTCGAAGGAGCGGTACGTGGGCTCGGCCGAGAGTGGGAGCGCGACGCACGCGACGGCGAGCGGCACGGCGAGCGAGGCCGACGCTGCAGAGGGAGAGGTGCGTGCGAGCAACGCAGCGAGCCGGGGCTTGGCGCGGCTCGCGAGCCCGACGAGCGAGACCGCGACGAGCACGGCCACCACCGGATGCGCCGGCAGCGAGTAGCGCGCGAAGTTCATCGTCGTGCGGCCCACGACGGCGGCCCAGAAGAAGATCGCGAAGAAGCCGAGGATGCCCGGCATGGGATCGCGCCTCCGCAGCGACGTGACGAGGCCGTGGAGGCACGCGAGGAAGGACGCGACCGTGAGTGGCCAGCCGTACGCGAAGGGGAACGAGATCGTCGCGTGCTGCACGAGGCCGGGTGTCTCGACCGCGTGCGCGCGGAACGAGAACGCCTGGTAGTTGTTCGGGTCGTAGCGCATCGCGTGCGAGAAGATCCCGTCCCAGTACTGCCCCGGCTCGTCGAGGAAGCTCGGGCTCGTGAGGACGAAGGCGGCGAAGCAGCCGACCACGCCGAGCGCGATGGCCACCGCGTTGTCCCACGCGGCGCGCTGCGCGGGCTCGAAGGGCCAGAGCGTGAAGCCGTGGCGCGCGATGCGGACGCCGATCGCCAGGACCGGCACGCAGGCGAACGAGAGGCCCGTCCACTTGGTGGAGATGGCGAGACCGAGCGCGATGCCCGTGAAGAAGAAGTCGCGGCGGCGGCCCCGGCCCATGCCCTCGGCCACGGCCACGAGCATCCACACGAGGAAGAACACGAGCGCCGTGTCCGACACCGCGAAGTGCGCGTCGCGCATCGCGAGCACGTTCACCGCGTAGAGCCAGCCCGCCGTGAGCGCGACGACGTGTCGATCGTTCGGCGAGGACTCACGCGGCGCCACGAGGAAGCCCAGCCGCATGACGAGCGGCACGGTGGCCCAGCCGAAGAGCGCGGACATCGCGCGCGCAGGGATGATGAAGCGCGCCGGATCGAGCACGAAGAGGCACCCGAGGTGCGGCTCGCCCCCCGCCTGGCTCGTCCACGCGAGATCGAGGCCTCGCTGCACGACGTGATGCGCCCAGAAGAAGAGCTCGGGCCAGCCCGTGTGCCCCACGTGCGGGTTCGTGTCCGAGAAGAGGCCGAGCGCCACGGCTGCGAAGATCTCCTCGTCTGGGCGCGCCCACGGCGTGCTCGGCGCGAAGCCCAGGTGCGTGAGGCGCAGCCAGCCCGCCACCCCAAGGACGAAGGCGTAGAGCGCGAGGCGGACCCGTCGCGCGCGCGCGACGTCGTCGGGGCTGTTCGAGGCGGGGCTCAAGGGTGGCGCGTTGTAACACGACGTTTCCGCCCTCTCCGGTGTGTCGCTCCATTGGCGGACGCCGCCGAAACCCGATAGAGGTGCGGCGCCAGCGACGATGACGACCCCCGAGGCGAACACGACGTCCGACGAGGCCAGCCCCGACGAGGCCGGCCTCGGCCAGGCCAGCTCCGGCCAGCCCCCGGCTCCGGCGAGCCCCGACGCGCCGAGCCCTGCGCTCGAGCTCTCGATCGTGCTGCCGATGTTCAACGAGGTGGACAACGTCGTCCCGTTGCTCGGCGAGATCGAAGAGGCCCTCGGCGCGACGCGCTTCGAGGTCATCTGCGTCGACGACGGCAGCCGCGACGGCACGCGCGAGCTCCTGCGCAAGCTCGTGAAGGACAAGCCCTACCTCCGCGTCGTGCTCTTCCGGCGCAACTCCGGCCAGAGCGCGGCGTTCGACGCGGGCTTCCGCGTCGCGACGGGACGCGTCGTCGTCACGATGGACGCGGACCGACAGAACGACCCGAAGGACATCCCGCGCCTGGTCGCGAAGCTCGACGAGGGCTTCGACCTCGTCACGGGCTGGCGGCGCAACCGCAAGGACGGGATGTTCCTGCGCAAGGTCCCCTCGCGCATCGCCAACGCGTTCATCCGCTGGGTGACCGGCACGCGTGTGCACGACCTCGGCTGCTCCCTCAAGGTCTACAAGCGCGAGATCACCGACGAGATCCGCCTCTACGGCGAGATGCACCGCTTCCTCGTTCCGCTCGCGGAGCACCAGGGCGCGCACGTCGCCGAGCTCGAGGTGAACCACCGCGCGCGCACCGCGGGCGTCTCGAAGTACGGCCTCTCGCGCACCGTGAAGGTGCTGCTCGATCTCCTCACCGTCTGGTTCTTCCGGCGCTACCAGACCAAGCCGATCTACGTCTTCGGCGGCGTGGGCTTCGCGATGCTCGCGACCTCGGTCGCGCTCTCGGCGTACGTGCTCTACCAGAAGCTCGCGCTCGACATCTGGGTGCACCGCAACCCGCTCTTCTCGATCGCCGCGTTCTCCGGCCTGCTCGGCGTGCAGTCGCTCGGCATGGGCCTCTTGGCGGAGATCATCGTCCGCACGTACTTCGAGTCGCAGGGGCGCTCGCCCTACCCCATCGCCGAGCGCCTCGGCTTCCCCGCCAGCGCGACCCCGCGGCCCAGCGTGCCGCCGCGCTCGGCACCCTGAGCCGGCCATGTGTGGCATCGCCGGCATCGTCGCGAACGAGCCCGCGGAGGCGGTCGTGCGCCGCATGCTCGCGAAGCTCGCGCACCGTGGTCCCGATGGTGAGGGCCTCGCGGTGCGACGCGTGGGTCGCCGCGTCGCGACGTTCGGCCACCGCCGCCTCTCCATCGTCGACCTCGAGGGCGGCGCGCAGCCGATGGAGGACGCGGGCACCCGTGCGCGCCCCGGAGCGCGCGCGATCGTCACGTTCAACGGCGAGATCTACGACCACGCCGTGACGCGCGAGCGGCTCGCGCGAGAAGGTGCGCGCTTCGCCACGCGAGGCTCCGACACCGAGACGCTCGTGAGCGGCTTCGCCGAGTGGGGCGAGGCGATCGTGCCGCGCCTCTCGGGCATGTTCGCGTTCGTCGCGATGGATCTGCGGAGCGGCGAGGTGCTGCTCGCGCGCGACCGCAGCGGCATCAAGCCACTCTACTGGGCGCGCCTGTCGGAGCGTGCGTTCCGAGGCGGAGGGATCGCGTTCGCGTCGGAGCTCGACGCGCTGCTCGAGGTGCCCGGCATCGAGCGGCGCATCGACGACGACGGCCTCGCGTCGTTCCTCTTCTCCGACTACGCGCACCCGCCGTACACGCTCGTGCGCGGTGTCTCGAAGCTCGCGCCCGGAGAGCTGCTCGTCCTGCGTGGCGACGGGTCCGAAGACGGCCCACGCCGCTACGTCGCGCCGCAGGTGCCCGAGGCGGGCCCCGCGCCGGACGCGGCCGAGCTGCTCGCGACGCTCGGAGACGCGGTCGAGGCGCAGCTCATGAGCGACGTGCCGCTCGGCGTGTTCCTGTCCGGCGGCCTCGACAGCTCGGTGATCGCCGCGCTCGCGCACCAGCGACTCTCGCGCCGTGGCGGCAAGCCGCGCCTGCAGGCCTTCTGCATCGCGTTCGAAGAGGCGAGCTTCGACGAGAGCGCGCACGCCCGCGCCGTCTCGCAGCACCTCGGCCTCGAGCACGTGGAACAGGTCCTCTCGCCCGCCGCGATGCTCGACGTCGTCGACGAGGTCCTCGATCACCTCGACGAGCCACTCGGTGATCACTCGATCGTGCCGACGCATCTGCTCTGTCGGCTCGCAAGCCAGCACGTGAAGGTCGCGCTCGGAGGCGACGGGGCCGACGAGCTCTTCGGCGGCTACCCGACCTATCTCGCCCACGTGCGCCACGCGCGCGCGCTCGGTCCGCTCGTCCGAGGCGCCAGGGGGGCGCTCGGGGGCGCGGGCCTGGCCGGCCTGCTCGAGCGCATCCCCGCGAGCGATGGCTACCAGGCCCTCGACTGGAAGCTCAAGCGCTTCGTCGGGCGCTGGGACGACGACGTCGTGCGGCGCCATCTCCGCTGGATGTCGAGCCTCGATCTGCCGGCGCTCGCCGAGGCCATGGGCCCGCGCCTGCGCGCAGAGCCGGCGACGCTGGCCGAGGCGCACCACTGGTGGGGCGATCCGATCGCGACGGCCACGACGCTCGACTTCGCCACGTACATGCCCGGCTCGGTGCTGACGAAGGTCGATCGCGCGTCCATGGCGAACGGCCTCGAGGCGCGGCCCCCGTTCCTCGACGAGCAGGTCCTGGCGCTCGCGCGGCGCGTGCCGTCGAGCGCCAAGGTCCAGGGCTCGAGCGGCAAGGTGCTCCTGCGCGAGGCGGCGCGAGCGCTCGTCCCCGCGTCGATCCTCGAGCGCAAGAAGCACGGCTTCTCGGTCCCGCTGGCCGCGTGGCTCCGTGGACCGCTCGCGCCGCGGCTCGAGACCATTCTCACGGACTCCCCGGTGTGGACGGCGCTCGAGCGCGCCCCGTTCGCCCGCTGGCACGCCGCCCACCTCGCCAGGCGGGGTGAGCACACCAAGGCGCTCTGGGCGCTCCTCGTGCTCGATCGATGGATGCGAAAGACCCAGGTTTCTGGGCAATCGGGGCCGATTCTGCGAGGGGGATGACGCGACCGACCGATCTCGTTTAGCGTGGTGCAATGACAAGAGTCGGCTTGCCGCGCAGTATGGCGGCGCTGTTCCTTGGTTGCGTCACCACCCTGACAGCCTGCAACGTCGAGCCCTTCTGCCTCGACTGCGTCGACCGCGACACGGGCCCCGCCGACACCGGCGTTCCTGCGGACACGAACCGCGATGCTGGCCCGGATGCGGACCTCGACACGGGCCGCTCTGACATCCCGGACGCGTACACGCCGCCGGACGGCTGCATGCTCGGCGCGCCCGAGCTCTGCAACGACCACGACGACGACTGCGACGGCAACGTCGACGAGGGCTTCGACACGAACACCGACGAGCTGCACTGCGGCGGCTGCGGTCGTGTGTGCGCACCGCCGAATGCCTTCGCGGAGTGCACCGGCGGCTCGTGCGTCATGGGCGACTGCGCCGCCGGCTACTTCAACCTGGACGGCAACCAGGACAACGGCTGCGAGTACCGCTGCACGCCCACCTCCGATCGCGAGATGCGCTGCGATCGCCGCGACGAGGACTGCGACGGAAACGTCGACGAAGACTTCGATCTGACGACGGACGCCAACAACTGTGGCTCCTGCGGCCGCAACTGTCGCGTGCCGCGCGCGACGGCCGCGTGCATGGGCGGCGCGTGCGTGCTCGACGCGTGCTCGGACGGCTACATCGATCTGGACGGCATCGCGACGAACGGCTGCGAGTACCGCTGCACGCCCGCGGTCCCCTCGACCGAGATCTGCAACCTCGTCGACGAGGACTGCGACGGCAACATCGACGAGGGCAACCCGGGCGGCGGCGGCAGCTGCGGCGTGGACACCGGCGAGTGCGCGCGCGGCACCCTGACGTGCGTGGCTGGCACCGTGACCTGCACCGGCGGCGCGTCGCCGACCACCGAGCTCTGCAACGGCCTCGACGACGACTGCGATGGCAACGTCGATCAGGGCAACCCGGAGGGTGGCCGCGCGTGCGGCTCGACGATGGGCGTGTGTGTGCCCGGCCGCGAGACCTGCACCGGCGGCGCGCTCGTCTGCACGGGCGGCTTCGCGGGTGGCACCGAGGCGTGCAACGGCCTCGACGACGACTGCGACGGAACGATCGACGACGGCAACCCCGGCGGCGGCACCGCATGCGGCACCGACACGGGCGAGTGCACCGCGGGCACGCTGACGTGCGCCGGCGGTGGCCTCACGTGCGCCGGCTCGGTGAGCCCGCGCCTCGACACCTGCAACGGCCTCGACGACGACTGCGACGGCACCGCCGATCAGGGCTTCAACCTGATGATCGATCCGCGCAACTGCGGCATGTGCGGCCGCACCTGCTCGTTCATGAACGCGGTGGCCGGCTGCACGATGGGCTCGTGCACCCTGATCGCGTGCCGCCCCGGCTTCGTCGACCTCAACGCGAACCCGGCCGACGGCTGCGAGTACGGCTGCACCTTCAGCGGCACCGAGGCCTGCAACGGCGTCGACGACGACTGCGACGGCATGATCGACGACGGCATCACGGCGCCGGCCAACTTCTGCAACCCGAATGGCGTGTGCATGGGCACGATGGCGCGCTGCGCGGGCGCGATGGGCTTCGTCTGCGACTACCCGATGGCCACCTACCAGGCCACGGAGACGCGCTGCGACAACCTCGACAACGACTGCGACGGCATGGTGGACGAGCCCTTCCCGACCAAGGGCATGTCCTGCAACAACGGTGGCGTCGGCGCGTGCCTGCGCACGGGCATGAACGTCTGCAACATGGCGGGCACGGGCGTCACGTGTAACGCCGCGACGGGCATCACCGGGACCGCCGAGACCTGCAACGGCATCGACGACGACTGCAACGGCACCGTCGACAACTCGCCCACCACGAACTGGGTGCAGTTCAGCGGACCCTTCGGCATGAGCGGGGCCACGGTCAACCGCTGGATCTTCGCGTACGAGGCCTCGCGCCCGAACGCGACGATGACCGCGCCGGGCACGCTGACGAACCTGGCCTGCTCGGAGCCCAACCGCATCCCGTGGTCGACGGTCACGCCGACGCAGGCGGCGGCGGCCTGCGCGGGCATCGGCGCGCGCCTCTGCACCGAGCAGGAGTGGCAGCGTGCGTGCGAGACGTCGGCGGGCACGGCCTGCGTGTACTCGTACGGCGCGACGTGCGGCACGTACTCGGCGATGACCTGCAACGGCCGCGACTACTCGATGGCCAGCGACGCGGTGGTGCCGACGGGCACCGCCACCAACTGCTACGCGGACTGGGGTGCGATGACACGCCGCGTCTTCGACATGAGCGGCAACCTGCAGGAGTGGACCGCGCAGCGTGGCAGCACGACGCCGGCCGTCTATCCGATCCGCGGCGGATCGTTCAACGACATCTCGGGCGGCATGACCTGCCAATACTCGTTCGAGGTGGGCGGCGCGACGGTCGCCACACCGAACACCGGCTTCCGCTGCTGCCGCGACACGGCGCCCTGACTTCGAGGAGTACGAACATGATGCATCGCTTCCTCCACCTCCTCTCGCGCAGCGCCACGCTCGTCGCGCTCGCCGCGCTCGCCTTCGTCGGCAGCAGCTTGCTCGACGCCGCGACAGCCCACGCCCAGACGGCGGTCTCGCCGTACTTCCTCGTCATGGTCGACACGTCGGGTTCCATGACCACGACGACGACGGGCACCGGCGCCAACTCGTGCGGACAGACCCGTCGCCGGATCAACGACGCCAAGTGCGTCATCCAGCAGGTCGTCAACGGCTACGGAGACGTGACGTTCGGCCTCGGACGTTTCGCCAACCGGGACTGCACGGGCACGTGCTCGGCGTCCTGCACGAACGGAGCCTGTGGCTGCAGCTGCACCCGCACCTGCGACGCCACGTCGGCCTCGGGCGAAGTGCTCGTGCCCTTCTCCTCCTCGAACCAGCCGGACATCCTCCGCTGGGTCGACTACACGTGCAGCCAGTGCACGGCGCCCACCACGTTCCCGTATGCGATGGCGACCAATCCGGAGCTGACCGCAGCCGGCGCGACGCCCATCGGCGGGACGATCCTCGCGGCGCGTGACTACCTCACCACGGCCCTCGCGTCCGACCCCAACCGGGGCTGTCGTTCCGTCAACGTCATCATGCTGACGGACGGCGACGAGACCTGCAGCGGCAACGCCGAGACGGCCGCGCGCGACCTCCACGACAACTTCTTCGTCGGCGGCGTACGCGTGGTGGTCAACTCGTACTTCATCGGCTTCGGCGTGACGCCGGGTGACGGCGACATCGAACGCTACAACCGCGCCGGCCGCGGATTCACGACCAACCCTCCCGGCAACGAGGGCTACTACGCGACGGACGAGAACACGCTCGCGGCCGCGTTCTCGCAGATCATCTCGGACGGCATCCGCTACGAGACCTGCGACGGCACGGACAACGACTGCGACACCCGCGTCGACGAGGGCTTCACGCTCTACTGCAACCGCAACGCGATGCCGCCGACCACGATGCCCACGCCCGGCATCTGCTCGCCCCCCGCGGAGACGCGCTGCGACGGCTTCGACGACAACTGCAACGGCACGGTCGACGAAGGCGTGCGCAACGCGTGTGGCACCTGCGGACCCCTCACCGAGATCTGCAACCTCCTCGACGACAACTGCAATGGCTCGATCGACGAGGGCGGCGTCTGCGGTGCCTGCACGCCGGTGGGCGCCGAGACCTGCAACAACCGAGACGACGACTGCGACACCCGCATCGACGAAGGCGTCACGCGCGCGTGCAGCACCGACGTCGGTGAGTGCAGCGTGGGCATGCAGAGCTGCACCGCCGGCGTGTGGGGCACGTGCTCGGGCACCAGCCCGGTCACCGAGATCTGCGACAACCTCGACAACGACTGCGACGGCGTGATCGACGGCATCGTCGAGGACTGCGGCACGGACGTGGGCGAGTGCTCGCCGGGCTCGCGTCAGTGCACGGCCGGCGTGTACGGCATGTGCATCGGCGCGGTCGGGCCCGACACCGAGCGCTGCGACGCGCTCGACAACGACTGCGACAGCCGCACCGACGAAGGCACGGACACGGGCGCGGCGTGCGGCACGGACGTCGGCGTGTGCTCCTCGGGCAGCACGCGCTGCGTCGCGGGCATGCTCACCTGCGTCGGCGGCACGAGCGGCTCGGCCGAGACCTGCAACACGCTCGACGACGACTGCGACGGCCGCGTCGACGAGGGCAACCCGGGCGGTGGCGCATCGTGCGGCACGGCACCGATGATGGGTGCGTGTCGCCGCGGCACGCTCGTCTGCACCGGCGGTAGCCTGGTGTGCTCGGGCGAGATCCTTCCGCGCACCGAGCTCTGCAACGGCCTCGACGACGACTGCGACGCGCGGGTCGACGAGGGTGATCCCGAGGCGGGCATGGTCTGCGGCGACGACACTGGCGAGTGCGTGTCGGGCATCACGCGCTGCATCGGCGGCGTGCGCACGTGCGAGGGTGCGGTCGAGCCGCGCGAGGAGGTCTGCAACGGCCTCGACGACGACTGCGACACCGTCGTCGACGACGGCATCCCCGTCGGCGCCGCGTGCGGCAGCGACGTGGGTGAGTGCGATCCGGGCGTGACGGTCTGCGACCCGGCGACGGGGATGACCATCTGCTCGGGCGAGATCGCGCCGAGCACGGAGGTCTGCAACCTGCTCGACGACGACTGCAACGGCGCGATCGACGACGGAATCCCCGACGGCGCCGCGTGCGGCAGGGACGAGGGCGTGTGCATGGCCGGCGTGCTCCGCTGTGTCGATGGCGCCGAGATCTGCGTCGGCGAGGTGCCCGCGGGCACCGAGGTCTGCGACTGCGAGGACAACGACTGCGACGGCATGGTCGACGAGAGCGGCACGCCAGGCATCTGCCCCGGCGAGTCGCGCTGCGTCGAGTGTCAGTGCGCGAGCGCCTGCGACATCACGGAGTTCGGCCCGATGTGCCCGACCGGCACCATCGCGTCGATGCAGAGCGACGGCTCGTGCTTCTGCACGCGCCCGCTCTGCGACTCGGCGACATGTGCGACCGAGACCGTCGAGGTCGGCGGCGAGGTGCAGTGCGCGCCGGGCATGGACGGCGTGCCCGAGTGCGTGTGTCGCGGCAACAGCTGCACGTACCCGTGTGAAGGCGTGGTCTGCGACGGCGGCCTCGTCTGCAACCCGGACACGGGCCGCTGCGTCGAGAACAGCTGCCTCGCGCTCGGTTGCCCGAGCGGCCAGGTCTGCGACGTCGCGAGCCGCGCGTGCGTCACCGACCCCTGCCTCACGGCGGGATGCGCGGCCGACGAGGTCTGCCGCATGGGCACGTGCGAGCCGAGCTGCGCGGACGTCACCTGCGACGCGGGTGAGATCTGCCGCAGTGGCGTGTGCGCGACCGACCTCTGCGCGGACGCCTCGTGCGCCGTGACCGAGGCCTGCGACCCGGCCACGGGCGACTGCGTGACGAGCATGTGCGGCGGTGTCTCGTGCCCCGAGTCCACCACGTGCAACCCGGTGACGGGCGCCTGCGACCCGGATCGCTGCATCGGCGTGACGTGTCCGGACGGGCAGGAGTGCGTGGCCGGCGAGTGTCGGACCGAGGTCGTCGGTGCGGACGCGGGCATGGCGATGACCGACGCCGGTGGCGGCGGCCGCGACGCGGGCCCGGGCATGGACGCGTTCGTCGACCGTGATCCGAACTCGCGCGTGCTCGCCACGGGCGGTGGCGGCTGCCTCTGCCGTGTGCCGGGCTCGAGCGCAGGCTCGTCGCACGCGCCGCTCGCGTGGGGCTCGCTCCTGGCCCTCGGCGCGCTCCTCGCGAGCCGCCGGCGCCGCCGCTGAGCGCACCACCAAGACGAGGAATCGAGGGCTCTCGCGGCGACGCGGGAGCCCTCTTCCTTTCGCGCGCCGGATCCGGCATCCTGGCGCGCATGGAAAACGAGCAGCTCGTCCAGCGCGACATCGAAGTCCTCCAGCGTGCGCAGAGCATCGGAGCGAACCTCGACTTCATCCTGGTGTTCGTCGTCGCCGCCTTCATGGCCGTCGTCGGCGCGATCTGCGTCTTCTGCATGGGCATCTGGGGCATGGCGACGTTCGGCGTGCTCGCCGCCGCCGTCGCGCTCGACTACTTCACGGGCATCGGCGACAAGGCGACGATCATCACGCTCGTCATCACCTCGGCCCTGCTCGGCGTGGCGACGCTCGCCGTCGCGGGCTCGGTCTGGATGGGCGCAGGCGCGGGCTGATCCGCAAGGGTCTCGCTGCCGAACGGCAGCGTCCTCGAGATCGCAACGAGCTCCGCAGGGAACCTCCCGCGGAGCTTGCGTCGTTTTCGGCCGCGTGCCCGAGGCCGCGCGTGCGGCGCCCCGCTCGGACAGGGGAGGTGGCTCAGGCCCGCGGATCGCCTGCGAGGAGCGGCGTGCCGTCGATGATCACGCCGCGCTGGATCACGGCCAGGTAGACGAGCGGCAGGTCACCCTCGACCTCGAACGAGTGCGCGCTGCCCGAGGGCATGCTCGCCGTCTGTCCGGCGCCGACGACGGTGCCGTCGATGTCCCGGAAGGCGCCCTGGAGCACGAGCACGATCTCGTCGCCGAGGTGCTCGTGTGGGGGAAAGCCTCCACCCGGCAGGACCTTCACGAAGCCCGTGACGGCGTCCTTCACCTTCGGGCCGCCTTCGACGTGGAAGATCGTGCACGAGGGGTTCGGGCCTGCCTCCCACACGCCGACGCGATCCACGTCGAGGAGCATGCCAGACGCGGCCGCCGGCTCGATGTCGAGGAGCGCGGCCACCCGCTCCTCCAGGTCGTCGAAGCGGTGCGTGCCATCGAGGGCCGCGAGCAAGCGCGCGCGCCCGCCAGCGGGGCCCGTGTCGGGCGCGAGCTCGTCGTCGAGCGCGCCGACGAGCGCGTCGAGCGACGTGTCCGCCTCGGCGAGGAGCTCGTCGAGCGAACGATCCACGAGCGCCGGGCCGCGACGATGCGAAGGGCTGCGAGGGCGGGTCACGGCGTCTCCTCCGAGCTTGCGCCGTCTGCCCCTGAGCTGCCCGTGGCCACGCCGAGCTGTGCGCGGAGCGCACGCAGCGCGCCTGCGACGCGCGACTTCACCGTGCCGAGCGGGATGGAGAGCCGCTCGGCGATCTCCGACGACGACAGGCCTTCGAAGTAGCCGAGCGCGAGCACCTCGCGCTGCGCCGGTGTGAGCGCGGCGAGCGCGCCAGCCACGCGGCCTCGGTCGATGGCTGCGTCCGGGCCGTCGGTGGCGTCGGTCGTGCGCGCGTCGTCGACGAGCGCGGTCGTCATCGCGACGCCCGCCGACTTGCGCCGATCGAGCGCGCGGCAACGCATGATGAGCACGAGCCACGTCTTCACGGAGGCCTTGCTCGGGTCGTACGTCGCGGCGCGGCGCCACACCTCGAGGAAGACGTCGTGCGCGATGTCCTCGGCGTCGCGTCGGTTGCGGAGGATCCGTACGCCGACCGCGATCACGAGCGCCGCGTGGCGGTCGTACAGCGTGGCCAACGCGACGCGATCACCCGCAGCGACGGCACGAAGCAGTGCGGCGTCGTCGGGCTCGTCGTTCGCGAGCGTTGCCTTCGAAACGTTCTCCACGCGTTGGACCGGACGCCACGCGGTGGGGTCGACCGGTCGGAGCCGAGCTTGCACGAGGTCGTGGGCTCCGATCCAGCCCGCGCGCCACGACGCATGGTCCGAGCCGAGGGACGGCACGGACGAAGTCGCGAGATCGGCGCGCGGAGCCACGGCGGTCGTACGCGCGCCGCGCCACGACGGATCACGAGGGGCCCCACGAAGACCGGCGCCCGTGGTTCCGCGACGCGTGTCAGGCCGGGCTGAGGCGTGGATCGCGGGGCCCTTCCACGCGCTGCACGCCGACGCCGTGCTGCTCGAGGTACGCGACCCCGTTCTCTCCGGCATAGCCGCCTTCGACGATCAGCACACGCGCGATGCCCGCGTGGTGGATGAGCTTCGCGCACAGCACACACGGCTCGCCCGTCACGATCAGCCACGCGCCCGCACACGCCACGCCCGTCGCCGCCGCGTTGCAGATCACGTTCATCTCCGCGTGATGACAGCCGATCTCCATGCGGGTGCCGGACTGCACGCCCATGGTGTCGCGCAGGCACACGTGTCCGCCGCACAGCTCACCGCCACCGCGCGGCCCGCCGTTGTAGCCGTCCATGAGGACCACGTTGCGCGCGGGATCGAGGAGCAGCGCCCCGAACTTGCGGCGAGGGCAATTGCTCGCCTTCGCGAGCGCGAGGCACTGCTCGATGCGGATGGCGACGTGCTTGTCCTTCATGGCCGCGCGAGTCTCGTCCCCCTGACGCACGAAGGGAAGCGCGGCGACGCGACGCGCACCCTCACGCCATCACGTCGCCGCTCGGCCGATCCCTTCGTCCCTCACCGCGGCGGCGCGGTGCGCACGGCGTCGGGGCGGCGGCGCGGACGCGGGCCCTCGGGAATCGTGGTGCCGGACTGCCCACTCGATCCCGACGACGACGAGCCCGGTGTCACCGCGCCGGGCTGCGAAGGCGCCGTGCCGGTGGTCGAGCCCACCACCACACCACTGGTCGCCGTGCCGGGCGCCTGCCCCGTGGTCGAGCCGACCACCACGCCGCCCGTGGCGGTGCCAGGCGCCTGCCCGGTGGTCGAGCCCACCACCACGCCGCCCGTCGCCGTGCCGGGCTGCTGCGAGGTGCCCGTGGTCGAGCCCACCACCACGCCTCCGGTCGCGGTGCCTGGGCGCTGCGTGGTCCCCGTGGTCGAGCCGACGACGACGCCGGGCTGCGAAGGCTGCGAAGGCTGCGAAGGCTGCACCACCACGGTGCCACCCGAGCCCGTCGAGCCGGGCTGCGGCTGCACCACGACCGCGCCCGTGCCACTGGGCTGAGGCTGCGAGGGCTGCACCACGACGCCACCCGACGACGACGGCTGCGAGGGCTGCACGACGACGGTGCCGCTCGATCCGCTCGTTCCAGGGACCACGCGGCCGCCCTGGCCCGTGCCTTCGGTGACCACGACCTCGCCGCCACTCGCGGGCGGGTTCTGGCTCGGCTGCGTCACGACGACCTCCGAGCCCGCGCTCGGCGGGTTGGAGCGCGCGCCCACGCCGGTCGTCGTCTCCACGCGCACCGAAGCGCGACAGCCAGTGCCGAGCACGCCGACGAGCGCGGCGAGCACCGCGACGATCACGGGAACGGTCCGGAGCTTCTGGCTCGTCGATCGGAGGCTGGGGATGCGGGACGCGCGGCTCATGGTCTCTCCTCGTTCGGGCTCGGGCCAGTCGATCGCCCGACTCTCCGCGTGTTCGACGGGCCCCGCAAGCCGCTTGTTCACGCACGCTTCGCGAGGCGCTCGCGCTGCGCCTCGACCGCGGGCGCGAGGCGCTCGCGCACCGAGCGCACGGTGGCCTCGCGCGCGAGGCGCGGACTTCCCGCGCCGTACGGCGGCGCAGGGTCGTACTCGATCTGCAGCTCGATCGCGCGCGCAGCGTCTTCGCCCGCGAGCTGCGCGGCGAGCACGATCGCGAAGTCGATGCCTGCGGTGACACCGCCACCCGTGATGCGGTTGCGATCGATCACCGTGCGCGCCTCGACGTGGCGCGCGCCGAACGCGGAGAGGAAGTCCACGTACGCCCAGTGCGTCGTCGCGTCGTAGCCCTCGAGCAGGCCTGCCGCCCCGAGCAAGAGCGCGCCCGTGCACACCGACGTCACCCACTTCGCGCGCGCTCCTTCGCGGCGCAGGAACGCGAGCACCTCCTCGTCGTCCTGCAGCGCGAGCTGTCCGAAGCCGCCGGGCACGAAGAGCACGTCGAGCGGTGGGCACTGCGCGAACGTCGTCGTCGGCACCATCGCGAGCCCGCCCCGCGCCATCACCGGCGCGCGGTCCTTCCACACGAGGTGCACCGCCACGCCCGGGATGCGCTGGAACACCTCGAACGGCCCCGTGAGATCGAGCTGCGTCAGATCGGGAAAGAGCAACATCCCCACGTGCGTCGTCATCCCGACCGCATACCGTCGCTCGCGTGGCCCCCGCAAGAGACCATCCCGCGACGCACGGCGCGTCCAGAGGCGGCGATCAGGTCGAGGACGAGGCGCTCAGCCCGGCCTTCTCGCGCACGGCCTGGAAGCCGGGCAGGCCGCGCACGTCCGAGAGATCCTCGTCGGTGTCGAGCACCTTCGGATCCTTGAGGCCCGCGTCGAGCGCCTTGTGGAGCCACTCGAGCGCCTCGTCCGAGCGCGAGGCCTTGCCGAGCGCACAAGCGACGTTGAACGCGTCCGCGCCCTGCGCGTACCGCGCGAACACGAGCTGACCGACCTCGATCGCCGCGTCGTAGCGTCGCGCCGCGAAGAGGTCGCCGACGACGACCTGGAACGAGCGCGCGCCGATCTCCTTGGCCGCCGTCTCGTCCTCGAGCAGACGCGTGATGGGCGCGACCTGTCCGGACATCGCCGCGGCCTTGCCCAGACGCGACGCGACGAAGTCGTCCGAGCGCCCGCGGATGCCCTCCGCCAGGAGCGGCACCGCCGCCTCGGCCTCACCCAGCTCGAGACGCACCGCGCCCTCGAGCAGCGCGTCGGGCAGCTTGTCCTTCGGCAGGAGCGACAGCGCGTTCTTCGCCGCGCGCGCATCGCCACCGAGCAATCGCCCCCACGCGAGCAGGTGGATCACCTCGAAGCGCTTGTCGTCGGTCTCCACACGAAGGAGCAGCGACTCGGCGATCATGCGGACCATGAGCGGGCGGCCGTCGTCGAGCGCCTGCCAGCCGCGCTGCAGCTCGGCGTCGAGCGTCGCGTGCGACGCGGCCTCGCGCGGTGACCCACGGGCCGGCGCGACGGGCGTCACCGACACCTTGGGCTTGGCGGGCTTGACGCGATCGATCCAGCGACCCGCGGCCTGGAAGTGCTGCCAGTTGAGCAGCGCGAGCTGACCGAACATCAGCACCATGAAGATGGCGCGGAGCGGCAGCGCGAGGGCCACCATGCCCACCGCGAGCACGACCGAGATGAGGTGCGACCAGCGCATGCCGCGCACGCCGAAGAACTTCTCGAGCGTCGCCTTGCTGATCTGTCCGCCATCGAGCGGGAAGATCGGCAGGAGGTTGAAGATCGCCCAGCCGAAGTTCACCCAGATGAAGTCGACGATCGCGTTCGCCGCGATGGGCGGCAGCTGATGCGTCGGCGCGTACGTGTACCAGAGCCACACACCGCCACCGAGCGCGAGCCCCACCGCGGGCCCCGCGAACGAGACGAGGACCTGCTGCCCCGGCGAGAGCGCGCGCGGCGAGAGCCACGTCGTCAGGCCGCCCCACCCGCTCAGGATCACGAACGGATCCTGACCGAAGCGTCGCCCGACGAGCGCGTGGCCCATCTCGTGGAGGAGCACGCCGATGAACACCAGCACGACCCAGATCGCGGCCGACGCCGACAGGCCGTACTGCATGAACCCGAACAGTGCCGACACCACGAAGTGGAGCGGCTCCATGTAGACCGGGACGCCCAGGAAGTGGAAATGCGCCTCGCGCTGCACGAGGTGGAGACTAATGGCCGGCTCCGGCGCACGCCACTCGGCGCGCGGGCAGGCACGTCCCGCGTCAGGGATCGACCGGCAGCGGTGGTGCGACCACGCCCGCGAGCGCAGCGGCCACGAGCGAGAGCCGGTCCTGTCCCCAGAAGAGCTCCGGCCCCCGCGTCGTGTGCACGACGAACGTCGGCGCGCCCGGCACGCCCCGCGCTCGCGCGTCCTCGGTGGCCTCGAAGAGCAGCTGCTTGCCTTCGGCGAGCCGATCGAGGAGCCCCGTCTCGACGCCCGCGTCGATGCACGCCGCCTCGAGCACGGCGCGATCGGACGGGTCGCGATCCTCGGCCCACGTCGCGCGCATGATCGCGTGCACGAGGGCCGCTCGCTTCGCCTCGGGCGCGAGCAGCGTGAGGCGCAGCGCGTCGACCGTGCGCAGGGGAAAGCGCGTCGAGAAG
Organism: Sandaracinaceae bacterium; assembly: GCA_044376125.1. Lineage (GTDB taxonomy): Bacteria > Myxococcota_A > Polyangia > Polyangiales > Sandaracinaceae > JAFLCL01. The sequence continues at coordinate 74,662 of JBILLJ010000021.1, forward strand.
GTGAAGGGCACGCCCCAACGCGCGGACCATCTCTCGAGCTCGAGGCGGTAGTAGCGCTCCTTCGCCGGCGAAAACGACTCGAGCGGCACGAGCGGCGTGCCGATCGCCTTGAAGAGCGCGCCGAGCAGGAACGGCCGGAAGACCACCTCGCCGCCGTGTGCACGCGCGACGCGCTCGATCTGGGTCGAGCCGAGGTACGCGAAGGGGCTCGAGTAATCGATGAAGGCCTCGACGATCACGCCGGGTCCGTAGCACCTCTTCCAGGCAGCGGAGCCCCGACCCTGGCCTCCGCGTCGTGCGGTACCTCCACCCCGCGTGCGCTTGCGCATAGGTCCGGAGCCCGTGGTTTTCTATGAATCGCCCCTTCGCGAAGCCCCTCCGGCCGCGCACACCGAGGACACCATGGCCGACGACTCCACGACCACGACGCCCGCAGGCCCGACGAGCTTCGACACGCACCCGAGCAAGTACCGTCACTGGAAGCTCGAGGTGAGCGGCGATCGCGCGACGCTCGCGATGGCGGTGGAGCTGCACGGCGGCTTCCGCCCCGGCTACGAGCTCAAGCTCAACAGCTACGACCTCGGCGTCGACATCGAGCTCTGCGACGCCATCCAGCGCATGCGCTTCGAGCACCCCGAGGTGAAGGTCGTCGTCGTGAAGTCCGCGATCGAGCGCGTGTTCTGCTCGGGCGCGAACATCTACATGCTCGGGGCCTCGACCCACGCCTTCAAGGTCAACTTCTGCAAGTACACGAACGAGACCCGCCTCTCGATCGAAGACGCGTCCGCCGTGTCGGGCCAGAAGTACCTCGCCGCCGTGAACGGCCCCTGCGCCGGTGGCGGCTACGAGCTCGCGCTCGCCTGCGACGACATCCTCCTCGTCGACGACGGCAACAGCGCCGTGAGCCTGCCCGAGGTCCCGCTGCTCGCCGTGCTCCCCGGCACCGGCGGCCTCACGCGCCTCGTCGACAAGCGCAAGGTGCGCCGCGATCTCGCCGACGTCTTCTGCACCACGAGCGAGGGTGTGCGCGGCAAGCGCGCGGTCGAGTGGGGCCTCGTCGATGCGATCGCGTCGCGCACCCGCTTCGATCAGGCCGTCGAGGAGCGCGTGGGCAAGCTCGCTGCGCAGGCCGAGGCGCAGCGCCCGGCCTCCAAGCGCGGTCCGGGCATCGTGCTCGAGCCCGTCGCTCCGTCGATCGACGGCGCGACGTACACCTACCAGCACGTCACGCTCGTGGTCGACGCCAAGGCGCGCGTCGCGCACGTCACGATGAAGGCGCCCGAGGGCGCGATCCCCGCGACGGCCGAGGCCATCCAAGCCGCGGGCAGCGCGCAGTGGTCGCTCCGCGCGTTCCGCGAGCTCGACGACGCGCTCCTTCACCTGCGTCTCGATCACCTCGACGTCGGCGTCGTGGTCCTCCACACGAGCGGCGATCCGAAGAAGGTGCTCGAGGCCGACGCCGCGCTCGCGAAGAACGCGGGCCACTGGCTCGCGGACGAGATCCTCGCCTTCCAGTCGCGCGTGCTCCGTCGCCTCGATCTCACGAGCAAGAGCTTCTTCGCGCTCATCGAGAAAGGCTCGGCCTTCGCGGGCTCGCTCTTCGAGCTCGCGCTCGCCGCGGACCGCATCTACATGCTCGCGGACGACGACGAGGAGGTCAGCCTCGAGCTCGGCGTCGCGAACGCGGGCCGCCACCCGATGTCGCACGGCCTGAGCCGCTTGGAGGTCCGCTTCCAGCGCGAGCCAGGCCGCATCGAGCAGGCGCTCGCGGAGAAGGGCCCCATCGCGACGGAGCGCGCGAACGAGCTCGGTCTCGTGACCATCGCGCCCGACGAGATCGACTGGGACGACGACCTGCGCATCGCGATCGAGGAGCGCGCCTCGCTCTCGCCCGACGCCCTGACGGGCATGGAGGCCTCGCTCCGCTTCCCCGGCGGCGAGACGCAGGACTCCAAGATCTTCTCGCGCCTCAGCGCCTGGCAGAACTGGATCTTCCAGCGCCCCAACGCCGTCGGCCCCCAGGGCGCCCTCACGAAGTACGGCCAGCCCGACCGCCCCACCTTCGGCTGGACCCGCTGCTGAACCCACCTCCGCGCAGCGTCACCGCACGCACGTCCCGACTCGCTCCAGAGGTGGTCACCATCTGCGAGGGGGCAGTGGTTCTGCGCCATCGTCGACGAGCGCCTGCGCGCGGTGCTTCAACCTCGCGGTGTACCAAGGAGTCCCGCGTTCCGCAGGAAGCCGACACAATCGGGCTCGTCATCGACATCCACCCGCTCGCGAGCGATCCAGACGCCGAGCTGGGGAAGGAACACGGCGATGATCAGGTCTCCACGCAAGGACGAGAGCACCCCCGCAGCGCCGCAGTGCTGCGCGCTGAGCTCGCAAAACGTCACGAACTCACGCCACGCCGCGGGACCGAGCTCTCCAGGGTGCGCGTTGAATTCGGCGATTTCCCCCGCCAGTCGGACGACACCCACGGCCGCGCCGCTGGGCAGAGTGAGCCGATCGTAACGATCCGATCCGTCGGCAAAGCCGTCGTTCGTCAAGATCGCATACCGACGCAGAGCCCCTGATCGCAACATGGACTCGACCGAGGGATCGTCTCCAACGAGCAGCGACCAGCGAATGAGGTCGCCCCCGAGGTCGGGGGCGCCACGTTCCCGCACAGTGGGCGATTGAATCACCGTGAACACTCTGTCGCTCATGGCCGATCTCCGATGTGACCGTGGCAGGAGCCGTCAAGGTGCCCGCCAGATCCACGCCCATCCGGCAAGCGAACCTCGAGAGTCCGGCTACCGACCCAGAGCAACGCCTCTTCTGACACCAGCAGTCCACGAATGAAGCCCTCTCGCGCCGCACCTCGACACGCACTCGTGCGGCAGGACGGGAAGGCCACTCCTCAACCCTCCGCCTCGCGCGCTACAAAGGGACGCTGCGCGGCGCTTCGCCGCCGGCGAGACCTCACTTCAGTTGATTCATCACGAGCAAACATCGACGGCCGAGACCTCGCCTCCTGCAGGACTGCCAGGCCCGTTGCCTCTCGAACAACGCATCGAAGCTCCCAAGCATCCCAGGACCTCCATGACGGTCAGCAAGGGTACGGCGCCAGCAGACCTTCTGCCCGTCGCCCCTCTTCCCGGTCCATGAACTCAGTCACACCGCCTCCAGGAGCACTCGCCGCGCGCAACCCGTAGCGCAAGTCAGCCAGGGGTGCGAACGGACATCCCACAGGTGACACCGCACCTCCACCTCTACCGACCGAGCTGGGACCTCACCAGGATCGCGGACTCGACGAACATCTCGAGCCACTCGGAGAACGACTCGGCTAGTTTGGTGTGAAGCCTGCTCGACGTGCTGTAGTAGAACACTGGCGGATCAGGCTCGGCCGAGTTCACGAACCAGTAGTACTGGTATCCCTGGTGACCAAAGAAGACGAAGGCACGAGGGGGCAGTGGTTCTGCGCCATCCTCAGCGAGCACCTCCGCGCAATTCTCCGCCACCGGGCCCCGAAGATACCGAACGTCGAAGTCACTGCCTCGCATGAAGTCCCCCGGGTCTCCTCCCACCTCACGCAGAAAGGCAACGTACGCGGCAGGCAGGGCACCTCCGGCCTCGAGCTCGATCTCCCGGATCTCGGCGGGCGTCGCGCCCCGAACGGGCCCGAAGTGCCTCTCGATCGCAGAGACGGACGCGCCGATCGATTCTGCCCATGTTCGCATGACGACACCGGCCCTCCGCTCTCCCGAACCCGCGGCCCTGATCCGAGGAGGCGCGCTCCGAGAGCGCGCTCGCACCGTCGCAACTCTGGCACAAGTCGCCCTCCGCGAGAACGTTCGATTGCGTCGGAGGAAGCCCGCACCGCATCCACTGCGCCGCGGGCAGCGCTCATCGCCGACCGCGAGCAAGCGAGGCGGGGGACGAGCCCCCGCCCTACCCCGAGAACGCTCCGCGTCCGGTCGCTGGCTCACGATGCGATCAGTGGAGGAACTCGACACCGTACTGCTCGCTGACCAGTCGCTCAAGGTCCTCCGAGAAGGTCTTTCCAACCTCTGAGAACACCGTCGGATCAGAGTCGACGTACGTGAAGACCTTGGGGTCCGGGCCGTCGTCCGCGAGCATGAACCAGAACTGGAAGTCCTGACTCCCGAAGTACACCAGGGCGCCCGGCGGGATCGGCGGACCGCGCATCTCGGAGACGAGCAGCCGGAACCGCTGATCGAGACGCTCGGACACCGAGAAGCGCAGATCGTAGCCGCGCATGAAGTCGCCCGGCTCTCCGCCGACGAGCCTGAGGAAGAGCCCGTGCGCTTCGGGCACCTCGAGTCCGGTGCGCTCGGCCAGCCCTCTGATCTCGCTGTCGGCGCAACCACGGACGGGCGCCAGCGAATGACACCCGATGACCTCGCAGCACCAGAGAACCCTCTCTCGCCACATCGCAGTCATCTCGACCGAACCGCTCGCTTGGAGAGCACGACGTCCTCCACGGGGCGTTCACCCGCGGCTGCCCTGGACGAAGACCGCAGACCGCGACTACGCGAGCCCATACTCATCCCTTGCCGTCCATTCCATCACCTCTGTGAACGAACTACCCACTTCGACTGACTCGCGGGCCATCTGCATATAGCGAAACACACGCCGGTCGCGGTCACCGTGGGCGTGAAACCACAGATAGACGTAGGCCTGGTGGTCCGCGAACACGAATGCGTCGCGCGGAAACGATGGCCCAGCGAACTGACGCGACGTTTCTCTCATGCCCTCCTGCATTCGAGGGACGAGGGGCACCGCCAGGTCTGTTCCGAGCATGAAGTCACCAGGGGACTGCCCCGCCAGGCGCAGCCACTCGAGGTAGTCACTGGGCAGCGGCCCCGGCGCAATCGCGCAGATCCCAGCGATCGCCTCGTCCGTGCAGCCGATCACCGGCCGATCGGAACGGCGCCGGATGAGCGCCACGAGCTCGACGATCGACATGCCCGCGCGAGTCTCTTCGTTCGTCTTCATCCGTCAGCCTCCCCGATGCACCGGTCGACCGCGCGCCCCACCCGAGCACCGTACGTGTGGCGCTCACCGCTCACGTCACACCGTACTCGGACTCGATCCGCTGCTCCAGCCAGCGGGAGAACGACGGCGCGACTGCTCGATGGCTCTTGGTCGTGGTGCTGTGGTGGAACACCTCGGGGTCTGGGCCGGCACCGAGGGTGAACCAGAAGAACTGGTAGCCCTGATGATCGAAGAAGATGAACCCATGGGAAGGCAGTGGATCGACCCCGTCCTCTTCGAGCAACTCCGCGAAGTCCTCCTCCACCGTTCCCCGGAGGAAGTGGCTCTCCGCGGGGTTTGGTGGGTGGCTGAGAGGGGCTGAAGAGTGCTCGCGGGCCTGAATCACAAGGGGTTGGTGCTGTTCGAGGCGTCGAGGTGACGCGGTGCTTCGTGCGCACG